>CAZKTN010000099.1:0-1620 GCA_964555705.1 uncultured Isosphaeraceae bacterium | reverse complement strand
CTGCGCATCGACGTCTTCCGGTCCTCCGGTCCCGGTGGGCAGAGCGTCAACACCACGGACTCAGCCGTGCGCATCACCCACATCCCGACCGGCACCGTGGTGTCGTGCCAGAACGAGAAGAGCCAGCTGCAAAACCGCGAGCAGGCGCTGCGGATCCTGCGCGCGCGTCTCCTCGCAATCGCCCAGGAGCAGGCGGAGCAGGAGGCGTCTGACTCGAGGCGCGCGCAGGTGCGCACCGTCGATCGCAGTGAGCGCATCCGCACCTATAACTTCCCTGAGAACCGCTTGAGTGATCATCGCTCGGGCTACAAGGCGTATAACCTCGATCAGGTGCTGAGCGGCGACCTCGATGCGGTGATCCAGTCGTGCATCGACTCCTCGGCCGCCGCCGCCCTGGCGGATGGCGCATGAGCCATCCCGGCCAGGGTCCGACGCCGCGCGTCATGGGGGGATGGGTGTCGCTGCGCGATGCCATCGCGGACGGCCAGCGCCGGCTTGCCGCAGCAGGAGTGGCCTCGCCCGACACCGATGCGATGCTCCTCGCCGCCCACGTCATGGGCGTCCCGCGCGGGCGACTGCTCCTGCACGACCCGATGGACTCCGAGCAGCGCACCGCCTACGAGCGCCTGCTGACGCGACGTGTGGCGCGGGTGCCGCTCCAGCACCTGCTCGGCTCGGCCCCTTTCCGCACGCTCGAGTTGCAGGTCGGGCCCGGGGTCTTCATCCCGCGGCCCGAGACTGAGCTCGTAGCCCAGGCGGGCATCGACGCCCTTCGGGCGCTGCCCGCGGCCGAGCGACGCGCGGTCGACCTGTGCACCGGCTCCGGCGCCGTAGCCCTCGCGCTCGCTGTCGAGGCCGCGCCCGTGCACGTCACGGCTGTGGAGGTTGACGAGACGGCGGTGGCGTGGACGCGTCGCAACGCCGATGCCCTCGCGCAGGACATCGAGGCGGCAGGAAGTCGTGTCGAGGTCGTGCAGGCCGATGCCCGCACGTGCGCCAGCGATGGGGGTGCGTTAGCAAGCCTTCGCGGGAGCGTGGCCGTCGTGACGATGAACCCGCCGTACGTCCCGTCGGGTGCCAATGTGCGCGACCCCGAGGTCCGCGACCATGATCCGGCGCTCGCGCTCTACGGCGGTGAGGATGGTCTCGATGTGATCCGCGGGGCCATCGACACGGCAGCGCTCCTGCTGCAGCCTGGCGGCCTCGTCGTGATCGAGCACTCTGACGAACAGGGTGGCGAGGCCGAGGCCGGAGTGCCCGCCCTGCTGCTCGCGGATGGTCGCTGGCGCGATGTCGTCGACCATCGCGACCTCGCGCGCAAGCCGCGCTTCACGACGGCGACACGTGCCATGGATCCCGCGTGAGCCTGGTCATCGAGGTCGGCGACCGTCCCGGTCCCGGTCGCGACCGCGGCATCACGGCTGCCGCCGCTGCCATCAGGCGCGGCGAGCTCGTCGTGCTGCCGACCGAATCCGTCTACGGCCTCGCCGCTGACCCCTTCTCGCCCAAGGCCATGCGTTCTCTGCGCGCCGCGAAGGGCCGTGGCGACGACCTGCCCGTCGGGGTGCTCGTCGGAGCGGTGCGCACCGTCGATGGGCTCGCGAGCGGCATCACCGCTGA
>CAZKTN010000098.1:0-1631 GCA_964555705.1 uncultured Isosphaeraceae bacterium | reverse complement strand
GCGGCACCGGCACCGCGACCCGCACTCATGCCGCCCGATGGTGCGCAGAATGCGGCGTCGGGTTACCTGCGCGCGATGCGCATGCTCGGGATTGACCCCACGGGCGTGGCGCGCGACGGCGCTCTGACACGCGAGGACTGGGAGGTCATCTGGAACCAGATGCTCGATCCATCCTTCGCCGGGAGATCAAGCCCGCAGTGGCGCGCGCGCGCCGCGGAGATCATGGAGCGCGCGCAGCCGGCAATTGATGCGTTGCGGGAGGCGTCGCAGGCACCGGCAAGCGATTGGGGACTCGACCGCTCCGCGGGCATGTCGATGCTGCTGCCGCACCTGGCGAACCAGCGCAACCTCGCCAGACTGATGTCCGCGCGCGCGCAGTTCGCGCTCGAGAACGGCGATGCGGCGGTCGCTGTGGAGTCGCTCGACACCATCATGCGCCTCGGTGCCCATTCTGGCCAGGACCGAGTGGTCGTCTCAAGCCTCGTGTCGAGTGCGGTGATGATGATGGGCGATGGCAGGATGGACTCGCTGATCGGCAGCGGCATGCTCAGCGCCGAGCAGGCGAAGCCGCTCGCCGAGCTCTATGCGCAGCTCTCGAACGCCGATCCCGCAGGCTGCATTGAGGCGATACGCGGCGAGGCGGAGATGATGACGGCCACGATGCGCGCGGCGATCGAGACCGATGGCGGGAAGGCAATGGCCGGCCAGCTCAAGGGACTTGCCTCTGGTCAGGACGCCAACGATGCGATTGCGCAGCTCGAGGCATTCGACGAGGCGGCCTCGCAGCGCCAGATCGAGCAGTACGCCGGATGGATGGACCGGGCCGCTGGGGTGTTTGCCTTAGGCGACATCGACGCTGCCCGGGCCGCGATGGCCCAGATCAATGCGGAGATCGATGCAAGCCCAGACAACGCCTTCTCGAAGCTGATGATGCCCGCACTGGACCGCATGATGGAGTCGCACTTCTCGCTGCGCGCGATGCTCGCGGAGCGTGCGGCGCAGCTCAAGGCCATCGCGGACGGCACGGTCGACCCGGCGTCGCTGGCCAATGCGGCGTGGCTCCTCATTCAGGCGGGCACTGCAGCGGCGGGCCTCGACGAGATCGACCAGCAGGCGATCGAGATGATGCGCATCGACTGCGGCGTGGCGCCAGCGGACCAGGCCATGCGCGCACGTGACATGCTCGCGCGCAGCGAGCGCCTGATCCTCGAGACGCTCGAGCGGGCGGTGCGGACCCCACGGTGTGACTTCCTGGCGCTTGGCGACACCTTCACCCTTGAGCCGCCGAGCCTGGACATCTTCCATGGCTCGCGCATCCGGGCTGCAGTGCGTGTGGTGCTCGCCGATGCGATGGACCGTGCGTGCAGGGGCGATGATGCAGCGGGCGTTGCGCGGCGCGTCGCAGCCGCGTTCGCCGTGAGCCACACGCTCGCGCGCGATCCCGCGGTGGGACGGTCGCTCTTCGCGCGCGCGGTCTTTGTCGACGCCCTGGCCGCGATGGACTTCGCGCTCGCCCGCAAGGCCGTATCGGTCGGGGATCTCGCACCGGTGCTCACGGTGCTGCGCACAATCGACGCGGCAGATCCCTTCGGGACCGTGCGGGGTCGCGACGCCGATGCGGACTTCATCGG
>CAZKTN010000097.1:0-1671 GCA_964555705.1 uncultured Isosphaeraceae bacterium | reverse complement strand
GCCACCACCTTCAGCAAGAGCCGTGACCGCTCGATTGACGTCGGCAGCAGCGTGGGCGAGGCCGCCCGCGCACGGCTTGCGGCCGCCGAAGGCCTGGCCATCTCGCGCGAGGTGCTGGCATCCATCTTCCAGGAGCCCGATGCGATCAAGGCCGCCGCGTGGCGGTCGCAGCTTGCAGACGGCATCCTGCTCTCGAACTACGCGATCGACGGCGCGATCCTC
Source organism: uncultured Isosphaeraceae bacterium (assembly GCA_964555705.1). GTDB lineage: Bacteria > Planctomycetota > Phycisphaerae > Phycisphaerales > SM1A02 > ZLKRG44. Next base: position 1,449 of record CAZKTN010000097.1, on the reverse strand, counting down.
GACGTCACCGTGCGCGACCTCAACACCGGCCTTGCGCCAACGCTCTCCACCACAGAGTTCGATGCGCGCATCTCGGTCTCCGTCGGCGACACCAGCTACCGCATGAACGCGCAAATGAGCCTGCGCAGCCTGGTGAAGGGCCAGTACGCCCTCTTCGCGAACAAGTTCATGACGATGGAGGGCCGCAACTTCATCGGCCGCTGGGAGCGCGCGCCGCGCAGCGCCGACCGCGACCCCGTGAACATGGGCACGCAGGCCGACCTCCAGCAGTGGGGCTTCTCCGGCGTCTACATCAACGGCAACGCGATGTTCGAGGACAGGCCGGTGGCGATCCCCGGCACGCATTCCGGGCTGATCCCCGCGCTCATATCGCAGGAGGCCGAGTTCAAGCGCGCGGCGCGCACCGGCTACGCGATGCTCGCGACCAATGACTTGACCGACCCCGAGCAGCTCTGGAAGTACACCGGCGGCGACCACCGCTCCGCATCAAGCTGGGAGCGCGGCGAGGGCGCCACAAGCACGCCGCAGACGTACCTCTACTACCCCTTCAATGCGCAGAGCCCCACGATCTGGGGCAGCGGCGCTGACCTTGTTGAGAAGGAGCGGCTGCCGCAGGGCGAGTCGATCCGGATGACCAAGCCGCCCGACGAGCCCACCTTCACCACGGGCACCACATTCTGGGGCAACAAGTCATGGACGGGCACCACGACCACACTCAACCCGTTCCGCGTGCGATGCATGGAGTTCTTCGGCATCCCCATCAGCGGCGGCGACCTCAACGTGAGCAACTCAACGCTCACGCTCAAGTCGGGCGTGTACCGCATCGACGACAAGCTCAAGCTCACCAACAGCACGCTCATCATCGACGGCAACGTGAAGATCGTGATGAAGGCGCGCATGTGGTTTGACCTCGACGCCAAGAGCCTCGAGATGATCAACTCCACGATCCAGCTCAAGGGCAACTCGCAGCTGCTGCTCTTCGTGGCCTACGACCTCTCGATGAGCGGATCGTGGATCGGAAAGCAGCACACCTGCGCGGCAACCCCAAGCGTGCCCGGCGACCCTCACATGCGCGAGTGGATGGGCAATTGGGAGCCCACCGCGTGCGAGCCCACGCCGCCGCTCGAGCCGCAGTACATCGAGCCCTGGCGCGTGCGCATCTACCCGGATCCCGCCTTCCTGTCGTCGATCTTCCTGTGGGATTTTGTCGACACCAGCATCGTGGGATCCATCTTCATGCCCACGAATCCAGTGATCCTGCGCGGGCGCACCGAGATCTACGGCCGCATCGCAGCGAACCACGTGCTCATGCGCGACGACTCCGCATTCTTCTACGACCACGCGCTCGACGACATCACGGGCCTGACTGAGGGCGCTCCGCCCCCGCGTGGCGGCACGCAGCAGATTCCCACGCGCATCCAATTGGGCTTCTAGGTGCACACGATGCGA
>CAZKTN010000096.1:0-1748 GCA_964555705.1 uncultured Isosphaeraceae bacterium | reverse complement strand
CGCCGCCGATCCACCCCAGCGCGCGCAGCCCGTCGTTGCATCCCACCGAGAATCCGCCGTTGGTGGCGCGGCGCACCAGGGCCAGCGTCGGCCGCCCGCCGAAGCGCCGCTCGAGTGCGTCCATGCTTGAGTCAGTGGACGCGTTGTCGACCACCACCACCCGGTCGGCATCGTCGATCACCGAGGCCACCGCATCCGCGAGCATCGCGCCAGCGTTGAAGTTGACGATGACGACGTGGATCACCGAGCGCTGCGAAGGCTACCCCGTACTATGCCGCGCCAGTGCAGGAGCTGCGCGCGACACTCAGCGAATGGTGGGACGGCACCCGGTCATCCGACATGTGGCTGACGCTGGCCTGGTACGACATCTCGCTGCGGTACCGCGGGTCGCTGCTGGGGCCGTGGTGGATCACGCTGAGCATGGGCATCATGCTTGCGGGCCTCGGACCGCTCTACTCCGCGATCTTCGGCATCCCCCTCGGCGAGTTCTTCCCGTACGTGACGCTTGGCATGGTCTTCTGGGGCCTCATCTCCACCACCATCAACGAGGGCACTGGCTGCATCACCCGAGCGGGCAACTACCTCAAGCAGTCGCCCTTCCCGCTGAGCGCCTTCGTCTGGCGCATCGTGGCAAAGCACGTCATATTCACCGCGCACCACTTCGTGCTGTTCATACCTGTGGCCATCTACGCGGGCATCGTCCCCAACTGGCACACGCTTGCGTTCATCCCGGCGCTCGCGATCATCATCGCCATCCTCCACTGCCTGTCGCTCATGCTCGGCGTCCTCTGCGCGCGCTTCCAGGACATCACGCAGGTCGTGGCGAGCTTCATGCAGATGCTCATGTTCATGACGCCGGTCTTCTGGTACCCGGAGGGGTCCGCGGCCCGCTCGAAGCTGCTCGTCTACAACCCCTTCTACTACCTGCTGGACCTCCTGCGCAAGCCGCTGCTCGGCCAGGAGGTCGAGCCCATCTTCTGGATCGTGTCATGCGGCATCCTGGCCATCAGCGCCATCGGGGCGCTGGCGATCGTCACGCTCAAGCGCCGCCAGATCGTCTACTGGATCTGACCCATGGCCAGACTCTGCCTCAACCGAGTGACTGTGCACCTGCCGATCATCGGTGCGCGAGGCTTCTCGCTCAAGCACACGCTGCTTGCCACGGCCTCCGGCGGCCGCATCGGCCGCGAGGCCGGCATCACTGTGGTGCATGCACTCAACGACATCAGCCTGGACCTACGCGACGGCGACCGCCTCGGCGTCACCGGCCACAACGGCGCAGGCAAGACCACGCTCCTGCGCGTCCTGTCGGGCGCATACCCGCCCACTGCCGGGACTCGCACCTGCGAGGGGCGCCTCGGCACGCTCATCGACCCTTCGCTTGGCATCGAGTCCGAGGCCACCGGCTACGAGAACATCCTGCTGCGCGGGCTCGTGATGCGTGTGGGCCGCACGGCGATCCGCCGGCTGCGCGACGAGATCGCCGACTTCAGCGAGCTCGGCGACTTCCTCTCGATGCCGGTGCGCACGTACTCCTCGGGCATGCGGATGAGGCTGGCGTTCGCGATCGTCACGAGCTTCCCGGCGGACATCCTGCTGATGGATGAGTGGCTGTCGGTGGGCGACGCGGCCTTCCGCAGCAAGGCCGAGGAGCGCATCCGAGACCTCGTGAGCAAGTCGGGCATTCTCGTGCTGGCGTCCCACTCGAAGGACCTGATCGCCAAGGAGTGCACGCGCAAGATCACGCT
>CAZKTN010000095.1:0-2013 GCA_964555705.1 uncultured Isosphaeraceae bacterium | reverse complement strand
TGGAGCGCTCACACGGATCTCGTGATCTCCTCACGCTCAGCTATCGCACAAGGCTGGGTGAGCTGCTGCTCGAGGACGGCACGCTGGACGCGGCGATCGCCCAGCTCACGCAGGCTCGGGAGGCACTTGTCACCAGCTACGGCGCTCACCACACGATCACGCAGGAGTGCGAGGCTCTGCTGGCCCGAGCAGCATCGGCTACGCCATCGGTAAACTCAAGCCGTGGGACAGCCCCGTAAACCCGCCCCGGCGACCAACCGTATCACCGGGACGCGAGCGCAAGAATCACGGGCGGCGCGTGCGCGGCGCAAGCCTTCGCGCACCGTCCAACGCGCCGCATCGCTTGGGGCGCTTGTGGAAAGCAACTACTCGGAGCTCCGCCGTATCGCATCCCGCCAGCTGCGAGGCTCGCGCCTTGCCGGCACGATGTCGCCGACATCGCTCGTGTCCGAGTCCGTAGTGCGCCTCATGCGCCAGCGTGCAGTTCCGAGCGAGCCCTCGCACCTGCGCGGATTGACAACGATCCTGATGGCGCAGGCGATGTCCGACCGCATCAAGCTGCGGCGTGCGGCCAAGCGGGGCAAGCACCTGCCGCACGCGCCGCTTCCCGCGGATGTGCACAAGGACGGGAGGCGCACGTCCGCGCGCGACGCACGCGCATCAGCTACCGCCGCCCCAGCTGCGCATCAGAGCCTCATTGCGCACATGACCGAGCTCACCCGCACCCATCCGCGCATGATGGAGATTGTCACCCTGCATCTCGTGCTTGATGTGCCGATACCGCGCATCGCCGAGCTGCTCGGCATCAGCGAGCGCACCGGCTACCGCGAGCTCAGCGAGGGTCGAAGGAAGCTCGCACGGCGCATGTCCCACGAGAGCGCGTGAGACCGATGCCGGACCGTGGGGTGACCCAAGATCAGCTTGATGCGCTCCTGCGTGCGCTTGGCGCCCGCATCCAGCGCGGTGACCTCAACAGGATGCTGCGCTGCGGCCGCTTCACGCTCTTGCACCCGATCGGGCGCGGTGGGGTCGCACAGGTGTTCGCGGCCGTCCGTGACGGGGACACATCGCCGAACCACGCGGTGAAGCTCTTCGATCCCGGCGTCGATGCCGAGGACATGCTCGCGCGCTTCGAGGAGGAGCGCAGGATCATCCGGTCCATCAGGCATCCGTGCGTGATCGAGATGGTTGACGCTGGCATTCACGAGTCGGGGTCGCCCTGGTTTGCGATGCCGCTCATCGACGGCACTCCGATCACGAAGGAGGCCGACGAGCGAACTCTCCAGCTTGGGCAGAGGCTCGCGCTTGCAGCCGCGGCATGCGAAGGCCTTGCGGCAGCCCACGCATGCAACGTTGTGCACCGTGACGTGAAGCCCGGGAACGTGATCGCATCATGCAAGGGTGTGCTCCACGAGGTGCGCCTCATCGACTTCGGGCTGGCCCGCGCGATGTCGGGGCGCAGGCCGCGCCTGACCCCAGCTGGCGCCGTGCACCGAATGGGCACTCCGGACTACATGGCGCCCGAGCAGTGGACCGAAGGCATCGCGTCGTGCGACGCCCGCGCGGACGTCTTCGCATTCGGCATCATGATCGGCGAGCTCGTCACCGGCATGGTCCCGCGTCGCGACGGAGCGGCAGACGGCTCGAGGAAGTCCGGCTCAGGCCGGCGCACGAAGTCTGCGCCAGCGCCGGTGTGCGCGCCCTCCGAAGCGCTATCGCGCCAGCTGGAGATTGACCCGTCGGGAGTGAGGACTGCGGCCCGGCGACGCGGAATCTCGGGCGCGCAGGAGCTCCTGCGCATCGCCCGGGACGTGATCGACCCTCTAGTCGCCCCGCTCGTCGCGAAGAGTCCCGCCGACCGGCCATCCGATGCATCCGCTGTGCTGCCCCTTCTCGCAGCGGCCCGGCGCGCGGTGTGAAGCGGCCGCGCCAGCTGGACGGCGCAGTGCGTGCCAGTCAACGCACGCGGCAGGATTCGAACCTGCAACCCTCGGTTCCGAAGACCGATGCTCT
>CAZKTN010000094.1:0-2273 GCA_964555705.1 uncultured Isosphaeraceae bacterium | reverse complement strand
CCCTGCGCCCGTCCAGCGACCTCAAAGGTGCGGATCAGGTCCTCGCTGATGCCGGCCTCGCGCATCTGGATGTCGAAGGGGATGGCGGCCACGTGCAGCAGGGTGAGTTCCGCCGACGGCGCGTGCTCCCGTGCCGCACGGATGCATTCGGGCGACGCCGCAGAGAAGTCGATCGGCACGAGAGCGCGGCGGTAGGGCGCCTCCGGGCTGGACTTCACCACCAGCACCGGTCCCGCGAACTTGCGTACCAGCCGTGATGACGTTGATCCCATTAGGACGCGGTGCACGAATCCGCCACCGTGCGCACCCGCGACGACCAGGGCAGCCGACATCGACTCTGCCGCGGCTGCGATCGATGCGCTCGCGAAGCCTCGCTCGATGCGGATGTCGACTTCCACGCCGTGCTCTGAGCGCCCTCGCTCAGCCAGCCCCTCGAGGCGCCTGCGCGCATGCGCCTCCGACTGGCTCTCGACGTGCGACCACTGCTCGCCGATGACACCCATCCAGTACGAAGGCACGTCAAGTCCGAGCGCATGGACGATGGCGACCCTGCGCCCTTGGGCGCGCGCGAGCAGCAGCGCACGACCCACGGCAGCCGCCGCATGGTGGGAGAAGTCGGTCGCGACGACGATTGGTGCGGTGCGTGAGGGATTCATGCGCCCCAAATCTAGGCGTGTGCCTGAAAATAGTCCGCACCGGGCGCGAATGGCCGGCTGGCTTGGCGCTCTGTGCACTGGCGCACGCCGCTTGCGCGTTGCGGCCGCATGTTGCGGCCGGCCAGGCACGTGCGCCTCAGCGAGAAGGAGCCGTCATGAACGTGACACTATGGAAGAAGCGTGGCCTGTTCAATGGGAACGTTGTTCGCCTTCGCGACGAGATCGACCGGACCATCGGCCGGTTCATGGGCGAGCATCCGTCGTGGTTCGGCGGGCTGCCAGGCATCGAGGCGGAGGAGTGGGTGCCCCCCATTGACATCGTCGAGACGGACAACCAGCTGGTCATCAAGGCTGAGGTTCCTGGGATCGCGTTCCGTGACCTCGATGTGTCAGTGACCGGCCACACCCTGAGCGTCTCGGGCAAGAAGTCCGAGGCCCGTGAGGTGCGGCAGGGCGGGGTGTGCCAGTCGGAGCGGGCCTTCGGCGCGTTCCGCCGCAACGTCGAGCTGCCCGACACGGTGGATCCCGAGACGGTCTCCGCCGAGTGCGAGAATGGGCTCCTCACCATCACGATGACGCGGCGCTCGGGCATGAAGCCGCGCCACGTCGAGGTCAAGCCCGTCGGGCGGCGCGTGTCGCTGTCCGAGGGACGCACTTCCGCCGTGTAAGCGCGACGACGAGGAACTTGCCATGCCTATGAACACACTGCGGGACCTGCTCATCGAGCAACTCAACGAGCTGTACGCGGCCGAGCGCCATCACATGATGACGGTGCCGAGGCTTGTGCAGGCCACGACCGACACGCGCCTGGCTGACATGCTGCGCGCACACGCGGACGAGTGCTCCACCCACCTCTCACGCCTCGACGTCGTCTTCGGCGACATGGGCGTGCGTGCGCCGGGCGAGCTCGCTGAGAGCAACGGGATGCGCGGCATACTCCGCGACTGCCTGGAGCTTGCGAATATGACCCGTGCGGAACCCCACGTGCGCGATGCGGCGCTTGTGGCGCTGGCGCAGCACATCGAGCATGACCAGATCGCCGGGTACGGATGTGCCCGCACCTGGGCACAGTTGCTTGGACACCACTCCTCCGCGTCGCAGCTGCAGAGGTGCCTTGACGACGAGAGACGCGCGGACCGTGACCTGACCCGACTTGCCCAGACGCTTAACAAGGCGGCCATGGTCCCCATGCTCGCGTAGCCGCACCAAAGAACCTGTGCCCCTTTTCCAGCGGGCGGTTCGGTTCATGACGAGCCGGGCCGCCCTACTTTGCGTACTGGCACGTTGCGACACGGTGCATTGAACGGCCAGCGGTCACTCGACTTGCCCAGCCCTGAGGGAGTTGCTGCGATACACCCCCATCGGCCGCCAAGCGTCTGGCTACCCGGCCGCCGGCTTGCCTCGGGATGTGCGGCGTGCTCCGTCAGCAGCCCTGCTGCCGGGCGAAGCGGACAAGGTGCCTTCGGAACCGCGGGTTGCTGCGAAGCTCCGCGCGCACCAGGCGCATCACGCCATCTGGGTTGATGGTGCCCGGGAACGCAAATGGTTCCCCCAGGAGGGGCGAGAAGGCATTGCATCCGTGGTGCTCGCGGCTTGGGGGCGCGAGACGGGCACGGA
>CAZKTN010000093.1:0-2385 GCA_964555705.1 uncultured Isosphaeraceae bacterium | reverse complement strand
CCCATGTAGGTCTTTCCGTACATCGACTTTTCCTGCCAGACGCCGTAACTGTTGCAGACCTTTGGCGTGCCTGTGCGGCTGGGCACGTCCGCGAGCAGCGTGAAGCCGAGCCGGTGGTTCTTCGCGAAGGCGGCATGGCTCTCGACCGTATCGGGTGACACCCCCACCACCACCGCGCCAAGCTTTGCCAGCGCCTTCACGCTGTCGCGGAAGTCGCACGCCTCGGTGGTGCAGCCCGGGGTCTCGTCGCGGGGGTAGAAGTAGAGCACCACATGCTTGCCAGCCCACTCGGCAAGCGAGCGCTTCGCGCCCGCCTGGTCGGGAAGCGTGAACGCCTTCGCCTTCTTTCCCGGATCGATGAGGCTCATGACGCTCCAGTCGCCTCCACCGGAAAATACGTGCTCGTCGGGCGCCGCTCGTCGAGGCTCGGGCGCCGTGACGTGTGGCCTTCCACGAACTCGGTGCGCCACACGCCCACCCACCTTCCGGGCTCGATCTCGTGCAGCGCGTACTCGGGCCGTCCCGGCACCGTCGCGGGCCGGTGCTCCTTGGGCATGAAGGGCCACCAAGGCACCAGCCCCTTCTCGTAGCCGGGCAGCTTGCGGAATTCGCTCATGCTGTCGACGACCTCCTCGACCGTCGTGAGCCGGTGCTTCGCGTCGCGTAGCCCGGGGATCGCCTGGAACAGCCCGCGCGTGTACGGGTGCAGCGGGTTCTTGAACAGCACGTCGACGCGCGCGTACTCCACCACACGACCGGCGTACATCACGCACACCACGTCGGCGTTCTCGGCGACCACACCGAGGTTGTGGGTGATGAGCATGATGCCCATCCCGCGGTCATCCTGCAGCTTCCTCAGCAGCTCGAGGATCTGCGCCTGGATCGTCACATCGAGCGCGGTCGTCGGCTCGTCGGCAAGCAGCAGCTTCGGCTTGCACGCGAGCGCCATGGCGATCATCACGCGCTGGCGCATGCCACCCGAGAAGCGGTGCGGATACTCATCGAGCAGCTGGCGGCGCGCCTCGCGGATCCGCGCGGGCAGCGACGACTCCGCCGCCTTCAGCGAATCAGCAGACGCCCGCGCCGCATCCACCTCGCCGCGCAGCGCCTTGAGCTCGCGCATCAGCCGGCCCTCGATCGGCTTGTAGATGCCGACCTCGTCGAGCGCCTGCATCGCGATCTCCGCGGCCTCGTCCGGCCCGACCTGCTGGTGCAGGAAGATCGCCTCCATGATCTGGTCGCCGATCGTGTAGACGGGGTTGAGGCTCGTCATCGGCTCCTGGAAGATCATCGCGATGTCGCGCCCGCGCACCGAGAGCATGTCGCGCTCGGAGAGCGACAGCAGGTCGCGGCCCTCGAAGAGCACCGTGCCGCCGTCGATGCGGCCGGGCGGCCGCGGGATCAGCTGCATCGTGGTCATCGCGGTGACGCTCTTGCCGCAGCCGGACTCCCCCACCACCGCGAGCGTCTGCTTCGGGAACACCGTCATCTGCACGCCAGCCACAGCCTGCACGCGCGGGCCACCGGCGGCGTTGTCGAAGCTCACCGCGAGGTCGGCGACCTCGAGCAGCGGCGTGCGTGCCTCACCTGCCATCAGTGCGCCGCCTTTCTGAGCTTGGGATCGATTGCATCGCGCAGCGCCTCGCCAAGAAGGTTGTACGCGAGCACGGAGAGGAAGATCGCTGCGCCGGGGAACACCGCAAGCCACCATACGAACGTGCCCGTCGCGCCCGTGGCGCTCGAGAGGAGCTTGCCCCAGCTCGCCTGGCCGTCAGGGCCGAGACCAAGGTAGGAGAGCGTGGCCTCCACCGAGATGGCCGCAGCCACGGCGAAGCTCGCATCGACGAGCACCGGAGTGACGCCGTTGGGCAGGATGTGCCGGAAGAGGATCGACCGCAGCGGCATGCCCGTGGCCTGCGCCGCCTGCACGAAATCCTGCTGGCGCAGCTTGAGGAACTCCGCGCGCGTGAAGCGCGCCGCACCAGTCCAGCTGAAGCACCCGATGATCGCCATCATCACGTAGGTGTTGCGCGGCAGAACGCCAGCCGCCACGATCAGCAGGAAGAGCACCGGAACCGCCATGAAGATCTCAACGATGCGGAAAAGCACCAGATCCACCCAGCCGCCGAAGTAGCCCATGAGCGCGCCGACCGTCACGCCGATGAGCAGCGAGATGCCCGTCGACACCAGCCCGATCGAGATCGACAGCCTGCACGCCCACAGCATCTGCGCGAGCACGTCGCCGCCGAGCGCATCGGTGCCCAGGATGCTGATGCGCTTGCCGTGGGGCGTGCCCTCGAGCGCCTTGGCCTTGCTCTCGAGCGCGGACATGGGCTTGAGGTTGCCCATGTCGCTGCGCACGAAGTTCGGCGAGAACGGGATCGG
>CAZKTN010000092.1:0-2482 GCA_964555705.1 uncultured Isosphaeraceae bacterium | reverse complement strand
TCGATGCGCTGCGCGTTCTCGCGCAGCGACCGGGCCACATCGCGCTGCACCTGCGCACGGCGCGCCTGCGCGATGGAATCGGTCACTACGCCAATCACCAGCACGCCCGCAAGCACGCTTGCGAGCCGCATCAGCCGCATGCGGCGTCGCAGCGCGGGAATGCGCCGCGCCTCGGGGGGCATCAGGTCAACGAGCAGCTCGCTCATGCCACCCTCCGGGTCTTGGAAGGACTCGCATTCGTAGGCGCAGACTCACGCGCGGCATCGCGTGCGGCATCGCGCGCCGCCACCTGGGAAGCCTCGCGTGCGGCCACACCCGCGGCCACTGCGCCGGCCCACAGCGCGTGCGACTCTGGCGCATCGCCTTCAGGCCAGGTGATGCGCGAGCAGGTCCCGATCGGTCCGGTCTCGGTGCCGCACACGGCGGCCACGGCCTCGCACAGCCCTGGCTCTGCGGCACCGCTGCCGCTTACCCAGATGCGCTCGGGCCAGCAGCCGGCAGCACGCCGCTCGGCATGGCGCAGCGACGCGAGCACTTCCTCGGCCACCTCGCGCCAGCGCATCGCCTGCGGCGACTGCGCCGCCGCATCGTCGCCGACGAGAGGAATCGCGCCGTCGTCAGTGTCGGCCAGCCCAAGCCCGGCGAGCGCCTCGATGGCAGAGACGTGCGCGGGGTGCCAGCCGAAGGAACGCTGGTAGCGCACGTTGCCGTCCTGCATCACCATGATGCAGGCGCGGCTCCGCTCGATGTGCAGGAGCGCCTGGCGCTCGATGCCATCGCGCAGGCACAGCCGCATTACGGCGAGCGGCGCAAGCTCCATTCGCATTGGCTCAAGTCCGCATCGCACCAGCATGTCGGCGATCGCGATCGTCGTGGCGCGCCGCACGGCCACGAGAAGCAGGTCGCGCGAGGGCCCGGATCGGTCCGCGTTCAGTGGAAGGTGGCCGGAGACAACGTCGGATCGGTCCAGGCCGAAGCGGTCGACGGCCTCCCACGTCACCGTCTCCTCTAGTTCATGGTCGGCGATCGGCGGCAGCTGCGCCATTTCGGTGAGCGCGCCGGATGCGGGCAGCGTCACCACGCACTTGCCGGCCGGAATTCGCGCTGACTTGATGAGCGCGCGCAGCGCAGTAATGACGGCGGGAAGCCCGGCCTGGTGCACTGCGCCATCGGGGCGCATCGGGCTCAGGGGGAGCACCCACTGTGCGCTCACCCGTGCGAGGGCGTGCTGGCCTGGTGCGGTCAGCTGCGCGATGCGGATGCAGGTTTCGTCGATGTCGACGCCCAGCGGAGCGGGGGGCTGTCGAAGGAGTTGTCGGTAGGGGACGGAGAACATGAGTGGTCCCTTGGAACTGCGTAGGGGGGCGGGACTCGGTGGCACGCGCGGATGCGTGCGGCCTCAGTGTGATGTGCGCGCTGTGCGCGCCTGCGGGCGCGATTCGCGCCTCGCCGGGACGTGCGTGCGGGCCAGGCCGGGCTACGTTGCGCCGACCTGGCCCGCCGCTCTCGAAGAAGCTCACTGTCCGGGGATGACCTTGCCGCCGTTGAACGACCAGCTCTGCGTCCCGGTGACCTGGTTCGTCAGATCGTCGCTGGTGCAGTAGCCGGCGGTGACCAGCTTGGCGAGGTCGGTGGAGGAGATCGATCCGTCGGCGGTGGCGATCGCGGTGCCGCCGCCAGGGAGGAACTGGTTGTATCGGGTGACCATCGTGAGCACCTGGCTTGCGCGCGCCTCCGCAGCCTCGCGGTTCGCGTCGCTCAGCGCGCTCGTGACGCTCGGCACCACCAGCGCGGCAAGCACGCCAAGGATGACGACGACAATCAGGATCTCGATCAGGGTAAATCCGCGACTGGTGCGGCGACGGTTGTTCATGCGAGCGTTCATCGGTCAGTGTCCTTTCGGGAACGTGGGGGAGTCGTGTGCCGCACCCATCGTGGGCACATGAATGACCGTCGAATTCGCGGTTTGGCGGTCAAGCAAAATGCAGCAAAATGTGCAGCGTCCGGAAATGCAACATCTGCGCCCGTCTATAGAAGGGGCACATGTCACTTGGACGCGCGCGCGCAAATGCCACCGTCATGGCATGGACACGCATGGTGCCCGCCAGCCGGCGCACGCCGCACGCGGCGTTTCGCTGATCGAGTGCATGGTCGCGATGGCGATCGTGGCGATCGCGGCGTCCATGGTCACGATGAGCGTTCAGGGTGGTCTTGCAATGCAGGAGGACGCGCTACGCATGACGGTGGCATCGACCGCCGCGGAGTCGCGCATCAGCGAACTTCTGGGAAAGCCGTGGGATGACCTGCAGGCCCTCAACGAGACTGAGTCCGCAGGCACGATGGCCGATGACGACGGCATCTCGTTCCCTGCGGCATACCGCGGGCTTGTGCGGCGCACTGTGGTGACGCAGCGCGCGCTCACGGTGCCGGACTTCCCCGGGCTTGCGATTCCTGGATGGGACATCGAGGTCACCGTGACTGA
>CAZKTN010000091.1:0-2504 GCA_964555705.1 uncultured Isosphaeraceae bacterium | reverse complement strand
GATTCCTCGCCGCGCCCGAAGGCATCGGCGATGCGCTCGGGTTCCGCGTCGCGCGGACTCCGTGAGCGCCGCTCACCCGCCGCGCTTCGCCTCAAGCTCCTGCCAGCGGGCGTAGAGCGCAGCGACGGAAGCCTGCGCAGCTTCGAGCCTCTGGCACGCGTCGGCCATGCGGGCATGATTCGAGGCGACCTTTGGGTCTGCGACAGTGGCCTCTGCCTCGGCGCATGCTCGCTCGGCGGCACTGATCGCCGCTTCCATGCCGTCGAGCTCGCGCTGCTCCATGTAACCGAGCTTCCGCTTTGCAGAGGGCGCGTGTGTGGCAGGTGCTGTTGCGTTTGCCGACGCATTCGCTGTTGCGTTCGCCGATGCGCGCATCGCACGTGCGCTTGCCTGCTCGGCACGCTCGAGCGAGGCGAGCGCCTGGTCGAGGCTGGCCACCACGCTCACCTCGCCATTGGGCGCACCGAGCACAACGATCTGCCGCGCCACCGCTGCGAGCATGGCACGGTCGTGGGTGACCAGCACGACCGCACCCGGGAAGGCCTCGATCGATCGCTCGAGCACCTCGAGTGTGGGGATATCGAGGTCGTTGGTCGGCTCGTCGAGCACCAGGATGTCGGCCGGCTCAAGCATCATGCGTGCGATGTACGCGCGGGCTCGCTCCCCGCCCGAGAGGCTGCCGACCGGCTGCAGCAGCTGCGCATCGGCGAAGAGGAACTGCCGGGACCATGCCGTGATGTGCATAGTCCGGCCCTGGAAGTCGACGAAGTCGCCGAGCGGGCATATGGCATCGCGCAGGAGCGTGCTGGCCGGGATCTCCGCGCGCTGCTGGCGGAGCACCACGACGCGCGGCGCGGGATCCGCCAGTCGCACGGTGCCGGCATCGGGCGCGAGTTCGCCGCACAGCACCGCAAGCAGCGTGCTCTTGCCGCTCCCGTTGGGGCCCATGAGGCCGAGCCGGTCGCCGGGGCCGAGCTCGAGGTCGAGTCCGCTGAACAATGTGCGGCCTCCGAATCCCTTGGAGATGCCGGTGGCCTGAATCAGCCGGCGCGTGCGACGGCCGCTTGCGGAGAAGTCGATCTGAGCGCCACCTGACGCTGCGGCCGCATTGCGGGCGGCGATTGCGGCAAGTTCATCGCGACGCTCGGCACTGTCCTCGATCCGTCCCTTCGACTTGGTGCGCCGCGCCTGCGCGCCGCGGGCGAGCCACGCATCATCGATTCGCACTTCATTGGCGAGTGTCGCCTCGCCGCGCGCCTGCGCCTCGAGGAAATCCCCGCGCCGGCGGACGAACTCCCCGTAGTTGCCGTCGATGGAGAGCGTGCCCTGCGGATAGGCGCGGCTCAGCTCGATGATTCGCGTCGCCACGCGCTCAAGGAACGCGCGGTCGTGCGTCACGAAGACGCTCGTGCGTGCGCGAAGGTCGTTGGTGGGGCGCGTGAGGAACTGCTCGAGCCAGCGGATCCCCTCGACGTCGAGGTGGTTGGTGGGCTCGTCGAGGAGGAGCAGGTCGGGCGTGCCGCCTGCCGAGCAGAGCCCGCACGCGATCGACAGCCGCTTGCGCCAGCCGCCCGAGAGCCGTTCGGCGGGCTCATCCATCGTTGCCTCGGGAAACCCGATCTTCCCGAGGATGGTGCCGGCGAGCACTTCCGCCTCATGGCGGTCGCCATGCACACTCGCCGATGCCAGAGCCGCCTCGGTGGCGGCCGTACGCGGCGTGGTTCCCGGCGCGAAATCATCTCGCTGGGCGACGTACACAATCACCGTGTCGCGTGGCGAGCGCACCGAACCGGAGTCAGGCTCTTCGGCACCCGCCAGCATCCGCAGCAGCGTGGACTTTCCAGCGCCGTTGGGGCCGATTAGCCCCACGCGGTCATCGGCGGCGATGCCTACCGAGACGCCGCGAAAGAGCTCGCGCATGCCGTGTGACTTCGCGAGATCGGTGGCAACAAGGAGCATGCGGTGCGCCGCTTCGCGCGGAGCACAGCGATGATAGAAGCACTCTGCGATCGGTCCCGGCCGTGGCGCTGGCCCCCGCCGCACACGCGGTGTAGGTGCAGTACCCTCCAACGCACCTGTGACCGCGGCACAGCCCACCATTCACGAGCTCTTGCGAAGGGAGCTCGATGGGACGCACTCGATCGTCCTCATCGAGACAGATGACGAGGCGGAGCTGCGGCAGGCGATCTTTGACACGTGCGATGGAGCAGTGCCGCATCATCGCTGGACAGCAGTGCGCGGCCTCGAGCCAGCTCGGTTTGAGGCAGATCCGATCGAGGGCACCGAGCATGCTGCCGCGGCGCTTTCATTCCTCCCTCGCGGTCTGGCCGCGTGCAGGACCCTCACCGTGTTCTATGACCTCGCTGCGCACCTTAGCGAGCCGCGGACCCTGCGGGCCCTGAAGGAGGCAGTCGCGTGGGTGCGCCCGCTTCAGGGCGTCATCGTGCTGGTCGAGGCGCGGGGGATGGATGTCGACTCGATGCTGGGGAAGTCGCTCGCGGCGG
>CAZKTN010000090.1:0-2569 GCA_964555705.1 uncultured Isosphaeraceae bacterium | reverse complement strand
TGCGCGAGGCGGTCGCGCAGCACTGCCCCGGCCTTCATCTCGTTGGCCGCAACGGCATGCACAAGTACAACAACCAGGACCATGCGATGATGACTGGGATGCTGACGGCGCGCAACATCCTTGCCGGTGCGGCCGTGTACGACGTGTGGGGCGTCAACGAGGATGCCGAGTACCACGAGTCGGGCTCCGCCGGGAGCGAGGCGCTTGCGGGCGGCGGATCGAGCGGACTTCGGCTGGTCCCCGCACGGCTGGCGGACTCCGCGGGTGCCGCACCCGGTGGAACGGCGCAGACCTCACGATGAGCGCGTGGTCGATCAAGGATTCGGGCGTGATCCACCAGCAGTTCGACGGGGAAGTGGTGGTCATAGACCTTGCCTCGGGCAGCTACTTCAGCCTCGCAGGGTCGGGTGGAGCGCTCTGGCGCCAGCTCGGTTCCGGCGGCGCAACCGCCGATGCGCTTGCGGCCACGCTCGTGTCGCTGCACGAGGTCGATGCCGCGCAGGCGAAGGCCGACGTCGCGGCATTCATGGCTGACCTCGAGCGCGAGGGCCTGGTGGTCCGCACCGATGGCGTACCGCACAGTGAAGATGCGCCGCGCGATGCCGAATCGCCTGCGGGCGCTGGCGCTGCGCGCGCGCCCTACCTCGCCCCGAAGGTCAACGCATTCCATGACCTGCAGGAGCTATTCCTGCTCGATCCGGTGCACGACGTCGATCCTTCGGAAGGGTGGCCGCATGCCGGTGCAGCTGCCGGAGCTGGAGGCGCAGCGGCCGACAGCGGCGGTGCGGCTGCTCGCACGCCATCGCATACTGCCCTTCAGGTCTCGGGTGCCGACCTCGTGTGGTCCAGCACGGGCGAGACGGCGGTGGTGGTGAATCGGGATCGTGGCACCTACTGCAGGCTTGATGGCAACGCCGCGCGTGCATGGGGTGCGATCGCATCGGGCTCCACGCTCGTGGAGGACCGCACACTTGCGGATGCGCTCGTTGATGGTGGATTCGCGATTCCGGCGGCGGCTCCGGCTGCGGCTGGTAGTTCTGGCGCCGTGGCTCCTGGAGGATCGGTCAGCCTGCACACCGAACTTGTGGAGCAGATCAAGCCCTGGGGCAAGCGAAAGCGTCCTCCGCGAGTGGCCGCGAGCAGCTCCACGAGAGGCCTCTGCGACCGGCTTGATGCGTGGTACGAGAGTTCGGTGACGGGCTCGCGCACCAGCGAGCACCTCATCGCGAGGCACAGGATCGCGGTGGAGACGTCGACCGGGTGCGACTGCGCAGCGCTTGCGGCGGCGCTTCCGTGTGCGGAGGGAACGCAAGGTGCCCACACCGGCCTGGGCACCGAAGGTGATGCGGTGCCCCACGTCCGGTGCGGGCTCCTCGTTCGAGCGTGGCGCGGCGACTGGGCACACGCCGCACCGATGCTCGCCAATCTTGTTCAGTCCCTGCATGCCTGCTGGGGAACGCTGTGCGGACCGCGGGGCGAGGTCATCGACTTGCACACCGAAACCACCAGCGCGATCTTCGATCCTGGGACATGCGTGCTCAGCGTCATTGACCGCGAGCGCGGACGTGCGTGGTTCGTGAAGACGGATGATCGCCCGTTCCCCTTCTGGGAGATCGGATCGCCCTTCCGCTTTCTGCTGCACGACCACTTTGCGCATTACGGCCTGCAGTTCGTGCACGGTGCGGCGGTGGGCGACGCATCTTCATCGCTGCTCATCGTGGGCATGGGCGGATCAGGCAAGTCCTCGACCGCGATGGCATGTGCGGCGGCCGGCATGAGCTACCTCGGCGACGACTACTGCATCGTCGACTGCGAATCGCGCGAGGTGCACTGCCTGTACCGATCCGGAAAGCTCGTGGGCGAGCAGGACCTCGCGCGCTTGCCTGCATTCGCAGGCCGCTCCATCAACGCGGACTCCTTCGAGCGCGGCGGCAGCGGCAAGGGCGTCTTTCTCTTGGATTCCGTCCTCGCAGGCTCGGTGGCGTCGAGCCGGCGGATCGCGGGCATTGCGGTGCCGCGTATTGTGGGAGAGACAGGGTCGCGGGTTGCGCCTGCCTGCGCCGGAGACGCGCTCGAGGCGCTGATGCCGAGCTCGATCGGGCAGCTTCCGGGTGCGGGCATCGAGGATGCGCAGCGCCTGGAGCGTCTTGTTGCAGAGTGCCGCACGGCGAGGATCAACGTGGGCAGCGACGCTCGCGGTGTGGCCGAGGCGGTTCGGGAGGCGCTCCGCGCATGCTCGGCATCAGCCTGATCATTCCGCTGCACCAGGGTGAGCGGTTCATCGGCGACGCGCTCGAGTCTGTGTGGGCGCAGGAGCAGCCGGCCGACGAGGTGATCGTCGTGGATGACGGTTCGACTGACGGTGGCGCGCAGATCGCGCGTGCATTTCCAGGGGTAACGCTGGTGCAGCAGGAGTGTGCCGGACCGGGTGCCGCGCGAAACCGCGGGATTGCCGTCGCGCGACATGACGTGATCGCGCTTCTCGACCAGGACGACATGCTGCGCCCGTCCGCGCTGCGCCGGCACCGTGAGGCGCTCGTTGCGCATCCAGAGGCACTTGTCTCGGTGT
>CAZKTN010000089.1:0-2628 GCA_964555705.1 uncultured Isosphaeraceae bacterium | reverse complement strand
CCGTGATCGGGCCGCTGGTGGAAGTGCCGGTGCTGATCCTGCTGGTGGGTGCTGCACTGCGGCTTCGGGCCAAGTCGTACGCTTCGGCACATGGGTGATCACCCGACGCATCGGCGGATCGACGTCACCGGCTTCGTCGGGCTCGCGACATCGCTCGCGCTTACTGCCACCGTGGCGGTCATCCTCGTTCAGCGCGTCTCGTTCAATGCGCGCGCGACGCCCGCCACGGCGACCGTGGCCGGGACACCGGTTTACGGGCCTGCAGACAGCCGGTCACGCCGAAGGCTTGCACGCCTCACGCGAGAGGTCGGGCACTGGTTCGACTACACCTATGAGTGGAACGGACGCACGCACCTTGGCCATGACTGCACCCCCGATGCGCCAGGACCAACCGTGGAGGTGCTCGTTGACCCCCACGACCCCTCGGTGAGCGCCACGCAGCCGCGCGCCACCGGCAACATGACCGTGCTGCTTGCCTTCAGTGCGCTGCTCGTGCTCGTGTTCGCGTCGCGCGTGGACTGGCGAGGCCTTCGCGGCGAGCCCGCTGATCGCTAGTCCCCCGCCGGGTGCATCACGCACTCGACCACGACGAGCCGACCATCACTTCGGCTGATCCGCTCGCACGCGTTCGCGAGCTCAAGTTCGGCCGTGAGCTGCCCATCGCCCCGGATGATCTCGACGTAGGCGGGAAGCGAGCGCGCGCCTGCATCGCGCAGCAGCGTGAACGTGAGCCCGCCCGCGAGGGCGAGCGCCGCTACCGCGGCACCGCGCACGAGCCGGCGCCGTACGCGTCGTCGACCCACGGCGACGTCAAAGGCAGCGAGTCCGCGGCTGAGCATGTCCTGCTGTCGGGTGGTGAGTGAGTTCATGATGTCATCCTTTGGGCCCTGGCCCGTTCGGCGGCGCGCCGCAGCTTGCTGTCAAGCGCCCCACGTCCGATTCCTATCCAGCCTGCAATCTGCTCCACGGTCGCACCAGTGCGGATGCGCAGCTCGAAGATCCACCGCTCGTCCGGAGCCATGCCAAGCGCCGACGCCCCTTCGCGCCGCAGCATGTCCAGCAGCTCGACGTCCTCCTCGAACCCGGTCGCCTCGGTGCGCGACACGCGCTGCTCGCGGCAGCGCCGCGCGAGCTCGCTGCGCAGCATGTCGATGGAGGCGCTCCGCACGATCCTTCGGAGCCATGCGTCCAGGCTTACTACGCTTGCGCACCTGCGCGGCCCGCGGGCAATGCGCAGCCACGTCTCCTGCGCGACGTCATCCACAAGGTCATGCCGGCGTCCGAGCCGACGCGCCGCTTCCGCCTCGACGAAACAGCACCGCCGCACGAACAGCGACTCGTAGGCCGAACGCACGCCTGCGACACACTGCGCGGTGCACTGCTGCACCCACGCATCGTCCAGATCTGCGCTGTCCGCGCCGTGCTGCACGTTCAGATGCCTGGGGTTGGCGACGATTCCCGCACGCCGCTCGTCGCGGGGAGCGCACGCACCGCCTTGCGCACAGCGTCGATGTCGCTGTCGCTGCCATGCACGAACAGCATGCCGGTCTCGCGGTGCAGGCGCATGCGGAACTGGGTCGACCGCGCCGAGCCGCTGAGCCCCGCATCAATATCGCGGATCAGCGAGTCCTGCGCGGACTCGAGGGCAGCCTTGCGCGCGCTGTCCTCCGGTGCGGCGGGAAGGCGGAACATGCTGACCGCCTCCGCCGACGTCACCGGAATCGCCACCGAAGGGGCATCGGGCCTGTCGGTCGAGACCACGATGGTCGCCGGGCGGCCAGCCTTCGTCCACGCATCCAAGTTGATGGCGATCTCGTGGCTGCCTGAAGGATCGCGGCCCATCGCGCCGTCCGCGGCTCCCGATGGGGTGACGCCGGTGATCCGGAAGGGCGCACCGTCGACGCTCGCGAGCACAACGGTGGGCACTGATGAGCCTGCCTTGCCAAGGGCCTCGACGACCTCAGGCGTGACCTTGATCACTGTCTTCACCGTGGCGACAATGTTCATCGACTCGACACGGCCGCCCGTGAGCGCGACGTGCACTGGCTTGCGCAGCGCAATCCCGGTCTTCATGCCAGGGTCCATCGTCACCTGCACGGCGAATGATGCCCCGGGCTCGATCGGCCCCTTCGGCGGATCGGTCACGGTCGTGCAACCGCAGCCGCCCTTGATCGACTCGATCGTCACGGGCGAGCCACTCGTGTTGGTGATGGTGAGGTCGAGGGTCTTGGGCTGTCCGGCGGTCATCGCGCCCATGTCGAGCGTGACTGGCGAGAATGCGAGGACGTTGGCGGTTGCAGCGGGTGGGGCGACTGGTGTCGGCGGCGTCGTGTCCACGGCGGCAGAGGCCGCACCGGCGGCAACAAGTGCAATGCTGGAGAGAAGAAGCGCCGAGATGGTTCGCATGGTGGTCTCCGTAGAGGCTGAGAGGAAGAGACGGGGCTCATCTCCCGTCACCCATTGAAACGGAGGCGATGCGGTCCGGTCGTCGCAATCTGTGGCGGAATCATCCGAGAACCCCCAGCCAAGGCATGTATCCCACCACCCTCCCACCCAGCCCTGATACCGTGGGGCTCATGGGTGACGGGCGCGCCACGCTCACGGACTTTGAGCGAAAGTTCGCGGAGA
>CAZKTN010000088.1:0-2683 GCA_964555705.1 uncultured Isosphaeraceae bacterium | reverse complement strand
TGTTGGGGTAGTTGCCCTTGGCGTAGGGATCGGTGCCCTGCTGGGGCATCGCCGCACCCGACTGACCGCCGTGCATCCCCTGCTGGGGCTGGCTAGGAGGCAGCGAACCGGGTGCCGAATGCTGCGCGGCGTGTCCGCCGTGGGTTGCACCCTGGGCAGCGCCCGGACCGGCACCCTGCGCGGGAGCGTTGAGGTCCGGGGTCACCTCGTTCATCCCCTTCTTGAACTCCACGATCGTCTTTCCGATCGAGCGCCCGATCTCGGGCAGGCGGCGGCCGAAGATCAGCAGGCCGATCACCAGGAGGATGATCCACTCCCAGCCCTGGATGAAGGCGAGTTGAAGGGGTGGGTGGATGGCAATCGTCATGGGGGAATGATAGTGCCCTGTGGACGCGTTGTTAGCATCCTGCGTATGCAAGGATGCATCAACTCGAATGGATTTCGCTTTTCCCTGATCGCCGGCCTCGCCGCGGTCACCCTACTCCAGGCCTGCGAGACCGCCCCCGAGCCCGTCGCCCCCGCGCCGGACTACGGTCGCGCGCTCGGTCCTGGTGAGTCTGCCCTCCGCAAGCTTGGCCCCGACGAGGAGTGGCCTGACCTCACCGATGCGTGGCGTCAGCGCGATGCGTTCCTGTCGCAGGCGATCGCGCAGGACATCACGTGGTTCCAGGCGCCCTCGAGCAAGAACCGCTTCCCGTCGTTCGACGTGTGCAACTGGGATGTGGCGAGCTCGAGCGTCGTCGCGTTCCAGCAGGTGCTCGCCGACTCGAAGGATGCGGCGTCGTTCACCGGCGCGATGAAGCAGATGTTCGACTGCTGGCAGACGAAGGGATGGAACGGCAACGGCACCGTGCTCTTCACCGGCTACTACGCGCCCGAGTTCAAGGCGAGCCTCACGAAGACTCCAGAGTTCCAGTACCCGATCTACAAGCGCCCTGCCGACCTCGCGACCGACCCCAACACGGGTGAGCCGATGGGACGCCGCATGCCGGACGGCTCGCTGTCGAAGTGGCCCTCGCGCGCGGAGATCGAGAAGTCGGGGATGCTCGTGGGCACTGAGCTTGCATGGTTCAGCACGCCGCTCGATGCGTACATCGTGCAGGTCAACGGGAGCGCAAAGCTCTCGCTGCCTGACGGCAAGACCGCGTTCATCGGCTACGCAGGCGCGACTGACGGCGAGTACGTGGGCCTCGGCGACAGCCTCGTGAAGGAAGGCATCATCAAGGAGGAGGAGCTCACGCTGAGCGCGGTGCGCAAGATGTGGGAGAGCGACCCTGCGAAGATCCAGGACCTGATCAACCGCAACAACCGCTTCATCTTCTTCTCGACGTACGACGGCAACAACTGGCCCGCAGGATGCCTCGGCGTGCGCGTGACGGAGAAGAGCTCGCTCGCGACCGACAAGTCGATCTACCCCGCGGGCGGTCTTGTGATGGTGGACACGCAGACGGCCGGGTTTGACGGCAAGAAGCGCCCCTTCCGCCGCTTCATGCTCGACCAGGATGCGGGCGGGGCGATCCGCGCGCCGGGCCGCGCCGACATCTTCATGGGCATCGGGCCATCCGCGGAGATCCTGGCCGGCGGCCAGTACTTCGAGGGCACGATGTTCTACTTCTACCTCAAGCCCGAGTACGCGTCGCAGTACCCGCTTCCGCAGAAGCCAAAGGCGGCGGCGAAGCCCGCGGTGAAGTCCGCCTCGGTGACGACGCGCGAGGCTGCGCAGGGCGCCGGAAGCCCCGAGACGGTTCGCATGGGCGGACTCGGCGCAGCGAAGGCCGACGGCAGCAACCCGACGGGCTGATCAGGCAATCTCTCGAATGAACAGCGGCTCGCTCCATCACGGGGCGAGCCGCTTTCGTTTGCGCGCGCGAGGTCACTCGGCCGCGTTGCCGGAGTGTGCGCTCCGGCCACCCTGCTGTCACTCGGCGGCGTTGCCGGCGGACGATGCGCTGCCCGCGCCGGTGGCCGGGCGCACGCCCTGCATGAAGAGCGTGATGTCGTCCATGTCGAGCCATCCGTCGCCGTTGAGGTCCATCGGCACCATGTCGCCGTTGCCCATCTTGCGCAGCTCGGCCACGCTGATGCGGTCGCGCGCCGCTGTGCTTGCGAGTCCGTCGCCAGCGCCGGTGCAGCCTTCGGCACCGGACTGGAGGAAGTAGCCGGAGAGCACGGCGAAGTCGGTGTTGTTGACGAGGCTGTCGGCGTTGAAGTTGCTGCGCGAATTGGCGGGCTGCGGGCCGAAGTCGAGCGTCCAGAGCGCGTAGTCGAGGATGTCGACGACGTTGTCCTGGTTGCTGTCGCCGGAGATCAGCTGCACCGAGACCAGCAACTGCGTGGCCGGGCTTCCGAACTCGGCGGAATCCTGCGCGACCAGCGTGCGGACGGGATCGCGCACGAGCACGCATGCGTTGGCGCTCGTGCCCACGGGCACCTGCACCGTGACGCTGCCGCGAGCGGCGGTGTCGCCGTTGGTGCCGGTCGATGCGGCGAGGCTGACGGTGGCCGGTAGCCACGCGCCGCTGCCGACCTTGAACTCGATGGGCCGCGAGTGCGCCTGGATGCCGGCACCCATGACGGCCACGTCCACCTGCATGAGCGCGTGGTCGAGCACGGTGAAGCTGCGCGTCTCGGTGACGATGGTCGTCGCGTCACTCGGGTCGAACTGGGTGGTCCACTGCACCGT
>CAZKTN010000087.1:0-2976 GCA_964555705.1 uncultured Isosphaeraceae bacterium | reverse complement strand
TCGACCATCCGGTGCAGCCGCTGCAGGGGACATCGTCGGACCAGACGATGGTTGTCTTCGGCGTTCGGGCGATCGTGCGCTTCTAGGTCTGGCGCCTAGCGCGGCGGCGCCACACGGTGCTCGTGCGGTTGTGCCTTCGCAGCACGCGAGTACACGGCGCTCGTCGCCACCAGCAGCAGCCCGGTCACGAGCAGCGCGATCACGCGCCAGATTGTGCCTGCGTTGGCCATGTCGAGCACAAGCACCTTGATCGCCACGGCGCCAAGGAGCACAAGCCCAGTCCACCGGAGCGCCCGCATGTGGCGCCTGAATCCGTGCACCACGAACCCAACTGCAGCGATCGCGAGCCACACGCTGAGCGCCGACTGCTGGATCACGGCCGTTGTAGGGAAGGGCGCACCCACACGAGGATCGAGCACGCGAAGCACCAGTGCTCCGCTGCCGATCAGGAATGCGGCTGCCGCCACCGCACCGAACCAGGTCATCGATTCCGGGCGTCCAACGCACACAGGCCTGAGCGCAAGCCCGCACGCCGCGAAAGCAAGAATGGAGGCGTTTGCCGGCGTGAGAAGCCAGTGATGCAACCAGGTGACGTCCTGAGGCGGCTGCAGCGCATCTGCACCGATGGCGAACAGCGCCACGCAGACCGAGAGCGCCGTCGCGATGAGCCCGAGCCCCTGCGACAGTTCAAGGCCGGCCTGTCTGGCTGCAAATGCGCCAATGGTCGCGATCACCGCAACCGCAGTGCACGACCACATCGTCGCGCGCGTCACGTCACCCGAGGTTGCGCCCACGAGCTGCTCAATGAGCAGCAGCATCGCAAGCGCCGTGAGGCCGAACGCGAATCCGATGACCGTCGGCACATCGCGGAACCGCTCGCCCCTGAAGCGCTGGCCGGTCATCAGGAAGCTGCCCACCACGAGCGCTGCGGCTGTCGCACCTCCCTGAGGTCGGGCCTCCGCTGTGCCGTAGTACCTCGACACGTGCGCAATGGTGGCCGCAAACCAGCCAAGGGATGCGATCGACGATCCGACGATCGCGATGAGCTTGATCAGCGAAACCGTCCGCCCTCCGGCGATCGCGGCTGCGGGGATCGCGAGCAGCATCGTCACCGCCGCATAGGCCGAACCGATCGAGAGCGAGAGGCCGATCCAGATCAGCATCGCGCATGCTGCGAGCACGCCGGAGGCCATCGGCGCCCGCCGATTCGGATCGCTGCCGACCGAACGTGAGCGCGCACCCACCACAAGCAGGACCGCAACAATGATGGGCGACCAGTGTGCATCTGTGATGCGGAAGGCCCACATCGTGGTGCTGCGCATCGCGGGACCTGCCGGGTACTCGATCAGGGTTGCAGCCGTGCCGACGCCGAACACCGCAATCGCAACAGTTGCGATCACGCTGAGCATGCACGACGCGATGCCGACACGCGCCGTCCATGGCTGAGCCATCCGACTGCCGACGAGGATCGCAGCCGCGCCCATTGCCGCCCACGCGACAGGGAGCGCTCCGCCACGCACAACGACTCCAACCTGCACAATCACCAGTGCTGCGGCAAGGATGGCAAGCACTGTCGACTGGCGAGCGGTAGCGGCGGCCACCGCCGCCGCACGCGGGTCGTCCTGGCGGTCACGCCTGTCGATGCCCCCTGAAGGCACCAGTGCGCGGAGCTGCACGGATCCTGCAAGGGCGAGCGCCGCCATGAGTGCAGGCAGCCAGGAATGCACATCCGACCACGGATCCGTTGCGAGCGCGCCGCGCAGCGCCAACGTGGCCGCGATGGAGGTCGCCGCCACCGTGACGGCCGTATTCAGGCGCGGCGAGGTCCCGCGCAGCGCCGCCAACGAGCACTCCGCGACGGCCATCGCCCACCACAGCACGGTGAACCCGAGCGATAGCGCTGGCGACGCGCGGCCCGCATCAAGGATGAGGAGACCCGCGGAGATGGCCTGAAATGCACCGGCAAGGCGCAGCCACGCGAAGCTCGGCGGGCCAAGGCGCGCGAGCGCGAGCGCCACGGCATAGACGCCGGTCAGGTAGAGCGCACCCGTGATCGGGGGCTCGCCTGCAGGGCGCCCGGCGAGCAGGTAGATGTTCGCGAACGCGGGCACGACGTACGCGCCAATGAGCGCGATGCTCGCGACCGCGAGCTCACGCGACCGTAGCGTGAGCGCACCGCCAATCACTGCGGCGGCCAGGCCTGCGACAAGCGCGGCCGTGGGGCCGAGCACGTTGAGCGGGGTGACTCCAGCGCACGTCGAGACGAAGAGCCCTCCGATGCCCGCGGCAAGCATCGAGCCGGCGGGCAGCCGTCCAAGCCGACCATGGAGCAGCGATCCTGCGATGACGAATGCTCCAGAGAGCGCATACGCAAGCGCAAGTTTCGCGGCCGGTGGCGTCCGTGCGAACCAGCCCTGATCGATCGCGAACTTCGCGAAGATGCCGATGGCGGCGATCACGACGATGCCACCGATCCACGCCGCCACCTGACCGCCAAGGAACCGCTCGAGCCCGGCAGGGGAGGTGGATGCCGATGCGGCAGGGCGCGCAGCAGGCGTAACGAGTGGCGGTGCAAAGGAAGGGGGTGCGCTTGCCGTGGACCGCTTCGCCTCAAGGATCTGGTGCACCGGGTGCGGCGGCGACGGTGCGTGCGCCTGAATGGGAGGCGGTGCCGGTGACGATGGGAGCGGCGGCGAATGCGGTACCGCTGACACCGCGTTCGGCGGCGACGGGTGTGCAGCCTGCGGTGGCACGACGGGCGCGCGCTCGAGCGCTGCCAATCGCCGTTCGATGGCGTCGAGTCGCGCGATCAGCTCTGCATCAGTCATTGTGGCTCCCATCGATCCACGACGTGAGGCGACGCGTGCCGCGCACTTGCCTACCGTTTCATGCCCGTCGCGCAGGCTAGGGCCAGACCCGCGACCTCGGCCGCCTGCACACGCAGCTCCGGGACTGCCGTGCTCTCCCAGCAGTCCG
>CAZKTN010000086.1:0-2980 GCA_964555705.1 uncultured Isosphaeraceae bacterium | reverse complement strand
CGCGACTTCGAGATGATCGTCGACTGGCGCTGGGTGGGCGACCACCAGGGCGAGATGCAGCGGCCGCACTTCAATGCGGACGGCACGGAGGCGCGCAATCCCGACGGCTCGGTGCGCATGGCCACTGTCGGCGAGCGCGACAGCGGCATCTACCTGCGCGGCAGCACCAAGAGCCAGGTGAACATGTGGATGTGGCCATGCGGCAGCGGCGAGGTGTGGGGCTACCGCACCGACGCGAAGATGCCCGCCGCGGTGCGCGCGGCGTGCACGCCGAAGGTCGCGGCCGATGCGCCCGTGGGCCAGTGGAACCGGTTCAGGATCCGCATGCAGGGCGACGTGCTCGACGTGTGGCTCAACGGGAAGCAGGTGATCGAGTCGGCCGCGCTGCCGGGCGTGCCGGCCGAGGGACCGATCGGGCTGCAGAGCCACGGCTCGGCCGTCGAGTTCGCGAACATCTACGTGCGCGAGCTGCCGCGCCGCGACTGAGGCCGCCGGCCGCGGCTGCCATCAAGCTGCCCTGCGAGTGCCGACATCTCCGTGACAGGGAGCGCCTCGATCCCAGGGCGCATCTCGAACCGGTCCTTTCCCTGATGGATCACCCACAGACGGTCAAGGCGAAGGTCCTTGGTGGCGATCTCCATCGACTTGGTGACCTGTGGCGCCTCTGTGCACTTCACCTCGATGCCAATGCGGCGGTCGCCCCTCACAACGAGCAGGTCGAGCTCGGCGCCTTGCGGAGTGGCCCAGTGGTGGCCCTCAGCGCTCCTGGCCCCAAGGACGTGCATCACCTGCTCGATCACAAAGCCCTCGAAGGACGCCCCAACCTGCGGTCGCTCGCGCAGCTGCTCGAGCGTGCCGACACCAAGCACGGCGTGGAGCATGCCGCAGTCGCGGACGAAGACCTTGGGGGACTTCACCTGGCGCTTCGCGATCGACGCTTCCCATGGCCGCAGGATGCGAACCGCGAAGAACCCCTCGAGCGTCTCAAGCCATCGGCGCACTGTGGCCTCAGACGTGCCGAACGCGCGCGCGAACTCAGACGCGTTCCAGCGCTGCCCGTGCCAGTGGGCGAGCATGAGCCAGAAGCGCCGCAGCTCGGCCGGGGGCATCCGGAGCCCGACATCCAGCACATCCCGCTCCAGGTATGTCCGAAGGAACGCCTCGCGCCACTCGTGGCTCGCGGCATCCGTGCGAGCGGTGAACGACCTCGGGAACCCGCCGCGAAGCCAGAGCCGCTTCCATGCGGAGGGGCCAACCTCGTCGAGCGACAGCCCATCGAGGTCATGGAACGCGATGCGGCCCGCCAGGCTCTCGCTGCCGCGGGTCGAGACCTCGGGCGATGCGCTCCCGAGCAGCAGGAAGCGTGCCGGCAGGGGCCTGCGGTCAAGCAGGGGCCGCAGTGGGGGAAAGATCGCTGGCAACCGCTGCACCTCGTCGATCACCACGAGGCCGCGGAGGCCCGAGAGGATCGGCTCAGGGTCGGCAAGAAGGCGAAGGTCCCGGTCCGACTCGAGGTCGAAGATGCGGGCCCGGCTGCCAAGCTCCTGCGCGAGTTCCCGCGCGAGGGTGGTCTTGCCGACCTGCCGTGCGCCCAGCAGGGCGACCGCGGGGAACGAGCGGAGCAGCCGGCGGACAGAGCGGAGGTGACCTGGACGACCGATCATGCCTCCCCACTCTACCATGTAAATTCGTCATGTAAAGTCGAATATGCATGGAGCGCCCGAAGCCCCTTTGCGCACGCAATGCAGGCCTTGCGGCGGTCCCCGCAATGCCCTCGGGCATCCCGTTCCCGCGGCTACCGGCAGAGCACCGCGCGGTACCTGGCCTTGCCTTGGCGCACGTGGTCGAGGGCGGCGTTCGCGTCGGAGAACGCGAAGCTCTCCGTGTGCGCGACGATGCCGTGGCGCTCCGCGAACTCGAGCATCTCCGCGATCATCCAGCGTCCGCCGATGGGGCTGCCGATCACGCGGCGCCTGCCCACGATGAGCGGGAACACCTGCAGCTCCATGGGCGCGCCAGGCACGCCCACGAACGCGAGCGTGCCGTCGCCGCGCAGCAGCTCCACGAATCGCATCCACGGGAGGTCCGCGTAGGCGGTGCTCACGATCAGGTCGAAGCGCCCGTTCAGGTTCGCGGGTGGCTCGCCGACGACAAAGTGGTGCGCGCCCATCGACTCGGCGTCGGCACGCTTCGCGGCCGAATGAGAGAACACCGTCACCTCGCAGCCGAAGGCGCGCGCGAACTGAACGCCGAAGTGGCCGAGCCCGCCGAGCCCGATGACGCCCACGCGCATCGACGGATGGAGGTTCGCGGCGCGGAAGCACCCGTAGAGCGTGATGCCGCCGCACATCAGCGGCGCCACCGCCGCGGCGTCGAGCCTCGCCGGCACCTTGAACGCGAACTCCCCGCTCAGGCGGATTCGGTCGGCGAATCCGCCGTAGTGGCCCGCGCACGTGGCCTGGTTCTGCGCGCAGAGGTTCTCGTTGCCGCGCCAGCATGCGTCGCAGTGCAGGCACGCGCCGCGCTGCCACCCGATGCCGACACGGTCGCCCGCAGCCAGGTGCGTGACGTGGCGGCCCACCGCCGCGACGCTGCCGACCACCTCGTGGCCCGGCACAAGCGGGTACGCGGAGATGCCCCAGTCGTCATCCACGAGGTGCACGTCGCTGTGGCAGATGCCGCAGTGCGAGATGGCCACCTCGATGTCGTGGTCGCCAAGCGGCAGAGGGGCGTAGTCGAAGGGCTCAAGCGCGCCGCGCGCAGCGTGCGCGGCGAAGGCGTGGAATGTCTCAGGCATAGGCCAAGGCTACGCGTGCATACGCGCGTGCGCTCGCGAAGTCACGAACGTGCGGTTGCCGCACTCGCCCGCGCAGCTCACCCGCGCGCACCCGGCAGCGTGAACTCGAAAGACATGACCGCACTCGAGTAGATCGGCGGATGGCTGAGCGTGAGCCGGTAGATCACGTAGTCGCAGGCGGCG
>CAZKTN010000085.1:0-3204 GCA_964555705.1 uncultured Isosphaeraceae bacterium | reverse complement strand
CGCCACAAAAACCAACCGACCCCGGACGGGCCGGGGTCGGTCGCGAATAGCGGGGGCAGGATTCGAACCTGCGACCTCCGGGTTATGAGCCCGACGAGCTACCAGGCTGCTCTACCCCGCAGTCGAACGCGAAATGGTAGCGAGCGGCAGGCGAGTCGTCAATCACTGGGGAAAGTGGTGCTGTGCCGTGGCACTGCGCGGCTCGCGTGCCTCGCGCACCCTACGCGCGCGGCCCGGGATCTGCCCGTGAACCTGTCGCCATCGACTTCGCCTTGTCCGCCGCAGCCTTCGCCATGTCCTTCGCCTTCTGCAGCCAGCGCCGCGCCCACGCGAACTCGATGGCGAGGATCGCGAGACCAGCCGGGATCACGATGAATGCCGGCCCCGGCAGCACGATCAGCGCGATGCCGACCAGCGTCACCGTGCCGCCAATGACAAGCACGACGATCTTTCTCGCCATGCGGTAGGTGTTGACGCCCCAATCCTTCACGCCATCAAGCCTAACCTGTCCCTTCTTATGCGACTGCTCGAATCAGCCACCCTCGGACCACTCCAGCTCCGCAACCGGATCGTGATGGCGCCCCTCACGCGCTGCCGCGCGAAGCAGCCGGGCGACACGCCCTGGGCGCTCAACGCCGAGTACTACGCGCAGCGTGCCAGCGCCGGACTCATCATCGCCGAGGCATCGCAGATCTCGCTGGCCGCGCGCGGCTACCTGATGACGCCAGGCATGTACTCGGTGGAGCAGGTGGAGGGATGGAGGCTCGTGACCGATGCGGTGCACGCCAAGGGTGGTGCGATCCAGGCGCAGCTCTGGCACTGCGGCCGCATCTCGCACCGCTCGCTGCAGCCTGATGGCCGCGCGCCTGCCAGCTCATCCAACAAGCGCGCGAACGGCACGTGCCTGGCGTACGACGCAGACGGCAAGCCCGCCCGCATGCCCTGCGACGAGCCGCGCGCGCTGACGATCCCAGAGATTGCGGAGATCGTCGAGCAGTACCGCCATGCCGCGCAGTGCGCGAAGGAGGCTGGCTTCGACGGCGTGCAGGTGCACTCCGCCAACGGCTACCTGCTCGAGCAGTTCCTCTCCTCGGTCTGCAACGACCGCAGCGATGCGTACGGCGGCTCGACGGAGAACCGCACGCGCTTCCTGCTGGAGGCGGTGCGCGCAGTCGTATCGGTGTTTGGCGCGGACCGCGTCGGCGTGCGCCTGTCGCCCAAGGTGCCCGGCGACGCACCCAACCACGAGGGCTTCCCCGACTGGCGCGAGCAGTACCTCTACGCCATCCGCGCGCTGCAGGCCGAGGGGATCTCGTATGTGGATCTCGTGAACTACGCGTGGGCGCATGGCCTGCCGAGCTTCGACGAGGGATTCGTGCGCGAGGTGCGCGGCGTGTTCCGTGGCGCGCTGATGCTCTCGGGCGGATACACCGGCGAGCGCGCGGAGGAGCACATCGCCGCGGGCCTGTGCGACTTCGCGGTGTTCGGGCGGCCCTTCATCGCGAACCCGGACCTGCCCGAGCGCATCCGCCGCGGCATCCCGCTCGCGAAGGCGAACGAGGCGACGGTCTACTCCGGTGGTGTGGAGGGATACACCGACTATCCGGCGGCCTCCGCGACTGCCGCTGCCGTGTAGCGCAGCCTCCGACACCCTCTGGCTGTCCCGTTGGGGTGGGGGATTGGGTAACGCGCTTTGCCGCCTAGAATCACTGTTCTCATGGCAGCGCCCGCATCCCGCAATGACACGACGCGCATCATCTACTCGATGCTCGGCGTCTCGAAGACCGTCGACAAGAAGCAGATCCTCAAGGACATCTCGCTGAGCTTCTACTACGGGGCGAAGATCGGGGTGCTCGGCCTCAACGGGTCCGGCAAGTCCACCCTGATGCGCATCATCGCGGGGCAGGACACCGAGTACGAGGGCAAGATCGAGCGCTCCAACGGGTACGCCATCGGCTACCTCGAGCAGGAGCCGCTCGCGCACGAGACGCGCACGGTCATCGAGGTGGTGCGCGAGGGCGCGAAGGGGACCTTCGACCTCATCCGCCAGTTCGAGGAAGTGAGCGACAAGCTTGGCGGCGACCTGACCCCCGAGCAGATGGAGAAGCTGCTCAACAAGCAGGCCGAGATCCAGGAGGAGCTCGACCGTCGCGACGCGTGGACCATCGACAACCAGCTTGAGATGGCGATGGAGGCGCTGCGCTGCCCGCCCGCGGACCAGCCGCTGAACACGGTGTCCGGTGGCGAGCGTCGCCGCGTGGCCATGTGCCGGCTGCTGCTGCAGAAGCCCGAGATCCTGCTGCTCGACGAGCCCACGAACCACCTCGACGCCGAGAGCGTCGGCTGGCTCGAGCAGCACCTCGCGCAGTACGAGGGCACCGTGATCGCGGTCACCCACGACCGCTACTTCCTCGACAACGTCGCGGGGTGGATCCTGGAGCTCGACCGCGGGCAGGGCATCCCGCACAAGGGCAACTACACGGGATGGCTCGAGCAGAAGAAGAAGCGCCTCGAGCTTGAGGAGAAGCAGGCGTCGGTGCGCCAGCAGACCCTTGACCGCGAGCTCGAGTGGATCCGCCAGAACCCCAAGGGCCGGCAGTCCAAGAGCAAGGCGCGCGTGGCCAACTACGAGAAGCTGCTGTCGGAGTCGGAGTCGCGGCGCATCGCCAAGGACATCGAGATCTTCATCCCGCCAGGCCCGCGCCTTGGCAACGTGGTCGTGCGCGCGCAGGGCGTGAGCAAGAGCTACGGCGACAAGCTGCTGCTCGACGACGTGAACTTCGAGATCCCTCCGGGCGCGGTGGTGGGCATCATCGGGCCCAACGGTGCCGGCAAGACGACGCTCTTCCGGATGATCACCGGCTCGGAGAAGCCCGATTCGGGCACCCTCACGGTGGGCGACACCGTGGTGCTCGGCTACGTGGAGCAGCTGCGCGACTCGATCCCCAAGGGCAAGTCGATCTGGGAGGCGATCTCAGGCGGCGACGAGGAGATCAAGCTCGGCGTGGTCACCGTGAACAGCCGCGCGTACACGGCGCGCTTCGGGTTCGCTGGGTCTGAGCAGCAGAAGGTGGTCGACAACCTCTCCGGCGGCGAGCGAAACCGCGTGCACCTTGCGCGCATGCTGCGCCAGGGCTCGAACGTGATGCTCTTCGACGAGCCCACCAACGACCTCGACGTGAACACGATGCGTGCGCTCGAGGA
>CAZKTN010000084.1:0-3213 GCA_964555705.1 uncultured Isosphaeraceae bacterium | reverse complement strand
GTGATGCGTATGGCCTCGAGAACGAGGCGCTCTGGCGGTCTCGGATCGGCGAGCTCGGCATCGATGGCCGCGGCACCGTCGTGGTGTACGACGGCGGATCGATGACGGACGCCGCGCGCGTCTGGTTCATCCTGCAGGGATTCGGCGCGGCAGACGTGCGCGTGGCGAACGGAGGATTCCCGCTCATCGCCCAGGCCGCAGAGGAAGGAACGCTGACGCTGTCGACGGACCCCGCGATACCGCGCGCCGCGGCATTTCTCCCGGCGTCGGCAGAGTCCGCGCGCATCGCATGGATCGGCAGGCAGGACCTAAAGACCACGATCGATGCAGGTCGCATCCAGATCCTCGATGCGCGGTCGATGAAGGAGTTCGAGGGCACTGACCTGCGCGGCAACACGCGCGGCGGCCACCTGCCCGGTGCAACGAGCGTGCCGCACACGTCGATGCTCGATTCGCAGAGGCGGCTCAGGTCGCCCGAGGAGCTTGCCGCAATCTTCAGGGATGCGGGACTCAGGAAGGGCGAGTTGATCGTCACCCACTGCCAGGGTGGCGGCCGCGCCGCGCTGGCTGCGCTTGCGGCTGCACGCGCTGGCTACGGCCCTGTGATCAGCTATTACCTGAGCTTCGGCGACTGGTCGGCAGACCCTTCCTGCCCCGTCGCCGTGCCGTGACCCAAGTCACCAGCGGGCGGTGATTGCACGCGCGTCTCCCGCGCCCGATGCGCGATATCGATGACGAGCGGCAGGTGATCGGAGCCGATGCGCGGTCCGGCGGACAGCGACGCGATGCCAATCTCCCCAGACACGAAGCAGTGATCGATCGCGATGCGCAGCGGCGAAGGCCACGGCATACCCGCGACACGCGCGGGCCAGGTGGTGACGAGCCCCGTCGCTGACGCAGCGCTGCGCATGCCGCTTGAAGCGGCGAAGTCGCGGAGCGCACGGCCGAATGGCGTGTCGTTGAAGTCGGCGACGATCGCCGTGGGGAGCGCAGATCCAGCTGCACGCTGCGCCAGCCAGCGGATCTCGGCATCACGCATCTGGAGCGCCTCCACGCCGACGGGCGGCACCGGGTGTGCCACCATGATCCGCACCGGACCGCCGGGCGCCTCGACCACCGCGTCAATCATTGGGAACCGGCCGACGGGGCTGATGATCGCTTCGACGTCACGGAGCGGATGCCGGCTGAGCACGGCCACGCCACCGATGGGATGGTCATCGATGCGGACGGCAGCGTGGGGCCAAAGGGAGGAGCCGGCGCGAGTCACCGCCCGTAGCGCATCGATCCACTCCTGCGAGCACTCGATGAGGGCCACCACGTCAGCATCCGTGGACGCGAACCACTCCACCGCATCTGGCGTCGGCTCATTCCAGGCGTTGACGTTCGCGTAGGCGATCCGCAGCGTCCTTGACTTCGATGCGGACTCGACGGGCAGCAGGACCGTCAGCACCCAGAGCGACAGTGCGATGAGCGGCAGCGAGAATGCAAGTGCGGCTCGCCATGCCCGGGCGAGCGCAAGCAGAAGCACAACAGCACAGAGCACGCCCCACGCCTGCGACATCCACGGGCTCGTGAGCGCACCGATGAGCGAGGGACCGAGCCATCCGAGCGCGGCGAGGGCCGTGCATCCGGCACCCGCCGCACACAGGAACATGCGCCACACGCGGCGTGGCGGTGCGCCACGATGCGCTGGAACGGGCGACCTCACGCGATCACTTGCTGGCAGCGGGCGGTGCAGCCGGTGCACCGGCTGGGCTGCCCGCCGCGGGCTGCGCGGACGTGGCCGTGACGAGCGCCTTGATGGGCGTGGGCAGCGCGAAGTCGGCATCGGTTGCCGAGTTCCAGTCGACGGCGTCGATTGTCATCACCTGCGTCTGGCCCATCACCTTGGTGGTGCTCTTGGCTGACACCTTGACGTCTCCGAAGTCGCGGTAGTCGTCCATCACGAGGATCACGGGCAGGTCCCCCATGGGTGTGGCAGCGGACATCGCCATCCCGCGCATCAGGCCAGTGTCGCGCGCGTAGAACTGGCTCGCAGGCTGGTCACCGACGCCGTCGACCTTCACCTGCCAGCACGGGGTGCCCTCGAACTCGAAGAGCCCGATCACCTGCGACGTACCGGGATCCCGCGCGAGTGCAAGGTCCTTGCGGAAGTTGCCGTCACGCTTGATCTGCGCGACCTGCTTGGGGTCCATGAGCGCAGGTCCGCGCATCGGATCGATGCTCCAGCCGACGGTGCCGTCGAAACCCTGGGCGGTCTTGCCAACTCCGGGAAGCTCGCTCTCCACGACGACCCGGTCCGGCGCCATCGCGGACATCTTGAGCGTGCCCTTCATCTGCACTGCAGGGATCTCGATCGCACCGGTGCTCGTCATCGACGTCTTTGCATCCCACGCTGCGGCGCCGCCGGTCGCATCCACATGCTTGGCGAAGATGTCCTTGGGCGAAGGCGTCTCGCCCTCGACCGGAAGCTCGCGGAACTTCGGTGCAGCCGGCATCCGCGGCATCGATGGCGCAACCGCACCACTGGGTGCGGCGGGCGCTGGGACTGCCGGCTTGGCTGGGCTCGCGGGCGCAGATGGGCCCTGCTGGGCACGTGCGACAGACACCGGCAGCGCGATCGCCGCAGCAGCAAGGGCAGTGAGGAGAGTGGCGCGAGCGACGCGGATTGATCGTTGGTTCATGGCGTTCCGGTGTGTTGTTGCGAGCGCGCAGAGTATCCGCCGAAGGGTGTTTCCTTGAGCACCCGTTTGGGGGATACTTCACGTATGGCGAACGCACCATTTGCCGCAATCACGGGACGAATGGGCTACCTGAATGCAACGCTCGCACTGTCGCTGCTGGCGCTTGCGCCCAGCATCATGCCGGGCGGGTCCCGCGTGGCGAGGGCCGAAGCCGCTCAGGATGCCGGCCAACCGGCAGCGTCCGGAACATCAGGCCCTTCCATGCCTCGCACTGGAGGACCCGATCCCGTTCAGCCGACGGTCCTCGCCTTCGACCCGCCTTCTGTCGAGTTCGGTCCGATGTACGTGGGCAAGACCCGGCATGCGAGCGTCAAGGTGACGAACTCGAGCGATGCCCCGGTGATCATCTCGCGCACCATTCCTGGCTGCCCGTGCACGAAGGCCTCCGATCCGCCGAAGGAGCCACTCGCGCCTGGCGCAAGCTTCACGATTGACGTGAGCCTCGACGGCGGCGACTACGGCGGCGCCA
>CAZKTN010000083.1:0-3363 GCA_964555705.1 uncultured Isosphaeraceae bacterium | reverse complement strand
GCTCGGTGGTATCGGGGATGACGACGCAGATTGGCTTGCCCGGCTCGAGGTACGCGCCCTCGGTCACCGCCACGCTCAGCACAATGCCGTCGCGCGGCGCCAGCACGACCTGCTGCTCGGTCTTGCTGATCTGGATGTCCACCGCAGCGACATCCCTGTCCGCCGCAGCCACATCGCCCTCGGCGCTCCGTCGGCTCGCCTTCGTTGCCGAGATCTGGGCGTCGTAGTCGCGGCCGGTCCGCTCGAGGATGGCGCGTGCGGCCGCAAGGTTCGCATTGGCGCTGTCGGCCGCAAGCTTCGCCAGCTCGTAGTCGCGTTGCGAGATGTCGCCAGCCTGCACGAGCTGCACCATCCGGCGCTCGTTGATCGCATTGGTCTCGTACACGAACTGCTCCGCCTGCACGCGCTGCTGGGCGCCCTCGATCGCCTGAACCTTCGCGAGCTCCTGGCTGAGGACCTGGGCGTCGAGGTCCGCGATCCTCTGGAGGGCCGCAGCACGGCGCGCCACGGCAGCATCGCGCTGGATGCGCAAGTTCGCGAGCAGGTTGGGGTCGTTGTCCTGGATCTCCGCAATGACATCGCCCTGCTTCACGGGCTGGTTCTCCACCACGTGCACCCTGCGCACGCGCCCCTCCACCGGCGCCTCGATGTTGGCACGGCGGTCAAGCGGGTTGAAGGCGATCACCCGGCCCGTGCCGCGCACCGACTGCTGCCATGGCACGAGCAGCAGCGACATGCCGAGCGCGAGCGCGAGCATCGCGAGCGCGCGCGCCAGCAGGCGCGTGGCCCGCATCGACCCGACGTACGCCATCGAGGGCATGGGCGGCGCCTTCAGGGGCAGGTCATGCATGGCTCATCTCCCGCGAGTGGGCGCCGAGCTCGACCGTGCGGCTGCAGCGTGCCGCGACGCGCGGGTCCCGTGTGGCGACGATCACGGTCCACGCATGGTCCGCCCCGAACAGCACGCGCGCAAGGCAGTCGAGCGTGTCCTCATGTCCATCGAGGATCTCGTCGAGCAGCAGCAGGCGAGGCTTGGAGGCGATGGCTCGTGCCGCAAGGAGCCTTGCGCGCTGCCGGCCCGTCAGCGGAAGTCCGCCTGTCGTCAGGGGCGTCGAGAGTCCCTGCGGCAGGTTGTGCAGCGCCTCGCCAAGGCCTGAGGCCTCGACCGCACGCTGGACGTCCGCGTAAGTGACGGCCGCGGACCCGAGCGAGATGTTCTCCGCGATGGTGCCGGCGATGAGGTCCGTGCTCCGGAGGATGCACGCCTGGCTCCTCAGGCGCTCGAGGTCCCACTTCTGCACGTCGAGACCGTCGATCAGGATCTCCCCCTGCCTTGGCGATCGCATGCCGAGCATCAGCTCGAGGATCGAGCTTGTGCCCATCCCGCGCGACCCGAGCAGCGCCACGCGCTCGCCGGGCTCGACACTGAAGGAGAGTCCCTCGAACGCGGGACGCCGCCCCAGTCGCGCATACGCCAGCGACTTCGTCTCCACGCGCATGCCGTCGCGTGCCGCTGTCCTCGATTCGCCGCCGGTGCGCTCAAGCTTCAGGTCGACGAGGTGCCCGAGCTTCTCCACCGCGGCCACGGCGTCATACCACGCCTCGAACTGCTTGCCGAGCTTGGAAATGGACGCGACGATCGCCGACAGGATGATCTCGCTGGCCACAAGCTGCCCGATCGTGAGCTGCTGCGAGAGGACGAGCCATCCGCCGAGCGCGAGCAGCGACGTGGCCGCCAGCACCTCGAGCCCAAGCAGGCTGCCGATCTGACGCATCAGCACCTTGAAGTGCCTGCGCCGATAGGCCAGGTAGTCGCGCACCAGGTCGTCGGCGCGGGACGCGGCCAGCTCGGCGCCGCCGGGACCCTTGAACACGCGCGGGTGCCTGGCGATCTCCTCGAGCCAGTTCACCATCTCGTACTTCCGCTTGGACTCCTCGACGCTGGTCTTGACGGCACCTCGGCCGATCACGGCCATGATCAGGCCCAGCAGCAGCACAAGCACCAACGAGAACGCCAGCAGATAGGGGTGGTAGAACGCCAGCACCGTGAGCCCGATCGTCGCGCTCAGCACCAGGTTGATGCCCGTGAGCAGAAGCATCGATGCGCTCTTCTGCACGGTGATGACGTCAAGGAACCTGTTCACGAGCTCAGGCGCATGCATGCCGTCGATCGCCTCGAGGTCGATCCTGGGCAGCCTGTGCGAGAGCTCCGTGCCCAGTCGCACGAAGATCCGCCTTTGGATGACCTCGGCGACCACATGCTGCATCCCGCGCAGCGCGCCCGCGACAGCAAGGCACAGCAGCAGGACGCCGGAGATCACCGCGAGGCCCTGCACAAACGGACCGCTCGTCGTGCCGAATCCGAGGTTGCTGATGAACGCGTTGATCGCGAGCGGCAGCGCCAGGTAGAGGAGACCGGTGATGGCGCTGAAGATGATGATCGTCCACAGCTCCGGCATCTCCGGACGCATCAGCGCGAAGACGCGCCTGACAGGGCTCGGGTGGTGGTCGTGATGGCCCTCGCCCGCGTGGGGCGCAGCCACCGCAGCCGCCGGGAGCTTCGCATGCACCACGCCCACCTCGATGGTCGCGCTCGTGCTCGGCACACCCAGGATTCCGCACAGTTCGCGGCGCGAGACCGTGCGCGCGCCCTCGTCGGGACGGGAGCTGCGCCACACGCGCGCCTTGAAGAACCCGTGGCGCAGCAGCGCGATCCACTCGCGGCTGCCCTCGCACCACACGACGATCGGGAGCTGCGAGTCGGCGAGCCAGACCGCCTCGTCAAGCCTCATCCTCCGGGGCGTCAGGATCGCCCCGCTGATCCCGAGCGCCTGACCGAGCGACTCAAGCGGCTCGGTGCCGACAGACTGCACGACCGCATCGCGCGCCTCTGCGGACGAGACGGTCAGCCCCAGCCATCGGGCGAGTTCCGCGACCAGCGCTCCCGCACCGTCGCCGCATCCAACGCCCGCGGGCGGATTCCCGAGATGACCGACTCCAATCGTCACGTTCGGCTCCCTCTACTCCCATCGCGCATTCATACGGGGGCGGGCCGCGCACGGTTCGGGGCCTCCTGGATCCCGGTCTCGCGCGCCGCGAACCCGACGCCATCGAGGAACTCGACCTTTCCGGAGCGCACGTCGTACATCGCGCCGACGATCGCGATCTCGCCGTTGATCGCCATGGACGCCAGCGTGGGGCTATTGGCCTGGATCCAGCGGATCGTGTTGCGCACATTGATCTCGGCCACACGGTCGACGAACGCCTCGTTGTCCGCCGTGCGCCCGGTCTTGGTCTGCGACTCCATCTTGACCGCCTCGGTGATCGGATCCGTGATGGAACCAAGGTTGCTGAGCCCGGTGG
>CAZKTN010000082.1:0-3393 GCA_964555705.1 uncultured Isosphaeraceae bacterium | reverse complement strand
TCCAGTCGGAGATGCTCGACCTCTTCGGCACTGGCATCGGCCTGCTCGAGCACAGCCACCGCGGCAGCTCGTACGACCGGGTGCTCGAGGAGGCCCTCGCCGCAGTGCGCGCGTGCGCCGGCATCGGACCCGAGTGGGAGATCCTGTTCATGCCGGGCGGCTCGATGCAGCACTTTCCGCTGCTGGCCATGAACTTCGTGCCCGCCGGAGGCAGCGCCGCATTCCTCGACACCGGACTGTGGGCGCACAAGGGGGCTGCGGAGACCTCGCGCGTCTGCACGGTGCGCACGCTCTTCGACGGCAAGTCGATCCGCTACGCGCACGTGCCTGCCGACAGCGAGATCGCGCCAGCCGGCGATGCGGCATACCTCTGCTACTGCTCGAACAACACCGTCGAAGGCACGCAGTTCAGGAGCCATCCGCGCTCCACCGTGCCGCTGTTCTGCGACGCCACCAGCGACATCTTCTCGCGCGAGTTCGACTGGGACGCGCACGAGCTCGTCTTCGCCAGCGGGCAGAAGAACCTGGGGGCTTCCGGCATCTGCGTCATCTTCGCGAAGAAGTCGCTGCTGGCCCGAGCGAAGTCCACGCTGCCGCCGATGTTCAGCTACGCGCACTTCGCGAAGACGCAGTCGCGGCCGAACACGCCGCCGACGTTCGGTGTGCGCGTCATCGGCCTCATGGCGCAGTGGACGCTCGATCATGGAGGTCCGGCCGCATTCGCGCGCCGCGCCGCCGAGCGGTCCGCCGCCGTGTATGCGGCCATCGACCGCAGCGGCGGCTTCTACCGTGGCTCCGCAGATCCGAAGTCACGAAGTACGACTGCGATCAGCTTCCAGCTCGCGAGCGATGCGCTCGTCGATGCGTTCGTGAGCGAGTCCGAGTCGCAGGGCCTTCATGGCCTGCGCGGCCATCGCGAGTGGGGCGGCATCCGCGCGTGCCTCTACAACGCCTTCCCGTCGCGTGGCTGTGCGCTTCTGGCATCCTTCATGGACGATTTCGCGCGCCGCCACGGGTGACCGTCGCCATGAGGCACCTCACCGAGCACCTATGGATGCACGTCAAGGGGCGCAGGGGATTCGTGCACCTCACGCCCAAGGTCGAGGAGCTCGTCGAGCGCAGCTGCGTCACGGAAGGTCTCGTGCTCGTGAACGCCATGCACATCACGGCCAGCGTCTTCATCAATGACCACGAGGATGGCCTCCTGCACGACTACGAGGCGTGGCTCGAGCGTCTCGCGCCCCATGCCCCCACGGACCAGTACCGCCACAACCTCACGGGTGAGGACAACGCGGATGCGCACCTCAAGCGCCAGGTGATGGGGCGCGAGGTCGTCGTCGCCATCACCGAGGGGAAGCTCGATCTTGGCCCCTGGGAGCGCATCTTCTACGGCGAGTTCGACGGCAACCGCCGCAAGCGCGTCCTCGTGAAGATCATCGGCGAGTGAGACGATGGCGGACCTCCCACTCGCGCTCGCTGGTGCAGTGACCGGGCTGGTGGTGGGACTCACCGGAGTCGGCGGTGGCGCGCTCATGACCCCGATCCTCATCCTGGGATTCGGCATTCCGCCGGTGACGGCGGTGGCCACCGACCTCTGGTTCGCGGCCATCACCAAGTGCGCTGGACTCGCGATCCACCGCAACGGCGGCACCGTCGACTGGCAGGTCGTGCGCCGCCTTTGGGCCGGCAGCATCCCGGTCGCGGTTGCGGTCGTGGTGCTCGTCGCGCTGGGCGCGCGCGTGACGAAGCTCCCGTGGCTGACGCAGTCGATTGGCGTCGTCATCGCGATCACGGCCGTCGGCATGCTTGTGGCGCCCACGCTCAAGCGGCTTGCGCGCGAGCGCCGCATCTCGGAGCCAGTGCACTTCAAGAGCAGGCAGCCATCCCTCACGGTCGCCGGCGGTGCGGTTCTTGGGTTCCTTGTTGCGCTCACCTCCGTGGGTGCGGGCGCGCTCGGCACCGTCATGCTCATCGCGATCTACCCGCTGCGGATGACGCCTCACAGGCTGGTTGCCACCGACATTGCGCACGCGATCCCGCTTGCGGTGGTTGCAGGCACCGGCTACCTGATCGCCGGTGAGGTCGATGCGCGGATGCTCGGCAGCATGCTCCTTGGATCGGTGCCCGCGGTGATCGTCGGCAGCCTCATCGCACGCGTCACGAGCCCCCGGTGGCTTCAGATGGCGCTCGCACTTGTGCTGCTTGTCGCGGCTGCCAAGTCGATCTCCTCATGAGCGTGCAGGACCCTGGCGCCGACCGGGCTGCGCGCATCGCCACAGCGGCGACGGCCGCGTTCGTGGCGATCGTCGCCGCCCTCACGCTGCTTGCCCTTGACCGCGTCGCCGAAGGGAAGGTCAACGACTTCTACGGATACTGGGATGCGGCGCGCACTGTCCTCGAGGGTCGCCCGCTTGGCGAGGCATGGGGCATCGTGTGGATGCCCTTGCTCACGTACGCCATCGTGCCGCTGGGGCTCATGCCGCTGCTCGTGGCAGCGGCAGCGTGGACGCTGGTCAACGCGCTGATCGCGGCGTGGCTCTGCCACATGGCGGCATCGGCCGCGGTGCGCGCATCGGGGGCAGTGCGCGATGCCGGCGCCGTGCCTGTCGTGCGCCTGGTGGCGCTCGTGGTGATGCTCCCGCCGATCCGCAACGTGATGTACGAGGGACAGTTCGACCTGCTGCTCGCGCTGCTGTGCACGGCCGCCATCTCCGGCATCGCACGCGGGCTGCGCGCCCTTCCGGCGGCGTGGATCGTGTCAGCGGGGATCGTGAAGTGGTCGTCGATCGCCCTCATCCCGTGGGTCGCGGTGCGCCGGCCCCTCTGTGCGCTCTGGATCGCCGTGCTTGCCGCCGCTGCTGCGCTCGCGCCCGCGATGATCGTCGGCCTTCAGGAGTGCATGGCGCAGCTGCGCCGCGCGCTCTCGGGTCCTGTGGCCGCATCAGCACCCTACGTCACGATGCCGGACCGCTGGTCGCTGACGAATGGTCTCGGACGGATCGCCAGCGCCATCGGCGCCAGCCCCAACGTCGGACGCGGGGCTGCCGTCGCCGTGTGCGCTGCGATCGCGATCACGTTCCTGTTGCAGTATCGCCGACGAGGCGTGCGCTGGTTCGGAACCGCAGCGCGCGGCTCGTGCGAGTCCGTGTGCCCCGCCATCCTTCTTGCGGAGGGTGCAGCCTTCATGGCGTTGCCGCTGGCGATCCATCCGCACGTCGCCACGCGCCATGCTGCGGTCATGACGCTTCCGGTCGCGATCCTCGCCGCCACACTGATCGCGCGCACGCCCCGTTCACGCGTGCGGCTTGCGGCCATCGGCCTCGCGATCATGGCCATCACGTGGTACTTGCCGTACCCGGTCCGCGCATGGTGGCAGTGGGTGGGCGGTCCGGC
>CAZKTN010000081.1:0-3607 GCA_964555705.1 uncultured Isosphaeraceae bacterium | reverse complement strand
TTGCCGCCAGCACAGAGGGGTTGAACATCTTCTCGTAGCCGACGGTCGATGTCGGCACCGCACCCAGCGCCTTGCCGCACGCGCTCCCTGCGCCGTGCGCGGGCCATACCTGCAGGTAGTCAGGCCAGGCCATGAACTTGCGGACCGATCCGTACAGGATGTGCGCGGAAGGATCTGCCTTGCCTGCGAAGCCAGCTGCCGACTCGAGCAGGTCAGGTCGCCCTAGGTCGCCGACGAAGACGAAGTCGCCCGTCGCCACACCCATCGGCTTGTTTGCGCCGCCGCCACGGTCCGTCACCATGAAGCAGAGGTGCTCAGGCGTGTGGCCCGGCGTGTGGATGGCGGTGAACTCGATGTTGCCCACCATGAAGGTGTCGCCATCCTTGAGGAGGCGGTAGCTGTAGCTACCGCCGCCAACCTTGCTGTCGAGCCAGTGGTACTTCCAGTCCGCGTCGCCCTCGTCAGAGACGTACATGGTCGCGCCCTTCTCCGCGAGCTCCCGCCCGCCGGACACGAAGTCGGCGTGGATGTGCGTCTCGGCCACGGCGACGATCCGAAGCCCATTGTCCGCCGCGATCCTCTCGTAGCGGTCCACGTCGCGCTCCGGATCGATCACGATGGCCTCGCCCGTGCGCTGGCATCCGATCAGGTAGGCGGCCGCGGCAAGCTTCTCGTCGTAGATCATTCGAAGGAACATGAGGGGAATCTCCTGTGCTGTTCGGACTCGGGACCGTGTCAGGCTAGCCCAGCGCACGCCGGAGTCGCCGACCAACCCGCGAACGTACACCTTGTGAGAGTCGCCTCAGGGCCGCCCGGTTCCACAATGCGAGTCCTCTCGCTCGCGCCAGATCGCGCACAGGACTGGGCTACTTGCGCCGGCAGCTCCCGGTTCGGCACGCGTCCTTCGTTCTGCGCCTTGGCGTTGCAGCCGCGCGCAGGTGCTTCCGGAAGAACGCGGCCACCTGAGACTTGCCGATCTCCCCTGCTGCGCACTGCATGGTGAGGGTCTCGAGCGGGCCGGGATCCGGTAGCTGTTCTACGCCGTTGGCATCGAGGAACACGAGCGACGACAGGACACTGACTCGCTCCTTGCCATCTTTGAACGGGTGACTGCAGCACAGGTGGAAGGGATACGCCGCAGCCTGATCCGCAAGCGTGCGGTGCATGTACGCACCACCGACCTGCTGCCTCGGGATCATGACCGCGACACAACGCGGCGCCTACGGCGCCCAGCCGGGGCCGAACGCGAACTCGTAGTGGCGCCAGCGGCCGATCGATGATGCGTTGATCGACTTCCTCACCTGCTCGTGGCTGAGCGTGAGCACGGTGCGCGCGTTTGCCTCGGGGGAGAGGACCGACTCGTCCCACGGCAGAGCAAGCAGATTCAGGATCCGCTCCATGTGCCCCCGAGGATCTCCCACAAGCTCCTCGTAGCGGATGTCCTCGTGCGGGATGCCGAGCGCGCGCATTGCCAGCGGCGCAAGGGCGCGCTCGGCCGCAATGACCCTCCGGATGGAGTCGAGCGAGCGCGTCCACCCGAACGACTGCGGATGGAAGTTGGACAGGTACAGGCTGATCGCAGTGTCGCGAGCCTCGCGCTCGATCCGGATGCACGTAGCGCCAGGCAGCACCGCAGCCACAGCCGGAAGCCAGTGCCACGTGTGAAGCGACTTGTCGAAGCTCCAGCGCGTGCCTGGCCGCCTCGTCAGGGAGGCGCCCGCGCAGTACGCGCGCTGCAGCTCCTGCGCATCGGCGCTGTCGAGCGCCGGCAGGTCGCGGGGCCACAGCCCCATGCCGACGATCTCCGTGCCCATCGTGCTGATGCCGTCGAACTCGCCGATGCCTGAGATGTCGGGGTGCCGGTCGAGCATCTGCTCGAGCAGCGTCGTGCCGCTGCGGGGCATGCCCACGACCAGCGCAACACCATCGACACGACGTGCCCGCGCGATCGGAGGCGCGACGCACCTGTTCAGCATCATCGCCTGCGCATCCGCATCGGACAGCAGGCCCTCCACATCGAATGGCGCACCGGTCGTCTCGTGCATGTGCGCCGCGAGGTCGAACGCGCGCCGGTACTGCGCATCCGCATCGAGCATCCTCACGGCATCGAAGCCGGCAACGCGTCGGATCGCTGGCGGAAGGTCACCGCGCGCGATCTGCTCAAGCCGGTCGATTGCGCCGGTACGGTCGGCACCCGCAGAGGCCCGCGAGGCGTAGATCGCCGAACGCGGGTCAAGAAGCCATTCACCGCCTGCCGCAAGCAGCTCGCGCAGCTCGTCGGTGCGGTGTGCACGGTGCAGGACCTCAGCAAGCGTCACCATTGCGTCCACAGCGCCCGGTGACTTTCGCTTGACAAGATCGCGCAGCCGGCGGATGGCCGCATCGCTCCTGCCGAGCCGGTGGTCGATGATCGCCCGGATCAGCTGGACTTC
Source organism: uncultured Isosphaeraceae bacterium (assembly GCA_964555705.1). GTDB lineage: Bacteria > Planctomycetota > Phycisphaerae > Phycisphaerales > SM1A02 > ZLKRG44. The sequence goes on along the minus strand of CAZKTN010000081.1, from coordinate 1,175 downwards.
CGGACCGTCCGCCCCGAGCCTGATCGCGCGGTCAGCTGCCTCGTCGGCAGCCGGAAGCCGGCCGAGGCCGAGTGATGCGCGCGCCAGCGCGAACCAGGCCACTGCGCTTCGTGGCGAGCGCGCGGTGACCCGCGCAGCAAGCGCCAGCGCCGGACCGAACGACCGCGCCGACAGCAGCGCGTTGAGCTGCTCCATGTCGTCTGGCCGCGCCATTCCCGACAATCTATCTGCACCACGCCGAACGCCAGCACACCAAGCATGTGGGGTCGCGGAATCCGATCGCGGCAGCGTCGGCATGACGAACGCGCACGCGATCCGCGGAAGTGGCTACCCTCGATGCATGCGGTGGAGATGCGCGTCGGTCGCAGCAGTGGCTTTCGTGGTGGCAGGGCTAGGCGGGTGCCAGTCACATGCGTACTCGATCGGCGCGGAGACATCCTCGCAGCAGTTCGTCGATGATGCCTCATCGCAGCTGCTGGTGCCTGGCGATCCGGTCCGCATGAGCGTGCTTCCCGCCAGCGGCGCGAGTGGGCTTCAGGGGTACTCTCCTGCCGCCAACGACGCGCTCGACGATGCGCTGCTGTCCGTGGAGCGGCGCGAGTGCATCGTGCCGTATCCCGCCGTGATCTCCAGGCTTGCCGCAGGCAACCACGCGACCGCATGGAATGCGGCTGCCACGCAGCTGCAGTCCAGCGGCACCGTGGACGCAAAGTCCCTCGAGACCCTTGGCACGAGCCTGTCGACGCGCTACCTGCTCATTCCCGGAATCGCATCGATCACGGCGCACACGGATGACCGCGTCGACATCTTCGGCGTCACCCTCGTGCGCTCGCGCTGGGGCACGGTGCATGCCTCACTTCAGGTATGGGACACTGAGCAGAAGGCGATCGTCTGGCAGTCAAGCGGCTCGTGCACGCTCTACACGGAGGTGTTCCTTGCCCAGCCGGTGTCGGTTCGCAATACGCTGAAGGAGCTCTTCGAGACCATGCTGCTGGACCTCATTCATGGCCGTTCGAGGTCTGTGGTGTCACGGGACGTCACGTCGCCGCAGCATGCCGATCCGGCGAAGCGCTAGACCCCGTCGTTTCATGTCGTCGCACCCGCGGCGAGCGAGGTCATCCCGCGCGCCCACTCCTCAAGCATGAGCGCCGACACAAGGAACTCCTTCGGTCGGC
>CAZKTN010000080.1:0-3772 GCA_964555705.1 uncultured Isosphaeraceae bacterium | reverse complement strand
GCGTCCGACGAGCAGGAAGCGCCATCGTCCCGAGGCCGTCGTGCCGCGCGTTCGCGAGTCGAGCTCTCGAGCACCCTGCTCCTGCACACGAGGCGCCAGCACACCGGGGCGGTTAAGGTACCGACGACTTCCGCGCCGTTCCGCGGATCCGAGTCGCGATCGCACCCGCGCGCAGCAGCGCCAACCAGAGAGCACCCCGTGACCAACGGCCCGACGCATCACAGCGGACTCACCTTCACCAGCGCCCGTGCAGGCGGCGCATCCGTGCTTGCGCTTTCCGGCTCGGTCGACGGGACCACGGTCGCTGCGCTCGACGAGAGGCTGGCGCCGCTGCTGGCGCGGGGCCATCCTCCGCGGATCCTCCTCGATCTCGCTGGCACGAGCTACATCAGCAGTGCGGGGCTGCGTTCCTTCATCAGTGCGTCGAACGCCGCGCGCGCACATGCGGGCGAGGTCGCGCTCTGCAGCCCGCAGAAGCATGTGCGCGAGGTCTTCGAGATCTCCAGACTCGAGAATCTGCTCCCCCTTTACCGCTCGCGCGAGGCCTACCTCGCGCGGTCACTCGGGAACTTCCCAGACCTTCCCGAAGACGCCGACGCGTCGACGACCGCCCGCAACAAGCGCGCCGTGCTGCGCTTCCTCATGATCCTCCAGTTCTGCACCTACGCCGAGATGCCGGTCGTGGCCGATCCGGGGATGGTCACCCGCCTCACGCCCAGCCTGGCCCACGGCGCCCATGGAAGCATCCTTCCGAGCGCACACGACTTCGAGGATCACCTGCAGCACCTCCACAGCACGCAGGACATCGAGATCGTCATCGAGTCGATGATCGCCGAGGGCGACGAGGTCGCGACCAACAACATCACGCGTCGCCACTACCGAGACGGCCGGTTCATGACCACCCGCTACCTCTCGTTCTACCGCCTGAGGGCCGGCCGCATCGTCGAGAAGACCGATGTCTACGACCGCCTTCACGAGCAGCAGCAGCTGGGAACGGTCACAAACCCCTGAGTTCCGACGGGATGTCGACGCAGCTCGGGTGGCGCTCGATCGCGGCCTGGCTCCACCACGGGTTGCCGGCGATGGTCGCGATCAGGTCGCGCCCCGAGGTGTTGGCGCGCAGCCCGAGCCGGAACGCCACATGCATCGCCACGAAGCTGCCGTAGAGGTACTTCGCGATGAACCCGGGTGCCGCGAGCTCGATCTCCTCGTAGCGCAGGTTGCGGTTTGCGGCGACGCCCGCGCGGCCGAACACCTCGCGCATGGTCGCCACCTTGCGCCGCGTGTAGCCGTCGTCGTCCGGGTCGGTGAAGACCACGATCGCAAGCGGCCGCGCGGGATCGGAGAACGCGGCGACCTCGGTGTGGCTCCATTCGTGCAGCTGGTGGCGGTGCGCGGGCACCATCGCGATCTCGTTGAAGAACATCGTGACCTGCTTGAGTAGCGTCCCGTTCCAGCGCGCCGTCGAGAGGAAGGTGATGGCGGCGCCGTCGAGCCGCTCGGCCCGGCGGTCGCATTCGGCGAGCAGCGCGGGCGTGAAAGCCGCGCGAAGCCAGGATGCGGCATGCTCGAGCTGCGCGCGCCCGTCGCTCGGCGCGAGCCCAAGCCTGTGAAAGAGGTCGAGGAAGATCGCGAGGAACTGCTGCACGTGGTAGAGCGGGTACTCGCGGTCGGCATGGCGCAGCCGGTACTGGATGAGCGCGACCGCCGACTCGCGGCAGAGCGCTGCGATCCGACCGCCGCCCGAGAGGACGAGGGTGCGCGCCGCGACGCCCTTCGCTGCGAGCCGCTCGAGGAAGATGCATGGCTCGGCAGACCAACCGCTGTAGCACACGATCACGACGAGCGTGGCCGGATCCGCGAGCACGGAGTCGTCGATGAACCACTCCGACTCGTAGTCGTTCACGACATCGACGGCGTAAGGAAGCCCTTCCGAACGGAGATAGCCCTTCATCACATCTGAGACGACGCTCGAGCAGCCCATGCCGTAGAAGACGATGCGCCGGACCGCACCGGAACTGGTCCACGCCTGGAAGGCCTCCGGGACTCCCGCGATGTCGTACTCGTGCCCCCAGAGGATGCTGTCGAAGAGCGGCTCGCCAAGCAGCGGCGCAAGCCGTGCAAGGCGTGGCTGCATCTCGGTCGTGGGGCTGGTGGGGGCAGCGTTCTGCATCGCGACGGCGTCGCTCGGGCGTGCGGGGCGTCACACGCCCGGGACATCCGACACGGTACCAAGCGCCCGCTTGACCAGCGGCATGACCTCGCGCGCCATTAGTTCAAGCGATCGTTGGGCGAGATGGGGCTCCTTCCAGTCGAGCCCTGCGTAGAGAAGCCGCCCGAAGCCGCCGGTGATGCGCGCGAGGCCGACGATCGCATCGGCGACCTCGTCGGGCGTGCCTGCGATGACATGCGACGCGAGGACCTCGGCGAGAGGGGGCATGCGGTCGCCACCCGAGCCATCGGGCCGGAAGACCCCTGCCTTGCCGACGCGCTCGAGCTTCGCGCCGAGCAGACGGAAGTAGTCGCCGTAGGGACCATCTGCGCCGGCGTACTGGCGCGCGTCGCGCGCGTCATCTGCGACGAAGACGGCGCGAGCGATTCGCCAGCGATCGCGATCGGGCTCGCACCCGGCGCGACGGCAACCCTCGGCGTAGGCGTTCCAGTGCCGCGCGAGCAGCACCGGATGCGTGAAGGGCGCGCTGAGCGGCGAGATCCCTCGATTGCCCATGAGCACGGCGCCGCGCGGTTCCGCTGCGACGATCGTCCCCACAAGCTCCGGGTGCGGCAGCTGCAGCGGCGGGTAGATCTCGCCGATCCGGAGGGAAGGCACGGAGGTCCTGCGCGTGGAGACCTCGAAGCGGTTCCCCGGAAGCCGCACATCGAGCGTCGGTGCGCCGGCCGTGCGCCAGCATGCCAGCAGGACATCGAGCGCCTCGGCGAATCGGCGGTTGCGGTCGTCAGGGTCGATCCCGAGCGCCTCGGCATCGGAGGCGAGGGCGCCCGCGGCCAGGCCGAGCACGACCCGGCCGCCGCTGAGATGGTCGAGCATGGCGACCTCGGCGGCGACGACAAGCGGATGGCGCAGCCCAAGGTTCACCGTGCCGGCGCCTAGCCGGATGCGGGTCGTGACGGGCACGAGGCTCGCCAGGAAGAGCAAGCTGCTGGTGATCGTCTCGCGCCGGTCGGTCAGGTGCTCGCCGACGAAGGCCTCGTCGAACCCAAGCGACTCGGCAAGCACGATTGCGCTGTGGTCCTCGCGAAGCGTCTCCGCGACGGGCCGCTCCGGCGGATGCACGGGCATGGTGAAGTATCCGAGCTGCACGCGAGGATTGTCGCAGCGCAGGGTAAGAACGCAAGTTGCGGGCGAAGCCGCCGTACGGAGGTGCACGCGGCCAGAGCCGCGTGCGGTGGATCCTGAGCCGCCGGTTGACGCCCGCGCCGTCCTATCGACCCGTCTCAGGTACTCGCACGCTCGGCACGGCGAAGGCGCCTGGCACTCCGCACCTGCGCGCCGGCCACGCTGTCCGCATCGTTCCCATTTGCGAAAAGCTGCAGCCGATCCTGATGGACCTCTTCGAGCAGGCGGACGAGGGCGCCGTGGACATGGTGCCGCTGGCGAAGCTGCCGGTAGCACGGATGTACCAGCGCTTTGGCAGAATCGTTGAGCGAGCAGGGCTCACGCGGTGGCCACGCCTATTGCAGAATCTGCGCTCCTCATGCGCCACCGACTGGACCGAGGTGTTGCCCGCCCACGTGGTCGCCAAGTGGATCG
>CAZKTN010000079.1:0-3815 GCA_964555705.1 uncultured Isosphaeraceae bacterium | reverse complement strand
GAGGTGCGCACCACGGGCCAGTTCGACGCGATCTTCGATGTGGTGCGTGCGGCGGAGCGCTCGCGCGGCCTGGGGCGGATCGCCAGCGTCGAGCTGCGGCGCGCTGACATCGGCGACGGGTCGCTTGAGTCGACGGTCGTGATCGACGAGTTCTTCCACGGCCCGCAGGAGGTGCAGCCATGAGCGCAGGTGCCTCGAGCGATCCTCTTGCCACCCTGAAGACGCACTGGAACGCGCTGTGCGTGCGCCTTGGCGTGAAGCCGAAGCAGTTTGCGATGCTCTGCGGCGCGATGACGCTCGTGATTGCAGTGGTACCGATCAAGTCGGCGCTGAAGCCCTCGCGCGCGTCGGCGGCGCCAACTGCGGCCGCAGCAGCCGTGCAGCCCTCGGCCTCGGCGGCTGCAGCGTCTTCAGCGGCGCCGGGATCCTCCGCCAACTCGCCATCCACGGGCTCTCGGTCCTCAGCTGCATCAGTAGCGCGGCCCACACTCTCGGCCGCATCGATTCCTGCGGAGCTGCTTGAGCCCGCGCCCGAGTTCAATCTGGCGCACCTTCCGCTGCGCAACCCGTTCATGTCGCTTGCGCCTGCCGCGCCGGGCGCCGCGAACCCAGGCTCGGCGATGCCGGCACCCGCCGACATCCGCCTGCAGGCGACGATGGACAGTGACTACGCGATCATCAACGGCCGCACGCTGCTGCGCGGGCAGTCGATGGTCGACGGGAAGACCGGACGATCGTGGACGCTCATCGAGGTGGCCTCACGGCGTGTGAGACTCTCCTGCGACGGCGTGATGTACGAGGCAAGGATTGGAGGCTGAGTCGTGACGCGCTCCTCTGTATCTGTGCAGGCCCTTGGCGGCGTTCTGGTGGATGAGGGACTCCTGACGTCTGCGCAGCTGCGCGAGGCGCTGCAGATCCAGGCGCGCGACGGCCAGCGCATGATGCTCGGCGAGATCCTGGTCTCGCGCGGGTTCCTCACCGAGGAGCAGCTGCTTCGTGCGATGGCCAAGGCGCGCCACCTGCCGTTCATCGAGAACCCCTCGTCGGTGGCCGAGGCTGGCGCACGCGCGCTGGTGCCCGAGGCGATCCGCCAGGAGCACCTGGTGCTGCCGATCTCGCTCTGCGGCAACGAGCTTCTGGTCGTCACCGCCAACCCCGCAGACTCGATCGTGATCGAGCAGCTCGAGCGCATCACCGGCTTCCGCATCCGCCTCGCCGTCAGCACCGCGAAGGCGATCGAGGACGCGCTGGCGATGAAGGTCGCGGAGCCTGAGCCTGAGGCACCCGCCACCGTCACCGAGATCGACACGCTGCTTGGCGACCTCGACGACAGCGAGTTCGCGATCGCCGACACCTCGGCTGGCGATCTCGCCGTCGGCGAGGACGAGGCATCGAGCGGTCCAGTCGTGAAGCTCGTGAATCACATCCTCGCGAGCGCGGTGGCTGAGGGCGCCAGCGACATCCACATCGAGCCCGACGACGGATCCATGCGTGTGAGGTTCCGCGTCGATGGCGTGCTGCAGGAGCGCCTGCGTCCGCCGCACCGCATGCATGCCGCCATCGCCAGCCGCATCAAGATCATGGCGCGCCTGGACATCTCCGAGCGGCGCATCCCGCAGGACGGCGAGATCGCGGTGCGCATGTCAGGGCGTCCGATTGACCTGCGCGTCTCGACGCTGCCGGGCAAGTTCGGCGAGAAGATCGTGATGCGCGTGATCGATGTCGGCGCGGGCCGGCTTGGCCTTGAGAAGCTCGGCTTCCGCCCCACCATGCTCGATCGATTCCGCAGCATCATCGCGCAGCCGCACGGCGTGGTGCTCGTGACGGGTCCCACAGGCTCGGGAAAGTCGACCACCCTCTACTCGGTGCTGTCGGAGTTCGACACCACCGAGAACAACGTCTCCACCGTCGAGGACCCTGTCGAGAGCAACATCGTCGGCGTGCACCAGACGCAGGTGAACCCCAAGGCAGGCATGACATTCGCCGGCGCGCTGCGTGCGCTGCTGCGCCAGGACCCCGACATCATCATGGTCGGCGAGATCCGCGACTCCGAGACGGGCCAGATCGCGGTGCAGGCTGCGCTGACCGGGCACCTGGTGCTCTCGACGCTTCACACCAACGATGCGCCGAGCGCGATCACGCGCCTGGGGAACTTGGGCGTCGAACCGTTCCTGATTGCGGCGAGCCTCCGCGGCGTGCTTGCGCAGCGTCTCGTGCGCAAGGTGTGCTCGGGCTGCCGCGAGGAGTACGTGCCCGATGCCGCGCAGCGTGCTGCGCTGGGCAAGTACGGCGAGCGCGCGACCGTGCTCGCGCGTGGCCGCGGCTGCCGCAAGTGCCATGAGCGCGGGTACTCGGGGCGCATCGGCCTCTACGAGCTGTTTGCGCCTGATGCCGAGGTGCTCGATGCGATCGCCGCGCGCGCGGAGCTCTCCAAGATCCGCGCGATGCTGGCCCAGAAGGGATTCGAATCGCTCTGGGATGACGGCATGGAGAAGGTGCTTTCAGGACTGACCACCGCAGAGGAGGTGCACGGTGCCTGTCGCGAGTGACACACGGCTCATGTCGATGCCCGATACCGACGGCGGCACGCCAATGCGCCGCTACTCGTGGAAGGGCCGCCGCAGCGACGGCATCCCTGCGAGCGGGTTTTCCGATGCGGCCTCGCACGCGGCCGTGGTGCGCGAGCTACGGCGCGATGGAATTACTGTGGTGTCGGTGGAGCTAGCAGCGCTCGATGCTCACGTCGAGGGTGAGGTGCGCCCGGGCGACCGGATGCTCAGCTCCAAGTTCAAGGGCGACGACGTGCTGGCGATGTGCTCGCAGCTCTCCGTGATGATGCGTACGGGCGTGACGCTGACCGAGGCATTGGACACCTTCTGCGAGCAGGCTCCGCGGCCAGAGGTGGAGAGGGTCGTGAGGCGCATCCGGGATGACGTCAGCGGCGGCGAGGACTTCTCCGCCGCACTTGCCAAGTGGCCGCGCATCTTCCCGCCGATCGTGGTCGCGCTGATGCGTGCGGCCGAGGCCACCGGAATGATGGAGGAGATGCTCGGCCGCGTGGCCAAGGATCTCGCCAAGCAGCGCCGGTTCACGCGCCAGGTCAAGGGCGCAATGGCGTACCCCATGGTGATGCTGCTCGTGGCGTTTGCTGCGCTCGGCGTGATCATGGGCTTCGTGCTCCCCAAGTTCAAGCCGCTCTTCTCGCAGCAGGGCGACCGGCTTCCGATGATCACAAAGTGGCTGATGGCGATCGCGCAGAGCCTGCAGACGCACGGCGTGTGGTGGCTCGTGGGTGCGGCCGCACTGGTAACCGGGCTCGTGCTGTGGGCGAAGAGTGCGCCCGGACGCCGCATGCTCGACCGCGCGCGCCTTCGTGCGCCCATCATCAAGGTGATGTTCCGGCAGCTCTACGTGGTGCGATTCGCGAACACGATGGCCACGCTGCTTGCCGCGGGCGTCACTGTGCTTGAGGCCGCGCGCATCCTGCGCACCGTGACCGGCAACAGCATGTACGACGTCCTCTGGTCCGACCTTGAGCAGCGCGTGGAGCGCGGCCAGGACATCGCGGGCGTCTTTCTGGCATCGCCGGATGTGCCGAGGCCCGTGTCGGCAATGATCGTGGCCGGCGAGCGCAGCGGCCGACTGCCGGAAGTTCTGCAGGGTGCCGCCGATTTCGCCGAGGAGGAGCTCGACAGCGCCATCAAGACCGTGACCGGCCTGATCGAGCCCATCATGATCGTGGGCATGGGCGTGGTGGTCGGCGGCGTGGCCGCGGCCATCCTGCTCCCCATCTTCAACCTCAGCAAGACGTTCAC
>CAZKTN010000078.1:0-3870 GCA_964555705.1 uncultured Isosphaeraceae bacterium | reverse complement strand
GCGATCCTCTCCGAGAGCTTCCTGAGTTTTCTCGGACTCGGCATCCGCGAGCCGCTGCCCTCATGGGGCAATCTCGCGGCGAGCGGCCTCAACGAGGTCAACACGGTCCGCAGCCGATGGTGGCTGCCGCTGTGGCCTTGCGTGCTTGTGGCTGTGGCGCTGCTGTCGCTCAACTTCGTCGCGGACGCGATGCGCGACCGCTTCGACCCGATGGCGACACGTGGCCGGGCGCGTGCGTGATAGCCTTCGGAGCCCCGGCCTCCGCCGGGCACGACAACCATGCAGAACCGATTCGGAATCAAGGACCTGTTCGTCATCCTGCTTCTCCTGGCGATTGCCATCGGGGGCATCGCATCGATGGTGCAGCGCGACCGCCAGTGGATGCTGATGCGGGACATCCAGTCGCAGCTCAAGCAGGTGGAGAGCCGAATCGGGCAGCTCGAGGACCGCATGTCGCGCGGTGTCGCGATGGCCCCGGCCGGCGCAGGCGCAGCGCGCGGAGGCATGGGTGCGGCGCAGGTCGCAGCGGATGACTCGTGGGCGCGCCCTGGCGTGCCGATCAAGCGATGGCCAATGCCAGAGCCCGCGACTGAGCCCACGGATGTGCCGGGCTACTCGGTGGGCGGCGTGTTCACGGAGCTCTTCGAGGCGCAGCCCGCCAAGCTCGTGCCCTACATCGGCGGCGACGTCTACTACACGCGCGTGCTCGACCGGGTCTGCGAGGCGCTCGGCCGGTTCGACCCCAGGACGCTCGAGTTCGTGGGCCAGCTCGCGGACGCGTGGCAGATCGATCCAGATGGTCTCTGGATCCGCGCGCACATCAACCCGCTCGCGCGCTTCAGCGACGGCAAGCCCGTCACGGCGGAGGACTTCCGCTGGACCTACATGGACTTCATCCAGAACCCGCTCATCGAGGCAGAGCGCTCGCGCAGTACGCAGGACAACCTCAAGGACGTGAAGGTCATCAACGACCAGACCGTGGAGTTCATCTTCAAGGAGCCGCTCTTCACGAACATCCTGATCGCGCTCGGCAATGGCGTGCTGCCCAAGCACTACTACTCGCAGTTCGAACCCTCGCAGATCAACCAGGCCACCGGCATCATGATGGGATCGGGCCAGTTCAAGCTCGAGCGCATGCCCGAGGGGCCGGATGACCTCGCGTCGCAGTGGACACCGGGGCAGGACGTGGTGCTTGTGCGCAATGAGCAGTACTGGGCCCGCAAGCCCTCTCTCGCGGGCATGCGCTTCCGCTCCATCAAGGATGACCTTGGCCGGCTTGTGGCATTCAAGAACGGCGAGGGCTCGATGATGCTGCCCACGTCGCCGCAGTTCAACCAGGTCACAAAGGAAGAGAAGGGCTTCGAGGAGACCAACTACGCGCTGAAGTGGACGAACATGCGCTGCGGCTACTCGTTCATCGCATGGCAGTGCGGCCCGCGTGCGGGCAAGAAGCTCACGCCATTCGCCGATAGGCGCGTGCGCACGGCGATGACCATGCTCCTTGACCGCGAGCGCATGATCCGCGACATCTGGGACGGCATCGGGATCGTCGCCAAGGGGCCGGTCAATCCCGAGAGCAGGGGATCCAACCCCGGCGTTGTGCCGCTGCCCTTTGATCCGGAGAAGGCGAAGGCGCTGCTCGCCGAGGCGGGATGGAAGGACCGCAACGGCGACGGCATCCTTGAGAACGAGGCCGGCGACAAGTTCGAGTTCGAGTACACGTATGCCACCGGCGGCGAGATCTCCGAGCGCATCGCGCGCTTCAACAAGGACAGCTTCGCGCGCGCCGGGATCATCATGAACACGCGGCCGGTGGACTGGAGCCGCTACCAGGAGATCCTGAAGCTGCGCGACTTCGATGCGATCACGCTCGCGTGGGGCTCGAACGCGCCCGAGAGCGATCCCCGGCAGATCTGGCACTCCGACAGCACGCGCGAGGGCGGCGACAACTTCGTGCAGTGGAAGAACCCCGATGCGGATGCGCTCATCGAGAAGGGCCGCCGCACGATGGACGAGCAGCAGCGCATGATGGTCTGGCGAGAGTTCGAGGCGCTGGTCGCTTCGGAGCAGCCGTACACCTTCATCCGCGTTGCGCCCTGGCTCCGATTCGTGTCGCGCGACTTCGGCAACGTGAACATGTACAAGACGGGCCTTGAGCCGCAGGAGTTCTTTGCGGTCGACAAGGCATCCGTGGCTGCGCCTGCGCGCTAAGTCCGGTCACCACAGGGTCACGCTCGGCCAGAACCCACGATGGGCGCATACCTCGCCAGACGACTCCTCTTCATGATCCCGACGCTGCTCGGGATCACGCTGCTGGTGTTCATGCTGCTGGCGCTTGCGCCGGGAGGGATCGGCGCGGGCCTGCAGATGTCCGGCGGGCAGATGAGCGACACCAGCAAGGTCGCGCAGATGCAGGCATACCTCGAGGACCGCTACGGCCTCAACGATCCGGTGATCGTGCAGTACCTGCGCTGGCTCTCGCGCATCTCGCCGGTGAAGTTCGGGCAGCGCGAGCAGCTCGCGGCGCGCGGCGAGAGGATCCGCGCGCCTCGCGATCTTGACGAGCCGCCGACGGTGGCCGGGGTCACGGCGAAGGCCAGTGATGCGGCAGCGTCTTCGGGTGCGCCGACGCCATCGGGCGCTGCGGACGCGCCGAATGCCGTGCAGGGTGTAGCGGGTGCGCCCGCACCCGTGGCCACTGCGGCCTCCGCACCCTCCGCGGCGGCCGATGCATCGGCCGAGCAGGTCCGCGCGTTCCGGCTCGCGCAGCGCAACTACGAGGGCGCGAGGCGCACCTACGTGGGATCGGTGCGCGCGTTCAAGGACGCGCTCGCGGACTACGCGCGCGCGATCGACCGCCCCGACCTCCTCGACGGCAAGGGCGGTGCGGTGGTCGAGCGCTTCGATGGGCTGGCCTTCGACGACAAGGTGCCGCAGTACGCCAAGGTCGCCGAGGCGGCCGCCACCATGCAGCGCGACTATGTCGCGGCGACCGCAGCGCGCGACGCGCTGCAGGGGGCGTTCGACGGCAAGCCATTCCCGCAGAGCGGTGTCGGGATCATCGACGGCATCGTGTGGCTCGACACGCCGGACCTTGGCGTGGCGTTCTCGAAGAACCGGCCGGTGGCGGATCTGATCCTGACCGCGCTCCCCGTCACGCTGCTGCTGAACCTCTGCGCATTCCCGGTCATCTACCTCGTGGCGATCCCAACAGGACTCCTCGCGGCGACGCGGCGCGGCTCGTGGTTCGACGTCTTCAGCGGTGTGCTCTACCTCGGCCTCTACTCGATCCCCACGGTGCTTGCGGGCGTGTTCGCGATCGGGTTCCTGGCGAACAAGGAGTACCTCGGCGCGTTCCCCGTCAGCGGGCTGCACGCGCCAGATGCGGACACCTTCACGTTCCTGCCGATGCGCGATGCGGCCGGGAACTGGCAGATGGGATGGCTCGTCGACATGCTCTGGCACATCGCACTGCCGGTGCTGTGCCTCGTGTACGGCGGGTTCGCGGTGCTGTCCAAGCAGACGCGCGCAGCGATGCTCGACAACTTCAACGCCGACTACGTGCGCACCGCGAAGGCCAAGGGCGTGCCCCGCAAGGACGTGATCATGCGCCACGTCTTCCGCAACAGCCTGCTGCCGCTGATCACGATGTTCGTGACGATCTTCCCGGCGACGCTCGCGGGCAGCGTCGTGATCGAGCGCATCTTCTCGGTGCCCGGCATGGGCAGCCTGATCCTCGAGGCGATCGACCTGCGCGACCGCGAGATCATCTTGGCCAACACCTTCATGGTGGCCTGCGTGAACCTTGTGGCGCTGCTGATCGCCGATGTCCTCTACGCCATCGCAGATCCGAGGGTGAGCTATGAGTGA
>CAZKTN010000077.1:2788-3905 GCA_964555705.1 uncultured Isosphaeraceae bacterium | reverse complement strand
TACGGCGCGCCCATTGCGCCCGCGTACCAGTGGGTGATCGCGCTCGCTGGCGTCGCCGCCATCATCCTGACGTTCACGGACCCGCTTGGCCGCGGCCGCAGCGTGTCCTACTGGCCGGCGATCGCGATCCTGGCGGCGTGGGGCATCGCCATCGCGCGCAGCGCCGACCCGCCAGCGAGCCTGAGCCGCACGTACGGCATGGGCATCTACGCGATGTGCTTCATCGCGGTGCAGGCAATCGCGTGGAACCCCCGCACGCTGCGCCTGCTGCTCTGGGCCGTGGTCCTCACGATCCTTGCGTGCGTGGCCGACGTGGGCGCGCAGTGGTACTCAGATAGTTCGCTCTTCACGGGGCAGCCGAAGAGGCACTTCGGGTTCCACGGAAGCCAGGGCAACCAGAACGATCTCGCCATCGTCAGCATCCTGCTGCCGCTGACGTCGGCCGCACTGCCCGGCGCGCGCGGCCTCGCGCTGTACATCGCGATGATGGCCGTGACCGCACCCATGTGGGTGCTCGCGCGCTCTCGGCAGATCGCGCTGGGTTGGTTCATCGGTGCGCTGCTGCCGCTGGCCGCGCGGGTGCGCATCAAGTGGCTCATCGCGATCGCCATCGCGATGGTCGGCGCAGTGGTGGTGGCGGCGATGGTCACGCCGGCGCTGCGTGAGCGCATCATGAGCACCGCGTCGCGTGGCCTTGGCGAACGCGGGCCCATCTTCGGCTTTGGGCTCTGGCTCTTCTCGCACTTCTGGGCCACTGGCGCAGGGCCAGGCCTCTTCAACAACTACTACGTGCCGGCGGCCGCGCGCGGATGGACATGGATGGGCGAGCCGCTGCAGCGCACCGGGATGCCGTGGGTGCACTCGCTGCCCATCGAGGTGCTGTGCGAGACGGGGCTCGTGGGCGCGGCCGCGGTGACCAGCGCGCTCGTCGGGGCAGTACGCCGGCTCGTGCGCGCGTGGAAGAACGCCGCCACCGACCGCACGCTGCTGATGGCGATCATCTCCGCGGCGAGCTGCATGATGATCGTGGGGCTCGTGGACCTCACGTTCGCCAAGGACTGGGTGCGCATCTGCTTCTGGATGATCCTGGGGCTCTGCTACGCGGCGGGCTCGCTCA
>CAZKTN010000077.1:1594-2688 GCA_964555705.1 uncultured Isosphaeraceae bacterium | reverse complement strand
GGCTCGCGCCGCCCGGAATCGTCGGCGCGCTGAAGCCAAGCCCAATCAGCAGCCACCAGCAGATCCTGACCCAGTCCTTGATGAAGGTCAGGTCGACCAGGCCCATCACGGCCATCGACGCCGCCGCCGCGGCCACCGCAACGCCCAAATCGCGCGCGGGCCCGCCCATGCGTATCGCCGTGCGCACTCGCCGCACGAATCCCCATACGACCGCGCCGTACGCGAGCAGCCCCACTGCGCCCATCTCGCACGCGATCTCCACCGGAAGGCAGTGCACCCACGGCATCCCTCTGGGGCGAAGGGTCTCGCCCGCGAACGTCCACCCCTCACGCACGCCGATCACGTAGTGGTGCCCGTAGAGCGACGGGCCCACCCCGGCCACCGGGTGCGACGCGAAGAGCGACATGCCGTACGCCACCGGCAGCCCTCGGTCGCCCAGCGGCGTCTTCGATATCTCCATCACGCGGGCCCGCGTGCCCGGATGCGCCGCGACTGCCGCGGCCACGAGAAGCACGGCAGCGCCAGCGGCCCACCACCGCACGCGCGGCGGCAGGCGCAGCAGCGCTGTCACACCGATGGCGGCGCACAGGCCAAGAAGCAGCTGCCGCGACGCACCCACAAGCGCCACGTAGCCCGAGGCGGCCAGCGCAAGCGCAGGCACGACCCATGCCCACGCCGAGGGCACGATGCACGCGCACAGTGGGGCCAGCACACCCATCACGGCCTGGTCGTTGCGGTTGCCGAGGCTCCCGCTTGGCATGGTCACTGTCCACCACTGGCCATTCCAGATGCGCGTCTCCGCGCGAACTTCCCGGATCAGCGAGATTGCCGTGGCACGCTGCCACCAGAGGTCGATTGCGATGGCGATCAGCGTGGCCAGCACGACTAGCACCAGGGTGCGGCGCCCGTGCACTGTCCAGCATGTCACCTGCGCAGCCAGGAACAGCAGCGCATAGAACGCCATGCCCCACGAGCGCGCCGCCACCTCGGCGGGGAAGCCGCTCGACAGCGCGGCGATCGTCCACGCAGCAAGGACCGTGGGAATCGGCCACCAGACGAGCGAGCGCCACCGGCTTGCGCCAGCCGCACTGGGC
>CAZKTN010000077.1:0-1494 GCA_964555705.1 uncultured Isosphaeraceae bacterium | reverse complement strand
GCGAATGTCGCCGCAGCTGCGAGCGCCGCGACCACACCCATCATCATGAAGTACCACTGCGGCATCGGCGCGCCGTAGGGAATGGTGGCGAGCGCCAGCGCCACGAAGGCCGCGGCAAGCAGCGATGCGGCCAGCTCAGGCCACTGCGGCGAGCGCTGCGGTGAGCGCTGGGCCGGCGGGGGAGTTGCAGAACTTGTGGTGACTCGCTCGCGCATACGGTCCATCGGCCGAGCGCGGGCGCCGACCGGGCGACTCGCGCACCCGGACCCAAGTAGAGCGTAGCGGAGGCGGCCGCACGGCCCTGAGCCCATCCACCAGGACCTCAGGCGAGAGGCCGCCGTCACGCGGCGGATCCCGCTGCATGATCGCCTGAATCAGTGCCCGAACCAGTGGGCGCGGATGCGGTCGAGCGCGCCATCCTCGCGCAGCGACAGGATCGCCACGTTGAGCCGGCGCAGCAGGTCGTCGTCGCCTGGGTGCACCGCGAAGGCGAAGTGCCGTTGCTCGAAGGTCTCGCCCACTGTCGTCACGGCGACGCCCGGGTGCGAGGTGTCGAAGTAGTCGAGCGACTGCGCATCGGCGACCACGGCATCGACCTGCCGCGCCACCAGAGCGTCGGCGGCCGCATCGACCGAATCGAAGCTGGCGACATCGAGCCCATGCTGCGCGCAGTAGCGCTCGCCCACGCTGCCCTTGAGGGTGCCCACAGTCTTGCCGCGCAGGTCTAGTGGCCCGTTGATGCGCGCATGCAGCGTGTTGGCCGTCATCACGCTGCTGAGGCTGGAGGTCAGGTAGGCCACGGTCGCGATGCCGAACACAAGCCAGATCGCCGCCACGATCTTGCCGACCCAGCCAGGCGCCGCATTGCCCTTGTAGTTCGTCTTGCCGGTCATCGTCACGGACACCACGTGATAGAACGACTCCGCAAGGCCCTCATGCAGGTGCGGCGTGAACTCGCGGTCGAGCCGCCGCAGGACAAAGGCCACCACGAACGACAGCGCCAGCGTGATCACGGTGCCCCATGCCACCACGCGCACGTGGCCGTCATCGACCAGTCCCTCCCAGAGCCGTGCGATCGAGTGGGAATGGTCGCTCGGCACCATCACCTTCAGGCCGCCGTCGAGGATCGGCTGCGTGAACGCCACGCGCGACAGCCGCGCGCTCGTGACCAGCGTGTTGCCGATGCCGATGTCCGCGGTGCCGCTGGCCACCTCGTCGATCAGCGCATCAAGGGAGCTGCACTCGTGGAACTCCAGCACCACGCGGGCGGGGATCGCGGCCGCCTGCAGCGTCACTGCCGCGAAGCCGTCCCAGCGTCCGGAGGATTCGAGCATCGCAAAGGGAGCATCGGGGAAGACAGCGACCTTCACCGTGCGTGAGGGCAGGTCGGCACGCGCGGCGACCGCCGCGAGGCCCAAGAGGAGGAGGGCGACGATCGTTGCGCGCAAGAGCGTCAGCGTCATGGGCGCGAGAGTATTCGGCGCAGGTGGCCCG
>CAZKTN010000076.1:0-3966 GCA_964555705.1 uncultured Isosphaeraceae bacterium | reverse complement strand
GGCTACCCGCGGCGGCAGCGCGCCTCGACACCGACACCGCCCGGCACCGACACGATGTCGGTGCCGCCGAGCGACTCGAGCGCACCGCGGATCTGCGCCGGCGTGCGCAGGTGCTTGAACCAGTCGGTGAGGCTGTCGTGCGTGTCGAGCAGCGCCCACTCCCGCTGCAGCTCGTCGCTGAGCTCGGGATACACGTGGTAGTACGTCAGCAGCGGCGACACGCGCGAGAGCGCCATCTGCGCCACGCGCGAGCCTCGCATCGCGCGGTGCACGGGAAGCACCAGGTCCGTCATGCGCTCGCAGAAGCGCATGCGCCTGCCCGGAGGGAGCCGCTTCACGAACGGGCGCATCGCGTTCGCGGTGACGCGCAGCCAGATCTTCCAGTTATGCAGGTAGTGGTCGATCACGAGCCATCCCCCCGGCTTCACCCGCGAGTAGAGGCTTGCGATCGTGCGCTCGGGATCCGGCGTGTGCTGGATCACACCAAGGCACATCACCACGTCGAAGGACCCTTCCTCGAATGGCAGCTCGCAGATGTCGCACTGCACGATGCGGTGGCGCCCGTCCTGCGGACAGTTGCGAGCATTCGCCTCGACCGCGCTGCTGAGGTCCACTGACGTCAGCCGCACCCCGGGCATCCCCAGCAGCACCTCGGTGAATCGGCCTGCGCCGCATCCCGCCTCGAGCACGTCCATGCATCCGCCGGGCGCCGACATCGTGCGCGCGAGATCGCCGCCGATGCACCTCAGCAGCCTGTTGCGCGAGATCGGCACGCCAGTGTGCGAGTCGAGCTGCGTGCACTGCCACCTGTTCCACTGCTCGCCAAACGCATCCACGTAGCTGCCGGCATCGGGCAGCACGCGCGCAATGCCGTTGACGACCGGGTAGCGGCCATCCCCCGCCACGAGATAGCCGTCGCACTCGTGCAGGCGCTGGCCGCTCCTGGGATCGACCAGCGCGGGCCACTGGCCGCATCGCTGGCCAGAGTGCTGCTCCATCACATCACAGTGCTGCCCTATCACGCCACTGACGGTACATGAGCACGGTCCAGATCTCGCGTGAATCCCGGCGGCCCGAAAGTACGGCGTCCCAGTTGCCGCGCACCACCGCCGCATCGAATCCATCGCCCTCAAGCGATGCGGGCCGCAGCAGCGACTCCGCCCACTCGCGCAGGGGCCCCCGCAGCCACTGCTCGATGGGCGCGGAGAACCCGTGCTTGGGGCGGTCGATCATGTTCGCGGGCAGGTGCTCGGCGAGCATCGTGCGCAGCACATGCTTGCCGCGCTGGCCCATACGCGCATCAAGCGGCAGGCGCCAGGCCGCCGCCACCACGCGAGTGTCAAGCAGCGGCGCGCGCGTCTCGAGCCCCGCATGCATCGATGCGCGGTCCACCTTCACAAGAATGTCATCAGGCAGGTATCGCAGCGTGTCGAGCGCGATCGAGCGCTCCGCCGGCGTGAGCGACGACCACCAGGCGTGCGCGCTCCAGTCCGGCGGCGCGGGCCGCGACGCATGCGCACCGCCAGCAGCGCCACCGGCCAGCGGCCACTCATGCCGCCAGCTTGACGCCAGCGACCAGTGCGCATCCTCGATGCACCGCGCCTCAAGCACCTGCGCAAGCTTCTGCGCGGACTGCGCGCGCGGCATCGCCGCGTCGTCACGGCGCACGCGCCAGCGCGCGAACCTCGCCAGCATCGCCCGCACCGGCCTCGGCAGCGCAGACGCCACAGGCCACATGTGCGCAGCGGCCACGTGCCTTCGGTACCCGCCGAACATCTCGTCGCCGCCGTCGCCGGTCAGCGCCACACCCACATGCTGGCGCGCAAGCCGCGCCACGATCGCCATCGGCACCTGCGAACTGTCCGCGAATGGCTCGTCATAGATCGTGGCCAGCGACGGCACGACCGCCAGCGCGCTCGCCTTTGTCGCATGCAGCACGTGGTGCCGCGCCCCGAGCGCACTCGCCACTGCGGCAGCCGCCTCACTCTCGTCGTGCGAGCGGTGTGCTACGCCCCCGTCCACCTCGCCAAACCCGACCGTGAACGCTTGCACTGGCCCCGCGCCCGATTCCCGCCGATGCTCCTGCGCAAGCGCAAGCACCAGCGACGAGTCGATGCCACCCGAGAGCAGCACGCCCAGCGGCACATCCGACTCAAGCTGCGAGTGCACGGCCTCGCGCACCGCCGCCGCGGCGTGCGACAGCGCATCTGCGCGAGCGGCTGCAGTCTTCAGCGGCGCGCGCCGCTCGCTTCCACCGGCCGCGATCATGTCTCCAAGCGACCACCACGCGCTCACCGCAGGTTCCTGGCCCGCGCGCACATGCAACCGATGCCCAGGCGCAAGCTTTCGAACACCCTGATAGATGCACATCTCTCCCGGCACGCACTGCCACCGCATGAGCGCGGCAAGGGCTGCCGGATCCACACGACGCTCGAACCCCGGAATCGCCTCCATTGCGGAGAGCTGCGACGCGAACACCAGCGACGAGTACTCGCCCCCAACCCATCCCCAGTACAAGGGCTTCTGCCCGAGCGGGTCCCGCACCAGGTGCAGCGTGCGCTCGGCCGCATCCCAGGCCGCGAACGCGAACATCCCCTCGACCGCACGAAGCGTCGCCTCAAGCCCGAACGCATCAATGTGCTCGACAAGCGACTCTGTATCCGAATGGCCACGCCATCGGGCAGCCCCGACCCGCGCGCGCAGCTCGTGGTGGTTGTAGATCTCGCCGTTGAGGGCGATCACCCACCGGCAGCTGGCCGAGCGCATCGGCTGCGCCCCGGCGGAACTCCTGTCGATGATCGCCAGCCGCGTGTGCCCGATCCACACGCCCGCATCCGCATCGGCCCATGTACCGCAGCCATCCGGCCCGCGCCTCGCAAGCGCCGCGAGCGCACCGTCGCCTGCAGCATGCATCCGCGGCAGTTCGCCTCCAAGCGCGCCAACGATGCCGCACATGTCGTAGAGGCTATCCTGCATCTGACAGGTATCTGGACAGCTGCGACCCGAGAGGCCGGCTCCGCGCACGGATCTCCGCCGACACAACAGCCGGCACGAAAATGGATCTTCAACTACTGAAGCAGGCAACGACGTTCTGCCTAGTGATCGGCAGCCCTCGCAGCGGCTCCACGCTGCTCGGCGCCGTAATCGACGCCCACTCGAAGGCCATCATGGCGAACGAGACAGGTGCGAGTGGCCGCTTCTGGAGAGGCTTGACCCGCGACGAGATTCTCGTCGAGATTGCCCAGAGCGCTTCGGGCCACTCACGCACGGGATGGGCATCGCAGGTGCATCGATATCCGGAAAGTGGCACACCTCGCAGCAAGACCGACATCATCGTTGTGGGAGACAAGATCTGGAACACCGCCACGCTGATGCTCCACGGAAAGCCATCCCTGATTCCGTCCTTGCAGGAACGCATGCAGGCGCGGCTTTGCCTCGTCCACTCTGTCCGGAACCCGTTCGACACGATCACGACCGCCCACAGGAAGAGCGGCGCGTCGCTACAGGACCGGATCCGCTGGTGCTTCATGCACTATGAGGCTGTCGCGGCACTTCATGAACGGCTTCCTGCTTCAATGATCATCGACCTTCACCATGAGGACCTCCTTGCCGAGCCCGAGGGTCAGCTCGACAGGCTGTGCGCGTTCCTCGGTCTACCTGCGCAGGACGAGCAGATGCTGGCAGTCCGCGAGTTCCTCTTCGACTCGCCACGGCGACCCTCGGTGGACCAGGACTGGCCTGCCGCTGACGTCGATGAGGTGCTCCAGCGGATCGAGCGCCTCGGGTTCCTGCACAGGTACCGCAACGAGACTCCCAGGCCCTGAGTCACACTCGATGATCACCGAAGCGTTGCCACAGCCCCGCACCCGCGACCGTACGAGGCCCACGCGATGACCACCGTCGACTTCCTGGGCATCGGCGCGCAGAAGTGCGGCACCACATGGCTCCATCGCCAGATGTCGCGCC
>CAZKTN010000075.1:0-4135 GCA_964555705.1 uncultured Isosphaeraceae bacterium | reverse complement strand
CTCATGCAGGCCGAACGCGATCGGCCCGACCGTGGCGTGATCGAAGGCGAGAACCTCAGCCTCGATCGCATCGTGGCTTGACACTGCGGTGTACGTGCCGCCGCCGAGCCGCGCGAGCCTCGACAGCAGCGCATGCGATGGCCCTGTGCCGATCCCGATCGCGAAGAGACGCGTTGCAGGATCCATGCGCCGAGTCATCTGCAGGATCTCCGCATCGTTGGCCACATCGCCGTCCGTGAGCAGCAGCACCGTGCGGACTCGCTTGGCCGCGACTGGGGTGGTGCACGCAATCTTGAGCGCCTCCAGTGCGTTGGTGCCGCCCTGTGCCTCAATATGACCAACCCAGCGGATCGCCGCCTCGATCGTGTCGACGCTTGCAAGCGTCGGCCGAGGCCTGAACTTCGCGCATCCATCGCTGAAGGCGAGGATCTGGATGCGGTCACGGGGCGACAGCGCACGAAGCGACGCGATGATCGCCCGCTTGGCGGCCCCGATGCGTGTGATGTTCATGGACCCGGATCGGTCAAGCACGTACACGACCTCGCGTGGGCGTTCGCGGTCCGGATGCCGCGCGAGCGGGGGATCCACAACGACGAGCGTGCGTGCGCCATCGCTGTAGGCACGCAGCGTGGGCGTCGTGTCGCGACCCCAAAATCGGATCACGATGTCATTGCCCGACGCGACGGGCGACGCAGGCCGCAGCCTGATCGACCCATCTGCCTCGTCGGCGCGCTCAAGCGCAATGGATGATCGAATGTCCGTGGCGCCCGCTGCAAGCAGCACGTCCACGTCCATTGGCGTCCCTTCGCCAGCAAGGACCGGCGGCGTGAGATGCGACGCATCCGGGGCGCGTGTCGTGTCGGGGCTCCATCCGTCGCCGTCGTGGCCAACAGCCGATCCCGGAACGAACTTCGGCGAGATGCCGGTCGGCAGCCGGTACTCGAACCTCCCATCGGCCACCCTGAGCCGCTCCACGATTCGCAGCGTGATCGCGATCGATGCCCCGGCGGGCACATTCGCCAGCATGATCGTGTGCACATCGTCGCGGCGCTGCTCGATCAGAGCCGATGTCTTGCCTCGCCTCTTCGCGCTGCGGTGGCGCTCGCGCGCCTCAGGAGTGCGGAGGCATGCACCGCGCACCGTACGGTCGCCCGCGCGAATCTCCACGCCTGTGACGGCTGCGCCCTGCGGCAGCGGGATCGTGTGGGTGACGTCCAGTGGCCGTCCGTGCGTGTTCGTGTAGTGCTCCTGCAGCTCGGTCTGCGCGCAATCGCCGACGATCCTGACTGTCGCCGAGACCCGCGCCAGCGGCAGCCTCGCGGGCTCGCTCATCGGGCGGCGGTCGCCGTCGAGAGCGGCCCCGCCGCCCGACTCGGGATCGTCCTGCGGCGGTTCCATGCCGAGGAGCGAGCCGAGCGTGCGGCGCGAGGGCTGTGCGGGCGGGATCGAGGGCGGAATCATGGACATCGGGTACCTCCGGAAGGGCGTTGCGTGGTGTGAAAGAAGTGGGCCTAGAGCTGGGATGAGTGAACAGTGCGCGCGAGCGCGTCGGCGAGCGACTTGGCGAGCGCTGCGGGGTCTTGTGCGGAGGTGGGATCGACGAGAAGGGTGACTCCTTTCGCGAGCGTGAAGGCCCGCAGCTCGGGTGTTGATCCGGTGGACGAGGGACGAGATGGCGGCTTGGCCCCAGGCAGCACGCGGGAGCCCTGCTGCATGACGCTTTCGGCTTCCGTGAGGGCGCGGGTGATGTGCCGATCGGTGCGCGCGGGCAACGTGGCCTGGATCTGCGCAAGCGTGTAGCCCTCCGACTGCAGCTGCTTCGCTGCCACAAGCCGAAGCAGGTGCGTGAGCGAGTACAGCGCGCGCCGTCCCTCGTAGGCAGGCTTCGGCAGCACGCCAATCGTCTGGTAGAAGCGAACAGTGCGGCTGTCGACGCGCGAGGCCGAACGCGAATCCTCGGCGACGAATCCCCGGGAGGCGAGAATGGCATTCGCCCGGGCCGCCAGCTCGTCGAGCGTGACTCCGGACTCGGGGAGCGACATCAGCATGGATGAGGCGGAAGCCATGGCGCATACTGTAACAGTAACAGCGGGTACTGTCAAGGATTGGTGGCTGCATCAGAAACAGGGGCATTCCTGCGGTTACTGCGCGGATGTCTGTGCAGATGCCCGGATCGCAGACGCATCGGATGGC
The DNA here is from genome assembly GCA_964555705.1 of uncultured Isosphaeraceae bacterium. GTDB lineage: Bacteria > Planctomycetota > Phycisphaerae > Phycisphaerales > SM1A02 > ZLKRG44. The sequence goes on along the minus strand of CAZKTN010000075.1, from coordinate 1,942 downwards.
GTGCACGAAGGATGCGTCAACATCCCATGTCGAGTGATGCGCACAGCCAAGCTGCGCCGATGAAAGCAACTACGCCACCGGATGAGGCAGGGACTTTGGCGGAAAGGTGCGGTGGGTGAAATGGCATTCAGAAGAGCAACCAACCTTGCACGGACACCTGTGCTCTTCACCGATGTGGCGAGCGCGGCAACAGGGTTCGGCTCTGCGCTCGCGGACAGTGCGCGGCCGCTGCTGGCAGAGCACTCGAGTGCACGGTCCTTCGGGATTGCGCTGTCCCTCGACAAGACGCTCGCGTGGCAGTGCCACACGATGGCAACGGCATCGAATCCGGCGGCGATCCTGGCGGCGCTACCGGGGCGATCCGGATGCGACAAGATCGTTGCCGCCCTGCGCGCGAGGGGGATGTCCGTGTCATCCGTGGAGGAGACCCGCGCCGCGCTTGAGGGTGCGCTCAAGCGCCGGAGCATCACACGCGGCCAGCTGAAGGCGATGGCGCTTGGCGCGACCGATTCGCGTGCAGGCAGCCGAACGGTGAACCAGCTCCACCGTCAGGCGTTCCAGTCCCAGTCGGCCATCCGGGGCATCTCGATGGGAGGGGCGGTCAATGCGACGATGGTGGTGCCCGGCAGCGCATCGGACCGGGTCACACTTGTGCTGCTCAGCCTTGTCCACGACCTCGTTCGGAGCATGTCGCTGGGACCCGTGCCTGTGTACCACCGCCCCCTTGAGCTTGCGAAGGACCTCTCGGATTCGGCGGCGCCGGGCAGCGCGAACGGGCACCGGCCCACATTGCTCACGGAGTTCTGCTCAGGCGGTGTTGGACCCGACTCGATCTCCGTCATGGAGGTGGTGGATGCGGAGGTGGCGTGCATCAGCATGGCACCTGATCATGCCGATGGGCTCGATGTAGCGTTTGCCGAGGTGATTCCTGCAGCTCCGGCAATGCCTACGGCCCCCAGATCGGTCAAGTTCTCGACGATGCTGCTCGCGCTGCCGACCGAGACGGCGGTGTGCGACGTGCTCATGCACAAGTCGATCGGCAGGATGAGCCCGGATGTCGGGCTGTACTTCCATCCAAGCCCCGCACGGCTTCCTGCCGCTCAGCCCGACTTTCTGCGTCACCCGTACACCCCGGAGGCTGCGTGGGTGACCAGCCCCAGGCTCACCGGACGCCTCAGCCACGTCAACGGGAAGTACGAGCGGATGCTTGCCACTGGCGCAGGTCTCGCAGGCTCGCAGCTCGACGACTTCGACTGCTTCAGGGTGCAGATGGAGTACCCGCCCACGCCAACGGGCTTGCTGGTGCGCTGGTCGGCAGACTGAGCGCACGGGAGGATCTGTGCAGGCGTTCGCGCGGAGAGCCGCGCATGGGTCTGCGCGCGCGAATCTGGCTGAAGGGTGCGCGTATTGGGGAAGTCGCGCGAATGCCGACGTCGCAGGCCGAACGCGGCGCAATACTGGAAGCACCGTTGGGGTGTCCGCCGAACGCGGGCTGGAGTGTGTTCGTGCCAGTTCAGTTCATGCCAGTTCAGGAGAGGACCCCATTCATGAGTGACATGCGATCGGACAATCACGCTGCCGTCAGCGAACCAGTGCAGGAATCCGGCATCGTGCAGCGGGGTGGTCCTGAGGAGAGCCATCGCCGGCTGGTGCTGCTTGTCATCAACTACATCGCGCTGGTGCGCCGCGAATGGCCCGCGATCTGCCTGCGCACACCTGATGTCACGATCGATGCCGCGCACAACTACGGGCTTGGGCTCATCCGAATGCTTGCCGAGTACCACGTGGTCACGTCCAGGACCGACGTCGTGTCGGTCGGACTTGCGGTGGAGCTTGAGGAGGCCCGGTGCGTGGCGGTGGCCACCATCCGCAGGCAGGCGGCCGCAGCAGCCGCTGAGGCCGAGTCGGCGCCGCGCACGGGCGGCCGCAAGTGGCGCAAGGG
>CAZKTN010000074.1:0-4280 GCA_964555705.1 uncultured Isosphaeraceae bacterium | reverse complement strand
CCTTGTCGATCGTCCATACGCCGTGCTCGTCGATCCACATCGAGTTGAGCCGTGCGTTCGACACGCGGATGGCCAGCCGCTCCTCGAGTGTGTTCGCATCGAGGATGCGCAGTGTGCCGTCGCTCCCCGCGACGACGACGCGGCTGCCCGATGGGTCGCCGACAATGCACGTGGGGTGCGTGCGCTGGCTGCGGACTTCCCGCTGCACATCGCCGCTCCGACTGAGTCTCCAGATGAGGCCCTGTCGCCCGCCCGCGTAGATCGAGCCGCCCTTCAGGTAGCCCACGGTCTGGCACTGCTGGTCGAGCGACCTCTGCCAGAGCTGGCTCCCAGACTGGAGATCCACGGCCACGCATCCACGTATTCGAGACGCGATGAGCAGGATGCCGCCAGAGGCGTCTACGGCCATCGATGCGATGCCTGACTTCCCCGAAGTCCCTACGCCATCCACGTCATCATGCCGGTAGCGGTCACTGACCCATCGGAGCGCACCGGTGCCCGCATCGATGCACGCCACCGTGCCGTCATCGCACAGTGCGCACAGTGCGTCGCCATCGCCCTGCGCGAGCATTGCGATACCGCCGACGAGGCCCGGTGCCTGGTGCGGGCGCCCGTCGTCACCAGCCATGTGGAGCATTCCGCCTTCATCAATCCACGCAGACCAGCCGTCGCCCACCGTGAAGTGCCGCCGATCAGTCGGGATACCACGCCAACGCGCGGCGCTCTCATGCGATTGCACGCGGAGTCCGCCGCGGCTTCCGATCCACATGCCTTCGCGTGTGGGCAGCAGCGCCCACACCATGTCCGGGCTGCCGGGCATTGTGGTGCATGCACCCGAGGCAACGTCCCAGACCGCGAGCGCGCCATCCGACCCCGCGGACACGGCATGCCCGCGACCCATTCCCGCGATCGACCACACGAGATCGCGGTGAGTGCGACCCGTCCACACTGGAGAGTCGGATTCGGCGCCATACGCACGCACGGTGCGATCCCAGCCACCAACAAGCAGCGCACCATCATGCGGGCTTCGCCACACGGCAGTCTGGTATCCCGTCGGGCAATCCAACGTGCGCAGGACTCGACCGGCCTCGAAGTCGATGATCGCGGCACCGCTATGACCGGCGACGGCAACTGTCCGTTCGGGAAGGACCGCAATGGCCCGCACCAGCCCAACGCCAGAATCAAAGGGCTCGCCTGCAGGAGTGCCGTCGGCATGCATCACGCACACCTGCGTATCGGCGTAGAGCAGTCGTCCGTCGGGCAGGAACTGCGCGACCTTGCCCTCGGCATCGGAGCTGCGGTTCCACTGATGCAGTACCGCACCACGCTCCGCATCGACAATCGACACACCATCATCGACGTGGCATACGGAGATCAGTCGCCCGTCGGGCGAGATCGACAGCCCATGGGTCATCGCAGTGGGCAAGTGGATGCGCCATCGTTCGGAGGTGCCATCCCAGCGCGCGAGAACGCCCGAATTGTCGGTCGCACCGACGATGCCCGCAGAGCCCACAACCCAGGACCCGTCCGGCGAGAGCGCAAGCGCATACCAGTCATGCGGTGACATGAAGGTGCCGCGCATCGCAGCAACTCGATTGAGCAGCGCGACCTCCGGGCTGTCCGAATCGCCGATGGCCGCGATGGCCCGGTCAAGCGTCTGAAGATCGCATGACTCGATGGCGCCGGTGGCGACGCTGAGGTTTGCAAGGACCGCCTGGTCCCGCGCCTGCTGCGCATAGCCAAGCGAGATGACAGTCGCCGACACAAGTGTGGTCACGATTGCCACGGCCACCGTCCACATCCGCCAGTGCCTGCGCGTGGAGCGCAGGATGCGCTCACGAAGCGGCTGCTGCTCGATGAGCACAGGGCAGCCAGCAAGGTGGCCGCGCAGGTCGCGTGCGAGCGGGTCCATGCCCGCGTAGCGCCGCGATGGGTCCGGATCGGTGGCCTTCGCGACAATGCGGTCAAGGTCTCCGCGCAGCCGCGGATCCACTGCGGCGAGCCTCGGTGTGACGTGCGTCGCAACCATGTGCATGGCCTGCGTCACGGTGCGGCCATCAAGTGCGCGCATCGGCCGACCGGCGAGGACCCCGTAGGCAATGGTCCCGAGTGAGAACACGTCAGAGCGGGTATCTGCCCTTGCGCCCGCATCGAGGCACTCCGGGGCAATCGACACGAGGCTGCCGACGATCCGGTCGCCGAGCATGGCAATCGACCGCTCGCGTGCAGGGCCATCTTGCCGGGCAAGCCCAAAGTCAATCACCTTGGGCATGCCGGAGCGATCGAGCAGCACATTTCCCGGCTTGAGGTCGCGGTGGATGATGCCCTTTGAGTGCGCATACGCGATCGCGTCCGCGACATCAGCGAGCAGCGCGACCCGCGTGCCGATGGGCAGCGCAGCGGCCGATGTGTGGTCGAGCGGCTGCGCGCCATCGACGAGCTCCATCGCAATCCAGGGCCTGAATGCGCCGGCATGCTCCCACACGCCCACCTGGTACAGCCGTGCGATCCCCGGGTGCTCAAGGCGCGCGAGCACTGCGGCCTCGCGGCGCTGCTCGAACGCCTCTGCACGCGAGCATGGCCAGAGCACCTTTAGTGCCACGTGCCGCTCCGGTGCACGCTGCTGCGCACGGTAGACCTGTCCGCTCGCGCCCTCGCCCAGAAGCTCCTGCAGCGTGAATCCGGCGATCTCGGTGCCCGCGAGCGAGTCGGCGTCCGATGCGAGCTGCAAAGGCGCAGGCGTGCTCGCGGACTCAAGCGACTCCTCCGCAGCGAGCAGTTCACTTGCGGCCTGCATCACGTGCGCCGGAAAGAGCGATTCCGCCTCTTCAGCCCTGCCATCAAGGAGCAGGACGAAGCAGGCATGGACCGGACCGAGGTCGTCCGGCGTGCCCGATGATTGTGTCTGCCCCGACCCCAGCATCGATTCCACGATACTTTGGCGAATCGCTGCCCCATCGTCCGCACGATGGCGCTTGAATCGCAGCGCGCCGGGGGTCGCACCTGCCAGCGCGTCATGGAGAGACGACGTGGAAGGATTCATCCCACCAAATGGCCGGCAGGAGCTCGTCGACGAGCTGCTGTCGCGTCACCATGCCGGTGACGAAGGTGCGCTGGAGGCGCTCTGGCGGGAGATCTACGCCGAGGTCCACCGGATGGCCCGCTCGATGCTGTCCAAGGAGGGTGCGCGCCGGCCCATCGATACGACGGTGCTCGTGCACGAGCTCTACATCAAGATGGGCGGGGCGTCCTTCGAGAACCGCGCGCACCTCTTCGGATCGCTCGTGCGCATGATGGGACAGATCGTGACCGATGCGGCGCGCCGGCGGACGCGACGCCGGCGGCGGGAGGAGGCGGTTGCGGTGTCTGCAGATGAGGTGGCGCTTGACACGGCGCCGCTCGGCATCGATCCCGACCCTGAGGGCACTGCTGGAGCATCGGCCATTCGCGCGCTCGACAGGCTGGATGCGCTCGCGCCGCGTCCAGCGGCAGTGGCATGGCTGCGGTTCGTCGGCGGCCTGTCCGTGGAGCAGGTTGCGCAGTGCCTCGGGGTTTCGGAGCGCACCGTGAAGAGCGACTGGGCGTTCGCGCGGGCGTGGCTTCACCGCGAACTCACATCCGAGGGCCTTCGGCCGCGAGCCGGCCGATCAGCAGGAGAGCAGGATGAAAACTGAACTTGCGCCAACACCGTCCGGGAACCACATGCGCTGGCAGCATGTGCACATGATGTTCGAGCGCATACGCCACCTGCCGCGCAGCGCATGGCAGAGCGAGCTGAATGACATCCGGGCCGCCGACCCTTCGGTCGCGTGCGACGTGCTCACGCTGCTCGTCGCTGATGAATCAATTCGGCTGGCAAAAGTGGAATAGTCGCTAGCGGTGAGAACGCTGCCCCTGTGCGTGCGGTCTGGCGCTTGGACACGGGAGACGCGTGCGGACGCGCTCCGCGGTTCCTGTCCAGGAGAAAGATGACCATGTCGCTGAGCCCTTCCGGTCGTGCGCGCCTGCGCGTGTGTGCTGTCGCTGTCCTTGCTGTCCTCGGCCTGTCACACGCCGCGGACGCGCAGTGCCCTACCGTGATTCGCGTGCCGCAGGATGCGCCAAGCATTAACGCGGCCGCTGCGCAGGTCTGCGCGGGCACCACAGCGGAGATTGTGGTGGCAGCGGGCACGTGGCCTGCGACGCTTACCGCAGCGTCGGGGAGCACGATCACGGTGCGGGGAGCCGATCGTGCTGCGACGACGATCACTCCGGCCACAGATGGCCGCTTCGTGGCATCC
>CAZKTN010000073.1:0-4389 GCA_964555705.1 uncultured Isosphaeraceae bacterium | reverse complement strand
CTCAGTCGTAGGCCGCGAACATGGCGTTTCCGGCGCCCATGCCGCCGAACGCCCACTGGCCCCCCGCCTGGCTCGCCACGCCGCCGTACGCGCCGATGCCGCCGAGGTACTCGGGCGCCGGTCCGGGCACCTGACCGGCGCCACCGGAACTGTTGTAGTAGTGCCAGTGGGAGTCCATCGAGGTGTTCATGCTGCCCTTCCCGAGCGCGCTCACCACGTGATAGTGCCAGTTGGGCTGGGTGGTCTGGGGGTTCACGATTGGCGCGTTGACGTAGCCGGGGGTCTGCACCGCACCGGGACCCATCACGTGGTAGTGCACCTCAGGACTGCCGAGCGCCGCCGACTCGAGCGCCATCGCGCTGAGCTGGCCGCCCTTCTGGTTGAAGCCAACACCTGGGGGAATCGCCGGCCCGGTCGGGACCTTCGGGGGACCCGCGACTTCCACATCCGAGTCGCCGTCTCCGCCTTGGGTCGGCGGTCCGGGTACCTCCTCATCTGAGTCTGGGATGGCGCCAGAGTCTGACGCCTGCGCTGACCCGGCACCCGCCTCCGCCTGCGCGAGACCCTGCGCGGCATTTTCGCCGACGGACTGCGAAGATGCGGTTATTGCAGCGGATGCAGCCGAAGCGCCGAATGCGAGCGCAGCACCTGCAGCGAGCGCTGCGCCGCCCGCAAGCGCAAGAAACCGCGCGCTGAGAGGCCCTCGGGCCGGGAAGAGCAGGGTGTGGAGGTGGATCATTTGAATCTCCTGTGGGGCCTCGGCCATGGGATCAGGCGCGTTTGCCGCCGTATCCTCGCCGCTTCGCGTTGCCTGCGGGAAGTCTATCCCGCGGCGATGCGGGCACGACTGACTTCTGCGGCCCCACACATCAAGAGACGACATGACCACAGCCACTACGACCGCACCATCCAAGTCCACCGACATCGACCAGCTGGCCATCAACACCATCCGCACGCTTTCGATGGATGCGGTGCAGAAGGCCGACTCGGGGCACCCAGGCACGCCGATGGCGCTTGCGCCGGTGGCATACGCGCTTTGGCAGGATGAGCTTCGGTTCGACCCTGCCGATGCGCACTGGGCCAACCGCGACCGGTTCGTGCTCTCCAACGGCCACGCGTCGATGCTCCTCTACTCGATGCTCCACCTCTCCGGCGTGCAGGCGCTTGACCATGCGGGCAAGCAGCTCGGTCGCCTGTCGGTGACGCTCGACGACATCAAGCGCTTCCGCCAGCTCGGCAGCATGTGCCCGGGCCATCCGGAGTCGCACCTCACGACCGGCGTCGAGACAACGACGGGCCCACTCGGCCAGGGATGCGCGACGAGCGTAGGCATGGCGATGGCCTCGGGCTGGCTTGCCAACCGCTACAACCGCCCGGGCTTCGAGCTCTTCTCGTGGCGCACCTGGGTGATCTGCGGCGACGGATGCCTGATGGAGGGCATCTCGGGCGAGGCGGCGTCGGTCGCGGGGCACCTGAAGCTCGCGAACCTCTGCTGGATCTACGACAACAACCACATCACCATCGAGGGGAACACGTCGCTCGCGTACAGCGACGACGTGGCGACGCGCTTCAAGGGATACGGATGGAACGCGCTGCACGTGAGCGACGCGAACGACCAGGATGCGCTGAGGAAGGCGTTCGCGGCGGCGAAGGCGTGCGCCGACCGCCCCACGATCATCATCGTCGACAGCCACATCGGGTTCGGTGCGCCCAAGAAGCAGGACACTGCGGCTGCGCACGGCGAGCCCCTTGGCGAGGACGAGATCAAGGGCGCCAAGCGCTTCTACGGATGGCCTGAGGATGCGCAGTTCCTGGTGCCCGACGGCGTGCGCGAGCGTTTCGCGGCAGGCGTCGGCGCGCGCGGCGCGCAGGCGAGCAAGGATTGGCGAGCGCTGTTCGATGCCTATGCGGCGAAGTTCCCGGCTGAGGCTGCGGAGATCCGGATGATGCTCGCCGGCGAGCTGCCCAAGGACTGGGATGCCGACCTGCCGGTCTTCAAGGCCGACCCGAAGGGCGTCGCGAGCCGCGCATCTGGCGGGCAGGTGCTCAATGCGGTCGCGAAGCGGATCCCGTGGATGGTGGGCGGATCTGCCGACCTTGCGCCGAGCACGAAGACGCTGATGACCTTTGACGGCGCGCGCAGCTTCGGGCCTGCGGACCACGGCGGCCGCAACCTTCACTTCGGAATCCGCGAGCATGCGATGGGCGCGATCTGCAACGGCCTCACGCTCTCGAAGCTTCGCGCGTACGGGTCGGGCTTCCTGATCTTCACTGACTACATGCGAGGGTCGATCCGGCTCAGCAGCATCATGCAGCTGCCCGTGACCTACATCTTCACGCACGACTCGATCGGCCTGGGCGAGGATGGTCCGACGCACCAGCCGATCGAGCATGTGCCCGGGCTGCGTGCGCTTCCTGATGTGCTGCTGTTCAGGCCCTGCGACGCGAACGAGGTGTCGGAGTGCTGGCGCGCGGTGATGGCGCACGGCCACATGACGTCGATCTTCGCGCTGTCGCGGCAGAACCTGCCGACGCTCGACCGCAGCGTGTGCGCGGCGGCGGCCGGCGTGCAGCGCGGCGGCTACGTGCTGCTCGAGTCCGGTGGCAGGGAGGGCGCGAAGCCTGACGTGATCCTCATCGGCACGGGCAGCGAAGTGCACCTGTGCCTCTCGGCGCATGCCGCGCTCGCTGCCGGTGGCGCGCGTGTACGCACGGTGAGCATGCCGTGCACGCAGCTCTTCGACCGTCAGGATGCGGCGTACCGTGAGAGTGTGCTTCCCGCATCGGTGCGTGCGCGCGTGAGCGTGGAGATGGCGGCCACGTTCGGGTGGGAGCGCTACGTGGGCCTTGACGGCGAGACCGTCGGCATGACGACCTTCGGCGCGTCGGCGCCGATCAAGGACCTTCTGCCGCACTTCGGGTTCACGACGGACTCGGTGGTCGCCCGCGCGAAGGCGTCGATGGCACGCTGCGGAGGCTTGAAGTGAAGGTCGCCGTCGCGTCGGATCACGCCGGGTTTGCGCTGAAGCAGGAAGTGGCCGAGCACGTGCGCGGCCTCGGCCATGAGGTGGTGGACCTTGGCACGCACTCGACGGACCCTGTCGACTATCCCGACTACGCGGCGAAGATCGCCGAGGCGGTGAGGTCGGGGCAGGTCGAGCGCGGACTGCTCTTCTGCGGCAGCGGGATCGGCGCGAGCGTGGCCGCCAACAAGTTCCCTGGCGTGCGCGCCGGCAACTGCATGGATCACTACTCGGCGCACCAGGGCGTGGAGCACGATGCGATGAACGTGCTCGTGATGGGCGGGCGCGTCGTTGGCGCGATGGTGGCGATGGAGATGGCGGAGGCGTTCCTCGGAGCCTCGTACACCGGCGAGCCGCGGCATGCCCGGCGGCTGTCGAAGGTGCAGGCGATCGAGGATCGCTTCATGAAGCAGGGGTGAGCGCAGGCGGTGCCGGTGCATCGCGGCCGCGCCCGATCCGGTGCAGCAGGGGGTCATGGCGCCCTATGCTTCCGCCCATGCCCCGAACCCCCATCGTCCTGATCGCGTCCGCCGCGGCGGCGCTTGTCACCTCCATCTCGGTCGCATTGGCGGTCCAGCCTCCGCAGTCGGGCACCGACTACAGCGCGCTTCCCGCGGATCCGTCGGAAAAGGCACAGAAGATCTCGGCCGCGAAGGTCGACCTGATGAAGGCTGTCGAGCTCGCGCAGACCACCGGCGGCGGCACGGCCGCGCAGGCTGAGGCGCGCATCGGCGCCGATGGCACGATCACCTACGAGGTCATCGTGCTCGGACCTGGCATCACCAAGCGCGCAATCGTGAACGGCACGACGGGCGCCGTGACGGTGGCGAATGTGGACGCTGCGGGTGCCGTGAAGGCCGCGCTTGCGAAGGTCGATGGCATCGTGGAGAGCGTGGTCTCCGACTTCGCGGCCGATCCGCCGACGTGGGTCGTGAACGTGCTTGCAGCGGGCAAGTCGCACTCGGTCACCGTCAGCGCGGTCGACGGTTCGGTAGTCTCGGACACCATGAACGGAAGACTTCCTGGCATCGACACTGAAGGCGAGATGGTGGAGACCGGCAGCGGGCTCTCCTACATCGACATCCTCGAGGGCACCGGCAAGCAGCCCGCGGGTCCGCAGTCCGTCGTGAAGGTGCACTACACCGGCTACCTCGTCGACGGCAGCAAGTTCGACAGCTCGGTCGACCGCGGCCAGCCGATCGACTTCCCGCTCGGCCAGGTCATCAAGGGATGGACCGAGGGCGTCGGGTCGATGAAGGTCGGCGGCAAGCGCAAGCTCATCATCCCGTACAAGCTCGCGTACGGCGAGCAGGGCCGGCCGCCGGTGATCCCGCCGCGCGCGATGCTCGTGTTCGACGTGGAGCTG
>CAZKTN010000072.1:0-4439 GCA_964555705.1 uncultured Isosphaeraceae bacterium | reverse complement strand
ATTCTCGAATGAGCTGATACCAGTGCCCGTTGCCGCCGTCCTCGACGCGCCACTGGATTGCTTGGCCTTGCTGTGCGCTTGCGCCTGCTGTAGCCGTTGCGATGACCGCCGCTGCCGCCACTGAACGAATCGTGTTGCGCATCTCTGTCTCCGCCTTTGATTCCGGAAGGGCTCTGGATCTTGAAACAGCGGAAAGCCCCGATACGGGACCTCCCCTGCTTTCGATAGAGCCGCTCGTCGAGGCGGTGGGCCGGGAATCCGCACGCAATTGCGTCTGGGTTGTCGCGCCTAGCGCCACGCCGCATGCCAGAAGCACGAGCGCAAGCCATGATGCGAACCGCGGATTCCCATGTGCGGATGCGGCCGTCGACTGGTAACCAGCCGAATGCCGAGCGGCAGCGTGCTCCACATCCCCCAGCCCCCTCAGCAGCGCCCGAGGCGGGATCGCGGGTACCGGCGGGCGCGTCATCCCCCGCTCGCCTCGCGCACGAGCGCGAGTACCTCGGCAACCGCAGACTCGAGTGCCTCCGGTGGCACGCCATCCTGCCTGAGAAGGTCGCTCACCGCCTCGCGCATCCGTGCGCTCACGCGCTTGTAGGCATGTGCGCTCTGCGCCACAGTGATGCCCAACTGCCGCGCGATCGCCTCATGCGGCAGCTCGTCGAGCGCATGCAGCCTGAACGCGAGCGCATCCTGGGGCCGGCCACGCGACTCCGCATCCGAATGCGCGATCCAGAATGCGCGATTGGCGATCGACACCGCCCACGCACGGTCAAACGCCCGCTCTGCGCGCGCATCAGCGTCTGGCACCTCGGTCACCTCGGCGGCATCATCGCGCCGGCGCGCCGCACGGCTGGCGTCTCGCCTCAGTCCCCTGCAGTGAAGCGCCATCGCGTTCATCATCCAGCGACGCAGCGGCATGCCCGATGCACGCCAGCGCCCAAGGAATGCGACCGCATCGAAGTCGCGCGCGAAGAAGTCGCCGACGATCTCTGCGGGCTCTCCAAGCCCAACAAGCGACCGCGTGCGCACGTAGACGCATAGCGGCTCGTAGTAGCGCTCCATCATGTGCGACATCAGCGTGTCGCGCGCGATACCCGCATCACGAACCTCCGCCGCGCCTGCACGCTCGAGCTGCCCATCAATCCACGTCTCGTGCGTGCTCGGAAAGTGGTCCACCGCCGGCATAGCCGAAGGCTACCCGTACCCCGCACGCGCCCTGTGACTCAGCCCCCGCAGTCGCCCCACGACGCGAGGACAAACGCAAGATCAAGGCCGTTGACGGTTCCGTCGGCGTTGATGTCGAGCGCAAGGTTCGACTGGCCACTGGTGCCCCACGCTGCGAGCAATGCGGTGATGTCAGCGCCATCGACCGCTCCGTCGCCACTGACGTCGCCGAGGCACTCGCACTCGTCCGGATTGAGGTTGCCGTTGCGGTCTGCCTCGCTCGGGGGAGCGATCACGATGGCGGTCGCCGCCGGCGCGTCCGCCGGATACGAGCGCAGCGTTCGCTCGTGGTAGCCGGTTGTCGCCACGTACCCGTTGACCGTCGAGGAATGCACCGGGGATGTCGTGATGATGCTCCGACCATCACGGGCATCCGCGATGGCGTACACCTGGCGCGCGATGCCGACTTCCTGAACATCCCATCGGCCAAGCAACTGGCCAGCGCCGCCGAGCCGGTAGATCCCGTCGAGCGCACTTGCCGCGACAAGGACGCTTCCGTCCGCCATCACGTGCATTCCGCGCAGTCCCGGCGCCTGATCGGTCATGTCGGCGAAGACCGTGCGTACGCCGGATGGCCACGCAATCCGGTGGATCAGGCCCGCTCCAGTGGAGACGAGCGCGTCACGGGAGCCGCCGGCGACCTGCCGGAACACAACATCACGCGCATCGTCATCGCTGAATGCCGCCGCGTACTGCTCTGCATCGGTCCCGCCGGTCGAGATGAGCATGACGCGGCCACTCGCCAGCAGAGCCGCAATCCGCCCATCCGGTGCCTGCGCAACCGATCGCACCTCCGAGTCATGCGCAGGTCCCCACGGACGTGCTGCCGCATCAGCGACGCGATCGAGTACCCACACTCGGTTCCCCGCCGCCGCATAGAGCAGGCCGTCATCGGCGACAATCAGGTCGGCAACCGGTGCATCGCCCACGACCACAGTCCGGCGCAGCACGCCCGAACGCGGATCAAGCTCGCGAAGCAGACTGTCGCTCGCGCTTCCTACCCAGCGCGAACGCGAGCCGCGGAGCTCGGCAAAGTCGAGCATTCCGTCACCATCGCAGTCCTCGCACGCATCCAGCCGTCCATCGCGGTTGAGGTCCAGCGACATGTCCGCGTTGATCTGGTCCGAGTCGGCCACGCCATTGCCGTCGCAGTCAATCTCGCATGAGGCGAGCACGCCATCGCCATTGAGGTCGAGCGCGGAGTTTTCTGCGGCCTCGTCTGCGTCCGGGATGCCGTTGGCATTGCAGTCTTCCTCGCAGACGTCCGGCTGGCCATCGCCATCCGCATCAGCCAGCAATCCTCCGGCAATCTGCACCGGATCCGGGACGCCGTTGCCGTCGCAGTCCTGGCACGCATCGATGATGCCGTCTGCGTCCGAGTCAATCGATGGGGCCGCTGCGATCTCCTCCTCATCCGGAACGCCATCGTCGTCGCAGTCCGAAGAGAGACATGGGCAAGTGACCAGAAATGCGTCGATCGGCTTGACCGTGCCGCGGTGGAAGTAGAGGTCGATGTTGGCGCTGGCGCCAGAGAGCACATGGCAGTAGCTCATGATCGTTCCGCGCTGGGGCACCCCGCTCGCGCACTCGTCGATGCCATACTGCGGCGTGTGAAGCGATCCGCAGTTGTGGCCGAACTCGTGCGCAACCACATTCACGTCCCAGCTGCCGGGGTTGCTTGGCGAACCTGCCACAAAGGTGCCGAGCAGGAAACCGTTCACGGAGAACCCGTAGTCGGCGCTGCACACTGCGTTGAGGTAGGCCACGCCTCCGTAGGGCAAGTTGCGACGACCCGTGAAGAGCGTGAAGATGTCACGGTTGATGCTGCCGCCCTCGGCTGCCCAGTACTCGCGGAATGGGTAGAGCGGATCCGGCTCATTGAAGAGGTCGTCCGCCGAATCCTGCACTCGAAGGTAGGAGATCACAAAGGCCGATGAGCAGTCGCGCCTGAAGATGGCGGATACCTCGCCGATGAGTGCAGCCGTGTACTCGGTCATCGCGGTCGCGCTGGCGAACGTCGCGTAGTACTCGTAGTCGCTGTCAATGGCGACCTCGATCACCTTTCGGACGCCGGGCGGGATTCCCTCGGCAAATCCTGCGGTACCGCCTTGTGCGTGGTCGCCGGCTGGGAGGCACCTGCACCGGTCAACCTCAGGTGCCGCAACACCGCTGATGCGCACGAACTCGGATGGGCCGTCGCAGAGGCCCGTATCCGCAGGATCGAGAGCGCGCAGCCCAAACAGCCCACTCCCCGGACCAAGGTCGACCATCGCCGCCACACCTGTCGTGCCGACCGCGACGTATGCCGATGATGCACCGAATCCATCGACCGTGCCCTCGTAGTGGCGCACCCCATGGAGCGCCTTCACGAGCCCGGGTGCCGCAGACCTGCCGCGCGCACCGACCTCGACCGTCGCGTCGTGCGACACTGCACGGAACGGACGCATCCTCAGCGTGACCGCACCGATGCCAGGCAGCCGAGCCGCTACCTCGCCTCCGTCAGCGCCGAGAGACTCGAGAGCGGACACCGCAGGACTCGCCTGTGGCGAGGCGCCACTGCCCTGAAGCAGCATCGTGAGGAGCAGAATCGCCGCACAGCCCAAGGTGCTCATGACCTCCCAATCTAGACCAGACGAAGCCGGCCACCACTCCGATCGACCCGTAATGCGCCAATCGCCCGTCATGCGCCCAAAACGGAAAAGGCCCCAGCCTTGCGGCCGGGGCCTGAACGACCGGGTCGGGGTTGCGGCGAGACGCTGCCGTGTCCGACCCGATGATGTGTCTTGCGGACTGGATCAGTAGTCCATGTCCTCGCCGGCGCCGCCGGCGGGGACCTTGGCCTTCTTCTCCTTGATCTCGATGATCGCGCAGTCGGTGGTGAGCAGCAGGCCCGCGATGCTCGCGGCGTTCTGCAGCGCAACGCGCTCGACCTTGGTCGGGACGATGACGCCGGCCTTCACGAGGTCGGTGTACTCGTGCGTCACGGCGTTGAAGCCGTAGTTGGTGTCGGAGCTCTCCTCCACCTTCTGCGCCACGACCGACCCGTCGAGGCCGCAGTTGGCCACGATCTGCTTGATCGGCGCAGGCAGCGCACGCAGGACGATGTCAACGCCCGTCGCCTCGTCGCCCTCGAGCCCCTTGCGGAGCTTCTCGAGCGCCTTGCGCGCGCGCAGCACGGCAACGCCGCCGCCGGGGAGGATGCCCTCCTCGAC
>CAZKTN010000071.1:0-4957 GCA_964555705.1 uncultured Isosphaeraceae bacterium | reverse complement strand
CCGCCGCGGAGCACCGCGAAATCCACGTGCACATTCGCTGCTCGCGGCATTGCCGACTGACGGGGCCACGCCACGACCAGCGCGCCGGCCATCGCGGCAACCACTGCGCCCGTGGCACCGATGCGACGATGCATGCACCGCCGCTGCAGCGAGTGGTCGAGCGCACGCCCGGCCGCAGCAAGGACCTGCGCGCGATGCGCGCGCACGGCGCTGCGTGCGTCATCGATCATGAGGCGCTCCCCCGCTCGCGCAGCCGTTCGAACAGCCTCCGCACCCTGCTCTCGAGCCGCCGCGGCTCCATCGCGATCCACTGTGCGATAGCGGGAATCGACCAGCCGTGCAGCACGCGCAGTCGAAGCAGGTCGCGCTCATGGTCATCAAGCTGCGACAGCGCGCGGCGCAGTTCGGCGTCGGCATCGTCGCTGCGGCGCACATGGCCCGTGCCTTCCACTTCCGTCCCCCGCTGCCGCTCAGCCGCGTACGCACCCTCGCGCCTTGACCGCCTGGCCTCAGCCAGGAGCGCCGTGCGGGCGACGCGGATCGCCGTGACCCGGAGCCACGCGCGCAGCTCCTCGTCGGTCGTGCACAACGGCGGATTGGTGGCCAGACGCACGACCGTCTCCTGCAGGCAGTCGAGCGCGAATGCCTCGTCGCGGCCGGTGTGGCGCCGCACGTCGCGCACAAGGGTCTCCGCGAACCGGTCGTACACATCGGCGAGCGCAGCCTTCGAGCCGCCGCGGAGCTCGCGCGTGACCCGCGCCGCGAAGCCCTCAGGGCGTGACGATGCGCGGCCATCAGGCACTCGTGCGGCGTGTTCATCGGCGGGCACGTGAAGGTGGGGTGTGGGGCCGATCCTGGGGATTCACCAGTTCATCGCTTGACGATGGTCTTGATGACCCGCAACACAGGATCCACCTGTGCCGGGGTCCCCCTCACCAGGAGCAGGCCGGTTGACTCGTGCATGCGTAGTTCAGGGCTTGCGCCCCCCTCGAGCGCGATTGCCGCGCCGATCGCATCCATCAGCCTCGCGAGCCGCTCCTGCCGGTCCTTCCCATCCACGGCCCTCGCTCCGTCGATATCGCGCGTCAGGTAGTGGCTCAGGTCAATCACCTCGAGATACGGTTCGGCGGACACCGGCTTGGTGGCTGCGGGCTCTGAGGTGCGGAGTGCCCGAATCGTGATGATCGGTGCGCCTGGAGCTCGGACGGCGGTGCCCTCGTCGGATTCCTTGGGGTCGGGGCCTGCGCTCCCGTCGCCCGTGACGGTCACGGCGAGCCTCCACCCAGGAGGCTCAAGTCCGGCGATCGCGCGGAGTAGCACCGTCGGCGTCACGTCGCGTACGGAGATCGGCGCGATGTGAAGGTCAGCGATCGGACCGCTCGCCCCATCATCGAGCAGCACAACATTCACCGGGTCTGGTTGCGTCACTTCCCTGATCGCCTTGACGAGGTCTGCGAGGGTTCCGCCGGGCCAGTCGATCTTGATGAGTCCCGCCCGAGCCTGGGATGACCTCTCTGCGCGCTCCTCAATCTCTGCTTCGCGCCGCAACGCTTCGAGATCCATGGCCCGGTTCCACACGTGGTTCACCGCGTCACGAAGCGCCTCCGCCGCGAGGGCAACCCTCCAGCGCTCGCCAATCACGATGATCTCGGACAGGCTAGGGGACACACTCACCTCGATGGCATCGTTCCAGATGCCAGTGACACCAGCCTCGGCGCGCCTGACCGCTTCGTCGATGTATGTCCCCACGCGAGGTCCTCCTGGGCTCCTGCTGAGCAGCGGCGGATAGGGCATGATCCACGTGGTCCACGCCATGTCTGGCATGCGCGCGAGTTCGGCCTCGAGCATCTCGATCTGGCGCATCGTCTGGACGCGCGCATCCTTGTCAAGCTCGTTCAGCGTCTCACGGAGACGCTTCGACTCGGACATCAGCTCGTTGATGCGTGTCACGGCCGACGGATCGACGGTAGGCACGGCCGCGGACGCGTTCTGGGTCGGCGCGCTCTGGGCCGGCATGTTCTGGGATTTCGCCGTCTGGGCCGGCGCACTCTGCGCGTGCACGTGTGACCCCGCGGCAAGCGGCGCAATCACCGCAACAGTCGCCACGAGCATCGCACGCACGTACGAGTACGGCGCCTGCAGCGCGCGATGTGGTGCAGACGGTGCTGCGGATCGGGGGTCACGAGGTCGGTGCTGTGTTGGCATGAGTTGCTCCTGTATCCATAGAACCGCGCTGCGCGGCGGATCCCGCCACAAACCACGCAAGTTTCTCGCCATTCCTACGGTCCCCCGGGGGCCGTGACCCACCGCTTCAGCGACCTGCATGCGCACAGGCCCGCGTAGCACATGGCCAAGAAGATGCCGAACAGGACGGACGATCGACTGCCCATCCACAGTGCGACGATCACGGCCACGATCGCAAGGCAGATCAGCCAACGTAGTTCCTGGTGAAGCGGCAGTCGGACCCTTGAGATGCACGGCTCACCCATCAGCGCCTGTCGATCCGTGGCCACCCAACGGTCCATTTGGCTGACGACCATCGTGAGCCTCATGGCTGCGAGCAGGCACGCACCGCACAGGCACAGCCATATCGCCATCATTGGACCCATCGGCTTCCACGTTGCCCTGAACATCCCGCTAAGGGGCCACATGATTGCCATCGCCGTGCACATCGGGAACGCGCCAATCCACCTCCATGGCGTGAGTCGATGCGTCGGGAGCCGCCTCAACCCAAGGTCCAAGGCAATCGCTGCAGCACACCACGGAAGCAGCGCCACCGCATTGATGCCAAACAGGTACATCTGCTCCACATGCATTGGCCGGTCCAAGTCCGGAGGAAGACCTTGCGCCACGAGCGCTCGGGAGGGCATCCAGATGGCTACGTAACTCCACCACAGGATGATCGCCATGAACACCACGGGACCGATGATGTAGAACCAGAGCCGCGTACGAAGGTGCCTGCGAAGGGTCTGCCACCGCAAGTCCGCGCGCCGGCGCAGCCTCCTGCACTCGGACTCGCTCACGCCGCAGGATGGGCACTGGTCAAGGCCGGCAGCCCGGCGCGCGCTGCAGATGCGGCATTGCACTGCCACGCCATGGGATGCTGCTGAAGCGATCATCTCAGTCCGTTCCCGGTCGCGCGATGCCCGCTGCGCCACTTCGCGCCTTGCGCCGGAGCGCTGACCAGCGCTGTCGGGCGGCCTCCTCCGTGATGCCTAGTGACTGCGCCACTTCCCGCCACGCGAGACCGCGCATCCTCAGCTGGAGCAGTGCGCGCTCGTCCTCGGAAAGCGATCGGATGAGCTGCGCGGCGGCATCTTCGGACTCCGCGACATCGGCTGCAGTTGCGGCGCCGCTGGCGCCAGACTGCGCCTCGTCCCGCAGGCGCTGCATCACCATACGGCGCACGCCATTGCGCCGGAAGTGGTCGATCAGCATGTGCCGCACGATCGTCTCGACGAGACCCCAGAAGCTGCGCTTGGTCATCTCCTGCGCGCCGCCGTCGGTGGAGCGCAGCACGCGGCGCACCGTGGAGGACATCAGCTCGCTCGTGCGCATCGACCAGTCGGAGTCCTGCCGGCGCAGGGAACGGATCCTGCGCGCGATGGCTGGAATCGCATCGGAGAGCTGCTCGCGCGCGGCCCGCATCTCGTCATGGCCCGCTGGCGCGGATCGGGATGCGGGCGGCTTCGTCATGCTTGGAGTCTCGTGATCCTTGCGACCAGGAGGGCAGTCGTCACAAGTGCGGCGACCGCTGCTCCGAGGATCCACACCCTTCGCTGCTCATGGCTCCATTCGGCGCGAAGAAGCCTGCTGGCGAGATGGTGGGCGTTCGTTGGCCATAGCCGGCAGTCGCGCCCGATTCGGATCATCGTGGCGCGGACCGTCGGGAGCAGCATTCGCGGATGGCGCGGATCCCGCGGCACGAACCCAAGCGCAATCCACTGGAGCAGCTCACCTGCGCGCACCAGGTCCGCCGTCTCCAGTTCGGGGGTGAGCGGCCGCGACAGCCCGTAGTCGACCAGCCGCATGCGCCCTTGGCCGTCGATCATGACATTCGCGGGCGAGAGGTCGCCGTGCGCGAAGCCAGCGGCATGCAGCTCTGCGAGCGCCTCGCAGAGCTCCGCCATCGCCGCAAGCGCGCGCGCGGGACGCAGGCGCTCGCCGGCGGCGGCCATCGCAAGCAGTGACCTGCCGCGCACTCGCTCGAAGACGACAAACCCGTGGCGCGCGTCGATGGTGCCCTGCGCGCGTACCTCGATGCTGCAGGGGTGGTCGATCGCGGATGCGCGCTGGGCCTCTTCCACCCACGGTGCATGCTCGGCGCGGACGCGGAGGAACTTGATGACCACGTCTGCCTGCGGCGCTCCGTGCGCCGCCATCACGCGGTCGTATCCCTCCACAATCACTCCGAAGGACCCGCGCGTCAGCACGTCGCCCACGAGGAATCGCGGACGGCCGTCGGAGACCGCCTCCCCGAGCGCATCGACCGGCGGTGACTCGTCCTCGTCGACACCGAGCAGGTCGAGGGCGATGGATGCGTCACGCAGGGCACCGTCCCACTCCGGGTGCTTGGATGAAAGCGCCTCCAGGGCGCGCTCGCGGTCGCCTCGGATCGCGTTCAGCACCTGGTGCGCCACCTCACGCGAGGCCTTAGGGTGCAGCGCCGGGTCGATGGCCGTGGCGTAGCGCCTGATCGTCGGCACGAGCTCGAAGAGCTCGCCGCACCGGCGAGCGTCCGCGCGGACGAGGGCCTCGAGCGCAGAGTCATCGAGGCGCCCCTCTGCGGCATGCAGCACCTCGACAAACTCCGGCGGCACGGCGGTGTCAGGCAAGGGTCCATCTCCTTCGCGTGCTGCGCGCGGACGCATGCGACGCACGCTGTGCACCTGTCGTAGCCTGCGGGGCGGGCGGCGCCGCAGATGCCGCAGGTCGTCGGCAACGTAGCGCACCTGGT
>CAZKTN010000070.1:0-5025 GCA_964555705.1 uncultured Isosphaeraceae bacterium | reverse complement strand
ACGACGACCGTCTCCGCGCCGCCGGCCTCCACCACACGCAGATCGCCGCCCGCGCCGCGACGCTGCTCGGCGTGCGGGCGTAGGCGGGGCGGGCGCGTCCTCAGTCGGGTGACAATCTGCAGGAAGTTCGGGCGTACAGCGATCTGCCGTGTAACGTATGAGTTACATAGGGGTCGTAAGGCAATGCGGCGCACCACGCGTGACCCGAGCATCAGTCATGAGGAGTCCGTGGTCTGCGAGCTCCGGGACAACCCTAGGCTCGCGGCGGCGTATCTGCAGGCGGCGATCGCAGAGAGCGACGAGCCGCAAGTGCTGCTGATCGCGCTGAGGCACATCGCGAAGGCGCGTGGGATGCAGCACGTGGCGAAGCGGTCGTGCATCGAGCGCGAGAGCCTCTACAGAGCACTGTCCCCCAAGGGCAATCCCCGGCTTTCGACCATTCTGGCGGTGCTTCGCAGCCTTGATCTTGGCCTGCGATTCGAGCCGATAGCTTCACCCAGGCCAAATCGCCGATCTGCCCGCAGTCGCAGTACGCCGCGCTCGCGCAGCGCGCGCCGTCCGTGACAGAACTCACGCGGGCACGGTCTTCGGCAGCACGTCCAGGTGCTCGGCACGTGCGGCCTTGCGAAGGTCGGCATCAAGCGTGACCAGCGCACAACGCTGGCGGACAGCGAGCTCAAGATAGGCAGCGTCGTAGGCCGACAGCCCGTGCGCGCTCGCGAGGCGGGCGAGGTCGCGCAGCTCAGGCTCGCTGCCGTGTACATCGAACGACCACGGCAATGCGACCAGTCGCGTGCGTGCGCGAGCCGCCCCGTCAGTATCGATGCGCTTGAGGCGTTGCGCACTCTGCAGGCCGCTGAGCACCTCATACGGCAGCAGTGCCGGAGCGAGCAGTGCATCGCTTGACTCGATCGACTTGAACACCGCCGATGCGCTCTTCTCGCGCAGCAGGATGGCGAGCACCGCCGACGAGTCCACGACGATCATGGCCGGCCCCTCTTGGAGTCCGCGAGCACCCTCTCGAACGCATTGCGCGAGATCACGGGACCCTCCGCGATCCAGTCGCGTGTGTCCTTGCGCCAGTCCGACTGCGCCGCCTGCGTGACCTGGTCATAGCGCGCCGCGCCGAGGATGATGGCCACGCGCTGCCCCCGCCGGAGCACGACCACCTCATCGCCGCGCTCCGCGAGCCGGAGCAGCTCCGCGAGCCTCGTCTTCGCCTCAAACGAACCAACGTGGTGAACCATACAACTAGTATAGTCAACCAGTTAGATGACGCCGATGCCGGGCACGCGACGTGTTGCGCACCTCATCGCCGCGCTCCGCAAGCCGCCGCAGCTCCGCGCGCGCAGTCATCCGGCGTCCTTCGACGCGCCTCTCAATCCATGAGAATGGGCCGCAGTTGAAACGTGCGACTGGCAAACTGCCCATGAACATCGAGTGCGGCTGCGCACTGCGGCGTTGACTTGTCGGCGAGCGGATCTAACTTGCGGACAGGTTGCAGCGCAGGTCCAGTGGGGGACCTTCCGGTGCGCGCGTTCTGAGTTCAGCCAGGAGCTCCCCATGAACCGACTTTCGCGAACGACTCTCTGCGCCGCGCTCGCGTGCGTCGCGCACATGGCCCTCGCGCCGATTGCCCGCGCCCAGTTCTGCCCGGCCGATGTCAGTGGCGATGGCGCGGTCGACGGCACCGACCTCGGCGGCGTGCTTTCGCAGTGGGGGCCGTGCATGGCCGGCGCGCCATGCGCCGCCGACATCAGCGGCGACGGCCTGGTCAACGCGATCGACCTTGCGATGACGCTTGCCGCGTGGGGCACGTGCTCAGTATCGGTGCCCGGGTGGGCATCGCTTGTGGAGGCGCAGCCGGATCCCGCCATCGTGACAAGCGCATCCCTGCGTACGGCGATCGAGGCCACCGGTTTCGCATGGCGCGTCCGCGACGTGAGCACGCAGATCGAGATGGTGCTGATTACGCCTGGAACCTTCAGCATGGGATGCTCGCCGTCGCTGCAGTCGGCATGCCTCGTGAGCGAGCAGCCGGTGCACGATGTCGCGCTCACGCGGCCCTTCTACCTGGCACGCCATGAGCTGACGCAGTCGCAGTGGGCTGCGATCATGGGCACGAACCCGTCGCAGTACCAAGGAGAGGCGTACCCCGACGCGGCTAACCATCCCGTGGAGCGTGTGTCGTACGCGAACGCGCTCGCGTTCAATGCGCTCGCCGGCATGAGGCTTCCGACCGAGGCCGAGTGGGAGTTCGCGTACCGCGCTGGTACGACCACTGCGTACCACGGGTGGCCGGCGAGCCCTGGAGGCAGCGACGACGAGGCGGTCACAGTGCAGATCGGATGGGTGCGCGACAACAACGGCGCCCAGGGGACCCCATCCTTCGGCACAAAGGCGGTCGGGCAGAAGCCGCCGAACGGATTCGGGCTGCATGACATGTGCGGCAACGTGGGAGAGTGGGTGAGCGACTGGTACGACCCCAACTACTACGCATCGAGCCCGCCGGTCGATCCGCAGGGACCCGGCCCAGGCAACTGGATCGGCCGCGGCGTACGCGGCGGCAACTGGAACTCGGCCAACGTTGCCGTGCGATCGTCATCGCGCGCCTTCTGGTTCTCGCAGCTGCCCACCGTCGGATTCCGCGTCGCGCGGGATCCGTGAGGGGGCGGTCCAGAGCTCGCTGCGAAGCAGCCGCTCCCGGTCCGCAGGGCGCGGGCCGCCGCTCCCTACTCCCCGTCCTCGACCGATTCCCAGAATGACCGCTTGAGACGGTGCTTCGACAGCAGGTGCGCCTCGACCTGCTGCTGCTCCGCCTCGAGCTGCGCCGGCGCAGCGAGCGCGCGCATGCGGAGCAGGTAGTGCGCCGCGTGCTCGTAGCCAGTACGGCGGCCGTCCGCCAGGATCGCGTCCATCAGCGCGCGGTACGCATGCCAGCTCGCGCTAGGGTGCGCCCGTTCGAGCTTCTCCGCAAGAGTGACGAGGATGCCGTAGTTGTGGCCATTGAGCTCGCTGGTCCGCGTGACAAGCACCGTTGCCGCATCCTCCCATCGGGCGGCATCGTGTAGGAAGACCAGCGCGTCGTACACATGGCGGTGGCGCATCGCATGCTCCGCAGCGCGCTGTCGTGCCTGATCTGCGCGTTCTGCACCCAGCAGCGCCACCACGTCGTCGAATGTCTTCATGCACGGAAACCGCTCGAACTCATGCCACAGCGCATCTTCAGCGTCCGCATGCCGGCCGAGGCCACGGAGCGCCATCGACCGCACGGCAGCACCAGGCTTCACGGACCTGCCGGTCTCCAGGTCAGGACGCCCACGTCGGTCAGCGGCGGCGCGGTCTTCAGCGTCGGCGCGGTCGACCCACTCGAGCGCCTCGCCGTGACGGCCCTTGCTCACCAGGCGCGTCGCAATCTCGACACCCAAGCGGTCGGCCGTGCCTTCGCGAGTGCACAGGGCGATGTACTCGTCCGCGTCGCCCAGCGCATCTGCTATCTCCCTGAGCGCATCGAAGATGCTCCGGCGGTGGGTCCA
This sequence comes from uncultured Isosphaeraceae bacterium, assembly GCA_964555705.1. GTDB lineage: Bacteria > Planctomycetota > Phycisphaerae > Phycisphaerales > SM1A02 > ZLKRG44. Next base: position 1,489 of record CAZKTN010000070.1, on the reverse strand, counting down.
TGCATGGATCGCGTCGCGTGAGAAGTTGCTCAGCTCGGCGGTATCGACTTCGCGCAGCCCGGCAAGTTCCTTCGAGTACATGGTCCGCAGCGCATGCAGCCCTTCGGTGCCAAGCGCATCCGCGAACGCCGAGATGATGTTCTCGCGCGTGACGTGGCCACTGTCGCCGGCGAAGGTACGGACCATCGCCGCGATCTTGGCCGGCGTGCGCGGCTCGATGCGCGACCACGCCCGGCCCCACAGCACGAGCGCACGCGAGCACAGCGGATGGAACTTAGCGTGCGAGTCGTCGACGATGTCGAGGGTGGGTTCGGCCGACTTCACGATGCGCTTGAGGAGCGGCTCGGCGTCAGCCGCGCGACCCTCGTCGATCATCCGCTCGAGCGCTGCGATGCATGGCGCGAGCATCGCCCCGAGTTCGCGCGCGATCCCTCGCTTGGACCACGACCGGCGTGCCTTCGCGAACAGTGCGGTGAGCGCTGCGCGGACCTCGTCAGGGGACCCAAGCGGGGCGGTGGCCATGAGGCGTGACGGTCAAGGTAGGGGTGGGATAGGCCGAGGACTTCATTCAATGGTGCCTAGGCAGGTTGACGTGATTGGAATCGTCTCTATAGTTCTCAATGAGTGCGAACTTCAAAGCCAAACCCAATCAAACGGCTCCTGCACGCGGTGCCTCGAGGCACCCCGCTCGATGTCGCCGCACTCGCCCAGCATGGGGTCGATGCGAAGGCCGCTTCCTTCTATGTGCGCAGCGGTTGGCTCGTCAGGGTTGGGCACGGGGTGTACGCACTGCCCGGCGATGAGGTCACCGCGCTCAGCGCCATACGGCTGTTGCAGAGCCATATCGCGGGTCTGCACATCGGCGGCAAGAGCGCCCTTTCGCTGCAGGGAGTGCGCCACAACCTCGCGGTTCGCGAGTCGCATGTGCTGTGGGCAGATGCGCGGTTCGCGCTCCCGAAGTGGTTCGTTGCACAGTTTCCGGCGCGTGCAGCGTTCGCGGCGCTCCTAGACCACGCGGAGCCAGCGTGCGCGCATGTTCTGCAATCGGGCATCACGCTGACGACACCGCCCGGCGTCTTGGAAGGTACATGCGTCTCATGCCCAGAGCGGGCCGTGCTCGAGATGCTCTACGACGTGGGTGTGCACGAGTCACTCGAAGAGGCACGGAGCGTCTTCGAGGGGCTCCGCGGTATGCGTCCTGAGTTGGTCGGTGCGCTCCTGAGCGCGTGCACCAGCATCAAGGCCGTGCGGCTGTTCCTGAGATGGTCAAGAGAAACGGGCGTAGTTGACGTCGAGGCCCTCCGCACGCGTTTCAATCTGCGTGTGGGCAGCCAGTCGCGGTGGCTGAATCGCCTGCCCGACGGAACCCTGCTCATTCTCAAGCCATGGGGATAGCGCCTCGCTAGTACCGTCCCCCGATGGACGGGATCATCCGATTCGTGCTCGGCGACATCAACCTGTGGTCGCCGGTGGTGACCGTCATCTGCGG
>CAZKTN010000069.1:3477-5227 GCA_964555705.1 uncultured Isosphaeraceae bacterium | reverse complement strand
GCGCCGCTCATGACCCGCTATCCGCGAAGCGCTGCGTGATGGGGCCGTACGCGTCGATGCGGCGGTCGCGGAAGAAGGGCCATCCGCGGCGCAGCTCCTCGATCTTGGTGAGGTCGCAGTCGGCGATGATCACTTCCTCCTTGTCCTCGCTGCCTTGCGCCACGATCGTGCCGCCCGGATCGATCACGATCGACGTGCCCCAGAACTTGAGGTCGCGCTCGGTGCCCACGCGGTTGATGGCCACGACCCAGCATCCGTTGGCGATCGCGTGCGCGCGGTGCATGGTGACCCACGCATCGCGCTGCTGCGCGGCATCTGCAGGAGTCTCGCCGTGGTACCAGCCGATCGCCGTGGGGTAGAAGATGATCTCGGCGCCGCGCATCGCGGTGAGGCGCGCGGCCTCGGGGTACCACTGGTCCCAGCACACGAGCATGCCGCAGGTGGCGCTCCTGGTGCGCACGGCCTGCCATCCGAGGTCGCCCGGCGTGAAGTAGAACTTCTCGAAGAAGCGGGGGTCGTCGGGGATGTGCATCTTGCGGTACTTGCCCGCGATCGCGCCGGTGGGGTCGATCCAGATGCTGGTGTTGTGGTAGAGGCCGGGGGCGCGGCGCTCGAAGAGGCTGGCGGTGAGGTCCACCTTCAGGCTGGCGGCCAGGGTGCAGAGGCGGTCGCTGGTGGGGCCGGGGATCGGCTCCGCCAGGTCCATGAGGGCGGCATCCTCCACCTGGCAGAAGTAGTGCCCGGCGAAGAGCTCCTGCGTGGCGATGATGGTCGCCCCCTTGGCGGCCGCCTCGCGGGCCATCCGCTCGACCTTCTCGAGGATGGCCTCCCGGGGGGTGCCCTCGGGGGAGGTGTGCTGCAGCAGGGCGATCCGCACCGATCTGGGCGTAGCGGCCATAAGGGGGATAAGTGTAGGTGGACGCAGGGGGACTTGACGCCGGCGACCGAACCGGAAACGATGTCGCCCGCGTAGAGTCGCGTATCTATCTATATGGAGGCAGACGCTGATGGGTGACGGAATCGTGGCCCAGGGGCTTCGCAAGTCATTCGGGCCGGTGGAGGTGGTGCGGGGCATCGACCTCCGCGTCGGCGCGGGCGAGGTGCTCGGGTTCCTCGGCCCCAACGGGGCCGGCAAGACGACGACCATGCGGATGATCACGGGCTTCCTCGAGCCCTCGGCCGGGTCGGTGCGCCTGTGCGGCATCGACGTGTCCGAGGAGCCGATCGCCGCGCGGCGCACCTTCGGGTACCTGCCCGAGGGCGCGCCGGCCTACCCCGACATGACCGTGCGCGCGTACCTGGCGTTCGTGGGCCGCGCGCGCGGGCTCGACCCGCGCCGCGTGCGCGAGCGGCTCGACCACGTGGTGTCGCAGGTGCACCTGCGCGGCGTGCTCGACCAGCCCATCGAGACGCTCTCCAAGGGATTCAAGCGGCGCGTGGGCATCGCGCAGGCGATCATCCACGACCCGCCCGTGCTCATCATGGATGAGCCCACCGACGGGCTCGACCCCAACCAGAAGCACGAGGTGCGCCAGCTCATCCGCGCGATGGGATCGACGAAGGCGATCGTGCTCTCGACGCACATCCTCGAGGAGGTCGAGGCGATCTGCACGCGCGCGGTGGTGATCGCGGGCGGGCGGACGGTCTTCGACGGCACGCCCGCGCAGATGGAGTCGCGCGCGCCGGCTGCCGTCACGCGCAACCGGCTTGACCACGTGTTCCGCGAGCTCACCGGCGCGACGGCGGAGGT
>CAZKTN010000069.1:0-3377 GCA_964555705.1 uncultured Isosphaeraceae bacterium | reverse complement strand
GGCGCGACGGCGGAGGTGGCGGCATGAGCGCACTTCGAGTGGTCTTCGCGCGCGAGCTGCGCGCCTACTTCGCGACGCCGCTGGCTGCGGTGTTCCTGGTGGTGTTCCTGTTCCTGGCGGGGCTCTTCACCTTCTCGGTGGGGAACCTCTACGACCGCGGGCAGGCGGACCTGCGTCCCTTCTTCCAGTTCGTGCCGTGGATGTTCCTGTTCCTGGCGCCTGCGGTGAGCATGCGGCTGTGGGCAGAGGAGCGGCGCCTGGGCACGATCGAGGGCCTCGCGACGCTGCCGCTTCCGCTGTGGCAGGTGGTGAGCGCGAAGTTCCTCGCGGCGTGGGCCTTCTGCGGCATCGCGCTCGCGCTGACGCTGCCGCTGTGGCTGACGGTGAACTGGCTCGGCGACCCTGACCAGGGCGCGATCGTCGCGGGGTACCTCGCGAGCCTGCTGCTTGCGGGCGCGTACCTGGCGGTCGGGTCGGTGCTGAGCGCGTGCACCAAGAACCAGGTCGTGGCCTTCGTGCTCACGGTGGTGGCGTGCTTCCTGCTGCTGCTGGCCGGGTTCCCGCTCGTGCTCGACTTCGTGCAGGGGTGGGTGCCCGAGGGCGTGCGCGATGCGCTCGCGGGCATCTCGGTGCTCTCGCACTTCGAGTCGATCTCGCGCGGCGTGATCGACCTGCGTGACCTCATCTACTTCGTGGCGCTGATCGCGGCGATGCTCGTCGCGAACACGCTGCTCATCGACTGGCGAAAGGCGGCCTGACATGCGACACGCATCACGACGCACCATCGCCCTTGTGGGCACCGCGCTCGCGCTGGTGGCCTTCGTCGCGCTGGTGGCGATCACCAGCGTCACGCGGCTGCCGCGGCTGGACCTCACCGCCGACGGCAACTACACGCTCTCGCCCGGGCTTCGCGCGGTGGTGCAGGGGCTCGACGAGCCTGTGCGCATCGACCTCTACTGGTCGAAGGAGGCCGCGCGCGACGTGCCCATGGTGGTGACGCACGCGCAGCGCGTGCAGGAGTTCCTGCGCGAGGTGGCTGACGCGTCGGGCGGCAAGGTCGAGCTGCAGGTCTTCGATCCGCAGCCCTACTCCGAGGCCGAGGATGCCGCGCGCGTGAACGGCATCGCGGCGATGGCGGTGGATGGCCTCGGGCGCACGGTGACGCTCGGGCTTGTGGTGACCGGGCCCACCGACCGCAAGGAGGCGCTGCCCTGGCTGAACCCAGGCGACGAGGCGTTCCTCGAGTACGACATCGCGCGGGCGATCGTGTCGGCCTCGCGCGCGAGCAAGGCGAAGGTTGCGGTGGTGACGGCGCTGCCGATGGACTCTGGGTTCGACCCGCAGGCGCGGCGGATGACGCCGCCGTGGCAGTTCCTGGTGCAGATGCGCCAGCTCTTTGACGTGGAGGTGGTGCAGCCCACGGCCGACAGGCTGCCCGATGGCATCGCGGCGCTGGTGATCGCGCATCCCTACGGGATGAGCGAGAGCCTGCTCAAGTCGATCGACTCGTATGCGATGCTCGGCGGCAGCATCCTGCTCTTCATGGATCCGCTGTGCGAGAGTTCGGCGCAGCCGGGTGGGCCTGATGCGTTTGCGAATGCGCCGCAGGCGAGCGACCTCGGGCCGCTGCTGCCGGCGTGGGGCATCGCGTGGGATTCGGGCAAGGTGGTCGGCGACCGCCAGTACGCGCAGCGCGTGCGTGCGCGGTCGGCGACCGGGCTCGCGACGCTCGAGTACATCGCGTGGCTCATCGTGCCCAAGGAGGGCATCGACACGTCGGAGCCCGCGTGCGGTGCGCTGGCGAACCTCACGATGCTGTCGGCGGGCGCCGTGGGCGCGGTCGAGGGCAGCGGCATGACGATGACGCCGCTCGTGCGCGCGTCGGACCAGACGCAGCTCATCGACAGCTCGAAGCTCGGCGCGTTTGCGGATCCGCAGGCGCTGCTGCGCGAGTTTGCGGCTGATGGCGTGAAGCGTGTGCTCGCGGCGCGGTTCACGGGGCTCGTGAAGAGCGCGTACGGGATTGAGCGTGCGCCGGACGGCGCGCCCAAGCCCGCGACGATCGTCATGGTGGGCGATGCCGACATGCTGCGCGACGAGGCGTGGACGCAGGAGCAGCGGCTGGGCAACCTCTCGCTGGGGTGGCGCGTCTTCGCCGACAACGGGCCGCTCGCCTTCAACACGGTGGAGCAGCTCACGGGCGACAAGGCGCTGCTGTCGCTGCGCGCGCGCGGCACCACGCAGCGGCCCTTCGAGGTCGTGAAGGAGCTGCGCCGGCAGGCCGAGGAGCGCTACCTCAAGCGCGAGCAGGAGCTGCAGGAGCGCGTGAAGGCTGCGGAGCAGCGCATCAACGAGATGCAGGTGCAGAAGTCGGCCGACCAGGTGATGGTGCTCTCGCCCGAGCAGCAGGAGCAGCTGAAGGAGCTTCAGACCGAGCTCGTGAGCGCGCGTGCCGAGCTGCGCCAGGTGCAGAGCGGCCTGCGCGAGGACATCGAGTCGCTCGGCCACCGGCTGATGCTCGCGAATGTCGTCGGCTGGCCGATCGCCGTCGCGTTCGTCGCATCCATCTTCGGCCTCCGCCGCGTCGTGCGGCGGAAGGGGTGAGGCGGCTGTCCCGATCGCATCTTCGAACGCAAACGCACCCCACACACACAGAGAGATCCGCAATGAGAAACCAGCGAATCCTGACTCTGATGGCCAGCGTGACCGCGGCCCTTGTCCTCATTGCCGTGCTCATGCGCGGCGGCTTGGATATCCAGCCAGGAGGCGAGGGCAGCTTCACTGGTGCGGGCGGCACCAACAGCGGAGGCAGCGCGGGCACGGGCGCTGCCGGCGGCAAGGCGACCGACCTGCTCGTCGACCTCACATCGATGGCCGATCGCATCACCGCGGTCGAGGTGCAGTCCACCAACGACACGACGCGCATCGAGCGCCGCGACGGCACGTGGGTGGTGGCCTCGCGCGACGGATTCCCGGCGCAGACCGAATCGGTGGTGGGTGTGCTGCGCGGGCTCTCGAACCTGCGCAAGTCGCAGAAGCTCACGGCGAAGCCCGAGCGCCACGCCGACCTTGGCTTGGCGTGGCCCGACACGACCAACGAGTCGAAGCTTGTCAGCATCTACGCGGGTGGCGAGACGCCGGTCGCGCAGGTGGTGGTGGGGCGCGGCGTCTTCCAGCCCGACGGCGTGTACGCGCGGCTGCTGTCGGAGCCGCAGACGTGGCGCTGCACGGGCACGCTGAATGTGGCTGCGACGCCGCAGACCTGGATCGTCAATCCCGTCGCCGATGTCGCGGCCGAATCGATCAAGACGATCTCCGGCTGCGACACGACCGGCCGCACGATCACCCTGACCCGCGACGACAAGGGGATGTGGGCG
>CAZKTN010000068.1:0-5443 GCA_964555705.1 uncultured Isosphaeraceae bacterium | reverse complement strand
GAGCCTGCCGCCGAACCCGAACCCGCCGTCCCATGAAGGAAGTCCAGGACCACTGGTTCCGCAAGGCGAAGGAGCTCGGGTACCGCGCGCGGAGCGCCTTCAAGCTGATCGAGATCGATGACAAGCGGCGCATGCTCAAGCGCGGCGCGCGCGTGCTCGATGTCGGTGCGGCACCCGGCTCATGGACGCAGGTTGCCGCGGAGCGCGTCGGGCCGACAGGCCACGTCACCGCAGTGGACCTCAAGGCCGTCGATCCGCGCGGGCTCCCGCCGCATGTCACGCTCATCCAGTCGGACCTCCGCGACCTTGCGCCTGAGCACTTCGGCGACCCCTTCGATGTCGTGATCTCCGACATGGGTCCAGACACCTCAGGCGACCCGTCCACCGACAGCATCCGTTCGGTGCAGCTCTGCGATGCGCTGCTCGACCGGCTTCCGATGTGGCTGCGACGTGGCGGCCACTTCGTGATGAAGGTCTACGAGGGCCGCGACTACCCCGCACTGCTCAAGCGCGCGGGCACGATGTTCACGGCGGTGAAGGGATTCAAGCCCTCAAGCTCGCGCGCCGAGAGCGTCGAGATGTTCGTGGTGTGCACCGAGTTCAAGGGCGCAGGTCAGCAACTTCAGCAGCCCAAAGCTCGGCCCGCGCGGGGGTGGGGAACAGAACCCCCATCGCCGCCAGCATGAGGCCTGTGCCCGCGAGGAACGCAAGGTTCCCCGTGATGAGCGCGAACACGCAGCACAGCAGACCGGCTCCCTCGAGGATCGCGCCCGCAATGATGTGGGCCGTGCGCCAGCTTGCCTCGGCCGCGGTCCCCGCACGCGCGAGAGTGCGCGCACGCAGCACGAACGCGAGAGGGATGGCGGACAGCGTGGACAGCGCAGCGATGATCGCCAGCAGCTGAAGCAGGGGGATGCCGGCCTGCGCGCCGGCGTTCGCCGGCGGCGTGATGGCAGGCTTCACGGTGCCTGTGGCGACAAGCACAGCGACAATCACGGCGAATGACGTGACGCCCATCATGAGGGCGCCGAAGAGAATGGTCGTGACTCGATAGGCGTTCATGCGATGGCCTCCACGCGGCGTGTTGTGAGCACCGAAATCCTTCGCGCGACCTCCTCGACGTTGGCGCGCGAGTTGAATGCGCTGATGCGCAGGAACCCCTCGCCGCACCGGCCGAACCCTGCACCGGGCGTGATCACCACCTGCGCCTCGCGCAGCAGCACATCGAACGCGTCCCAGCTCGACATGCCCTTGGGGCACCGCACCCATACGTAGGGCGCATCGGCACCGCCGTAGACGTCAAGGCCGAGCGCCGCGCATGCGCTCCGCAGGATGCCCGCGTTGCCGAGGTAGAAGTCGGTGAGCGCACGCGACTGCGCGCGTCCCTCAGGCGAGTAGAGGGCGGCAGCCGCGCACTGCACGGGCCAGCTCACGCCGTTGGAGCATGTGGCCCACCGGCGCGACCACAGCCGGTGCAGCGGGACGCGTGTGCCGTCCCGCGCCACGCCGTGAAGGTCGGTGGGCACCACCGTGTAGCCGCACCGCACGCCGGTGAAGCCGCCGCTCTTCGAGAAGCTGCGGAACTCCACGGCGCATGTGCGAGCGCCGGGGATCTCGAAGATGGAACGTGGCACGCCGGGATCCCGCACGAACGCCTCGTACGCGGCATCGAAGCAGATGAGCGCATGGTGAGCGTTCGCCCAGTCGACCCATCGCTCGAGGCTTCGGCGCGAGAGCGTGGCGCCAGTGGGGTTGTTCGGGGAGCAGAGGTACACCACATCTGCGGGCTCGCTCGGCGGCGCCGGATCGAAGGAGTTCTCGGGGGTGCAGGGCAGGTACGTGATGCCCGCATACCCGCCGCCCTCGAGCGCGCCGCCCGTGTTTCCCTGCATCACGTTGGTGTCGCAGTACACGGGGTACACGGGATCCGTGATCGCGATGCGGTTGCCGGTGCCGAGGATCTCGAGGAACGCGCTCGCATCAGGCTTCGACCCGTCGCTCACGAAGATCTCGTCGTCGGAGACGCTGATGCCGCGCGAGCGGAAGTCGCCCTCGGCAATCGCGCGCCGCAGGAAGTCGTGCCCAGTCGGCGGGCCATAGCCCTTGAACCGCTCGCGCGTCGCGAGGTCATCGACGGCGGCATGCATCGCGTCAATGCACGCCTGCGGAAGCGGCTCAGTGACGTCGCCGATGCCGCACCTGATGATGCGTGGCGCGAGCGCGGGGTTCTCCTGCGCGAACGTGCTCACGCGGCGTGCGATCTCGGGGAAGAGGTAGCCGGCGGAGAGCTTGAGGTAGTGGTCGTTGATGTGCAGCATGGGTCACTATTGGAGGATGGCGTTCGGGGCGCCGGCGGCGCGCGCAGCCTTCGCGCCACCGCGTTGCCGCTGGCTCGGGGAATCTGACTTGACGATGCGCACCGCAAATGCGGGCGGCACGTTGCCGATCACGAGCTCGCGCGTCAGCGCATGGTCGCGCGCGTGCCGCTTGCCGATGATCCTGTGGCCCCGGATCCTGCGGCGCCCCTCGCTGCCCACGAGCGGCGTCTTGATGACCCGAACGCCGGCATACTCGAAGTACGAGAGCTCGCCGCCGGTGCGCATGAGCGCCAGGATCCGCCTGAAGATGCTGCGCACGAGCGAAGGCGGGAAGTTGTTGAAGGGCAGCCCGCACACGACGAAGTCGTAGTTGCCGTCGACGCTGGCGTCCTCGATCGGCGACCTGTGCAGCGCCACGCGGGCACCGGCTGCGCGAGCCCGGTATGGCGCAAGCATCGTCCGCTCGAGCTGCTCGCAGAACGCAGGGTTGATCTCGACGATGTCGTACACGTCGCCGTCGCGCAGGTGCCGCAGGATCTCGCGCGTGAACGGGCCAGTGCCGGGACCTACCTCAAGGATCCTGCGGGGAGGCTCGGCCGCCGCGAGGCTTCGCACCATCGCGCGCGCCAGGAGCGGAGAGCTCGGCAGCACTGCACCTGTGGTGCGGAAGTCCCGAATGGCCTCTCGCAGGAACTGCAGCATCGCGTGCGGCCCGCGCTAGAGCTCCGGTGCGAAGCGGTCGCTGCCGTTCAGCGCGCCCGCAAACCCGGCGAAGACCTGCGGGATCTGCTCAAGGTCCTTGAGCGACGCGAGCTCGACCGGGGTGTGCATGTAGCGGATGGGGAGGCTCAGGAGGCCGCTCGGGATTCCTCCTGCGCGCAGGAACACCGCGTCGGTGTCAGTGCCGCTGCGGCCCGGAGTGGCCGACCGCTGCAGCGGGATGGATGCGGCCTCCGCAGCGGCGATCAGCCGCTCGACCACCTGCGGCTGCATGGCGCCACCGACGGCGATCTTGGGGCCGGCGCCCATCTTGAACTGCCCGTGCTGCGCGGCGCTGATGCCTGGGCTGTCTGTCGCGTGCCCCACATCGGTCACGAGGGCGACCTGCGGGCGCAGGCTCTCGGCCACCATCGTGGCGCCGTGCAGCCCGACCTCCTCCTGCACGGTGCTCACCGCGACGACGCGCACCTTCAGCGATGCACGCCGCTCGGCGAGAAGCCGGAGCGTCTCCGCGGCCACAAACGTCCCGATTCGGTTGTCGAGCGCGCGCGCCACGATCATGCCGTCGCCCATCAGCAGGCTTCCCTCCATCAGCACGCCAGGATCGCCGATCCGCAGCTTCGCCTGGGCAGCAGCCTGGTCAGCGGCACCGATGTCGATGAAGAGCTCGTGGACCTTGCGGACCTTGTCGGCATCCTTGTCCTTGAGGTGCACTGCGGTCGCGCCAATCAGGCCAACCACCGGCGATGTCACTCCGGGCACGCTTGACCGGAACTGCACGCGGTGGCCGACGATTGCGCCCGCGTCGATTCCGCCGATCGGGCGGCAGTAGACGAATCCCTGCGCGTCGATGTGGTTGACCATGAGGCCGATCTCGTCGGCATGTCCCATCACCGCGACCGTCGGCGCGCCCTGCGCCGGGCAAAGCTCGGCGAAGCAGTTGCCGTAGGCGTCGTGCCATACGCGGTCCGCAAAGGGGCGCACGTACGCAAGCCACACCTTCTGGCCCTCGTGCTCGAAGCCAGATGGGCTGGGCGTGTCGAGCAATCTCCTCAGGAAATCAAGGCTTTCTGTTCGCACGGCGGCAGGCTAGCGGATGGTGCCGCGATGCCCGCAACGGATACCCTCCTGCTCATGCCAGCTTCACAGTTCCGTGGCCTGATCTGGGCCGGTGCGTTTGCGTTGTGCGTCGTGGCGTCCGCAAGCCATGCCGGGAACGTCGACCTTCCCCGCGCTCCGGCGGTCAGTCCCGACGGGTCGAAGTTGTCCTTCACCTGGCGCGGAGACATCTGGATCGCGCCGATCGGGGGCGGCCAGGCCGTACGGCTCACGAGCCACCCCGGGATGGAGCTGCGCAGCGCGTGGCTTCCGGACGGCAGCGCGATCGTCTTCGAGAGCGACCGCGAGGGCGGGCGCAACCTCTTCATCGTCAACGCAGACGGCAGCGATGTCCGGCAGATCACCAACATGGAGGGCGGCGTGATGCTGAGCGGGGTGGACACCCTCTCGGACGGCACGGTCGCGATCATGGTCGACGGTTCGGTGGAGAACGACCTCTACAGGAGCGGCCGGCCCTACTGGATGCCGGTGACCGGAGGCGAGCTGCGTCGCGTGCACGGCGCATTCGGGTCGGCTCCTGCGCTGTCGCCCGACGGAACGCGCGTGCTCTTCGAGCGTGGAGGGAGCGCGACGAACCGCCGCGGCTACCGCGGCTCCGACCAGCGGGACATCTGGATGTTCGACATGCGTGCCGAGCCCGAGAGGGCCTTCACGCGGCTCACTGCGTGGGAGGGCAACGACTGGTCGCCGTGCTGGGTCGGCAACGACTCGTTCGTCTACCTGTCCGACCGCGAGCTCAACACCCAGAATGTGTACCGGCAGTCGGTCACGCCGGGCGCAGCGCCCGTGCGGCTCACCGACTTCGACCGCGACGACTGTGCAGCGCTCAGCGTGGGCGGAGGAGGCCGCGTCGCGGCGATCCTCAACTGGGACACGATCTACAGCCTTGCGCTCGACACGCCTGGCGCGAAGCCTGTTGCGCTGAAGTTCATCGCCTCCGAGGACATGGGCGACGGTGCGCAGCTCCGCAATCTCGCGACGGCCACGACCGAGGCGGCACTCAGCCCGGACGGCAAGACGATGGCGATGGTCGCGTTCGGCGACGTGTGGGTGCGGCCGCTTGAGGGCCGCGCGTCTGCGCGGCGGGTCACGGCGACCGCGGCGCGCGAGAAGGACATCGTGTGGACGGCCGACGGCTACGGGCTGCTCTTCACCACCGATGAGGGTGGGCGCGAGTCAATCATGATGGCGACAGTGACCGCCACTCGCGGCGACCTCGCAAAGAACATGACTGATGCGATGACGCCGCCGCCACCACCGGCACCAGAGCCCGAGCCTGCAGCGGC
>CAZKTN010000067.1:0-5621 GCA_964555705.1 uncultured Isosphaeraceae bacterium | reverse complement strand
CCGGCATCAGCGAGGACCTGATCCGCACCTTTGAGGTCGCTGGACGGGCGCAGGGACGTGCCCGCCTCGCGGAGGCCGCACGCTCAGCCGGGCTCGAGCCGGGCGGTCATGCGGAGGTGGTGGTCAGCGGGGATCCATCACGGGCCATCTGCACCAATGCCGGCAGCGGACAGTTCGATCTTGTCGTCATCGGCAAGCACGGGCTCCACATCACCGAGCAGCTCCTGCTCGGAGGCGTGACCAGGCATGTGCTTGCCGAGGCCGACTGTGACGTGCTCGTCGTGCCCTCGCGCGACGCCGCGTAGCCTGCGCCCCCTACGGTGCACTGCCCATGATGACGCCAGTCCCTGTGATCGCGGCTGTGGAGCACCTGCCGCTGCTCACGACAGTCGCCGCCGGCTTCGCGGCGGCGTGGATCTTCGGCCTCATCACCCAGAAGCTCAGGCTCTCGCCAATCGTGGGCTACATCCTCGCCGGTGTGGCCATCGGACCGCACACGCCGGGGTTCAAGGGCGATGTGGCGATCGCGCAGCAGCTTGCGGAGATCGGGGTGATCCTGCTGATGTTCGGCGTCGGACTGAGCTTCCACCTCAAGGACCTTTGGGCCGTGCGTTCGGTGGCGCTGCCCGGCGCGATCGGACAGAGCGCGGTCGCCACGGTTGCCGGCGCGGCGATCTTCCACTGGATGGGGTGGCCGCTCCAGGCAGGAGTCATCGTCGGCATGGCCATGGCGGTCGCGAGCACCGTCGTGCTCCTGCGCGTGCTCTCGGACCGCGGACTGCTTGCCTCCTCGCACGGGCATGTCGCGATCGGCTGGCTCATCGTGGAGGACATCCTCACGGTGCTCGCGCTCGTGATGGTGCCGCTGCTCGCGGTGGGCCTCAGCCCCGATGCGGATCCTGCGTCACAGGGACTCGGCGGCCTTGCCACACTCGGATGGGCCCTCCTGAAGCTCGCCGCGCTCGTGGCCATTGTGCTGCTGGCAGGGTCACGCGTCATCCCATGGATGCTCACTCAGGTTGCGCGCCTGCGGTCGCGCGAGCTCTTCACGCTCACGGTTCTCGTGCTCTCGATCACGATTGCGGTCGGCTCGGCGGCCTTCTTCGGCGCATCGGTCGCGCTCGGCGCGTTCCTCGCCGGAATCGTGGTGAGCCAGTCGCCAATGAGCCATCAGGCTGCGGCCGATGCGCTGCCGATGCGCGACGCGTTCTCGGTGATGTTCTTCGTGTCGGTCGGCATGCTCGTCGATCCGTCGTTCGTGATCGCTCAGCCGGGAATGGTCGGTGCGGGCCTGCTCATCGTCCTGCTGTTCAAGCCCCTCGCCGCGATGGCCATCGTCGCAATCTGCGGATTCCCGGTGCGCACTGCGCTTGTCGTCGCGCTCGGACTTGCGCAGATCGGCGAGTTCTCGTTCATCCTGGGGCAGGTGGCGCGGGACAACGGGCTCCTGCCCGATGCAGGCATGAATGTGCTGGTGCTGACGGCTGTGGCGTCAATTGCCCTCAATCCCCTGCTCTTCAGGCTGCTTGACCCGGCAGAGCGCGCACTCGAGCGCGTCCCCTGGCTGTACCGGATGCTCGACGCCAGAAATGCCCGGCGCACCGCAGATGTGCGCTCGCTGTCCCCCAGTGGCGCGCTGGCGGCAGCCGATGCGGAGCCGCCGCGGCCGCTGGCCATCATCGTCGGGCACGGTCCGGTGGGACGGCTCGTCGACGCAATGCTCAGCGATGCGGGGCTGCGAATCGTCATCATCGAGATGAACCTGGCGATCGTGCGCCAGCTCGTGCAGGCGGGCCGCTCCGCGATCTACGGGGACGCGACTCGCGGCGAGGTGCTGGAGCGCGCCGGCATCCGCAATGCGTCGCACCTCATCCTGTCGCTGCCCCAGAAGGAGGACCGGATCCAGCTCGTGCTCGCCGCGCGCGAGCTCAACCCAAACGTCGAGATCATCGTGCGCGCGCGATACCTCGCCGAGCGCGACATGCTCCTCAAGGTTGGCGCGAACAAGGTGGTCTTTGAGGAGGGCGAGGCCGGCATCGCCCTCACGCGCCACGTGCTGACCACGCAGCGCACACCTGCGCCCACCATCGAGAAGCTGCTTCAGGCGGTGCGCCGCCTCTGGAACATGGAGAGCTAGCGGATCCGGCGGCGGCGTCCTGCGGCGCCAGCGAGCCCGAGCAGCGCCAGGGCGCCGGGAGCCGGGACGTACGAGAAACTGGTGAACGTCGCGGTGCCCGCGCCGAACGTGCCGTCGGACGTGATGACCGCAAGCCCGAAGGTCTCGCCCGCCGTCACGTTGAACGTCATCACGCCAGAGGTGCCGCTGGCGTTGCCGACGACGAGGAACTGGTTGTTGCGCACGTACCCGACCGCGTCGTACTGCGGGTCGTCGTTGCTCGAGAAGGCCCAGTTCACCGACACGGTGCCGGTGAATGCCGCCGTCGCGAAGTAGCCCGTGATGCCCCGCTGCCCGATGTTGCCGCTGGTGAGCGTCATCTGCTGCGATGAGAGGCTGCCTGAGCCACCGACCGCCACCGGACCGAGCATGTCATAGGTGACACCGACCGGCATGAAGTCGCCAGGCACGCCATCAGCGCCGAACTGCCCAAGCGTCCAGGAGACGCTGCCGAAGTCGGCGGACGCAGCCGCGCTGATGCCAAGGGCGCACACGGCGGCGCCAACGCTGGCGAATGGGATCTTGTGCACAGTCAGCCTCCTCAGGGGACAGGACAGGGAAAGGGAAGCCGCACTGCACGCAGCGCGGGACGCCAATCCTGACGCCATCGTGCCCCGTTGCTAGCGTCGATGCCCAAGATGCGGCAAGAAATCCCCAGAATCTGGCTGCGATACCGTATGTACATGCAGGCTGCGCCCGGACTGTCGGTCTGTGCGCTCATGGCTGCGGCCATGACGCTCGGATCTGGATGCATGCACGGCACCGCACACCCGCGCCATCCGGAACCCGCCGCGGAGGCGTCGCTGCGACTCTCCCAGTACGCGGAGTCACCCTCGGTACCGGAGCGGCCGATCCTGGTGCTCGGCGGGTACATGGACCCGGGCTTCGCGTCCGGCTCCCTCGAGCGTGCGCTCAGGCGCGCGTGCGGACCGGACACGGAGATCGTCGCAGTGTCCTTCGGCGACTGCACCAGCATGGCGCAGTGCCGTGACCGGGTGCTTGAGGCGACCAGATCGCTTCGAGCCGCGCAACCCGACCTCGCATTCGATGTGGTCGCAAACTCGATGGGCGGTCTCGTTGCGAGGTACGGCGCCCTCTCCCCCGAGGAGATCGCTGCCTGCGGGCTGCCGTCACCCGCGCAGCCGGGCATGCTGCGCATCCACCGCCTCTACACGATCTGCACGCCGCACCTCGGTGCGAGGATGGCGGAGGGACCTCTCGGGAGCCCAATGACGGGGGACATGCGTCCCGGGTCGAAGTTCCTCTCGTGCCTCGACAGTGCGCTGCCCAATGCGCCGTACTCAATCACGTGCTTCGCGCGCGTGGGCGACAGCATTGTGGGCGCCGACCGATCGGCCCCTGCAGGCATCGAGCCCATCCTGTTCGACACTCCGCCCTTCGAGCTTGCGCACGTCGATGCGCACCGAGATCCGCGGATCCTGCTCGTGATCGTGCGCAGCCTCCGCGGAGATGGCTCACTGCCCCTGGGCGAGTGAGTAGCCGGGCTTGCCGTCGAACGTCCGCAGCAGCTCGTGGCTGCAGACGGTGTAGCGCGCCGAGACCGCAGACAGCAGCGAGACCACATGGCTGCCGTCGGCGTGACCGGCATCAGGCCTGAGCTCGAAACGCGCGCGCCAGTAGTCCACGCACTCCGTGTACACGCTGCCGGTTGGCCACACCTGCGTGCCTCGGTTGGAGATCAGCGTGAGGCGGAAGGGCGTGCCGGCAGCGAGCGACTCGAGCGCCGGCGCCAGCGCATCTGCGGGCTGGTCCGAGTCGAGATAGAGGTCCGCCCCTACGACCTTCGTCTGCGAGACCTTCATCGTGTGCAGCACTGCCGGGCGCGTGGGCCTCACGGGCGGCCTGGCCACCAGACGGTCCTCGCCGCCCCGAACGGGCTCGATCGTCGAGGGCCTCTGCCCGAGCCGCTGCGCGACGGCGCGCACGAAGTCCATCGTGCCGAGCGCCGGCCTCGACCTGTCGCCGAAGTCCCCCGTGCGCACGCCCTGCTCGAGCGACGCCAGCAGCGCATTCTCGATGCGCGCTGCGCTGCCCACGAGGCCCACATGACGCAGCAGCATGAGCGTCGAGAGGATCAGCGAGCATGGGTTGGCGATCCCCTTGCCCGCGATGTCCGGCGCGGTGCCGTGCACCGCCTCGAAGATGCTGATCTGGCTGCCGATGTTGGCGCTCGGCGCAAAGCCGAGTCCGCCGACGAGGCCGGCCGCAAGGTCGCTGACGATGTCGCCCTGGAGGTTGGGCAGCACGATCATCCGGTACTGCTGCGGCCTCATCACCAGGTTCATGCAGAGCGCATCCACGATCACGTCCGCCGTCTCGATCTCGGGATAGTCCGCAGCCACTGCCCGGAACCGCTCGAGGAAGAGGCCATCGGTCATCTTCATGATGTTGGCCTTGTGACCGCAGTGCACCTTCGTGATGCCGAGCCTGCGGGCGGTCTCGAACGCGAAGCGGTGCACGCACTCCGACCCGGGCGCGCTGATGAGCCGCTTGCACTGCATGACATCGTTCGAGAGCCGGTGCTCGATGCCGCCGTAGGTGTCCTCGATGTTCTCCCGCACGATGATGAAGTCGAGGCTGATGCCGGCCTGGCTGTAGGGCGTGGCCACGCCCGGCAGCGTGCGGAAGTGCCTCAGGTTGGCGAAGGCGTTCCACACCTTGCGCGCCGTGACGTTGATCGACTTCCCGCCGCCGCCCTTGGGCGTCTCCATCGGTCCCTTGAGGAGCAGGCCGCACGACTCGACGGTCGCCATCGCGGCGTCGGTCATGCCACGCGAGTCGCCCTTCTCGAACACGGCCTTGCCCATCTCGACGGGGACGAACTCGATCGCCTGCGCGCATCCCGCTGCACGGAGCAGCTCGATGGTGGCGTCCATGATCTCGGGGCCGATGCCGTCGCCGTGGGCGAGCGCGATGCGCATTGTGTTCTCCATTGGGGTCGGGAAGGGTACTTGATGCGGCTCGTGCGGCGGCGTCACGTGTCCGTGACTGACAGCTCCACGCCCACCGGCGGGAACCCGTTGAGCTGGCGCCACACCTCTCGCCACGCCGGCACCACCTCAAGCATGACCCATGCCTTGGCGCGCACACCCTGCCGCAGGAACTGGCCCGTTGGCCATGCGCGGTCCTCGGGGTCGTGGGCGATCACCACGCGGAAGCGGCCAGAGCCGTCATCGGTGGCATCGACGGACACCACCTCCCCGCCGAAGGTCCCGACGGCCACGCTCGGCCAGCCCACAAACTGGATCGCAGGCCAACCCTCGAACTGCAGCCGAACCGGGCTGCCGGCGCGCACGGACCCGTCCGTGCGGATGCTGCGCGAGCGGATGAGCGGCATGTCCATGCCGTCCACCCATGCCTCGACGTAGCGCTCGGTGGTATCGGGGATGACGACGCAGATTGGCTTGCCCGGCTCGAGGTACGC
>CAZKTN010000066.1:0-5664 GCA_964555705.1 uncultured Isosphaeraceae bacterium | reverse complement strand
CACCGCCGCCGGCGACTACCGCGACGCCTACGACCCGCAGACCGTCGAGCTCGTGCGGCGCAAGTTCGGCCGCGACCTTGAGCTCTTCGGGTACGACTTCGCGTCCACGTGACCGTGCTATTCGCGGCCACGGTCATCGCGCAGCCGGGACGGCATGCCTGACAGGTCCGCGCTCTCGCTGAACCCTGACCCCCGGTGGGGATCCTCGGCAAGGATCTGCTCCAGCGGCACGAAGTCCGCGCCTGCATCTCGCACCACCGAGTCAGGCGATGTGCTGACCACCGACACGCCGGCCGCGCGGAGGATCGAGAAGTACTCGCGGAACGAAGGCTCGTGCGAATCCTTCCAGAACGGCAACATCGACTCGTCCGCCATGCGAGCGATCTTCCTCACCAGCGACTCGTAGGTGGCGTACGGGTGATCCGCCGTCAGGAAGGGCACATCCCGCAGGCTCTCGATGTCCCGCTGCATCGCAGGCACGAGCTGCGGCATCAGGTGCCAGTAGTGCAGTTGGTTGCGCTGCTCGATGCCGACGTATGCGATTCGCCGCGCGCCAAGCACATGCGCGAGGTGAGTGGCCCCGAGCGCCACGTTCCGCAGCGTGAAGAGGGTCGGCTCAGGCGCAGCGAGCGCGCTAGTCAGCCCCACCGACCTGTCGAAGTTGCACCGCCTTAGCGGCATGATTGCCGGCGACAGGGGAGGCTCGTACACCGGACGCATGTGCATCACCGTGGACGAGGGCATCCGAAGCCGGGCAAGCATCGCCTGACCGATGTACGCGGAAAGGAAGTAGCGCGTGCGAACCCGGTAGAAGGTGAGGTTGACGCCAATCGCGGCACGCCGCTCGAGCTCGCGCGCCTGCGTGTCGGTCACCGATGCCAGCTGCGGCCCTGCCCCCACGATGAACACCGTCTCTCCACGATGGCGGCCGTTGAGCTCCTCGAATGAGGTGACCTGACTGCCCGCTGCCATGCACTCCCCTCCCGCTACGCCGGCTGCTTCAGCGACGCACGCGCACGCCACAGCGAACCGCCGATCCGACGAAGCGTGTGCAGCTCCACAGGCGTCATGCTGCACACATGAGCGCGCTCCGTGTCCCGCCCGCGCGTCTTGTCAAGCGTGAAGTGCTTCTCGAGGACGTTCGCGCCGCGCGCGATGGCCAGAAGGCAGAAGTCGATGCCAAGCGTGTGGTCGCTGTAGCCGTCAAGCCCGCGGGCGGCAAAGTCATCCGGGAAGTCCTGCATGTCCTCCCACATCGCGGGGTACAGGCTCTTGCAGTGCAGGTACTTCACATGCCCGCAGTCGCGGAACGGAAGATCCGCCCCGCTCCAGTGGCCAAGAGACACGATCGTCTCCTTGCCGTCGGAGAGCACTGCATCGCACAGGCGCGGATCGTCCCTCACCGTCCGGCTCGCGATCTTGTAGCGCTGCATGCCAAGGTCGCGGCACCACGAGAGTCGCTCGTGGTCAAACACGGACGCCATGAGCTCGATCCGCTCCTGCTCGCACCACCCGCGCAGCGCCTCAAGCTGCGGCCGCGAGAGCTCGAGATACGCCCATGCGTCACCAAGCAGTGCGCGTGCGTCATACAGCTGCACCTTGGCGACATTGGCTCCGGCATCGCTGGCCGCGCGAACCATCTCGCGCAGCAGGCCCATGTCGCCCCCGAACTGCGGATGCAGCTCGGCAATGATCTCAAGCTCGCGCACGCGCTGCCTCATGGACTCCATTCCGGTGACACGGCGAACCCGCCGACAGCCGCCTCAAGTGCCGATGCCTCATGTGCTCCCGCCCAGAGTATGTCGCCAAACCGCTTGTGGCGCGCAAAGGCATCGAAGGCGCACCGGTAGTAGGGCCTCCACGCGTCATGGAGCAGCGCGATTCCGCCGGGGGCAAGGAGTCGAGAGGCCTCGATCAGGCACCTCCGGCGCTTCCTGCCGTCCACAAGCACCACGTCGAATCGCAGTCCGGTCCTGCCTGGAAGCGACACGTACTCGTCGAGCGCGGCGTTGCGGTCCGCACGGTGACGCGCCAGGAACGGCCGCAGCGGGCCCGCATCAAACGCAACGATCTGGAGCGGGGATCCCGAGCGGCAGATGAGCTCTGGATCAGCACACGCCTCCCGCGCATCGATCACGCGAGAACCCGGCACATCCGAAAGGTGCGGGACAAGCTCAGCCTGCACGAACGACCGGTCGTGCTCCACCGAGAGCCAGCGGAAGTCGCACCCCGCGGCCCGGAGCATCCTGCAGAAGTGAACCGTCCCTCGGCCGCTCCCCCACTCGAGGACGCGCGCGGGTTGGGCCGCGCACTTCCGGCGCAGCACCTGCTCCAGGATCCCGACATCAACCTCGCTCATGAACGCCTTCTCGCTCCATCCCTCGGCGTCAAGCTCCCAGTCGATGTCGTCAGGTATCGCCGCACCTTCATCGGCCGCTTGCCACGCAAATCTCCGCTGGAGCCGCCATCGCACAGCGTGCAGTTCATCCTCTGTGTGGATGTCGACCGCGGGCAACCGCATCACTCCCGCATTCACGCTCAGGCGCCGCTGGAACAGCGCATCTCGCGTGAGCACGCGCACGGCGGAGTGCGTGCACCCGTCATCGCCTACCGAAAGAACCTCCCGGAGCCCGCGCGATTGCCTCCACTCGATGGCACGGTCGATGTCGGAGGCCTGCAGCTCCGGCACCGATGGGTTCATCCACACCACGACATCCACGGCCTGGCCCTGCACCGCCTCGATCGCCTCCACCGCGTGCTGGATCACGGGCTCCGTCCACGTCTCGTGCCCGGCGAGCTCCGCCGGACGCGCCACCACATTGGCCCCACGCGCGCGCGCCTCGGCCGCGATCTCGGGATCCTCGGTGCTGACCCACACGCGCCCGATCCCCAGGCGCCTGCTGTGGCGCGCCGCCTCAAGCGTCCACCCGACCAGCGGACGGCCCATGAGGAGCGCGAGGTTCTTGCGCGGGAGCCGCCGCGAGCCGCCACGCGCCGGCACCACACCCACGATGTTCACGTGGCCCCTCCCGCCGACGGGTCCCCGATCGCCGCCAGCACAGCGGCGTACTCCAGGGAAGCCGACTTGTTGTGCGCGTGCATGCGGTAGCGGTACAGGGGCATCCGCAGGTGATGGACGGCATACCGATCACCGGTCCGCCGCCGCAGCTCCAGTTCCTCGCAGTGCCGGAAGTCCTCGTTGTACAGCCCGGCTGCCACAAGGAAGTCGCGCCGGTACATGATGCCGCAGGAGATCGGCTCGCGATCCGCGCTGCACCGGCGGATCCTGTTCTCGAGGTCATCCACCAGCACATAGTCGCACGCCACGCCCACCGCATCGTGGTTGAGCTCAAGGTACGCCTGCAGCATGAACACGAAGTGCTCGCTCACGAAGTCGTCCGCGTCCACCCTCACCACGTACTGCCCGAGCGCGCGCCGGATGCCGGCGTTCGCGGCCGCCGCCACGCCGACATTCCGGTCGAGCAGCACGAGGCGCACCGTAGGGTGCCCCCTGTAGCGCTCGAGCTCCGACCGCGAATGGTCGGTGCTCGCGTCATCCACGACGACCACCTCGAGCCCGCCATCGGCGTGACGCTGGTGCAGGCAGCTGCGGATCGCGCGGTCCACGTAGTTGCCGTAGTTGAAGCAGGTGATGACGATGGATGTCTTCACTGAAGGGGTGCTGACTGGGCCCGTAGGCTATTCGGCGGCGAGACCGTGATGTCCGACTGCCCATCCATCCGCCCAGCCGACCGCCCCGACCCTACCGATGCGTTTGCAGCGGCCATCCCGGCCCTGTCTGGCCGCCGGCTCATGTCCGTGATGCCGATGCTTGCGGAGCTCGTGCGCGAGGGGGATCGGGTGCTCGATGTGGGCTGCGGACCTGGCACCATGACGCTTGACGTGGCGCGACTGCCTGTCGGTCCCTCGTCGGTGACCGGGGTGGACCACTCGGTGCGAATGGTTGAGGTGGCGAGGCGCGAGGCGCTGCACGCTGATGTCCGCCATGCGCACTTCACCATCGGCGACGCGAACAGGCTCGACTTTGCGGACCGCACCTTCGACCTCACGTACAGCAACGCGCTGCTTGACTGGCTACCGGATCCGGTGGCCGCGCTGCGCGAGCAGGCTCGCGTCACACGGCGCGGCGGCATCGTCTTCTTCAGGCTTGCCGACCTTTCGAGCCAGACCTTCTATCCAGCCTGCCCCGACGTGACGCGAATGATCGACGCACTTCATGAGCTGGCATCTCGCCACCCGTCAGATGCGATCTGGAACCCATTCCTCGGTGCCCGGGCTGGGCAGCTAGCCGCCGATGCAGGCTTCGAGCCGATCGAGATCAGACCCTGGAGCAGCTGCTACAGGTCCGCGGCGCCGCACATTCACTCCCACCTCGTCTTGGGCACGCTGCTCAGCGGCGCGGAGCCACCCTACTCCGCATCGGTGCGGCGGCTGGTGGAACTTGGGCTCATCGACTCCGGGTCGCTGTCCCGGGCGCGGGACCAGCTCCGTGCCGTGGCTGCGCACCCCTCGGGCATGAGCGCCCGTTCGGGCGTGTGCGTCGCAGCGCGTGTGCCCTAGCGCGCATCATGACCCGGCGGTGCATCACCACAGCCCAACGCCCGCGCCACGAGGCCAAGCGCGATGCGCGCGGCCTTCGTCTGCGACTCGACGGTCGAACCGCCGATGTGCGGCGTGACCACCACACGGCCGCGCCCTGCGAGCGCGACCAGCGGCGACTCGAACTGGCGCCCCTGCGGCTCGCCCGAGAGCACGTCCAATCCCACCGCAACATCCTCTCGCGCACGAAGCGCATCCGCCACGCCCTGCTCATCGAGCACCTCGCCGCGGGAGATGTTCACCAGCGTTGCGCCGATGGGGAGCATCCGAACAAGATCGCGGCCGATCATGCCGTGCGTCTCTGGCGTCAGCGAGCAGCACACCACCACGCAGTCGCTGCGCGAGAAGAGCTCGGCAAGAGTTGCGCAGCGCTCACCTGCGGCGCGCTGCACATAGGGGTCAAACCATACGGTCGACGCGCCGAACGACTCGCAGTACCGGCTGAGCCTGCGGCCAATCCGCCCCATGCCCACCATG
Source organism: uncultured Isosphaeraceae bacterium (assembly GCA_964555705.1). Taxonomy (GTDB): domain Bacteria; phylum Planctomycetota; class Phycisphaerae; order Phycisphaerales; family SM1A02; genus ZLKRG44. Next base: position 567 of record CAZKTN010000066.1, on the reverse strand, counting down.
CCGACGCACCGTCCCTGAAGCTCGCGCCCGCGAAGTCCATCCTCGTCGTCGCGCCTCCATCCGCCCTTGCGCGCAAACTCAACGGCGTGCGGGAGGCGACGAAGCGTGTTGAGCAGCAGAAGGAACGCGAACTCCGCGCTCGCCGAGATGCTCTCGAGGCCGGCCCGGTCATCAAGCAGGCTGAAGAACCGGATGCCGCGCTCGCGCAGGAGATCCACATCGATGTGATCGCTGCCAGTTGAGGGCGTGACGACCACGCGAAGGCTGGGAAACAGGGCAAGGTCCTCGGCGCCAAGGCGAAACCTCCAACCCGTGTTCGTGATCCATGCCGTCACAGCGGGATCCGCACGCAAGTCCTCGCGCGACCATGCCTCGTGGCGCCGCACCTCGAAGGGCGCTCCACGCAACGCGTCGCCCATGAATGCGCACGGTGCGCTGAAGAGGCAGACGTGTGTCATGGCTTCCGCGGCAGTTCGCCTCCAAGCGCACCAACGGAGCGCCACATGCGGCGAGGCTACCCTTCCCACAGCGGCAACTGACCGCAGCTGGTCCAGCGCCGGCCTCTCC
>CAZKTN010000065.1:0-5746 GCA_964555705.1 uncultured Isosphaeraceae bacterium | reverse complement strand
TGGTTCGGCTCCTCCGACAGGTGCCCTGCCCCGACGCCTGATCTCCGCGCCCGGCTACTCGACTGAGTCGGGCTTCGCAGCACGCGCCTTGCCTGCCAGCGCTGCGTACCGCTGCGCGGCGTCCACGTTCCCAAGCTGGCGGAGGTGCACCGCCGCGAGGCGCCGGTAGGCCGCAACGAGACCAGGATCCTGATCGACCGCGATCAGCAGCTCTGCCACCGCATCCTGCGCACGACCGAGTGCAGCGAGCGCAGTGCCCACAAGGAAGTGCATCGGCGGATCGAAGTGCGCGAGCGCGATCGCACGAAGCCCAGCGCCCACCGCGTCGGCATACCGCTCCGCGGCATAGAGCGCCTGCGCGTGTACCACATGCGCGTCCCGGCATTCCGGATCCGACTGAAGCGCCATCCCGCACGACCGCTCGGCCTCGGCGAGTAGCCCAAGCGCACACTGCGACCGCGCACGTGCAACGTGCAGCGCAGCCGACACGGCGCCTGTACCTAGCGACTGCTGCCGCTGATGCTCGCGATCCAGCGCAATGAGCGCATCGCGATGCCGCTCCTGCGCCGCATGCAGCGAGGCCTCGATCAGGGCGCGTGCCTCCACCAGCTCGGATGGCATGCTCGGCAGGCTCGGCAGGCTCGCCATCCTCGCGACCGCCGCATCCACTTCGCCCGCATCGCGCATGAGGGCGATGCAGCGAAGCGCCACATGCGCATCAGCGGGCCATTCATCTGACAATTGCCGCATGACCTCCGCAGCATGTTGCCACAGCCCGGCGTCGGCGTACGAGTCCGCAAGCGCCACCGCGCGGCGATGTGCCACCGCACGGGCCTCCGTTGACATCCCGCCGACCCTTGCCCGTCCTGCAACGACCGGTGCCGCACGCTGCACATGCGCCCCGAGCGCATGAACGCCATCCACGGGCACGATCCCGATCCCCCTGATCGCGCGCCCCTGCACATGAGCGGGACACGCGCACCCAAGCAGCGCCAGCACAGTCGGGCACAGGTCGATGGCGGCGGCACCAAAGGCAAGCGCGTCACGCTGCACATCACGCCCACTCGCCGCGATGATGCCAGTCGGCCGGTTGGGAAGCGTTGCGGTGCCCACCGAGGTCGGATCAGACCGAAGCCGCTCGATGGCTGTCCCACGCGGACTCGCGATGACCACCGTCATGGAACCAGACTCATCGCACGCGCGACCGTCATGGCCAGTGGCGCCATCGTGGGCAGCCGCCCACAGCTGACCGATCAGCGCATCGTGAATCCTGCATGCATGCTCGACCGCCGTGACGAACGCGGATGCGCGTCGCGGCAGGACCCACGCAGGAGCAGGAGGCACAAAGCGCACGAACTCGCCCAGCAGCTCGCCGAAGGCAGCGAGCCGCACCGCCGCCAGCTGCCACGGGTGCGCGCGCATGGCATCAATCGCCTGATGCGCGATCTTGTGGCTCGCGATCAGCAGCGTACGGAACCGTTCGACCAGAGCCTGGTCGCGTGCATCGGCAACCGGCGCGACCCCCTTCACGGCCTCGTCCACCAGTTCGCTCGCCGATGATGCGGAACGTGCCGGCGCATTCGGCGCCGCCGCGTGCCCATTGCCTGCACTGCCATCGCCAATCACGCTTCCCCACCCTACGTGCACACAATCGATCCCCGCGGTCCTCGCGATCTCCCATACCACAGGCACATGCCTGTCGTGCGCCGATGCACGATCGACCGATTGCCCGCCACTTGATGGGATCTCCGGATCGAGGATCCCGTGCACGTGCGCGTGCACCCCAGTGAGTGCGTTGGTCCATGCGACATCCGCCTGTGGGATGGGCGGAGCTGCGAGCTTCCCGCTCGTGCCCCGCTCAATGATGCGCTGGAGATTCGGCATCGCACCGCGATCGATGAGCGGCGTCAGGATCCGCCAGTCGGCACCGTCGAGACCGATGAGCAGCACGCGTCGTGCGCTGCCGGTCACGCGCCAGAACCTCCGGGCCTCGAATCCAACATCGCCCTGACTTGGCCAAGCAGTGCCCTCGGCTCTGCCCATCGCGGAGCAAGCGCCATGCACGCGCCAAGCGCATGCGAGGCCTCCTCCACGGAGCCCACCGCCAGGAACGCCCGCCCAAGCACGAAGTGCACACGAGGGTCATCCATCGCGAGCGATGCTGCCAAGAGCCCCTTGGCAATCGCACCCTCCGCGTCGCCACGCGCGAGCAGAAGCTCAGCCCACGCGCACAGCACCCGCGGATCCTCCGGCTCCTCATCAAGGGCGGCCTGAAGCAGTGGCTCAGCCTCGTCGAGACGGCCTGCGACGGCGAGCGCCTGAGCGAGAAGTGCAGAGATTCCACGCGGCGGCCGGCTGCCCTCGCGAAAGGCCTGGAGGTAATCGATCGCTGCAGCAACGCGTCCTTCCTGCATGTCGATGGCCGCCTGCAGCATCACGACGGCCGGCGGGACTGCTCCAGCGCTCCGCACCTCCGACAGCGCTCGCCTCGCACCCACCGCGTCCCCGAGCGCAAGCATGCACTGCGCCCGGAGCACCATCGCAGGCGGTGCGGCCCGCGCACCATCCTCGAGCCCATCAAGCGCCGCGATCGCCTCGCTGAACTTGAGCGCATCTGCGCACGACTGCGCGAGGTTGAACTGGTTGCATGCGATGGTGTCGCGCTGCGTACGGTCATCGTCATCCGAGAGCGGCGCCACATATCCAAGCGCCACCAGCTGCTCGAGCGCCGCACGGGCATCTGCGGGATCGATGCGCATGCCAGCCGGATGCATGCCGCAGTCGCCTGGGACCGCCTCCCATGACTCGATGCGCGAAGGCACCTCAACGCCATCGAGCGCCTCGACCAGCACACGGCCAGGCATGTCAGCTGCTGCAGGCAGCCCAAGCAGCGTGAGCACCGTGGGCGCGATGTCGAGGAGTCCGGCTCCATGCACTCGCGAGCCCGCGCGAATCCCAGGACCCGCCGCGACAAGCACCCCATACGGCCGGTGCCACTCGGCAGGACCTGGCTCAGCGACAGAGGGGTCGGGCCTGCGGGCATCGCTCCAGTAGCCGTGATCGCTCACCAGCATCACCGCCGTGCGCTCGCCCGCCGCATCGAGCAGAGCCTCGAGCAGCATGTCATGGAACCTGTAGATCCCGGTCATGCAGTGGCGGTAGGCCTCGAAGTCCGCATCGCTCACGTGCCCCATCTTCGGCGGGTGGAACTCCATGAACTCGTGGCCGAAGCGGTCGATGCCCTCGTAGTACACGGCCGTGAGATCCCACCCATCCCGCTCCATCAGCCGAAGCGCCATTGCATGCACCGACGCCGTCTGCGCGAGGAGATCACGCAGCTTCGGGATGCGGCTCGACGGCGACTCGGCGATGCGCGCGGCATCAGGGATCAACGGCAGGATCGCCGATGCGTCGATCTCCGATGGATGGACCCTGCACTCCGCGAGTGCGTCAGCCAGATCGGCGGGATGCACGGATCCTCGCGGCAGCGGCGAGAGCGGCCCCTCCTGCACCCCCTGGAACGCAAGCTGGTTCGAGACCATCGCGCCTCGGATCGGCTCCGCAGGGTGCGATGCGTACCAGCCCACCACGTTCGAGATCATCGACTGCTGCGAGAGGATGTTCCACAGCGCCTTGCACCGGCGGCTCGTGCTCGCCACGGCACGCACCCCGGGGCCGTCGGGCACAGGCTCGGTGAAGCCAAGCACTCCGTGCGCATCCGCGCGGCGCCCCGTCGCGATGGAGTTCCACAGGATCGGCGACAGCATCGGCTGCATCGATGCGAGATTGCCGGATGCCGAACGCGAAAGCAGCGCCTTCAGCGTGGGCATCAGCCCCGCATCAAGCAACGGCCTGATCATCTGCCAGTCAGCGGCATCCCATCCGACGAGCAGCACGCGCTCCGGCAGCGCCTCGGTTCGTGCGCGCGCAATGCTCATGGAACGAGGCTACATCTCCACCAACCCCGCGAGACGCAGGGTTCGCGTTACCGGGAACCGCAGGGACCGCACACCGGCGATCGAGGCCAGTTCAGGATCAGGCGACTTGAGGATCAGCCGACGCGCTTGCGTCCGCGCATCAGCCCAAGCCCCGACGCACCCACCGCGAGGAGCCCAAGAGTTCCGGGAGCCGGGATCGCGCCGGCGGCGATGCCTGCGCCCGAGCTGTCGTACGCCCAGTCGTGCACCACGAAGGTGCCGGCGGCGTTGTTGACGCTCACGCGAACCCATCCGTAGAGGGTGCCGCTCGCGCCTGCAAACGAGAGCCCAAGGAAGCTGCTGCTCGCCGTGTTGAACTGGGCATTCGGGTTCGCGCTGCCGTACGCCATCGAGCCCGTGAACGATGGCCCAACCGAGGACGAGTTGATCACGAAGCCGGCGTTGAGCGCCGAGACGTACGCGAACCCGTTCGGCCCCGCATTGAATGACACCAGCTTGCCGGGAAAGAAGTTCACGGTCGCGCCCTGGTAGTTGCCTCCACCGAAGACGTAGTTCTTCAGGAGCAGGTCGCCGTAGGCGTCGCCGTCGAGGTTGAGGTTGAGGGAAGTGAACTGCGCGATGCTGAGGTTCTGCTCACCTGAGTAGATGATCCCGGCGTGCGCGGTGCCCGCTGCGGCAACAGCGCCGGCAGCAGCCACGTAGGCAATGCGGAGACCGACAGCATCGGGCTGCGCCGAGCGCAAAGACGATTGGGACATTGACCAGCTCCTGTAGGGAAGGAGGAATCGAAGGGAAATCGCAGGAAAGGGGAACCTGCTCGGAAGAAATGTGATCGAATTGCAAAGCGAGTCAAGCGCCTGCGCATGCACTCGGGGCATAATTGCCTCTCCCGACCGAAGTTTCGCCGCGACGACCTATAACTGAACCCAACGAGACCCCATGCGACAGACCGCTGCCTGCACCGCCGCCCTTCTCATCTGCGCTTCGGCCTCCGGCCAAAGCATCGTCTTCTCGACAGGAAGCGACAACGGGTTCTTCACGCCGTTCAACTCAGGCAACGCGGCAACCGTGAAGTACGGCGATAGCGGATGGCTAGGCGGTCCGGACGCGCCGCCGGTGTCGCTCGGCACAATCACGCTCTTTCTCGCCACCTTCTCCAACGGCACTCCGGTGCCGTCAGGAACCACCGACATCGAGCTGACGATCAACGATGGCGATCCCTCAGGCCTTGTGTTCGGCTCAGGCGCGGAGCTCTACCGAGTCGTGATCAAGGACGTGGAGCTGCCGGCGACGGACGGCACTTCGGGCTCGTACTTCTCGATTGACGTTCCCCTTCCTGGCGTGCTCACGACTGGTGGCTTCAACAACGTGGGCTGGTCTGTCCGCTGCATCGGGTTCCAGTTCACCGGCTCGTTCGGGTTTCAGGTCGGCACCTGCACGTCGCAGTTCAACGGGTTCTTCACGAACAACGCGTCGTTCTTCAACGGCTCGTCATGGAGCCTGTTCGCGTTCGGTCCCGACACCTGCAACCAGATCGCGCAGTACTCGGTGACGATCTTCGACACCGGTGCGCCTGCCTGCCCCGCCGATCTTGATGGCGATGGCACCGTCGGCGGCACTGACCTGACCTCGCTCCTCGCCGCCTGGGGCACCGCATCCGCCGACATCGACGGTGACGGAACCACAAGTGGAACTGATCTCACGTCGCTGCTCGCGGCGTGGGGCCCCTGCATCTGACCGACGGTGCATTGGCCGCGGACCGATGAGGGCGCGGGAATCTTCCGACATTTTCGAAGTTGGCTGGCAGC
>CAZKTN010000064.1:0-6650 GCA_964555705.1 uncultured Isosphaeraceae bacterium | reverse complement strand
GATGGACACCGCACAGCGCCACCTTCCTGACGGCTACGTCATCCGCCTCATGCGCGAGGATGACCACCCGCAGATCTCCGCGATCTGCGCGGCGGTCTACCCCACCGAGCGCCCCTACACCGATGCGGAACTGAGGGCGCATCATGCGCTGTATCCGGAGGGGCAGTTTGTGGTGGAGCATTCGCCTTCGTCCGCCGTCGCGGGCGCGCACTTCACGCTGCGCGTGAACATGATGCACTTCCATGTCGACGACTCGTGGGATGCGCTCACGGCTGGCGGCACCTTCTCCGACCACGATCCCGAAGGGCACACCCTCTACGGGGCCGACCTCTTCGTGCATCCAGGGCACCAGCATCATGGGCTGGGCCGATCGCTCACCGAGGCCACGCGCGGGCTCGTGCGCGCCCAGCGACTGTGGCGCATGGTCGGCGGCAGCCGCATGCCCGGGTACGGGCGTGTCGCAGGCGCCGTTGCGCCCGACGACTACATCAGCCGCGTCAAGCGCGCTGAGGTGAGCGATCCCGTCCTCACCGCGCATCTGCATGATGGGTGGGATGCCATCACGGCGATCCGCGGATACCTGCCGCACGACGAGGAGAGCGCGGGATGGGCCGCCGTGATCCAGTGGGTCAACCCCGACTGCCCGCCGCCTCCGGCCTTCGATCTCTCGCGCGTTCCGCGGAAGGCGTGAGTCAGGATCGGCGGCCTGCCCGCCAGTCGAGCCGCACCGCGAGCTGCGATGCAAGCCGATCGGCGGCTGCTTTCGCGAACCGCATGGCCTGCGTGCGCGATACGCCATCTTCCTCCCATGCGCGATCGACGCGAAGGACTCCTGCGGCGCGGTCCGTCGTGATATCGAGCCTGCCCACGAGCCTCTCGCCGACAAGCACCGGCATCGTGTAGTAGCCGTACGTGCGCTTTGGCGCAGGCACGTAAGCCTCAAACCGGTAGTCGAACCCGAAGAGCTCGAGCAGGCGCGCGCGGTCGCGGATCAGCGGATCGAAGGGCGAGAGCAGCCGCGGCGTCGAGTCAACCCGCACGCGCTCGGCGCGCTGCTTCCATCCGTTGACAGCGAAACCCGGCCGCGCAGCCCGGCCGGGCCTCTCGAGAAGCACGGCGTCGATCTGGCCTTGGGCAGCAGCGCGCGCACACCAGGCCGTCGCATCGGCCAGACTGACGGCACCGAGGAACCCTGCAATCTCGCGCGGTGTGGCGGCACCTAAGCGCTCAAGTGCCTCGCTGCACGCCCACTCGATGTGCGCGTCACGGGAGGGTGCTGCCGGCATGCGCCCATGCACGCGGTGCGCCAGGTCGTAGACCTTCTCGAACCCGCGCCGCGAGTGGACTGCCACCTCTCCCACTCTCCACAGGTACTCGAGCGCCGCCTTGCACGGTGACCACTCCCACCATCCCGCGCTCTGCGCGCGCCGTGCGGGCATCAACTCATGGATGTCGCGCACGCTCATGGGACCCGATGCGCCGATCGCGTCAGTCACCCTCCGCACAGTCCGCGACCAGTTCTGTCCAAGCCGCTGGCGCATCCACGCGCTCTTGAGGAAGCGCGTTCGATCGCGCTCGAACCGGTGCGTCCACCACGGCAGCCAGTCCGAACGGATCAGGCTCGCATCATGCGTCCAGTGCTCGAAGACCGCACGGGATCCCTCCGCGTGACTGACGAGGTGCCGCGGCCCGTACCCGTCGAGCCTTGCGTGCATGATGAGGTGATGTGCCCGCTCCACCGCGCTGATGCTGTCGACCTGCACGAACCCAAGTGCACGCACGAGCGAGATCACGCTGCTGCCCGTCGCCCTCGATGGTGCAGAGCTGAGCGCGCAGCCTGCGACAAGAAGACGACGAGCCGAGTCCGCCGGTACGCGATCGGGGGAGTGCACCGAGCGTGCGACCACTGGCATCACCCGCCTGCAGCAGTCGACGCAGGCCGATCCCGCAGGAGCTCTCCGGTGCTTAGGGCCAGACGCGAGAGGGCCATGCGAACGGCCGCGGCGGACTCGTGGTCCGTCAGTCGCGCATCCGCGAGCCCCCTTCTGGCCTCATCGACCTCCGTAAAGGTCGCGAGCCCATTCTGGAACGCGAGCATCGACTGGTCGAAGCTGGCCTGGCTGGCAGCCAGGAGCGCAGCCACCACCGTGCGCTGGCGGATTGCGGTGGTGAGCGTGGCGTACGCGCGCCACACGTCGCGCGTTGCGCGGTCACGCGTGGCAGCGATCTCGGCACTCGCAGCGCCAAGCCCACGCAGCGCGATCTGGAGGTTGGTGTCGCGGATCTCGCCGTCGAGCAGCGGGACTGAGATGCCAACCATGGCGCCGTACCACGGCTGGGTCACCTCGTACCAGCCTGTGCTCTCCACGTCGAAGCTCACGGTCGGGATGGAGGCATTCGCGCTGAGGCTCACGGTGGGCAGCCATGCAGCGCGCGCTAGCCTGACGTCTGCCTGTCGCGCCCGGTACTCGGCTACGGCGCGAGCCATGTCCGGGCGCCGCTCGAGCGCTCGGGTGACGAGGGTCCCGATCTCCTCTGCCGTCCCTCGCGACTCAAGCGGCACATCGCTTGGCGCCACCAACAGCCGATCTTTCGGTGCGAGTCCAACGGCCTCGATCAGGTCGATGCGGGCGATCTCCTCGATGGCGATGGCTGCCTCGACGTCGAACTGCGCGCGCGCAAGCCCACGCACTGCCGCGAGGAGCTGAGTCTCTGTCGCGAGCCCGTTCTCGCGGCGGGCGCGCGTGGTGTCCTCGAGCGCCTTCGCCGCGGCCGCCGCGATCCTCATCGTCTTCACACGGTCGATCGAGGTGAGGTACGCGTGGTACGCGTCGGTCACCGCCTGCGCAACCCGCTGATGCTGCTCATTGAAGCTGGCGCTTGCGGCGAGCGCCCCGCTGCGGGCGGCATCCTCCGCAGCCTCGCGGCGCCCGAAGTCGTACAGCAGCCAGTTCAGCTGCAGGCCAGGCACCACATCGGCCGTATCGCTGGTGAAGTAGTTCTCGTTGATAAGCGGAGGCAGCGTCGGAATCGGGAACACCGCCCGCTCGTAGCCCGCGGTGACCGAGGCCGCGAGCATTGGCTGGTAGGCGCCGTCGACGAGCCCGATCGCGAGCGCAGCCTGCCGCGCCCGCTCCCACACCGCTCGCGTGGCGGGATTGTGCCGCTGCGCCACGTCGATCAGCTCGGCCAGCGTGTAGGCCCTTTCCGGGTCGATCGCCGGCGAATCGGGAACTGACGGCAGCGCATCCGATTCAGCCACGTCAGCCTCGGCGGAAGCCTGGCCCGATTGAGCCGACTGCATCTCGCGAAGCGTCCGTTCGATCGGCTCGAGCGCAGGGTCGCTGAAGGGCGCATCAGGTGCCGGCGGTCCGCGGTCATCGAATGGACCTCGGGATGCGCACGCACTCAGCAGGGCCAGCACAAGCAACGCCGCCGAAGCCCGAGTGCAGCATGCCACGCCCTCATCTAGCATCTCGCCGCGATGCTAGCCGCGTACGACTTCTTCGGCGCCTACTTCCCCGCATGGCTTCCGGCGATGGTCCTCGGCCTCGGCGCCACCGTGATCCTGCGGTCGGTGCTCGGCGCCTGCAAGATCGACCCGCGCATGCCCGTGCCAATCCTGGTGTACATCTCCTCAGTCGTGCTGTTCACCTGCATCGCGTGGCTCGCGCTTCGTTGAGGAGTGACGATGGAGCATGCACCGAAGGAACGGACTGACGTTGCGGCGGGGCGGCCCGCTCGTTCCGTGGCAGCGACCTCCGTCGCGATCGGGCTCATCCTGGCCGGCGTTGTGTCGGCAAACGTCGTGTGGCGCGTTGCGCAACGGTCACCGACGTCCTATGACGGCTGGGTGCATGCGGAGACGGTGGGCATCGCCGCTCGTGTAGCGGGACCGATCGTGTCGTTGAAGGTCGAGCAGGGTTCGCGTGTGCGCGAGGGTGAGGTGCTCCTTGAGATCGATCCCTCCACCTTCGACCTGGCAGTGCGCCACGCGCGCGAGGCCATCGATGCCATCGATGCGCAGATCGCCATCGAGGACCGGCGCGATGCCCAGTTGCGGCTCGCGGCGGCCGCTGCGCAGGCCGACGTAGCCGCAGCCAACGCGCAGCTCGAGGAGCGCCGCGCCACGCTCCGCCGCGTGGATCCGCTCCAGCAGAGGGGATTCGCCACTGACCAGGAGCTCGACATCGCGAAGACCGCGGTCGCGACCGCGGAGGCACTGACCGTGGCGGCAGTGGCCAGGGCAAAGTCGGCAGAAGACGCCATCAGCGAGAAGCCGGCGCTTGTGGCACGGCGCAAGGGGCTCCTCACTGTGCTGCAGATCGCGGAGCTAGAGCGGAGCTTCTGCGTGGTGAGGGCGCCCTGCGACGGCACGGTGGTCGAGCTCGACGTGTCTGTGGGCACGCACACCATGCCCGGTGTCTCACTCTTCCGGGTCCTCGAAGACGGGAGCTGGGCGATTGACGCGCCTTTCCGCGAGGGGGAGCTCGAGCGAATGCGCATTGGTGACCGGGCAGAGGTGCGCGTGATGACGGCACCCGACCGCGTGTTCCAGGCCACCATCGAGTCCATCGGGGTCGCGGTGCGCTCGTCGGACCAGGCAGTGATAGGCGGCGTGCCGTACCTGCGCCGGGAGATTGACTGGGTGCGTGTGGCGCAGCGGTTCCCGGTGCGCCTGCGCATCGAGGATGCGGACCCGGCGGTGCTGCGCATGGGCGCGAGCGCCGAGGTCACCGTGCTTCCCTCCGGCTGATGATGATGCTGAGGGAGTTCACCGCATCGCTCGCGCCGTCGCCCGACCGCGTGCGGACGGCAGCCCGCCTGACGGTGGTGGTGTCGCTCGTGATGCTGGCGGTGCTGTGGCTCGACCTGCCAGGCCTGGACCTCGCGGCCTACGTGGTGCTGTTCTCCTACGGAAGGTCAACCGCGGGCACGGTCCGGCTAGGCCTGCTCTTCGCCGTGCTTGCGCCCGTTGCGGCGGGCCTCGCCCTTGTCGTGTGGGCGCTCACGGCAGACGCGCCCGCGTTTCGGGTGATCGCCTTCGCCTCAATCACCTACGCGTCCATGCTCATGAAGGAGGCTTCGGTCAAGGGGATGCTGCTGTGCACGCTCGGGGTCCTCACTGTTTGCATCGCGGTGGCGGCCTCGCAGGCTGCCGACGGCGACCTCATCACGCGTGCGCTCCTCAAGGTCGCATTTGCCCTGTCGATCTCAGGATGCGCCTCCGCTGCATTCGCCGTGATCCTGTGGCCCACCCGACAGCCGGCAGCGCCCGCAGCGCTGCACACGGCTCCAAACGGACGCACGCGCAGCGCTTTCGCGCTGCGAGCCACGGCGGCGACCATGCTCGGCTACTTCGCATGGGAGCTCACTGACTGGTACGGCATTCACACCTGCATGTTCACTGCGCTGTTCATCGCCTCGGGCGACATCGATGCAGCCGCACACCGCGGATGGCTGCGGCTTGGAGGCGCGGTGGTCGGGAGCGTTGCTGCCCTGGCGGCCATCGTGTTCGTCGTGCCGGAGCTCGACACCGTGGCCGGCCTGATCACGATGGTCGCGCCGGTGACCTTTGCGGCGGCGTGGATTGCCGCGGGTCCGGAGCGCTTTGGGTACCTCGGGCTCCAGATTGCGCTCGCGTTCTACCTGGCGCTCCTCAGCGGATCGGGTCCCACCACCAACCTGCATGAGGCGCGCGACCGCATGGTGGGCGTGCTCCTTGGCGTTCTGCTCGTCGTACTCTGCCTGAAGGGATTGCGGCCATGGACTTCACGACCCTCAACCTGATGCCTGACTGGCTGTTTGCCGTGCTCGGATGGGTTCCTGCGGTCATCTTTCCCGCCGCATCGGGGCTGCAGCTGCTGGCGATCCTGCATCGGCGCAGCGCGCAGGGCGTGTCGATACCGGCGTGGGGCCTCTTCGCGGTCGCCAACCTCTGCCTCTTTGTCTATACGGAGAAGTACGACGAGGTTGAGTCGATCATCGGCGCGCTTGGCACTTCCGTGCTCAACGTGTGCATCGTGATCGCGGCGCTCAAGTTCCGCGCCCACACGAAGTCTGCCAACGTGACTACGCCGAGCGCATGCCTCGCCCTCGTGGCGGCCATCGCCGCTCTCCTCATGGCCGGCTGCTTGCCGCAGAAGGAGTCACCCGCCATCGCAAAGGGTGCACCACCCACCAAGGGCGCACAGAGTGCGCAAGCGAAGCCACCCCCAGCGGTGCAGGCCTGGATGGACCGGCTCACGGTGCCGCACGACTACGACCCGAAGACCGGCTTCATCGTGGCGCGGGAGGTCACTCCCCTACCTCCGATCCTCGCGGGCGCGCCGCCGCTTGATAGGGCGATCGCCGAGGCAGGATCGACACGCACGGTCATCGTCTTTGTGACGGCAGACCGCTGCGCACCGTGCCAGCAGTACAAGAAGGATGCGGTCAACGACGCCGCCGTCATCGCCCGACTCTCCGACGCGCGGTTTGTTCCCACGCACCTTGAGGTCGACCGCTCGCCGAAGCTTGCAGAGACCTACCTCGGCACGACATCCATCCCAATGACCTACGCGCTCCGAGGCGGCATCGTGGTGGCCCAGCTCCGCGGCCAGCGGTCCGCGGCCGAAATGCTCGCGTGGATCGACGGCCTGCCCTAGCGG
>CAZKTN010000063.1:5547-7968 GCA_964555705.1 uncultured Isosphaeraceae bacterium | reverse complement strand
GGACAGCTTTGCCTTGGCCTCCGTCAGGCTGACGCTGCGGGCGATCATGCCGCAACTTTACAATGACTAGTCTGACTAGTCAATTTGTCACAGTGGGCACGCTGCGCCCCCGTCCCAGTCCGGAGCGCATCGGGACGGGCCCTGTGCGGACTCGAGGCCCCTGCGCCGGCTAGCGCTGCGACGTGTCGAGATCCGGCCGCGTGTTCCAGGTCTTCACCCACTCCGGCTTGCGGACAGTTGTCCGGAACATCACCGTGTTGTCCAGGTCGAGGTCGCCCGTCCAGATCCAGCGTGCCCCGGAGAAGTCGTGCTGGAAGAAGGGCTCCTTCGGCTGGATTCGCTCCTGCGGGTACTCCACCGCATTCGACCACGACGAATCGTCAAAGTCAGGGAGATGCCAGCCGGCCGGAAGCGGCTCGCTGCGCACCTTCGCGTCGGCGGCATTGCGGTCAATCGGCCCATGCATGACGCACTTGGCCTTCCACGACGCATTTGTCACGGTGCCGTCACCGAACTTCAGGATGAATCCCCCATCGCCGATCTGGCGGCCGTACTCGCATCCCGTGACGGGATCCGCGTTGTCCTTCGCGAGCACCGCGATGGTCATCGGGTACTCGGGAAGCAGGTCGACCGACACGACGTTGTGCGGAAGGAAGTCGATGCTGTCGACGGCCACCAGCTTGCCGTTGATGTACATCAGGAACCAGTTGTCGGCGTACATCGCGGCCTTCACCGTGTCCTTCATCGTTGGCTTGACGAGCCCGTCCTGCTGAGGCGGCTTTCGCCGTCCGCCGCCTTGAGGTCGCTGCTGTGCCGTTCCCAGCATCATGCACGCCAGGCCTGCAATGGCGAGCGCAGTCAGGGCTCTTGGTCCGGCAAGGGATCCAATGCTGATCATTGCGACTTCGCCCCCTGCGTGACAGCGCCGCCTCCCGTTGCAGCGCGCCGCGGCGCGATGGAGTAGCTGTCCACCACGGCACCATTTGGCTCTGCAGGTCCGGATCGGTTGCCGCCACCGCGTGTGGGCCGATCATCTCTCCCTTGAGCGACCGACCCGACCGCTGTGCGCACAAACTCGATCTTTGACTCCTCAGGCGATACCCGCACCCGCACATGACCCGGGCTTCCGTGAATCACGCCGCTTGCGTAGCCGTAGTGGCTTGCGCTTCGGGTGTTTCCGCCGAGGTTGCCCGGCTGCGGCACGCACTGGTAGTGGATGCCGTCGCGCTGTCCGTGCACGTACAGGTGGTCATGACCGTGGAAGACGGCCGACACTCCGTGCTTCACGAGGAGGTCATGGATCGGCATCGGCCAACCGGGCCGATGCTGCGCAAATCCCGGAGATCCATCCGAATTGAGACCGCCCCACTCGAAGAAGGGAGCGCTCTCCACCCCGCCGCGGGCCTCGGTACCGCCGACGCCGCCGACGAGGTGATGGATGAAGACGAACGTGTAGCGCGAGTCCGACTGCGCGAGCGTGCGCTGCAGCCAGTCATACTGCTCGCGGCCGAGCGTGCGTGACCAGCTCTGATCCGTGGGCTTCAGCGGCTCGCCGTCCCCGCGACCGCCCGCAGCGCCGCCAGCTTCGGCGCGACCGCCAGCCCCTCCCTGACCGCGCACACCGCCGCCAGGCTCGCCACGGCCGCCGCCGCCTCTTCGGCGCTCGGTCGTCGACCAGAAGGGATCAAGCACGATGAATCGCGCGTCACCCCACGCGAACGAGTAGTAGTTGGCGCCACGCCCATCCTTGAAGCCCGTGTGGCCGGTGTACATGCGGCCATCCACGACGGGCTCAGGGAACCTGCGCGTGCGCTCCCGATAGGACCAGGGGCCGATGTCGCCTGCAGCAGTCCCGGACTCGCCCTTCTCGCCATCGTGATTGCCGAGCACCATGAACAGAGGCATCGACCTGCACGCGATGCCAAGCCAGTAGCGCTGGGCGTCGTACTGGGCCTCAGTGCGCGTGAACTCCGCGCCGCGCTTGTCCGTCATGAACGTGTCACCGAGGTCCACCAGGAAGTCCGCCTCCTCATCGCGCACATTGAGGAGCGTCTGCTCGTACGCGGAAGGCGTCACGCCCTGGTCGAGGTGCGAATCCGCCTGGATCGCGAATGTGAAGGGCCTCCCCGCCGAGCGCACCGCATCAAACGACTGCTCCTCGCCGTACTGCGGCGCGCCTCCCGCCTGCGTGCGCCAGCCGAACCGGTAGCGGTAGGTCGCATCAGGCGCGAGTCCGTCCATCACAAAGGCTGATGCGGCTGCAGGAGCCATGGCCTGCTCCTGAGTCGTGCGACGTGCCGTGTCGCCATCACGCCAGAACTCCACGAATCCGCTGCGGGGCGTTGACGCCGCAATGCTCGCAGTCATCGTCGATTGCGACGGCCGAGCGAGGATGATGTCGTGGTCATGCTCGGGCACCTC
>CAZKTN010000063.1:0-5447 GCA_964555705.1 uncultured Isosphaeraceae bacterium | reverse complement strand
GCGGGCGACCGCCCTCGCCGCCACCAGCGCCGTCCGCCCTGCCTCCTCCGCCTCCTCGCGTTCGCGCCATGTGCTCCTCGACGCGCCTTTCGCCATCAGGACCCACGAACTCGAAGACGACCTTGCCGCCGTCCTCCACCCGGTAGTTCACGAACGAGGCCTTGCCGCCGAGCTCGTAGCGCAGTGACCACGCCTTCGGCCCCACCTGCTCGAAGCCAGTGATCGATGCGCCCCTCAGCGGAGGAAGGGCCGGCCGCACGCCGCCGGCACGTGGCTGCGGGATGACCTGCGTGTCGGTGCCGCTGCCCTCGATCTCGACCTTGCCGCGAAGCCCGCCGTTGATGTACGGGAACGTCCTCGACGCGTGGTAGTGGTACGAGCGCGTGCCTCCGCCAAGCCCCTCGCCCTTGGCGACCTCGCAGTAGTGGCCATTGATCTCGTCGAGCGGCTCATGTGACCCGTGCGGGCACGCAAGATCATCGCCCTTCTTCGCTGCGGGGTCGAAGAGGCCGTAGATGGGGAAGCCATCGAGCGCATAGGCGATCGGCTTGCCCTTGCCCACGATCCGTTCGATCGCGAGCGGTGCGGCGTGGTAGTGGTAGTCGTCGCCGCGGCCGCAGTGCCCGCCGTACTCGTCAAGCTCGCCAATCAGGTAGCTGTCGCGCCCGCCATTGTTGAGCGCGTTGAAGATCGGGATTCCGTTGGCGGCAAGCGCCACCGCACCGCGCATGAGAGCGCCTTTGCCGAGGATGGGCGTGTCCGCAATCTCCGGATTCAGTGGGATCTGCCACGCGTTGGACCCGGTGTAGGGCTGCGGAAGCGGCACCTGCTGCTGCCATGCGCGGATGCCCACCATCATCTTGGTCTCGAGGGGCGGATGTGGGAGGCCATCCGACTCGACGTAGAGCCAACGCTCGTCGAAGCGTGTCTTCACGAATGGACCGAAGGCATCGAAGACTGCGGCTTGCGGCGGTTTCCGTACCGCATCCTGCACGGCGACATGCGGCAACTCCGCGGAATGCCCCGCCGATGCCAGCGCTACGGCTGCGCCCGCCAAGCGCCACTCGTTGATTGCGCGGATCTCCGCGATGCGCGCATCCGCGTAGGCACGGTCGTCATCGGCGAGGTCCGCGAGCCCGATCGACTGCACGCCGCCGGCAGTGGTCTCGATCGCCACGCTCCCCTCCCGCGCGAAGAGGAATGAGCCCTCGACGCGCTCGCCCGTGCGGACGTTGATCCACGTGCGCAACTGCCCGTGATCATGTGCGCGATCGTGGTCGTGCGCATGGCCCTCAGCTCCCGGCGGATGCGCCGCCGCGGGCGATGCCACGAGCAGTGCGATGCACGAGAGGCCCGCGAGCGCAGTGCGGATCAAGACTGGCCTCCCTGCGGCTTCTGCCCTTGCTGCGCCTGGCCCCCCGGAGGCTGACCCTGCTGCGACTGACCCTGCTGCGACTGACCCTGCTGCCTGCGTCGGCCGCCGCCCTGTCCCTGACCGCCACCTTGGCCACCGCCCTGCCCGCCGCCTCGGCCGCCACGACCGCCCCCACCCTCGGCCCGATCCGGTGGTGTGCCGGTCCCCGCACCAGGCGCGGTGTTGACACGCGCCATCGGCGCGTTCACCGCCTTCAGGTAGGCGTCGAGCCGCGACTCGAGATCCTTGACTGTGTCGGGATTCTTATCGGCGAGGTTGTTCGACTCCGCACGATCCTTCGCGATGTCGTAGAGGGACACGCGACCGGTGTCATAGTTTCGGACGAGCTTCCACTGCCCGAGGTAGTACGCCGACGCAGGACCGCCATTGTTGAGGTCGTAGTGCGGGAAGTGGATGGCGATCCCCTCGTATGGCCGAGCCACGCTCCCCTTGCCGCTGCGAAGAACCGTCGCGAGGCTGCCTCCCTCCATCGCCGTGCGCTGCTCAAGCTTCACGGGCTCCTTGGGTGCGGCGCCCGCGAGGTCGAGCATGGTGGGCAGGAGGTCCATGTTGGTGGCGCGGACATCAAGCACCTTGCCTGCCGGGATGCCAGGCCCGCTCACGATGAACGGCACGCGAATCCCGCCCTCGCTGACGCTGCCCTTACCGCCCGAGAAGGGCGGATTCGACTGAGAGCGGCCACCACCGCCTCCTCCACCGCCGCCCTGCGCGCCGTGGTCCGCGCTGTAGAAGATGAAGGTGCGGTCAGCGATCCCAAGCTCCTTCAACGCAGCCATGACGCGACCGAGCTGCGTGTCCACATCACGCACACCCGCGACCGCGCCCATGGGCTTACCGCTCACTCCGGGCACCAGCGCCTTCGCCGCAGCAAGTGCCTCGGGCGTGGCCTCGTCCTCCGAACCGAATCCATAGTGCGAGAGCTGGAGATAGAAGGGCTTCCCCGCCTTCACCTGCTCGCGCATGAAGGCAATGCCCCGGTCGGTGATGGCCTGCGCCTGCTTCGGGTTCGGTGCGGTGCCGCGCTCCGGACCCTGGTTGCTGTTGTTCCCGTCGCAGAGGTCAAAGCCCACAGCGC
The DNA here is from genome assembly GCA_964555705.1 of uncultured Isosphaeraceae bacterium. Classification (GTDB taxonomy): domain Bacteria; phylum Planctomycetota; class Phycisphaerae; order Phycisphaerales; family SM1A02; genus ZLKRG44. Next base: position 2,937 of record CAZKTN010000063.1, on the reverse strand, counting down.
TTGGCGCCTTGCGCCCCACGTGCCACTTCCCGAAGTGAGCGCTCGCATAGCCAAGTTCCTTCAGGGCCGCGCCCGTCGTGCGCACACCCTCCGGCAGGTCCGCCTCCGGCGCCGGGGGGATCATCCGCATCAGCCTGTAGCGATCCTCGACGTTTCCTCCACCAGGCTCGTTCTGGAATGTCATGTGCAGCTTCGCAGGGCTGATGCCGGTGACCCAGCTTGCGCGCGACGGCGTGCAGCGCGGCGCCGAGACGTAGAAGTCGCTCATGCGCGTCCCGTCTTTCGCGAGCTGCTCGAGGTTCGGCGTCAGCCCCGCGGGCCGCGCGCTGCTCGGCGGCTCACCATCCATGTCCACCGACGTGGTCGACCAGCCCTGCGCCTCGGCCTGGATGAAGACGAAGTTCGGTGTGGAGGATGTCCCGCGGGGCTCTTGCCCCCTCGCCAAAGCCACCTCTGGCTTCGGCGCACTTCCATCGGGCGCCGAAGCGCCACTGATGGCGAGGAGACATGCGAGTGCGGCCAGTGCGTATGGAACTGCGGTCATGTCGGGTTCACTCCTTGAGCACCGGCCTGGCGGCCTCGTGGTGCGCGTCGTGCGAGTAGAAGGATTCCTGAAGCGACGGCTGATCGACGAGCTCGAACACGACGGCGCGGGGTCCGCCCCTCGCCTGCGGCAGCTGCCCAAGTCGCATGGCGTGGATGACCCCCGACTCTGGGTCGTAGGCGATCTCGATCGTGCGGGGACCGCCCTTGGCATCGGGCCTGCGCGTCGCGACGATCCTGGGCCATCGCTGCCCCTCGCGCGGAGACGTCGGCAGCAATACGAGCTCGTAGCTTGAGCCGAGGTCCGCGAGACTTTCATGCGGGTTGATGAAGGGAAGGTCGAGCCGGCTTCCCGGCACGGCGCCGCTGAAGCGACGCACGTCATCGCTGGTGCGCACCGGACCGCTCGTAGGGACGGACCACGCCTCGCGCCCGTCGCAACCCGTGACGATGGAGCCCCCGTCCGCGTCCGTCCGCACAAGCACGTACCGGTTCGGATCGCGAACCGTCAGCACCGCTCCGTCGATCGGTGGCTGGGGGCGTCGCCCATCCGCGCCGAGCTTCCACGATGCCGCGACCTCACGGTCCTCGCGTCGCTTCCCGAATGGCCGCGAGTCGGAATCCGCCCGGAGCACGTAGGTGCGGTCGCCCTCACGAGCAGCGGAGACAAGCCGTGCTACCACGTCGCTCGCGCTCGCTGGCGGCACGCCGCGCACCGCGGCCCACACGATGATGGACGCTACGGCAGCGGCGGCGGCGACCGCACCCGCCCTCCGGGCAATTGACGCCATGCACACACGCCATGCGTGCGCTCGCCCCGCTACCGCATCATGATGCTCGCGGTCGAGCGCATCGTGAAGCAGCGCGCGCGCGGCCACCTCGCGTGCGAAGGCAGGATCGCGCTCAAGGGCGGCGCTCAATCGCACGGCGCCCGTGGCCGAGATCGTGCCATCAAGAAGTTCATCGATGAGCGAGCTGACCTCAGGATGCCCATCGCTCACGGCGATACCCCCTGTGCCCCGGCCGCTCGTGCGCGGCCCTCGATGCACGCACGAAGCGTCTCGCGGATCCGCTGCAGCGATTTGGAGACGGTGTTGGCGTGAAGGCCCATGGCGCCCGCGATGTCGGCCGGCTTCATCCCGCCGCGGTAGCGCAGGTCGCACATCTGACGCTGCCGTGCATCAAGCCTTCCGATGCACTCGCTGAGGTGATCGAGAAGCGCCCTCTCCTCAGGCTCCACCTCGACCACTGCCGCAGCAAGGCTGTCTTGCGCGGCCTCGGTCAGCGCCGCCGGGAACCTGCGGTGCCGCCGCCGCGCGTCATAGGCGGCACGCCGCGCGAGGGTCATGGCCCAGGGGAGGAACGGGCGCGAACTGTCGTAGGAGCCGAACGACTCCAGCACCCGCGTCACCGTGTCCTGAAGCACCTCGTCGCGAAGCACGGGGCTACCGACCAGCGCGTGCACGAACGCGCTCACCGCCGGCTGCGCAGCGGTCCACAACGCAAATGCCTCTCGCATGCGCGGGTCCATATGGGAAGTTCTCCGCGTGCCACACTTCGTGACACACAGAGCGGGAAAAATCCGCATATGCGCACTATTGGCGGGATCTGCCCCGGCGGACGGCCCGTCGGACGCCGTCATCGCAGGAGGCGGCGATTCCGCGGGCCCGCAAGTCCGCTGCGATGCGGCGATCGACGGCTAGAGGTAGCGCTCGCGGATCCGCGGCACGAGGTACTCGCGGAACGCGGTCTCGAGCGTGTGGCTCGGCGACCAGCCCCAGTCGCGGCGCGCCGTCGAGTCATCGCACGACTCCGGCCACGAATCGACGATCGACTGCCGGCCCGCATCAGGCTCGAAGGAGATCTCCGCGCCCGGGAAGGTCGACTGCACAAGCGACGCAAAGTCGGCCGCACTCGGCGAGAAGCTCGCCACGTTGTAGGTGCTCCGCGAAAGCGATGCCTTGGGCGCGGCCATCAGCTTCACGACCGCATCGATCGCCTCGGGCATCGTCATGAAGGGGATGCGCGAGTCGGGCCGCACAAAGCACCGGTAGGGCTTGCCCGCCGCCGCCGCATGGATCATCTCGGGACCGTAGTCGCTGGTGCCGCCCGAGGGCACAGTCTCCGCGCTGATGATGCCCGGGAACCGGATCGACCTGAAGTCGATTGGCCGCTCGATGCGGTCCTTGGCGAGCTTGCGGTAGTGGAACTCGTAGTAGCGGCCAAGGTGCTCGCCCTCGAGCTTGTTGCAGCCGTACATCGTGTGCGGATCGAGGTGATCGTCCTCGCCCACCGTGCCGGCAGCACGCTTGGCGGCGACGCTCGCCATGCCGTACGCAGCGATCGAGCTCGGGAAGAAGAACTTCACGGTGCGGCCGTGGGTGCGCGCCTGCT
>CAZKTN010000062.1:0-8928 GCA_964555705.1 uncultured Isosphaeraceae bacterium | reverse complement strand
CCAGCCGGCGTCACCTTCACTCGAGGTCTCTGCTCAAGCACATGCAGCAGGGGCTCGGCGGCGCCAAGGAAGTGAAGGTCCGCGGGTGCGAGATCGAGTTCGTGAAGCAGTTCCGCACGGAGTCCGACGGCGTTGCCCGCATGAGCGCGCGTCAGTCATTCGTGGACCATGTGCCACGCACGGGATTTGAGTTCGCCGCGGTTGCGGCACTGTTCTGCCTCGCATCGGCGATGGTCTGGCAGGACCGGCAGGCGGAGGCGATCGTGCCGATGCTCGGGCTATTCGTGACGGTCGCCTTCCGCCTGCTCCCTTCGGTGAACTTCGCGACGCTTGCCGTGCAGCGCGTGCGGTATGCCCGGCCGATGATCGACTCTGTCCACGAGCACCTGTCCCTGGTACAGCCCATTGAGCCGGCGATGGAGGCACTGCCGCTCTCGTTCCGTGACAGCATCCGCATCGAGCGCCTCGCCTACAGGTACCCCAGCGGGCAGGAGCCGGTGCTTCGTGACGTAAGCCTCGAGATCCGGAAGGGAACATCTATCGGGCTCGTCGGTGCAAGCGGCCACGGCAAGAGCACGCTCGTCGACTCGATTCTGGGCCTGCTGCCGCCAACCCAAGGTCGCATCACGGTGGATGGTGTCGACATACGTGACCACACGCGCGGATGGCAGCGCATCGTCGGCTACGTGCCGCAGTCGATCTACCTGTGCGACGACACCATCCGCCGGAACATCGCCTTCGGAGTGCCGGAGGTCGCGATCGACGACGCAGCCGTGCAGCGCGCGATCTCCGCCGCAAGGCTCGACGAGCTCGTGCAGTCGCTCCCCAAGGGCGTCGACACGAACGTCGGCGAGCGGGGGATCCGCCTCTCGGGCGGCGAGCGCCAGCGCATCGGCATCGCGCGTGCCCTCTACCACGATCCGCAGGTGCTCGTGCTCGACGAGGCCACGAGCGCGCTCGACTCCGACACCGAGCGTGCCGTGATGGAAGCCGTCGAGTCGCTGCACGGCACGCGCACCATCATCATGGTCGCACACCGCCTCAGCACCATGGCACGCTGCGACGTGCTTCACCGCATGGAGCACGGCCGCATCGTGCAGTCCGGCACCTTCGCCGAGGTGAGCCCCGCGTAGTTGCGGTGCAGGACTCAGCGCCATGCGAGTGCTGCTCGTCTCGCCGTACACGCCTCCGCTGGTCGGCGGGCTCGAGCGCGTCGCCGCATCGCTCGCCCGCGGCCTGCACGCCGCGGGGCACGACGTGCGTATCGCCGGCCAGTTCTCGGCCGCGAGGCACACGCTGCGCCGGCGGTTTTGCGCATCCGAGGCCGAAAGGACCTTCAGCCTCGACGGCGTTCAGGTCTCGATCCTGCGCCCCCGATGGCCACTCGCCATTCCAGGGACGGCCATCTACGCAATGATGTGGATGCCGCGCCTGCATCGGTTTGCGAGAGCGCTGCTTTCGCGTGGGTTTGCAGGACGCCTGCGCGAACTCGCCAAAGGTGCCGATGTCGTGCACTATCTCGGCACAGGCACCGACACCATGGGATTCGCCGCAGCGGCAGCGGCCCGCGGCGTAGGCTCCCGTCTCGTCGTGCAGCCGGCGATCCATCCGGGGCGCTGGGGCGACCGTCCGCTTGATGCGGCGCTCTACCGCCAAGCCGATGCCGTTATGGCGTTCACGGCATGCGAGGCAGATGAGATCGCGCGAATGGGGGTCGAGTGCCCCCGCGTTCACGTCGTGCCCGGCAGCGTCGATCCGCCGCCACCGACTGACCCTTCGGGGTTTCGGCACAGGCACGGCATCGAGGGTCCCTGTGTGGTCTTTCTCGGCCGCAAGACGCCCGACAAGGGCATCGATCGCCTGCTGGCGGCCTGGCCTCGGGTGCGTGCGGCAATTCCGGCCGCATCGCTTGTGCTCGTCGGGCCTTCGGCCGACACGCGGCTTGCCATGGCGGACCTTGGCATCGCCGAGTTATCCGATGCGAGCGAGCAGGAGAAGCACGACGCTCTCTCTGCATGCGACTTGCTGTGCATGCCCTCCCTGGGCGAGTCGTTCGGGATCGCCATGCTTGAGGCCTGGCTGCACGGCAAGCCGGTCGTTGTGTCGGACCTGCCGGCGCTGCGGGAGTCGGTGGATGCGGCGCGCGCGGGCGTGCTTGTGCGGCCCGAGCCAGCTGCGATCGCCGAAGCGCTAGTCGCGCTGCTGAGCGATCCGGCGCAACGGGCCGTGATGGGCAAGCGCGGGCGGGAGTTTGCGTTGACCTACACCCATCAGCGCATGCTGGATGCCACGCTGCATGCCTACGCGGATGCCATGCGCCGCTAGCGGTGGCTGTGCCCGCGGATCGGTCCGGTGCGCCGGAGCAGCGCATCGGCCATGCCGCGCCCGTGCGCGATCGCGCAGCCGATCCACGTACGCGACTTAGCCATCATCGCGATGTTCGCCGCCGACCGCCACAGGATTCCCCACAGTCGCTCCGGGCAGTGACGCCTGTGGAACATGATCCTGTTGCGCATCTCGTAGCGCTCGCGCAGCCGCTGCAGGGGCCTTGAATGCGCCGGTAGCGATGCGCCGACGTTGTGCCAAACCCGGGACTCGGGCACTAGCGTGATGCGCCATCCCGCTGCCCTCGCCATGGCGCTCCACGCCACGTCCTCCCAATAGAGGAAGTACTCCTCCGGGATGAGCCCTATCTCCTCGACGGCTTTCCGGCGGGCAAGAATGCTGCATCCGCATGCGAACTCGAGATCCAGGGCATGGTCATGCTGTCCGCTGTCCCTCTCGCCCTCGCCGTGATGCACCACATATCCCTGGGGCGTCAGGTAGGTGCCGCCCGCGAACCAAATCGCATCTGGTCGAGCGGCATGGAGGATCTTCGGGCACGCGAGCCCTACATCCGGTTGCCGCTGCATCGCGGACACGAGCGCCGAGAGCGACTCAGGTGCGACAGTAAGGTCGTTGTTGAGCAGCCAGACGAAGTCCGCTCCCTCCGACAGCGCCACCGTGACGCCACGGTTGATGCCACCCGCGAAGCCCAGGTTCTGGTGCGTCTCCAGCAACCGCACGCCTGGGCACTCTTGCCGCAGCTGCTCCACCGAATCATCCGTGGAGCCGTTATCCACGATCAGCACCTCGCAAGTGATGCCCTCCAGTCGCGCCAGCGAACGCACGCACTCCGTGGTGTCGCGCCATCCATTCCAGTTCAGCACGATCGCGACAACCCGCGGCGATTCCGGACCGGTCACCCTCTGGTCCTCCCCGTCAGGCGCTGCATCGCGTCACGTATGCGCGACCGAATGTCGCCGCGCTCCGCAGGCGACGCGAGCCCAGCCAGCCGGTGCCGACGCTGCTCGCGCTGGCGTGCGTCGCACGGTGCGTTTGCCGCACGGTCCACCTCGCGAAGCACCTCCCCGGACATCACGCGCTCTTGAAGCGACAGTGCCGCCTGCCGCGCGCGTCCGCCTATCTCCGTGCGGAGCCTTGCATCATGAGCGAGCGCGCGCATCCACGCTCGTGCCTCATGGATCCTCGGCTCTGCCCATACCTGGCACGACCCAACCATGCGCGGGTGATATGCGGGGTGCCTCGCTCGCACGGGCACGAGATCGAAACCCACGAGGCAGGACGTATCGGCAGTCGTGAAGTCCATGTTCCCTGACCATGACGTCGCGATGACGGGCTTGCCGAGGGCCATCGCCTCCAGCATCCCCAGGCCGAGCCCTTCCGCACGGTGGAGCGAGACGCACACATCGCATGACGCAGCGAGCGAGAGCGCATCGGCATAGCTCAAGTCCTGATCGACCACGATCACGTTCGGACGGCCTGAAGCCGCAGCCAGCACATCCGTGGCGTCCGCCCATCGGTAGCCCGCCTTGCGATGGCTGAGCTTGACCACGAGGCCCGTATCGCCTCCCTTTGGGAACTCTGCGCAGAACGCCTGTATTGCGCCCAGCGGGTTCTTGCGCTCCAGGTCGCTAGATACGTCCGCGGCCACATGAAACAGGACAGCGTCGCGGGGCAGGCCGAAGTCGGCCCTTCGTGCGCCGACTCCCTCGGGAAGGACAACCGTCTGCGGATAGTGGGCAACCCGTGCACTCGGCGCAGATCGGCGAATGGCGTCAAGCACGAACATGCTCGGGGCCAGCACGAGATCCATCGCCTCGAGGCACTCGGCCCAGCATCCTGCGACCGGAAGGCGCGGAAGCTCCCAGAATGGCACACACACGTTGGTCCTCGAGACCAGATCGAGCCATACGGGGCGCTCTCCAGCCAGCCTTGCGATCTCCGGCGGATTGAGCTGAAACCAGTTGATCGGATAGGGGGCATGGGGTGGTGACGCGATCGCCTCGCGCCAAGCCATCTCAGCTCCTTGGCGCCCGCCACCCGGGTCGATGTCCAACGCAATGAATGGACGGCCTAACGCCGAAAGCACATCAAGCGTGTTCCGCGCCGCGACCCCAAGTCCCATCGCTCCAGTCACATGGCCTATGAGATTGATGCCGTGCACGGTTGGGGCTGCTGCGTAGTGCGGCGTCACTGGCATGGGGTGCCGGCGAGCGGGCCGAAGCCGTTAAGTAGAGTACGGCACGGTCTCGCTCCTGGCGCCGCCTAATGACAGCTCGCGACATTCACAGCACGGCATGGGGCCCATCGCCCTCGGCGGACCGGCCACGCTTTGACTTCCTTCATGGCGTCCGAGGACTTGCGGCCCTCTATGTCATGGTTTTCCACGCGACCCTTAACGCACGGATACCGCCCGAATCCACGCTCGGTCACCTTCAGGCGCCTTTGCTCCACGGCTACCTCGGGGTCACCGTGTTCCTCGTGCTCTCCGGGTTCCTCCTCGCGGCGCCGGCGGTGACGGGGGGCTTTCGGCTGCGTGGAGGCATAACGGGCTTCATGCGACGCAGGGCGATACGCATCCTGCTGCCCTACTACGCGGCGTACCTGCTGTACATGGCCTTCTATCTGGCGGCTGCATGGCTTGGCGATGCGCTTGGCCGGGATCCCGGGTTCGTAGTGCAGGAGCAGCTCCGGATCGGCTACGGCTGGCCGACATTCATCGCGCACATCCTGCTCGTCCAGAACCTGAGCAGCGAGTGGGTTGCCGGAATGAGCGCGATACTCTGGTCGATCGCCTGCGAGTGGCAGATCTACCTGCTGTTTGCGGTCGTGCTGGTTCCGCTCTGGCGCCGCAGAGGAGCCTTGGCGATGCTCGCTGCGTGCGCTGCGCTTGCGATCGCGGTCAACGAAGCGTGCATCGCCGGATGGTGCCACTACCACCTACCGTGGATGATCCCGGTCTTCGGCATCGGCTCCGTCGCGTCGCTCGTGGTGCTCGGCAGCACGCCGGTGGCAGCACGCATGCGCCAGTGGCGATGGGGACCGATCACAGCCATTGCGTGCGCGGCACTCATTGGAGGGGTGACGCTGCTGGACATGGCAGTTCCCGGGGAACTGCCGGATGACAGTGTCGATATGCCGTACTACCGCTGGTCCTACCGCATTCGATGGGCCTACGACGTGCTCGGGGCGCTTGTGGCGGCTTCGGCAATCATCTGGCTGTCGCTCGACGGCAAGGGCGGCCGGGCTGCTGGCGCCGTGTCGATGAGGGTGCGAAGGCTGCTCGAATCCGCGCCGCTGATGGCGCTGGGCCTGTGCGCCTACAGCCTCTACCTGACGCACGGAATGGTGTTGGTCGCAGTCGACCGGGCCACCGAGATTCTCCTCCCGTTCCCCGAGGTGCGCGCTGTGGTCTCCATGTCCTGCACCGTGACGATCAGCCTTGGTGTCGCGTGGACCTTCTATCTCCTCGTGGAGCGCCACTGCATGAGCAGCGAGACGCGGAAGATGTTTCTCTCAACTCCCCGTTCAGCCCGCATTGGTTCATGACCGGAGTCGACGGAGCCACCGGACCAGTCTCCGTGCGGCGTTCACGCTGACGCAGAACCTGCGGTAAAGGGCCAGCTCGGCGAGGGGACCCGAAAGCCCCGGCGTGCCGGCATTCACGCGGATCTCCCGCTCCACGCGTCCCCATCGACTTCCGGTGCTCGCGAATCCCAGGAGTTCACTGTCCGAGGGCGCCGCGGCACGCGGTCGAAGGGTGGCGCCGCAGAGGTGCTCAGACCACTCCTCTCCGGTGGGGAAGTGGTCCACGGAATCCGCAGTGCGCCTCTCGAGCCACACGGCCCACTGGTGGCCGGGTACCCGTGGGGGAACGGTCCGCCGGACCGCGAGCCCGAGCTGCTGCACAGCCGCCAGGAACCAGCGGCGGTCGAAGATGACTGCCGCCGCAAAGTCAAAGGGATCTGCGTACAGCGCGTAGGGGCCCCTCTGCAGGAATGGCGTTGACGCAGCGTCGAAGAAGAACCACGTCGTGAGGGCGATGCCATCCTTGGCGAGGATCCGCCTCAGTTCGGACAGGTAGTACGCGGCCTGGTCCTGCGACAGGTGCGTGAACACCGAGTGCGCGATGAACAGCGTCGCTCCGCCGTCCTCCATCGGTAGCGGTGCCGAGAGCCGGAGACTGTTGTTCGGCGAGTAGCCCGGCGAGTACACGTCGTGATGAAGGAACTCGAACCCGGGTGCGCGAGGACTGAGGTTCGCGGATGCCCACTGCACCATGTCCCGATTCGGATCCACTCCCATGTAGCGACGAGGTCGCGGCTCCTGCTGAATCAGCTGGCGTGCCAGCCGCCCGCACCCGCAGCCGAAGTCAAAGACCGATCGGTAGGCGTTCGGCGGAAGCTCCGGGTAGATCGGTGCTCCAGTCGGATTGTCGTAGTCCTGCTCGTCCTGGGGCCCGACCATCGCACGGAACTCTGGAGGTGGCACCGGCAGCGCTCGCTCGTACTCGCTCATCGTCATGGCCTGATGTTGACGCCAACGTTAGCCCGGAAATCACAGCGACGGAGTCTCCTCAGACGCGCTCGCCCATCTCGGCGCGCCGTACGATCCAAGCACGGAGGGAGCCTTCTCGCCAATGCCCGCTCCTGAAACGCTGCAGTGAGACAGACAGCCGTCAGCCTGATCGTGCCCACCTACCGCCGCCCGCGAGAGCTGAGGGCGTGCCTGCAGGCGCTCGCGGCTCAGTCCATGCCAGAGCCGTGGGAGCTCATCATCGTGGATGACGGAAGCCCGGAGCCGGTCGACCTCGGGTGCCTTGTGCCGACGGGAGCGCTCACCGGCATCAAGCTGATCCGCCAGGCGAACGCCGGACCCGCAGCAGCGCGAAATCGCGGCGCGCGCGAGGCCTCCGGCGAATTCGTGGCGTTCACCGACGATGACTGCCGGCCGAATCCGGCCTGGCTCTGGACGCTCGTTCAGTGCGCACGGGGTAGACCCGGGGCCCTCGTGGGCGGCCTGACCTACAACGGGCTGGAATCGCAGTTGCTCCCGTCGACAAGCCAGCTGATCGTCGACCTGGTGTACGAGCACTTCAACGCCGATCCCGGGAACGCGTACTTCCTCGCGAGCAACAACGCGTTGTGCGAGCGAGAGCGCTTCCTCGATGTCGGGGGATTCGACCGGTCCTTTCCGCGGGCGGGTGCGGAGGACCGGGAGTTCTGCGACAGGTGGCGAGTGTCGGGTTGGCCGATCGTGTGGTGCCCTTCGGCGCGCGTGGAGCACCTCCACGCCCAGAACCTTCGACAGTTCCTCGGCCTGCACTACCGGTACGGTCGTGGGGCGTACATGTACCAGCGTGTCCGGCGCGCACGCGGGTCGGGCTCGATGGCGGATGACCTTGGGTTCCACGGCACGCTGCCCCGCCGCATCATGCGCCACCTCAGGAAACGGCGTGGCATCGGCGAAGCGCTAGCCATGCTCGCAGCACTCGGCGCGTGGCAAGTCGCAAACGCCGCCGGCTTCGCGGTCGAGGCCATCACGCCCGGAGGCGAGCCCTGAGCACGGCACTCGTCACGGGTATTGGCGGCCAAGACGGCGCGTACCTCGCGGCGCGTCTCATCGCGAGCGGGTATCGGGTCATCGGCACAAGCCGGGATCCGGACGCAGCACGGTTCGACGGGCTCAGGGCGCTGGGCATCCGGGATCGTGTGCAGGTCATAGCAATGTCGCCCGTGGACTTCCGGTCCACGCTCGAGGCGGTGGCGCGGTCACAGCCGGACGAGATCTACAACCTCGCGGGACAGTCGTCAGTGCGAATGTCGTTTGACCAGCCAGTCGAGACATTCGAGAGCATCGTCGTCGGCGTTGTGAACCTGCTTGAGTCCATCCGGATCCTCAAGGCCCCGATTCGCCTCTACAACGCCGGCAGCTCCGAGATGTTCGGCAACACTGGCGCGGCGCCTGCGAACGAGAGCACGGTCTTCCGGCCGCGCAGCCCGTATGCGATCGCGAAGGCCACGAGTTTCTGGCAGGTCGCGCAGTACAGGGACGCATATGGCGTGCGGGCGTGCACGGGCATCCTGTTCAACCACGAGAGTCCGCTGCGTCCGGAACGCTTCGTCACGCAGAAGATCGTCATGGCGGCATGCCGGATCGCCGCAGGCCGGCAGGAGTCCCTCGCGCTAGGCGATCTCTCGATACGCCGCGACTGGGGGTGGGCACCCGAGTATGTCGAGGCGATGCACATGATGCTGCAGCAGGACAGCCCATCGGATCTCGTGATTGCCACCGGGCACACTGCATCGCTCAAGGACTTCGTGCGGGAGACCTTCTCGGCGGTGGGTCTCGACTGGACGCGCCATGTCACGCACGATCCGGCGCTCGTGCGACCGACCGAGATCGCGTGCGGACAGGCCGACCCCTCGCGTGCACGTGCGGTCCTCGGTTGGGAGGCGCGCTACCGAATGCCAGAGGTGGTTCAGATGATGGTCAGTGCGCAACGGGAGCGCGGCTAGGGTTGCGCGGCTCGGCGCGGGCGATCGAAGATCCGTCCGCATTCGCGAAGCATCCGGCCTGGCATGC
>CAZKTN010000061.1:1556-9238 GCA_964555705.1 uncultured Isosphaeraceae bacterium | reverse complement strand
CGGCGGCAGCGGCACTCCGTGGTGGCGGCACAACCACTTCAAGGAGGCAACTCAAATGCAGAATCGTTTTTCGGCGGGTACGACACCCGTCTGGCACCGCATCGGCCAGTCCACGGCCGGAGCGGCATCGAGCAGCTCAGCCCTGCACATGGCGCAGCTCGACTGGGAAGTGCAGGCGCAGCCGCTCTGGGCAAACTCAGGCGGCAGCATGCAGGCAGTCCGCTCGCACAAGGCAATCGTGCGCTGCGACACCGAGGAAATCATCGGCGTCGTAGGGCGCAGGTGGACGCCGGTGCAGAACGCCGAGGCATTCACGTGGCTCGACGAGCTCGTGGGCACCGGCGCCGTGCGGCACGAGTACGCAGGATCCACCCGCTCAGGTGCGCTCGTATGGGCCCTGGTGCGGCTGCCTGCGGAGCTGCGCATCGACGGCACGGACGACGTCGTGCATCCGTACATCATGGTCTGCAACAGCCATGACGGCACGATTGCGTTTCGGGCCGTGAACACGTCGATTCGCGTGGTGTGCTCGAATGCGATCACGGTCGCACTGCGCCATGCAGGACCTGACCGGGTGACCGTGAAGCACACGCAGTCCGTGCACGAGCGGCTGGCGGATGCGCAGGAAGTGCTGGGCGCATCGGTGCAGCGCCACAGTCGCTTTCAGCAGCAGATGAACGCCCTCGCCGGCAGGCGGTTCACCGGCCGAGACTTCGAGGCGTACCTCGACGGCGTGCTGACCCCCAAGGAGTTCGCTGAACTCGGTCAGAGGAATGCAGGCCGTTGATGGCCCGAATTCCTCGCAGTGCGAGTGGTCTCAAGACGGGGGGAAGACCATCTTCGGGCACTCGGTGCCCCAGAGGGTGAGCACCATCGCGAGATCCCTGGCATCGATCGCGCCCGAGCCGTCGAGGTCGGCGGGGCAGGACTTCCCGCACCCACCCCAGCCGGCGAGCACTTCGGCGAGGTCCGCGGCGCCGACGACGCCGTCGTCCGTCAGGTCCGCAGCGCACGGCGAGGCGGGCGCCTGCGCGTGCGCGGGCGAGGTTGCGAGAAAGAGGAACGCAAGAAGCGAGCACGACGCGAGAAGCAGGCGGATGGGCTGCATATGGAGCTCCGAGACGAGACGCAGCAGACCGGGTTCGCGGCGGCTCACGCCGCCGCGGTTGCGCGCGGTCAGTGCGGGAAGGGGAATCAGGAAACAGCGGACGGGATGCTCACTCCGCGTTCCTTGCGACACGGAACCCCCCTCCGTATTGGCTCGCGCTGGCGGAAATGGGGCCGCCGCGCTGCGACGAGCGGCTGGCCCAGGTGCTGTTCCACCAATAGCCGCCACGCAACAGGCGATTGTGGAAAATCCCAGCGTTGCCGCCCGGCGGATCGATGGAGGGGCTATGGGAGTAGTAGTCCTCCTTGTAACCGTCGGCACACCACTCACACACGTTGCCCGCCATGTCGTAGAGCCCGAAGCCATTCGCTTCCTTGAGCCCGACGGGCTGGGTCTGAAAGTTGGAGTTCCAGCCATACCACGCGATGATGTGGACCAGGTCGTCGTCGTTCGTGCCGTTCGGCTGTGCGGGCCACCCGTGGAACGCGGTCGTCGTGCCCGCTCGGCACGCCCACTCCCACTCTGCCTCGGTCGGGAGCCGCAGGCCCGTGCCTGGCTGGAAGTCGTCCACGATGTCGTTCCATGAGACACTCTCGACCGGACGGTTCGCCGAGTTCGGGTAGCCGTTGCTCGCCTGGAAGTTCGACGGATTCGACCCCATGCGTGCCGTCCACTGCGCCTGCGTGACCTCGTAGCGCCCGAGGTAGAACGGCTTCGTCAGCGTCACTGCGTGGACAGGATGCTCGTCGGTCTCACACCCAAACTCATCTGAATCCGAACACCCCATGTTGAAGGTGGTGGGCGGGATCAGCAGCATCTCGATCTGCATGAGGGCCCCGACGTAGAACACCCGCCACGGACGACCTGTCTTGAGGATCGCGGTGCGGAGCGCGGGGTCGTACACCACCGCAGGATCCGGCGCCGCCTCGATCACCGTCGGACCCCACGCTGGCGCCTGCCAGTACGCGATCGCCCCGACCGCGGTGTAGGTGCCCGCGGGCGTCGTGACCGCGACGTCAAACATCCCGCCGGGCGCATGCGCCGGCGCTGTCGCCGCGATCAACGTGTCGCTCACCACCGTGAAGCCCGACGAGATCCCTGCGATCATGACTGCCGTCGCGCCCGTGAGGTTCGCGCCCGTGATCGTGACCGTCTCGCCGCCCGTGGCAGGTTTCGTCACGGGCGACGACGACGACGGCATCGAGATCGAGGGCGGCGAGCCGCTTCCGAGCAGCACATAGGTGTATCCGTTCGCCAGGCTCGACTCGCCGCTGTCGGTCACCAGCGTCACCGCCCTCGGACCCGTCGAGCCCGCGGGCTGCGACGAGGGCACGACCGCAGTCACCGTGTTCTCGTCGACGACGGTCACCTGATGCGCGAGATGGTCGCCGATGCGGACTTCGGTCACGCCACCCAGGTGCGTGCCCGTGATCGTGACCGTGTTGCCGCCGAACGGCGGGCCCGCCACCGGGCTCACGCCCGTGATCTTCGGGCACTCGGTGCCCCAGAGGGTGAGCACCATCGCGAGATCCCTGGCATCGATCGCGCCCGAGCCGTCGAGGTCGGCGGGGCAGGACTTCCCGCACCCACCCCAGCCGGCGAGCACTTCGGCGAGGTCCGCGGCGCCGACGACGCCGTCGTCCGTCAGGTCCGCAGCGCACGGCGAGGCGGGCGCCTGCGCGTGCGCGGGCGAGGTTGCGAGAAAGAGGAACGCAAGAAGCGAGCACGACGCGAGAAGCAGGCGGATGGGCTGCATATGGGCGGAACCTTGAGTTTGGGACGAGCCGGGCGCACCCTTGAGGCAGATGGTCCAGCCCGGCGCGGGATGGAACCATCGGAACTCGACGAGTGTGCAAAGTACCAACGCCCCGTCCGGGAACGAGTTCGCAAATCGTGAAAATGCACATTCCCCGTTCTTGCGACGACGCTTGGCTTGGCGTGGCGGGGTGTCGGAGCCGCGCCCGACCGTGCCCTCTCCCGAGCCCATGAGGGACTGCGATATCTTGGGGCCCTTGCGGTAATCGGAGTCCCGCCCCGGATGCCTCCAACCGCCAACCCCATGCCCAAGACCGGCACCGCAGGCACCCGATCGCGAAGACGCCCGGCCGCTCGGCTGGCGGGCAAGTCGTTGGTCGAGGCCGCCGCGACCGGGCAGGCCTTGGCCAAGTCGCTCCGCATGGTTCTCAATGCGCCGGCCCGCCTTCCGACGGGCGCCAGCGCCCTGTCCGCGCGGCTGAAGGTGAGCCGCATGATCATTAGCCGGATCAAGAACGCCCTCGAGCGGGACGACTCGCTTGAGGTCATGATGCGGCTTCCTGGCCCCGAGTCGCTCCGCGGCTTCGTCGTGGCGATGGGGCGGCACGGGGTCGCCTTGACCCGGGTGAAGCCGGCCCTCGCGGCGATCGACCGCTTCCAGGTTCTTATCCGCGACGGCTTCGGCACGCGCGATCGGCTGCAGGCCGCGATCAGCTCGCACTCGCCGTCGTTGGCGACGCGGGTCGAGCTCGTGAGCCGCCAGCGGCTTTTCGCGGCGATGCGCGAGCTGCGCGGGGGCGAGGCGGAGGTCTGGTTGGCGGCGCACATGCTCGCCCCCGACCGGGACGACCCCTCGAAGCTGAACGCCCGCATCCTGCAGGGTTTCATCGGCCTGCGGCGGATGCGCGCCGACATCCCGGTCTACTTCGACTTCATGCCCGCCGAGGAGCCGAGCGGAGAGTCCTCGGCGGCCCCGGGACACGGCGGGCTCGAGGCGCACTACGCGAATCCCCCGGCGCGACTGGAAGTCGACGAGGTCGGTCGGCGAAAGGTCTTCCGGCTCGCGTCCGGGCCGCTCGGCAATGACTCGGTCTGCGACATGCTGTCGCTCACGCGGATAACGGGCGCGCTCCCTCGCCTCGCGAGGTCGCCGGGCCGTCGCACGGGCTCGTTCGCGCTGATCAAGACGCCGGTGAAGGCGCTCCATCTCGACATACTGCTGCCTGGCGAGCTGACCGACGGGTCGCCGCCCGAGCTGCTCGCCTTCGTGCCCGGACCGCGCTGCTGCACGAACGTCAACGACCGCCTCGACGACCTCGACCGAGTGCCGGTTCCCGAGCGGGTCGAGGTGCTCGAGTCTGGCGCCGACCGCTTCGACGTTCCCGACGTGCCGAACTACTGCCGCATGCTCGCGAAGATGGCGGATGAGCTCGGACAGGACCTCGATGCGATGCGGGTGCATCGCGTGCGTGTCGCGTATCCGCCCTTCGGCTACGAGTTCGTGAGCACGTTCCGGCTCAGGAGCGAGCCGGAGGCGGCGGTTGGCGACGGGCCAGCCGAATGACCGGCGGCGAGCGGCCGGCATTACCGATAGGCTCGGCCGCGCGCTCGCAACCGAAGCCCTGTAGGCCTGAGGTGCGCTCGCACTCCCCATGAGCAACAACACGCCAATCCACCGTCGAATCGCCCTGCCCATCGTCGCGCTTGCCCTCCTTGCGCCGCTCGCGCTCGGCCTGCGCCTTCCCTCGAACAATCCGATCACCGAGGCGCAGGTCAACGCCGCACAGCAGGCGTGGTGCGACGGGCTCGTGCGTATCGCACAGGTGCATGCGCGTGGCGGTGATGCGAAGGCCGAAGCGGCGAAGCTCATCGACTCGAGCTACGACTACGCGGAGGGCAAGGTGTTCTTCAAGCCCACGCTGGCATTCGGTCCTCGCACCTTCCGGCCCACGCGCGAAGGTGCGCTCGCCTACTTCGTCGGAGGCAATCCGAACTTTCCCGAGGACACGGGCTTTGCGCTCAAGGGCTGGACGAAGGCCCGCTACGACAACAGCGCCGCCGAGAACGGCATTCAGATCCACGGGGACATCGCCATCACGATGGGAAACGTGTACGTCACCGGGCCTGACGGAGTCGAGGTCATGGTCGACAAGACCTTCGTCTTCCGCCGGTGCAAGGACGGGAACCTGCGGCTGTGCGTTCACAAGTCAGCGCTTCCGTACGACCCGAAGTGACCAGCATGAGACGCACTGCCGCCGCTGCGCTGCTCGCGCTGCTTGGGCTCGCTGGCTGCGCCGACACCAAGCTGCAAGTGGGGCTTCATACGCGCTCCGCGGTCTACGCCAACTCCCTTCTCGAGCAGGAGGGCGGCGTGCGGCCCATCCTCACGGCCAGCCCTCCGCGCGTCGGCACTCTTCAGGGAGTGTCGCCAGGTGCGCCGCTGCGAGGCCTGGGCACCTTTGCATCGGATGGCGTTCGTGTGGGCATGCACCGCCAGTGCCCTGATGCCACGGTGCTGACAGGGCCCGCGACACTGGCGCTTGCTGCGCGCGCCGGCAGGTCGCGCGAGCT
Organism: uncultured Isosphaeraceae bacterium; assembly: GCA_964555705.1. GTDB lineage: Bacteria > Planctomycetota > Phycisphaerae > Phycisphaerales > SM1A02 > ZLKRG44. Next base: position 3,804 of record CAZKTN010000061.1, on the reverse strand, counting down.
CTCGAAGCTGCTTGAGGACGCAAACAACTCGGGCATCCTGGTGGCCGAGGACCTCGCGTCGCTCGGCAAGGCCACCGGACTCGACTACTTCTTCCTTGCGACGATCGCATCGCACGGGACCTCCAACGCTGTCCGCTTCAATCCGCTTGGCCTCACCATGGTGCGAAGCGACTGGACCACGATGAACATGGTGCTGCAGCTCTACCACGCACCGAGCGGCCGCATCGTGTGGCAGTCCGTGGGTGACTCGACGGGGTACACGGAGTCGATCGCGTCGAATCCGGTGTCCGTCCACGCGGTCACGAGCGACCTTGCCTCCGCCATGATTGGCGACCTCGTCAAGGGCCGCTCGCGCACCACGCTGACGCGCGTCGGTGACGGGCCGGTGAGGCAGGAGCCGGAGCCAGGCGACCCGGGCACGCACATGTGGCGCGACTCCGATCCTGCGGATGCCGAGTCGCCCGCGGATGCGCCGGACATAGAGCCAGAGGCGGTGCCGGCCAAGGTGCCGTGACCACGATAGGGCTGCGCGGAATCAGGTTCGCCGCTCGGCCGAGACTTACTACGCGGTCAAGGGGCGGTCATGGCGCCCTCGAGCCCGATCGCCACGACATCGAGATTCCAGAGGAGCCGGAAGAAATCGCTCAGGGCCGCTTCGCGCCCGGCGGAATCGAGCGCGGGCAGCGATTGGGCCGCCGAGGCGTGCGCGGCGATCTGGGCGATCGTGCGGCGGCCGTCGACGAGTCCGACGACCGTCCGTTGGACCGCATCGAGCGGCATCGCGCGCTGTCCGTGCACGAGCATCGATGGCTGCAGGGTCCAGCGGTGGCGCAGTGAGGGAACGTAGCGCCGGGCCGATCCATCACTGAAGTCGATCGCGTACGAGTCGCGCGGACGGTCACAGCGGCACGCGGTGAAGTAGTGGCAACCGTTACGGAACTGGATCCTCTCCATGATCGACCACTGACGCTCGACGGGGAGTCCGGCGACTCGGGAGAGGAAGCTGCCAGGTGGCGCAGGCGGTGGGTGGTAGGGAAGCTTGAAGAAGAACCCCTGGAAGGCGAGGCCTGCACCAGAGACAAGTGCGAGGCAGTCGTCCACCGTGTAGGACCGCTCTCGAGCGTGCAGGAAGGTGTCGATGACGCCCTCGTCCGACCCGAGGTCAGGCGCGATTGTGCGGTAGCTCGCCACAGGATGGTCGGGCGGCAATGCCGCGAGCGCCTCGTGCACGGTGCGGAGCGAGGTCTCGTCCTGGCCAAGGCCGAGCTCGCGGAAGACGGACTGGAGCATCTCGACCCCGAGGCGACCGTACTTCGCGTAGACCATCAGGGCCGCCACGCCTGCCGGCTTGAGGCAGCATGCGAGCGCTCGAAGCCCTTGCACCGGATCGGCCAGATGGTGGATGACACCGGTCGACACGATGAGGTCGAAGGTCCGCCCGAGCTCGCTGGCCTGCTCGATGGGAAGCCGGTGCAGCTCGAGGTTGTGCAGGTTGTGACTGTCGCGCAGCACACGCTCGTGCTCGAGCGAGGCCTCGCTCACGTCGATCCCGACAACCTTCGCGTCTGGGTTTGCGAACGCGAATTGCGCCGCCTGATTCGTGCCGCACCCGGCGATGAGGATCTCCATGCCCGCCGAGTAGGTCCGGTCGGGCCAGAACAGCCGGTGCGCATGGCTCGGATCGAACCACTGCCAGTTCTCGACGCTCCACGCGTGCAGGTCGGCGATCGGCTGCGGGTAGCGCCAACGCTCGTACTGGCCCGCCACATCATCGGCGAGTGGAGTGCGGCTCATGGACTCGATGGCGGACCGGATCGGCGACGTCATCCGCTGCGACGGCGGCGGCCGCCCGTCCGCACCGCACCGGCCGCGAATGCGACGAGTGCGAGAGCGCCCGGCGCCGGGACATCTGTCATGCCCGCGAAGATGACGCCGTTGGGGTCATCCTGATAGGCCCACTGCACAAGCGTGATTGGCTGACCGACGTCCGCAGTCGTCGGGATCCTGATCTCGATCCACCCGTAGAGGTAGTTGCTCGACGCGTTGAGGAAACGGAATCCGACGAATCCAGTTCCTCCGGCGGGCCACATGTGTCCCATGCCACTGACGTGCGCATTCGAACTGTCGAATGCCGCAAAGTGGACTGGGTCGGATCCGAACAAAAATCCTGCGCTACCGCCGTTTCCTCCGGCGCCTCCGACAGCGGTGCCGTAATCAAATCTGTACGCCAGGCCTGGTGCCGCCTCCG
>CAZKTN010000061.1:0-1456 GCA_964555705.1 uncultured Isosphaeraceae bacterium | reverse complement strand
ACCGCCACTGCGCCTCCTGCGAGGGCGTAGGCGAGCAGGCTCCTATCGATGAAGCAGCCGTGCTGCTGTGCCGTTCCGTAGTGTGAGGGCGATTGATCTGTGTGAGTTCGGTTCATAGGGTTCTCCTGCGACAGCACGGCAAGCAGTCGGGCAGCATCGCTGGATGTGGCGGGCGGGACGGGGGAGGAGGTAGGGACCCCCGATCAGAGATAGTACAGGGTGGGGCGCGTGCAATCGCAAAACGCACCAAATCCTGAAATGGCGGGGTGAAGCAGGATCCTCAACGCCGCACCCGTCAGCCGCAACGCATGAGTTTCACGCGCACAATCCACCCGACACGGGGTGGCAAGTCCGGACGGGGCCCCGGGATCGCTGTCTGCTGATGGAGCGGGTAGTGCAACGTCGCTTGACAATGCACGACACTGTGTCGTATCTTTCACGACAGCCTGTCGTAGTCCCACAGTCGCACAGATTTGCGGAGAACTCCTCGAATGCCGCCTGCTGCCCTCGCGAACTCCGAACTCTCAGTCATGGAACTGCTCTGGGACCACGGTGCCCTGACCGCGCGCCAAGTCCAGGACCGGCTCTACGGCGAGTCTGACCGTTCGCAGCACGGCACCGTGCAGCGCCTGCTTCAGCGCCTCGAGGACAAGGACCTCGTGAAGCGCGAGAAGAACGGAGCGGCGAACGCGTTCTCGGCCTGCATCTCGCGGGAAGAGTACGCCGGGTCGCAGCTCGAGTCGCTCGCCGAACGGCTGACCGGCGGATCGATCGCGCCGCTGCTGGCGCACCTCGTTGACCAGCGGCGACTGGGTCGCGCCGAGTTGCGTCGCCTGCGCGAGATTCTCGACGGGAGGGGATCGTGACGGAAATGATCCTCGAGTACGCGCTTGGCAACACGCTTCTTGCCACGCCGTTGGCACTGCTTGCGTGGACGATCGGTCGTTGGCGACGACATCCGTCGCTTGCGCATGTGCTTTGGGTGCTGGTCATGATCCGGCTTGTCATGCCGCCAATCGCAGCAGTGCCATGGCTCTCCGTCAGGGTGCCGTTGGAAAGGTTTGCGGCTGCAGCCGGGGACAGCCCGCGTGACGAGGGATCCCGAATCGCGCCATCGGAACCCGTGAACGGTTCGTTGAGCGGGGCCGCCCCATCGGCGGAGCCAGCAGTCGCGCCGAGCCGCGCAGGCGGGTCCGCATCAAGGCCGGAAGGCGCCATGCCGCCGGCCTCGGCTGCGCGCCGCGAGCGGGATGTGTCGGCGACCGCTGCGCCTTCAGTCGCGGCCGAGGTGGCGGCATCGGTCCGCAATCAACACACCGCGTCACGGAACACAGAGGTGTGGGGCGCCTCCTACCTCGCGGTCTACCCGTGGCTGCTCGTGGCTGCGCCATGGCTCGTCGGCACCATGCTCATCGTCGGCATCTCCGTTGCTCGCGTCGTGCGTTTCCGACGTGGA
>CAZKTN010000060.1:3902-9255 GCA_964555705.1 uncultured Isosphaeraceae bacterium | reverse complement strand
GCAGTTGCCGCCCTCGGTCTGTACTCCGCCAACACCAGTGCGCGCCCCTCGAGCGCCGCCGCGCAGGCGGCGCCCGGCACGGCCGCCGCACCTGCGCAGGTCCAGGTGGAGGCAAAGGCGCCGGCGGCAGCGTGGCCAGCGGACCAGAAGGGCCTCGATGCGCTTGCGTCGAAGCTCCTCATGGGATGGATGACGACGGCCGGCAGTGGGGACGCGGCTGCCATCGAGGGTGCACTCGCGCCGTGCTTCCAGCGAATCAGCTTCGAGGGGTCATTCGATCGGGCGGGCGAGGCGGAGCAGCTCAAGACGATGGCGCCCAAGGGCGCAAAGCTCTCAGGCGTCGTGGCGACGCGTGCCGGCGATGCCCTGGTGGTGACCTGCCTGATGTCGGTCACCGAGACGGTCGCCGGCAAGACCGCCCAGAGCGACGAGCAGCCGCGTCTCGGCGTCTGGACCATCGTGGATGGATCTTGGCGGCTCGTCGCGTGGGCCACGTTCAACATGCCATCGCCGCGGCCCGCTCCAGGCGCACCCCGCTTCGCGGGCGATGCTGCGCTCAACGCCGAAGGCGAATCGATGCTCAAGCGCTTCCTCTCAGCGCAGCACGCGAAGGAGATGGCCGTGTTCGAGGCCATGGTGGCCGATGGCATGCAGGTCATCAACTTCAAGGGACAGAAGACCGGCGCCGACATCATCAAGGGGGCATCGCACGCGACCACTGATGCACCTGCGCTTGCTGATACCCGCACGACGCGATGCGGCGACCTCACCATCGTGACCTGCAATCTCACGATGGGCCAGAAGGTGGGATGGAGCACGCTGCCGGCCGACCCTGCGCCGTTCCTCGCGGTGTTCCGCGGCGCTGGCGACGGCGCGAAGGTCATCGCGCTCGCCAACACCAATCGGCCCAAGTGATGCGGGCCATCTGGGTCGTCGGCCTGCTGATTGCCGCGATGGTCGCGGGCAGCATGCCCGCGCACGGCGCCTTGCATGCGGACGCGGGCGGCGTCCTTGAGCGCCGCGCGCGCGAGGTCGCCGACCTCATCTCGGAGGCGCCCACGTGGCCAGACGACCTGCTGGCCACATCGTTCACGGCGCAGGTGAAGCCAGGCCAGCTCCGTGCCATCGGCATGCAGTACTTCGCCCAGTGCGGTGCGGTGGTGGAGGTGCAGCCCACATCCGTCAAGGGCGAGCACTCGGGCACGTTCGACCTCATCACGTCCAAGGGCATGGTGGTGCCGCTGACGCTCGCGCTGTCGGACACGCCGCCACATGAGGTCGTCGGGCTGCTCTTTGGCCTTCCGTCGCCGATGCTCAAGAGCATCGAGGAGGCAGTGTTAGCGATGCGCGCGCTCGGTGGGCAGGTGTCGTTCGGCGTCTGGTCGCTCGGCGACGGTCCGCCGACGCCGGTAGCCACGCTCGATCCCGACCGGTCGCTTGCGATTGGCTCCGCGTTCAAGCTCCATGTGCTTGGCGCGCTCATCGGGGAGGTGAAGGCGGGACAGCGCTCGATCGCCGACGTGGTGCCGCTGCTGCCGCAGTACAAGTCACTTCCCTCGGGCCAGATGCAGGATTGGCCCGATGGGTCGCCGGTCACGCTTGCCACTGCTGCCAACCTCATGATCTCGGTCAGCGACAACACTGCAACCGACCTGCTGATCGCAACGCTCGGCAGGGAGCGCGTGGAGGCCGCGATGGGGGCGATGGGCGTGGCGGATCCGGCACGGACCACGCCATTCCTGACCACCGCCGAGATGTTCCTGCTCAAGTTCGTTGGCGATGGGGTGCGCGCACGCGAGTACGCGCCGCTCGACGCGGTGGGCCGCCGCGCGTTCCTGGCGAAGTCTCCGCTCCGTGGACCCATCAGCATGGATGCGCTCAACGCGAGTGCTCTCGCGCAGCCGATGCTGGTCGACTCCATCGAGTGGTTCGCGAGCGCATCGGACCTTGCGCGGACGATGGACTGGATCCGCGTGCAGACGGAGGGCGACCCCGAATCGGCGCTCATGCAAGTTCGCAATGCGCTCTCCATCAACCGCGGGCTCTCGATCTCGTCGAGGCAGTTCCGCTGGGTGGGGTTCAAGGGTGGGTCAGAGCCGGGGGCCATCAACTTGACCTACCTGCTGCAGTCTGCGGATGGAACGTGGTACGCGCTCGCAGCGACGTGGAACGACCCGGCCCGCTCGCTCGACGAAGGCAAGTTCGCTGCGCTCGTGCAGCGCACGATCTACGTGCTCGGCACCACCCGGTAGGCTGACTCGGATGATTCGGTTCGCCCTCCTTGTTGCGTGCTCTGCGCCGATCATCGCCATCCTCGGATGCACTGCCGAGTCCCCGCGCGGGGCGACACCAGATCCGTCCGGAACCGTCACGGGCGAGCTGCCCAAGGGTCCCGCGCTCGGCGGCGTGTCCGACGCGGAGCCCGGCACAACTGACTACGACATGCAGGTGTGGAAGGCGCTGCTGCGCGACCACACCAAGATCAGGCGCACTGTGCGCCACATCGACCGCGGTCTGGAGGCGGAGACCGAGTCCGACGACCCGCGCATCGCGGCACTCATCAAGGATCACGTGCTTGCAATGAAGGACCGCATCCGGGAGGGATACCCCGTTCGGGGCTGGGATCCTGTGTTCCGCGAGCTCTTCAAGCGCCACCACCTGATCCGCATCGACGTGGTGCTGACCGAGAAGGGGGTCAGGATCGTGGAGACCTCCGACGATCCGGAGACCGTTCGCCTGATGCGTTCGCACGCGGCCGGCGTGACGGAGTTCGTCAAGGAGGGCTTCGCGATCATGGACCGCGAGACGCCCTACATCGACGAGCCCTGACCTACGCTGCCCCGCATGGCAGCACCATCCCGCGCATCGAGTCAGTCCACCATTCGACAGGTTCTGGCTGCGGCCGGTCTTGCCGCGCTTGCGTTCGCGACCGGCTGCACGCCGAATCCGCCCATCGCGCGTCAGCAGCCCTACACCGTGCGAAGCCCGCATGGCGACCGTATCGACGAGTACTACTGGATCCGCGACGACCATCCCACGCGCAAGCGCGATGACGTCATGGCGTACCTGCGTGCCGAGCAGGCGTACACCGATGCGCTGATGGGACGGCTCAAGCCGCTTGAGTCGAAGCTGCTCTCGGAGATCCGCGGCCGCATCAAGGAGGATGACTCGACCGCTCCCGTGTTCGACAGGGGCTGGTGGTACCGGCAGTCGTTCACCCCAGGCGCCGAGTACGCCACATGGATGCGCCAGCGTGGGAGCGTCGCTGGACCTGAGGCGGGCGCACCTGAGGAGGTGATCCTCGACGCCAACGCCCTCGCGAAGGGGAAGGACTTCCTGCGCGTGAGCGCCGTGGTGGCGAGCCCGGACGGCAACCTCATCGCATGGACGCAGGACACGAAGGGTCGTCGCGGGCATGAGCTGCTCGTGAAGGACCTGCGCACAGGCGCCACCCTCGCGGACCGCATCGACGGCACGCTCGAGCCGATCGTGTGGGCGAACGACGGCAAGAGCCTCTTTTACATGAGGCAGGATCCTGTGCTTCTGCAGAGCGGGCCCGTGTGCCGCCACGTGCTGGGCACTCCGTCGTCCGCAGATACGGTGGTCTACAGCGAGTCAGACAGCACGCTGTTCACGTCGATCAGCCCGTCTGCGAGCCGCGAGTGGCTCTGCATCGAGATCGAGGGCTACGACACGACAGAGCTGCGCGCGGTCCCTCTCAGCACGCCCGATGCAGCGCCGCAGGTGATCATCCCGAGGGAGCAGGATGTCCGCAGCTATGCGGGTCACCTCAAGGGCATGTGGGTCATCCGCACCAACCGCGACGCGCCAAACTTCAAGCTGATGACGGCCACCGACAGCGCCATCGCCAACCGCCTCGCATGGACGGAGCTGGTGCCTCACCGCAGCGATGCGTCAATTGACGCCTTTGCGCTGCTCGACGGAGGCATCGCGATCGGCGAGCGTGCGGACGCGAACGCGCAGGTGCGCATCATTCCCTATAGCGGCGGTGATGGGCGTGTGGTCCCCGTGGATGAGGCGGCCTACGCGATGACGCTCGGCGACAACCGCGACCCTGCGAACACATCAGTGCGCGTGGGCCTCACGACGATGGTGCGTCCGCGGACAACGATCGACGTCGATCTCGCCGACGGGTCGCAGGTCGTGCGGAAGGTCCAGCCGGTGATCGGCTATGACGCGAGCAAGTACGACTCCGCACGCGTATGGGTGCCGAGCCGGGACGGCAAGCGCATTCCGGTGTCGATCGCGTGGCGCAAGGATGCGTGGGCCCGCGACGGCCGCCACCCGATCCTTATCGAGGCATATGGCGCCTACGGGTACCCGTCAGACGCTGCGTTCGACCTTGCGGGTGTCTCGCTGATGGACCGCGGATTCGCGCTCGCGACTGCGCACGTGCGCGGCGGCGCGGACCTCGGGCAGGCGTGGTACGAGGACGGACGCAAGCTGCGCAAGCGCAACACCTTCAATGACTTCATCGACGTGGCTGACGCTCTCGCGGCGGAGGGCTGGTGCGACCCGAAGCTGCGATTCGCCTCAGGCGGGTCCGCCGGCGGACTGCTGATGGGCGCAGTGGCGAACATGGGCAGTGACCGCTTCAGGGGCATGGTGCTCGGCGTGCCCTTCGTGGATGCGCTGACCACGATGCTTGATCCCTCGATCCCGCTCACGACCAACGAGTGGACGCAGTGGGGCAACCCTATCGAGTCTCGCGAGGCGTACGAGTACATCCTCTCCTACTCGCCCTACGACAACATCACGGCGAAGGACTACCCGGCAATGATGGTGACGACCGGGCTGTGGGACTCGCAGGTGGGCTACTTCGAGCCTGCCAAGTACGTGGCCCGCATGCGCCGGCTGCGCACCGACGCCAACCCGCTCATCCTGGACATCAACCTCGATGCGGGTCACGGCGGCAAGAGCGGGCGCTTCGAGCGGCTGCGCCAGGTCGCGCGCGAGCAGGCGTTCCTCGTGGACCTCGCGGGGCGCTGATCGGTCAGATTGCGGCGCGGCGCAGTAGGGGCAGCGGTGTCCATGCCGCAAGGCTGCGCCAGGCCCACTCGACGGGCCCGACGCTCGCGATGCGCAGCCACAGCAGCGTGAGCGTGATCTGCAGCGCCCACACCGCGAGCACAACGCCCCACAGCTGCACCCGGTCAAGGTGGCCGAACCAGCCGAGTCCATGTCCATAGAAGATGAGCGTGCAGATCAGCGACTGCAGCAGGTAGTTGCTCAGGCTTGTGCGCCCGACGGCCTCGAGTGGCCCAAGCAGCCATGCCGGCCTCGCAGCGTGCGCAAGCAGCATGATGGCGCTTGCCCACCCGAGCGCCCCGAA
>CAZKTN010000060.1:0-3802 GCA_964555705.1 uncultured Isosphaeraceae bacterium | reverse complement strand
CAGCGGGCGAGACGCCAGGTCGCGTGGGCCGCTCCCCGAGAAGCGCGATGCCGGCACCGAACATGACGCAGAAGATCGTCATGAACCGCTGGTCAAAGAGCAGGTGCGTGATGCGCCACGCCCACATGCTCGCGGGATCGGTGGGACCCATCGCCGTGGGGTTCTGGTAGGCCATCGCGATCATGCCGAACGCGACAATGTTCATCGGCAGGATGCCGAGGATCGCGACGCCACGGAGAAGATCAAGCGATGCGACGCGCATGCCGTACCTAGTGGTCGAAGATCAGCGCGATCCACGCGAGGAACAGCACGATGTGCACGAGCCCCTGCGAGAAGCCCACCCGGCCGCGCGAGAAGTTCACCGCCGTGATGAACAGGGTGGCGCACAGCAGCACGATCTCTGGAGGCTCAAGGCCCAGCTCCACCTGCGTGTCGGTGAATAGGGCAAGGAGGAGCACAGCCGGAATGGTGAGCCCAATCGTCGAAAGGGCGGATCCCAGAAGCACGTTGACGGACCGCTGCATGTGCCCACTCCGTGCGGCAGCCAGTCCTGCCAGGCCCTCAGGGAGCAGGATCAGCGCCGCAACGACCACGCCGGTGAGCGCAATTGGCAGGTTGAGCACCTGGATGCCGTACTGCACTCCCTGCCCAAGGCCCTCCGCGAGGAACGTGATCGTGATCAGCGTCCCCACAAGGCCAATCACATGCACAGCCATCTGCCGGCCTGTGATGCGCGCTGCTGCGGCGTGATCCGAGCCCCCCTCATCAAACGAGAAGTCACTGCGGTCGATGGTGGTCTGGCGCCACAGGAAGGCGATGTAGACCAGCAGGCATGCGAAGGCGACGAATACCTCGGTCATCGGGGCCATGTAGCCGTCAGGGCGGCTTTCGGTGAATCGCGGCAGTATCAGGCCGATGGCGCCGAGTGCCGCGATGAGGGCGATGTAGGTGGCGGAGCTGTCCGGATTGAGGAGTCGCTTCGAGCGCAGGCCGCCCACAATGAGGGCAATGCCAGTGAACGCCCCCAAGAGGATCATGAGCACCGCAAACATCGTGTCGCGTCCGGCGGTTGGGGTAGGCGCCACCGTAAGCATCAGTGCCGCGATCATCGAGATCTCGATGGCAATCGCCGACAGGGTGAGCACGATGGTGCCGAAGGGCTCGCCAAGCCTCATGGCCACGGCATCTGCACGCTCAAGCGCGCGGAACGCGCACCCGAGCGTCACCGCAAACAGCCACACCAGCTGGAACACGCCCCATGCGCCCGACAGCTCCGCTGGGCTGTCAATGTGGTCCGTCCTGTGCGAGAGCACTGCCGTAACGATGCCGAGCGCGATGAAGGCATCCTTCCACGAGAGGGTCGCGATTGAGTGGTGCGCCTTCGCCGCCATGGCGCGGGCACGTTACTCGCAGGCGTTACGGCAGTGGCTGCACGAACGCGTCAATCGCATCCCAGTAGGTCCGCGTCATGGACAGCCCGGAGTTGTGCGAGCCCTCGAGCGGTACCAGGGTGGCCAGCGGGTTCAGTGCCGCAAGTGCCTCGCCATGGCTGTACGGCACGATCTCGTCCTGGCGCGAGTGCAGGATGAGGACCGGGCACGCGAGCTTCGTCACGGCCTCATCTGAGCGGAAGGGATTCTTCACAAGCGCTGGCGGCACCCCGTACCGCCACGCGAAGGATGCAACACTTCGAAACGGCGACTCCATCACGACGGCACTGCAGCGGTCACCGAGCCGCAGCGCCACCTGCACCGCGACGGCGCTCCCGAGCGACCGCCCGTGAAGCATGAGCAGGGAGTAGCCACCCTTGCGCACCACTTCAGAGATCGCATCGAGGGTGTCCTGCACGATCGCATCCTGCGATGGCGATCCAGGCGACCGCCCGTAGCCCCGGTACTCCGCGAGCAGCACATCAAAGCCGCGCGCGTTCCACTCGCGCGCCTCGGGCAGGTTGTAGTCGATGAGTTCCGCGTTGCCGTGCATGAAGCAGACAAGGCCGCGCGCGGGCTGTGTGCGGCTGCGCACGAGCCATGCCTCGGTGGCGATGCCGTCGCCGTGGCTGACCTGCATCCGCTCGAGGCCGGGTTCCGCGGCAATCTGCCCCTCGTCCATCCCGGGGCCAGCGGCGTAGGGCATGAAGAGGAGCCGCGACTGCAGGAAGTACAGGATGAGGCACCAGGCCGCGTAGACGATGACAGCACCCCGCAGGATGCGCCAGGCGGTGCTTCGGGTGGTTGCAGCGGGCGTCTGTGCCGTCACTCCCGATCAGGGTATGTGCCCCTGCGGATCGCGCTCCCGTGGCGCTGAGTGGCGCAGAACGCGCTTGCCTGACCTTGTCATGGTGCAGAATGCGCGTACCCGACTTTGCGTGCGGCAGTTCGCTGCCATACTGTCGGTGCATGATCCGGTCTGCGGTTACACATCTTCTCACCACCGCGCTTGCGGCTGCCTGTTGCGCAGCTGCCGCCGACACCGTCGTGACAACGTTCGATGGGGGCGCATCCGACGGCTGGGTCGGCCCGAACGGCAACGACGGATTCGGCGGCGGCACATCCGTCGTCTCCACCGGCGGCAACCCGACGTGGAACATGCGCACGGTCTTCAATGACTTCGGTATCCCGTACTTCAACATCAGCAATGACGCGTTCCTCGGCGACTACACCTCCGCGGACAGCATCACGATCTCCATCGATCTGAAGGTCGAGAACTTGAGGTTCTTCGGCACCAATGTCTCGCGCCCATGGGTCGTCGAGCTGCGCGATGTCGATGGCGCGACCGGTGGCTACCCGTGGAACAGCGTGTGGTTCAAGTTCGCGCAGGTGTCGCAGGCGACACACGGCAACTGGACGACGTTCTCGGTGACCTTCGACCCGAAGTCCATCGCGCTGCCTCCCGGCTGGCGGGGGACCGGTGCGGAGGATCCCATCACCTACGAGCCGATCCTGCCGCCAGGCGTGACCTTCCGCGACGTGCTCGCCGGCGTCGACGCGATCGTGTTCACCACGCTCGAGCCGGGGATGTTCTTCGGCTTCACGGACCACACCTTCCGCATCGACAACATCACGCTTACGCGCAACGTGGCTCCGCTGGGCGACCTCAACGGCGACTCGATCGTCAACGGTAACGACCTCACGATCCTGCTCGCGGCGTGGGGACCGTGCCCTGCCCCGTGCGCAGCAGACATCGATGGAGACGGCGCCGTGGGCGGCCTCGACCTGGCTGCGCTCCTGGCGAGCTGGACGTGAACCGCTAACTGCGATCAGGAGCGCGCGGGTGGTGCGGGCGGCGCGGGTGGTGCGGGCGGCGAGGATGGTGCGGGCGGCGCTGGTGGCGTCGGCGGCGCGGGAAGTGCTGGGGCCGGCGATGCTGCCGCTGGCGCCGCATCCGTCGGCGCGGGCGGTGGCGGCGGAACCCGGAGCAGCACGAAGATCACATCAGCATCAGGATGGTCGGTGGCGACCGTCAGTTTCGTCGGCATGCCCGCAGCCTTGAGCGCGGCGACGTCGATCGACAGTTCATGCTCGGTCGACGGGTCCTTCCCGAAGGTCACGATGCCGGCCGGCTCGACGCCAGTCACCGTGAAATCGACGAAGCGTGCGCTCTCAAGCATCACCTTCAGCGTGTCGCCCTCAGCGGCCTTGCGCGCATCGACCACCTGCGGGTTCACCGCGATCACCTTCTGCACATCGCCATGCAGCCAGAGGAACTCCGTCTGCCTTCCCTCGATGAGGAAGTTGACGACCTTGCGCAGCTTGGCGCCGCCGTAGTCGCCGCCGTCGAGGCTCACGTCAATCGTGAAGCT
>CAZKTN010000059.1:6470-10404 GCA_964555705.1 uncultured Isosphaeraceae bacterium | reverse complement strand
AGCAGGGCCGCTTCCGCGAGAACCTGCTCGGCAAGCGCGTCGACTACTCGGCGCGCTCGGTCATCGTGGTCGGCCCCGAGCTCAAGCTCTGGCAGTGCGGCCTCCCGAAGAAGATCGCCCTCGAGCTGTTCCAGCCCTTCATCATCCGCAAGCTGCGCGAGCACGGCTACGCCGACACGATCAAGAGCGCCAAGCGGATGCTCGAGCGCCGCGACGCTGAGGTGTGGGACATCCTCGAGCAGGTGATCCGCAACCACCCGGTGATGCTCAACCGCGCGCCGACCCTCCACCGCATGGGCATCCAGGCCTTCGAGCCCGTGCTCGTCGAGGGCAACGCGATCAAGATCCACCCGCTGGTGTGCACGGGCTACAACGCCGACTTCGACGGCGACCAGATGGCCGTCCACCTGCCGCTCTCTGTGGAGGCGCAGGTCGAGACGCAGGTGCTGATGATGTCCACGCACAACATCTTCAGCCCGGCCAACGGCAACCCGATCGTCAGCCCCTCGCAGGACATCGTCATGGGCGTGTACTTCCTCACGCTCGCGCAGGGCGACCTCGCGAAGGAGCCGCCGCAGGGCCCGATGCCCGCATTCAAGGACGTCCACGAGGCGCTCCTTGCCCATGACATGGGCACCGTGGGCCTGCACGACCCGGTGTCGGTCCGCCTCACGCGCTTCAGCGAGATGGTGGGCGGCCAGGGCGACGCGCCGAAGGCGATGCCCGCATCGCGGCGCATCGTCACCACGGTCGGACGCATCATCTTCAGCGAGATCCTGCCCGACGGCATGCCCTTCTACAACTGCACGCTCGGCAAGAAGGGCGCCGCGCGCGTGATCGACGACACCTTCGCCCGCAAGGGCAAGGGCGCGACGATCGACCTCCTCGACCGCATGAAGGAGACCGGGTTCAAGGCGTCGACGACGTCAGGCCTGTCCTTCGGCATCACCGACCTCCGCCTGCCGCCGGAGAAGGTCAAGCTCATCACCGACACGCAGAAGCGCGTCGACAAGGCGATGCGCAACTACGAGGACGGCAACATCACCGACGACGAGCGCCGAAACCAGGTGCTCGACGCGTGGGCGAAGTGCCGCGAGCTCCTCTCGACGAGCCTCATCGAGGCGCTCAAGACGGATCGGCGCAACGCGCTGCCGGGCGTCAGGGGCGACCGCGACGGCCGCTACATCAACCCCGTGTACCTGTTCATGGATTCGGGCGCGCGAGGCAACAAGAACCAGATGCAGCAGCTGTCGGGCATGCGAGGCCTGATGGCCAAGCCCAACGGCGAGATCATCGAGACGCCGATCATCTCCAACTTCCGCGAGGGCCTCAACGTCCTCGAGTACTTCTCGTCGACGCACGGCGCCCGCAAGGGCCTCGCCGACACCGCCCTCAAGACCGCCGACTCCGGCTACCTCACGCGCAAGCTCTGCGACGTGGCGCAGTCGGTGGTGGTCATCGAGGACGACTGCGGCACGCTTGACGGCATCGACAAGGAGCCGGTGTACAAGGGCGAGGAGATCGACGTCCCGCTGCGCGAGATCCTCAAGGGACGCGTCAGCTGCGCCAACATCATCGACCCGCGCACCGACGAGCTCATCGTGGCACGCAACGAGGTCATCACCGTCGAGAAGGCGCAGCGCATCGAGTCGCTGGGCGTCCCGTCGGTGACGGTCCGCAGCCCCCTCACCTGCCAGACCGCGCGCGGCATCTGCGCCAAGTGCTACGGCATGGACATGTCGACGGGCAAGGCCGTCGAGCAGGGCATGGCGGTGGGCATCATCGCCGCGCAGTCCATCGGCGAGCCTGGCACGCAGCTCACGATGCGCACCTTCCACACCGGCGGCATCGCCTTCAGCGCGACCACCGAGAACCAGTGGAAGGCCGGCCAGCCGGGCACGGTCGAGTACCGCGACTGCGGCGAGGTCACCACGACCGGCGAGAACGGCGAGACCCGCATGGTCGCGCTGCGCAAGACGGGCGAGGTGCGCGTGCTTGACGCCAAGGGCCGCGAGCTCGAGAAGTTCAAGGTCCCCTACGGCTCGATCGTCCTTGCCGCCCCGGGCAGCCAGGTCAAGAAGGGCCAGGCGGTGATCGAGTGGGACACGCACGTTGCGCCGATCCTCGCGGAGAAGAGCGGCGTCGTCCGCTTCCGCGACATCGAGGAGGGCGAGACCGTCCGCCTCGACCGCAAGGGCGCAAACGAGGAGCTCATCGTCACCGAGCACAAGGGCGAGAAGCACCCGCGCATCACCATCGAGGATGCGGCCGGGCACGTGCTTGACCTGCACCACCTCCCCGCCCGCGCGCACATCGAGGCGAAGGACGGCGACCGGATCGAGGCAGGCCAGCGCATCGCGTTCACGCCGAAGGAGGCCGCCCGCTCGGCCGACATCGTCGGCGGTCTGCCGCGCGTCACCGAGATCTTCGAGGCGCGCCAGCCGAAGGACCCTGCGGTCCTGGCGCGAATCCCGGGCCGCGTCGAGCTGCTGCCGAACGAGCGCCGCGGCAAGATGACGATCCGTGTGCACGCCGAGGGCGGCGGCGAGCTCTCCGAGGACCACTATGTCCCGCAGGGCAAGCGCCTCCTCGTCCACACCGGCGACGTTGTGGGCGCGGGCGACCCGCTGACGGAAGGTCCTCTCACGCCCGGCGAGATCCTTGCGATCAAGGGCGAGAACGAGCTGTACCGCTACATGCTCACGGAGATCCAGAACGTGTACCGCGCGCAGGGCGTGCCCATCGCGGACAAGCACATCGAGGTGATCCTGAGGCAGATGCTCAGCAAGGTGCGCGTCACCAACCCAGGCGACACCGACCTGCTGCCCAACGACGTGGTCGAGCGCTTCCACTTCCGCGACACCAACGAGCGCATCTCGAAGATGCTGCGCGTGGAGGATCCGGGATCGACGACCCTCGTGCGCGGGCAGCTGTACTCGCGTGACGAGATCAAGGAGGCCAACACGCTCGCCGAGAAGGCGGGCAAGGACATCGCGCGCACCCGCAAGCCCAAGCCGGCCTCGGGACGCACGCTGCTCCTGGGCATCACCAAGGCGTCGCTGCAGGCGGAGAGCTTCCTCTCGGGCGCAAGCTTCCAGGAGACCACCAAGGTCCTCACCGAGGCCGCGCTCAAGGGTGCCGTGGACAACCTGCTCGGACTCAAGGAGAACGTCCTTCTCGGTCACCTCATCCCCGCGGGCACGGGCTTCAAGCCCTACAAGGAGATGCGGCTGGCGAAGCTCGTCGAGGAGCCATGGGGCACCGAAGAGAGCGACGAGGAGGCGCTGCAGGAGGCTGCGTACCACGCGGAGGCGCTTGGCGCCGAGCGTGTCGGCGTAGCCACCACCATCAGCGACGCTGGAGGCGCAGCGCCCGAGACGTACATCTACGACGCGGCCGAGGGTGGCGTGCCGTCCGAGGGCGACTCGGGCGACAGCGACACTGGCGTGGACGGCGAGTAGGTCTCGGCGCACGGGACATACGCGGTGAGCGGCACCAATCGCGACGACCCCTGGTACCGCGACGGGCTGCGCTTCTCGTGCACCCAGTGCGGCAACTGCTGCACTGGCGGCGAGGGTGCGGTGTGGTTCACCGAGGCCGAAGGCCGTGCGATGGCCGAGGACCTTGGCATGCCGCATGAGGAGTTCCTGCGCACGCACGCGCGCACGATCGACGGGCGCTGGTCCCTAAACGAGACCCGCACCGGACACGGCTACGACTGCGTCTTCCTCGACCGCACCACGCAGCCGGGCAAGGCGCTCTGCCGCGTCTACAGGTCGCGTCCCGTGCAGTGCCGCACCTGGCCATTCTGGGACGAGAACCTCACGAGCCGCCGAGCGTGGGACAGCGCACGCCGCCGCACGCCGTGCCCCGGGATGGACAGCGGGACGCTCATCCCGATCGAGCAGATCCGCATCCAGCGCGACCTCGACCG
>CAZKTN010000059.1:0-6370 GCA_964555705.1 uncultured Isosphaeraceae bacterium | reverse complement strand
ACAGCGGGACGCTCATCCCGATCGAGCAGATCCGCATCCAGCGCGACCTCGACCGTCAGGACAACGCGGACGCGCCGTGGTGAGCGCGCAGCCGCACCGGACGCTGACGCGCGCAGCGTCTGCCCACGCACGGAAGCCGGGTGCGCACGATGGGCGGTGAGGGCAGCATCCTTGCCTGGTGGCGCGCCGCTACCGACCCGGTCATAGACGGGACGATCAGGTCCATGCACGTTGAGGTGGCGGAGGCCGTGCGCGCGAATCGCCCAATCTGCCTCGCGTCAGGGCGTTGCTGCGCGTTCCGCGAGCATGGCCACCGCCTGTACCTCACTGGCCTCGAGGCCGCATGGACATGGATGGAGCTGGTGCGGCGCGGAGATTCCCTTCCTGATGCCGGCGCGCGCGCCACTGGGCTCTCGGGGATGCGCTGCCCGCTCCTGCGCGAGGGCCTCTGCGGCGCGCACGAGTCACGGCCTTCAGGCTGCCGCGTCTACTTCTGCGACCGCGCCGCGCAGCAGTGGCAGCCTGACCTGATGGAGCGGCTGCACGGGCGAGTGCGCGCGCTACATGACGCTCACGGCATCCCCTACGAGTACTCGGAGTGGATTGGCCTTCTCGGCCGTCTCGGCGACGCCTGGGACAAGGGTGTTCTTTCCGCGCCAGCCTCCCCCTAGACTGGGGCGATGCGGGAGCACAAGATCCGCGCCGACCTTCCTCGCGCCGTTGTGGATGGCTACGCGCTGCCGCTGGGCATCCAGCCACTGGACCTGCCCGCGCCCGTCCAGGGCTACACCCTCACCTACACACCGGGCGAGGAGGGTGACCCCGACACCTACGCATTCCACGTGGTGGTCAGCCATGACCGGCTCCGGCCGATCATCCGCGACGCATTCACCCTGCTGCCCGATGAGGTGGTGCCGATCGTGGAGGTGGGCTCGCGCGATGCGTACCGCTCTCTCGACGTGTACCTGGGCGCGGACGCGATCCCTGTAGACGAGTTCCTGGCCACGTGGCGCCACTTCGAGGATGTCCTGCTCGAGGACGCGTCGATCGGCGCCGGCGCCAACGCGGAGGAGCCCTTCATCGAGGTCTTCGTCGACTCCTGGAAGGGACTGTGCATCAGCGTGCCGATTGCGATGCGCCGCGAGGTGGAGCGGCTCCTGTCGCGACACGGGCTGCGCGAGGTGATGGAGACCTGGCCCGACGAGCTTGAGCGCTCGACGACCCCCCCATCGACCCTTCGCGACGTGCTGCTCATCGAGGACGAGCAGAGCCCCGACCTTGACGAGGTGCTGCTGCAGCTCCGCGAGGAGTGGTCGCTCGAGCTCAACATCGACCCCGACCAGAACGTCGACGACCGCGGCCGGCCGCTTGGCCATGTGCTGTGGACAGCCATCGCGATGGCCGTCCGCGAGGGGCGCCGGAGCGCCGGCGCCTACGTCACAGTGTGGGCCACGGCATCGAGCCTCACCGAGATCGAGGAGACGGTGCAGCGCCACATCGCGGAGCACCACGCGGGATGGGCCTTCGACGGCTTCTTCTCCGTGGACCGTGTCGCGTTCGACGAGCGGCCGGACGAGCTTGCCGACCTGCCGCCCCGACGCAACCGCGCCGAGGTGCACCTCTGCGCGCTCGAGGAGTGGTGAGCCGCGGTGCAGCGCGGAAGCCGCGCGTCTCGCGTGCGACCGCGTGCCAGCGCTACCTGACGTCCTTGCCCTCGACGACGTCCGTGATCGGCGGCGCCGCATGGACCCTCATCTGCCCCGCATCGAGCTTCCGCATGTAGTCGCGGTACGCGCGCATCGCCGCCGGACCGAAGATCAGCATGATGGGGATGTTCGCCCACAGCATCACCCCGGTACCGAGCGCCGTGAACGAGTCGAGCTCCGCATCGGTCTCCACAAGCCCCGGAATCGTCGACAGCAGGATCGCCACGCAGTAGATGAGCTTGTAGGCGACAATCGACCTGCTCCCGAAGAGGAACATGCACGCCTGCTCGCCGTAGTAGCTCCACGAGATGATGGTGCTCACCGCGAAGAGCCACGCCGCCAGCGTCACCACCCACATGCCAAGGCCTGGCACCGCCCGGTCGAATGCGTAGCCCGCGAGGGATGATCCGGGAAGGTTGAGGTGGATCTCGGGACCGACCACCACCGGTGCGACGGCCGAAGGGAACGCCTTCCACTCGATCACGAGCGAGTCGCCCTCGCCGCGCTTCACGGTGCCCATGACCCTGTGCAGGTCACGGCCCGTTGTCGCCTGCACATCCGACTTCACGAGAATGAAGAGCCCGTCGTTCTCGCGCCACACGTTGCTGACGCGCGCCTCCTCGGCGGGCTTGGCGGGAAGCGCAGTGACGGCCGGCACCCACCCGGCGACCTGTGGCGTGCCGGACTCGTCGACACTCGGGGCGGCCACCATGTTGGGCACCTCGGGGAACGTGGCCGCCGCAGACCGGTTCCACGCGCCGGTGCTGATCACCACGAGCGCGGTGATGGTGCACACCACCAGCGTGTCAATGAAGGGCTCGAGGCCCGCGACCACGCCCTCACGCACGGGCTCGTCCGTCTTGGCCGCCGCGTGCGCCATCGGCGCCGATCCCTGCCCGGCCTCGTTCGAGAAGAGCGCACGCTTCATGCCCCAGAGGAACGCATACCCGAAGGTGCCTCCGAGGAACGCACCCTCGGGGTTTGCGCTGGTGCCGCCGAGCCAATCGGGAAGGCCGCTCTTGACGATGAGCATGAGCATCGCCGGAATCTGGTCGATCTTGAGCGCAAGCACCGCGAGCGCTCCCAGCAGGTAGATGCAGCACATGAAGGGCACGAGCCGTCCGGTGACGGAACCGATGCGCTTGATGCCGCCGATGATCACCAGCCCGACAACCACCGTCATGATGATGCCGCACGCAATCTGCGGGAAGCTCGGCGCATACGTCTGCGTGATCTTCGCGACGTTCCATGCCTGGAACATGTTGCCGCCGGTGATCGTGGAGATGAGCACCGTGATGCAGAAGATCACGCCAAGCAGCGTGCCGAGCGGCGCGAGCCCTGGCGCGATCTTTGCGAACCCGTTCCGGCACACCCACATGGCGCCGCCCTTGGGGTTCTCCGGGTCGGAGAGGTCGCGGAACATCATGGCCTGCGTGACCTCAGTCAGCTTGAGCGACATGCCCACGAGACCCACCACCCACATCCAGAGCACCGCGCCAGGACCGCCAAGCGACACCGCCACCGACACGCCGGCGATGTTGCCGAGTCCGACAGTGCCCGAGAGCGCGGTCGACAGCGCCTGAAAGTGGTTGATCGCGCCCGGGTCTCCCTTGCTGTCGTACTTGCCCCTGACTACTGCAACCCCGTGCGTCAGCGCGCGGTACTGCGAGAACCCGCTCCAGAAGGTGAACAGGATGCCGACCCCGAGCACCACATAGAGCACCGCATCGTGCCAGAGGACGCCATTGACGGCGTCGAGTAAACGGTTGACGGCTTCCATGGTCGCGAGGTCTCCGTGAGGCTGGCTGTTTCCGCAGGGCGATTGACCTGCGGAGTCGCCCCGAATATAGGTGGATTCAGCCGGACTCGGCGTGCGTGATGATGATGCGCGTCGACTCCGCGGCAGGGTCGTGGCCGTCGAATGTGCGCATCAGCGCATCGAGCGCGTCGGACTGCGCATCCCTCGCTGCCTTGCTGGTGGCGAGGGAGCGCGCCGCAGCAGGCACCCCGGTGCCGCGCCAGCACGGAACGAACTCAGGCACGATGCGGCGTCCTGCGAGGACATTCGGCAGCAGCCTGTTCGGCGCCTTGAGGATCACGTGCGAACCGAGCCACGACACAAGTCCTGTGCGGTAGATCCCGATCATCGGCTTGCGCTGCCGGGCCACGTCGAGCGTGACTGTTCCCGACACGGCGACCGCCATGTCGCACCATGCCACGCCTGCGTCGATCGCGCCAGTCGCCATCGCCATGCGCTCGGGCATCACCGGCACCTTGCGCGCGAAACGCGCAGCTGCATCGGCACTGGCCGCGACCACGAGCGCCACCGCCTCCGGGCACGCATCCCTCACCGCCTCGAACGCGCGCACGAGAAGCCGCGAGTTGCGGTCCACCTCGGACTGCCTCGATCCGGGCAGCAGCAGCACGCGCGGCGAGCCCTCGGGCAGCAGCCCGAGCGTGGGTGGAGCCTCCGGATCATGCGATGCCCCGCGGTTGATCACGGGGTGGCCCACGAAGGTCGCTGGCACGCCGCGCGACCGGAACCACTCCTGCTCGAACGGAAGCAGGCAGCACACGTGATCGGTCAGCCGCCTGAGCTTGTGGATGCGCCAGGGCGCCCACGCCCAGAGCTGCGGGGCCACCAGGTGCACAACCTTCGCGCCGGCGGCGCGCGTGCGTGCGCAGATCGGGAAGTTCGCGGCCGGCGAGTCGACGGGCACATGCACGGCGACTGGGTGCTTCGCGATCCAGTCCGTCACGAAGGCGGCAGCGCGGCGCACCGCCTGCACCTTGCTCCACGCCGGAATGACCATCGACCCGTCATCTGCGGTGCGGATGAGCACTTCCGCCCCTGCCGCGGCCATCCTTCGGCCCCCGAGCGCGACCACTCGCCAGTTCGGCTTGCGCTCCCGGATCGACCTGATGACCGGCGCCGCGTGCGCGTCTCCCGACGGCTCGAACGCCGTGAAGAGCACTGTCCGTGGGGCATCCTGCCTCAGCGCATGCATTGCGCGCAGGCTAGCGGCGGCAGATAGGATCCGCCGCCCCCGAGGAACACATGCTCAAGCGGACCCACTTCTGCGGCGCGATGCGCCCAGCGCACGCCGGACAGACCGTCACCCTCTGCGGTTGGGTCAACACCTACCGAGACCAGGGGCGCGGGCTGCTCTTCATCGACCTCCGCGACAAGGAGGGCCTCTGCCAGATCGTCTTCGACCTCGAGTCGAGCGCGCCTGACATCGTGAGCGCAGCAAAGGCGCTCCGGCGCGAGGACGTGATCGCCGTGCGCGGCTCGATGCGCATCCGAGCCGGCGACCCCAACCCCAAGCTCGCCACAGGCGAGGTCGAGATGGTCGTGGCCGACCTTGAGGTGCTCAACAAGGCAGAGACCCCGCCGATCCTCCCGGACGAGCACGAGGCGGAGAAGATCGGCGAGGAGACGAGGCTCCGCTACCGCTACATCGACCTGCGAAGGCCGCGCATGCAGCACATCCTGCGCACGCGCTCGCGCATCACCAAGTTCGCGCGCGACTACTTCCAGGGAAACGGGTTCCTCGAGATCGAGACTCCCCTGCTCATCAAGAGCACACCCGAGGGCGCGCGCGACTTCGTGGTGCCTAGCCGCATCTACCCCGGCATGTGGTACGCGCTTCCGCAGAGCCCGCAGCTCTTCAAGCAGATCCTGATGGTCGCGGGTTGCGACCGCTACATGCAGATCTGCAAGTGCCTCCGCGACGAGGACCCGCGCGCCGACAGGCAGGCGGAGTTCAGCCAGATTGACCTGGAGATGAGCTTCGTCGACCGCGAGGACGTGATGTCGATGATGGGCGGCTTCGCGCGCGGCCTGTGGACCGAGCTCTTCGGCATCGACATCGGCGACATCCCGCGCATGACGTGGGCCGAGGCGATGGAGACCTACGGCATCGACCGCCCCGACACGCGATTCGGGCTGCCGATCCGCGACGTGAGCGCGATCGCCTCGCAGACGTCGTTCCGGGTGTTCTCTGAGGCGCTCGCCAAGCGAAGCCCCTCAGGCCGAAGCGGCGTCGTGAAGGCGCTTCGCGTGCCGGGCGGAGCGGAGACGCTGACGCGCAAGGTCACCGACGGCTACTCGGAGTGGTCCAAGGGCTTCAAGGCCGGCGGCATCCCCAACGCCAAGTGGAACGGCACCGCATTCGAGACAGGCATCGCGAAGTTCCTCGAGCCCGTCGCGCAGCACCTGCAGGAGGCGCTCGGCCTCGAGGCCGGCGACGTCGTGCTGTTCGCCGCCGACACGTGGGAGATCGCCACCAAGGTGATGGGCGAGCTACGCCTCAAGGTTGCGCACGACCTGAAGCTCATCCCCGAGGGCACCTGGAACTTCCTGTGGGTCGTCGACTTCCCGATGTTCGAGTGGGATGACGACGGCAAGCGCTGGGTCGCGCTGCACCACCCGTTCACGAGCCCCAACCCCGACCAGTTCGGCATCCTCGAGACGGATCCCGGCGCATGCCTCTCGGCGGGCTACGACCTCGTGCTCAACGGCAGCGAGATCGCCGGAGGCTCGATCCGCATCCACCGGATGGATGTGCAGGAGCGCGTCTTCTCGCTGATCGGCCTCAACCGCGACGAGGCAGAGGCGAAGTTCGGCTTCCTGCTGTCGGCGCTGCGCCACGGCGCGCCGC
>CAZKTN010000058.1:5870-10668 GCA_964555705.1 uncultured Isosphaeraceae bacterium | reverse complement strand
GCCGGCATTGCAGCTGCCGGATTCAAGGGCATCGCGGCGGTGGGCCGCCTTCATGCAGGCCAGCCCACTCGCGGCATCGGTGACGTTGACATCCTCGTGTCGCCGCGCCTGGCGCACCGTGCGATCGATGCGCTCATGGCCGCTAGATTCCGCCCGAAGGTGGCTGGCTTGGATGCCAGCGAGGTGATCGCCTTCGCGCGCACATCACCCGGCAGTGCGGGCAACGAGTCGATCAGCCTGGTGACGGACGGCGACTTCGAGGTGGACCTTCACTGGCGGCTCGGCGCATTTGATGTCGATGCGGCGCTGGCGAGCGCGTCATCGGCTCGCGTGCTCGGCGAGGAAGTGGCCCTTGTGCGGCCCGGACTGGGCCTGATGCTCTCCGCGCACCACGCACTGCGGAACGACTTCGTGCCGGACGAGGTGATCCGCGACCTGCTGGACGCATGCGGCTGGTTCCGTCTGCTGTCCGGCGATGCGGAGGAGTCAGCGTGGACCGAACGCGAGTCGCGACGGATCGGGCTCGATGTCGCGTGCGATGCCTGTGCCGCGATACTCGCGGACGTCGGCATGCCAACCGGTCGCAGCGCACCAGAGGATGGGGCGCCCGCGCGTGCGCTCGCGAACCTCTTCCACGACCAGGTGCGTCGGCCGATGAACACCGACCTTGTGTACCTCTGCAGCCTGCGGCCTGCGCTTACCGTCCTGAGGGGCCTGATCGCTCACGGGCGCGGCTACCTGCGTGCGATGCGCGCGGTGGAGCATGCGCATGGCGAGGCGCAGCAGCCGATTCACGCACGACTTGGTCGTCTCATCGCCGATGCGTCGACCGCACCGCGGCGGCGGTGGTCCCAGCTTCGCGCGCTCGCTGCAGCGAAGGACCGTGTCACATCCTCGCGCACGTCCTAGACCGGTCGCTCACTGATGCGCATCGCCCTTGTCACCACCTTCTTCGGCCGGCACCGCTTCGGCGGCGATGCTGCGTACGTGGAGCGGCTGTCCGAGGCGCTGCTGCGCAGGGGCCACTCCGTGACGGTCTTCTACTCGCGCAGCGCATTCGATGCTGTCCGCGGCGGCATGCCGCCTCTTCCATACGAGGCGCCTGCGGAGCTGAGGGTGCACGGCCTGGCGCCGCTGGCGGCCCGGGCAGATCTCCTTTGGATGCACCAGACCGGTGGGCTCGGGCGGCACGGAACTCACCTCGTCCGCCAGCTTGCCGACGGCGCATTCGACGCGATCCACTTCCACAACATCTCGCTGATTGGAGGTGCGTCACTTCTGCAGGAGAGCCCCACCGGGCCCGTGCGCCTCATGACCGCGCACGAGCACTGGCTGACCTGCCCGCTGAGCCTCCTGTGGCGATTCGGCCGGGAGCCCTGCGAGCGCGCCACCTGCGTGCGCTGCTCGCTTCGGGCTGGCCGCCCGCCGCAGTTCTGGCGGGGCTCCGGCGCAATCCAGCGCGGCGTGTCCGCGCTTGATGCGCTGGTGTTCCCGAGTCGTCATGCCCTGGAAAGCCATGCGCGTCGCGGCATCCATCACCCCAGGGCTCGGGTGCTGCCCTACTTCCTTCCGGACGAATGGGTGCCCGCTGACCCGCCGCCACCGGCACCGCCTGAGGCACCTTTTCGTTTCGTAGGGCGACTCGTTCAGGAGAAGGGCCTGCAGTCGATCTTGCCTCTCTTCCGGAGCCGCCCCCACTGCCGTCTTGAGGTTGTGGGTGATGGGCCATTCCGCGCGGAGCTGCAGCGCATGGCCGCTGGTGCAGACAACATCCGATTCCTTGGCGCCGTCTCGGCGAACCAAGTGCGCACGCTGCTTCCGGACACGCGCGCGCTGCTCGTCCCCTCGCTCTTCCCGGAGACATTCGGCTACGTGCTGCTTGAAGCGTGGTCACAGGGGATTCCCACGCTCGCAAGCGGCGCTGGCGCCCTGCCCGAAGTCACCTCTCAGGGAGGCGGCTGGATCTGCCGCTCGACAGAGGATTTCGCGCATCGGATCGATCATCTTCAGGGCGATCCAGGCGTTGCCCGCGAGCGGGGCCTTACGGGGTGGCAGGAGGCCCGAGACCGCTTCAATGAGGGGGCTCACGTGAAGGCATGGGAGTCGATTGTGCAGGAATGTCAGACCCGTGGCGCGCCGCTGAACGCCACGGATGCCCGTGCGCCTGAGTCGCTGCAGACATCGAGGAGCCAGCACTGATGCACTCGACGGGTACTTGCCGGATCTCTACCGTCCTGGTCGTGGGACGGCAGCGCATGCGTGCGCAGGCTGTCCTCGATGGCATCGGCGCGCAGTCGTGCGCGGGACTTGAGGCCATCGTGATCGACCTCTGTCCGGCGATGCCGGCGCTGAGGGCCCGGGCGGACCTTGACCTGAGGTACGTCACTGATCCGGTGGACGGTGGCTTTGCGGGGGCACGCGCACTCGCGGTGCACCTTGCGCGTGCGCCGATCGTTGCATTCCTGGAGGATCACTGCACGCCCCAGGCCGGCTGGGCCGAGGCGGTGGTGCGAGCGTTCGATGCAGGACCGTGGGCCGCGGTCGGCTACGCATTCGTCAACGCAAATCCGGAGACCTACGTATCGAGAGGTTGCATGATGGCCGACTACGGCCTCTGGGCAGCACCGCATCCCGACATGGAACTGAGGCTGCTTCCGGGCAACAATGTGGCCTACCGCCGCGAGACGCTCATGGCCTACGGCGATCGCCTCGCCAGCCTGCTGTCGCCCGACTTCGTGATGCACGAGCGGCTCCGGCTTGACGGGCATCGGCTGTTCCTCGCGGGATCCGCCATCGCGGCCCACCAGAATCCGGTCGACGTCCGGTTCCTTCTCACGGCAAACCATGCGTACTGCAGGCTGCTTGCAAGCCAGCGTGCGCAGAGTCGATCGTGGAGCGCAGCGCGAAGGTGGGCATACGCCCTTGCCGTCCCGATGGGCGCGCCGGCAATCAAGATGGTGCGGGCGCTCCGGATCCTCTCCCGCCGGCCGGAGGTGCTGCTGCAGTTCGCCATCGCCATGCCGATTGTCGTCCTCGCATTTCTCTGGTCGGCAGTGGGCGAGTCGCTCGGCTACGCGTTCGGCGCCGGCGGAGCGAAGGATGAGTTCGAGGAGTACGAGCTCAACCGGTCGAGGGTGTGACCCGAATGCGCACCGTCTCCGTCGTACTTCCTGCATACCACTCGCACGAGACTCTCGGGCGCTGCCTAGAGGCGATTGCCGCACAGTCTCGCCGCCCGGACGAGGTCATCGTCGTGAACAGCTCGGATGAGCCCGAGACGGCCGTCGCCGTCTCAAGGTTCCCACATGTGACGCTCATCCAGAGTCCGAAGCGGCTGCTGCCCCATGCGGCACGGAACGCGGGCCTTGCGGCAGCGCGCGGCGAGGTGCTCGTCTGCACCGACCCGGATGTGGTCGCTGACCGCGACTGGCTTGCGGGACTCATGACCGCACTTGATGACGGCCATGAGCTCGTCGGTGGAGGCATGGCGATGCAGCCGCATCCGGAGCACCATCGCCAGGTCGCGGAGGCCATCCACATCACGAAGTTCTGGTGGGCACTTCCCTCAGGCCCCGCGCGTGCGGCGTGGATCGTGCCCACCGCCAACTGCGCGTTCACCAGGTCCCTGTGGAACCGCGTGGGACCCTTCCCGGAGGACGTGTTCTGCGGAGATGCCGTGCTCTCATGGCGGGCTGCCCGCGCGGGATCGCCTCCGTGGTTCGTGCCTTCCGCGATTGTGGCCCATGCGCACCTTGAATCCGCTGCGGCGGCGCGTGCCCAGCGGTTTCGCCGCGGGATCGAGTTCGCGCGGGAGCGCGCGCGGTGGGAGGCTTGGACCGCAACGCATCGCTGGATGCACAGCATCGCATCACCTGCGCGGGTTGCCCGCGTTCTGGCGCAGGCCCGGTCGGCATGCGCGGCTGCAGGCTGGTCCGACGCATATTGGCGCTCCCTGCGCGAGCAGACCATGCTCCAGAGCGCATGGGTCGCCGGCGAGGCAAGAGGCTGGATGCAGGGCAGATGACTTGCGCGGGAGTGCGCTCGCGCGCCGTACCGGATCACGCCGATACTGGTGGGGCATGAGCGCACGCGATCCCTGCCGACGAACTGGTGCGCTGCTTGTTGCGGCGACGCTGCTGATCGGCATCGCATGGATCCTGGTGCAGCCCCCCTTCGAGGGCTTCGACGAGACGATGCACTACTCGTCGATCCGGGAGATCGCGGATACGCAGACGCTGCCGAGGTACGGGAAGAGCAGGATCGCCACGATCGTGGAGCAGTACGGGGAGCGCGCGCCGCTGCCCTTCATGCAGCAGCACGGCGTACAGGTCAAGCAGCCGATGTCGTACGCCGACTTCGCACACGACGAGTCGGCGCGCCGCGCGTTCGCGGCGGACTTTGCGAGCGAGATAGGACTTCAGCGAAGGTTTGAGCCCGGCAGCAGCCTCAATTGGCAGGCCCAGCATCCGCCCCTCTACTACATGATTCTTGCCCCGCTCATGCGGGCCACCGACGGGATGAGCTTTGTGGCCCAGATGATGGCGCTGCGGATCGCGTCATGGCTTATGGCTGTCGCTGGACTCGCGATCGGCGTGTGGGGCACGGCACGCTTCATCCGAAGCCATGGGCGGGCTGGCCGTGCGGAGGATTCTCGTGGTGCAGTGGCCGATGGCGGCGCGCAGCGTGCCGAAGGCGACCTGCAGCGTGCATTGCCCGCCGCGTGCCTTGCGTACCCAATCTTCGTGCCGATGTTCTTCCCGGAGTTTGCGAGGCTCGGCAATGACGCGCTGTGCCTGCT
>CAZKTN010000058.1:1281-5770 GCA_964555705.1 uncultured Isosphaeraceae bacterium | reverse complement strand
GCGTGGCGGCATGTGGGGCGCGGCGTCGCGGCCTTCATCGTGACTGGATACTTCGGTGGCACGTGGACTCTCGCAAGGCTGCCTGAGTGGATGTACGCACCAGGCCTCATCGCGATCGCTCTGATGTGCGTGACAGCGCTGCGCATGCGGCGCGATGCGAGACTCAATCGCCTGCTCGCTCCGATGCTGTGGATGCTGCTTCCGATGCTCGGTGGATTGGCGTATCACCTCCTGAGCCGAATCGCAGAGGGCACGCAGGGCCACGGCACGCCTGGGTGGTACATGAGCATCCTCGCGCCCGCGTGCGCGGTGCCGCTGGGTGCAGGCATGATCGCCATCGCCGGCTGGCGGCGCGCCGCGTGGCTTGCGCCTTCGATGTGGATCTGGATGGTGGCCTTCGTCGTGGCGGCCTTCTGGCTGCACGCCGCCCTCTACGCAGGAGTCGCGGTGAAGGACATGCAGACGCGGCACATCGCATGCCCCGACGGCTGGCTGTCGCTGCTTGACGTCGCCGAGATCCACCGCGGGCTCGCGGTCTTCGGATGGCCCATCGCATCGATGGCCTGCCTCGCCGCCGGCACGCTTCTGGCCGTGATGGCGGGGCCGCGACTGTGGCGAAAATCCGCTCACTTGGCCGAGGATTCCCTTGCCAGCCGGTAGGGTGTACGCACACTTGAGGAGATGAGCATGACGGGAGAGCAGCTCCGAACCGCACTGAAGGCCACGCCATTCCGCCCATTCCGCCTGCACCTTGCTGACCAGCGGAAGGTTGACGTCCCTCACCCCGAGTTCGCGTTTCTGTTCCCGGGTGGGCGTCACCTGATCGTCGCCACGCCTGGGCGCGAACTGCTGTACGAGAGTGTTGACGTCGCGCTGATCGTCTCGCTGACGCCGACCGACGATGCCGAGGCCGACACCCGGGCGGCGTAGGGCGCACGCGCGAACCGCTCATCACGCACTTGGGGTAACTTCCTGCCCGATCCAGGCGGCGAAGCCTGCGTCCCAAGGAAACCACATGAATCTTGCCCCTCTCGCGCTGACTGTCGTTCTCGCCCTCCCCGCCGCCATCCTCAGCGCATGCAACGTGGCGCCAAAGCAGGATGACCGTGCCAGCTTCGTGATGGAGGCCCGCGAGGGCCTGACGTACTTCGAGCGGCACGTCTCCGGGCTGCGCGGGCAGATCAGCAGCTCCGCCGGGTACGCCGTGTTCCCCGGTGCGGGCCAGTGGGGCATCATCTTCACGGGCGGCAGCTTCGGTCGCGGCGCGGTGTTCACCGCCAACGGCACGCAGATCGGATGGGCGGCGGAGAACCAGTTCAACGTCGGCCTGCAGGCTGGCGGCCAGGGCAAGAAGATCCTGATCGTGTTCCAGAATCAGTCCACGCTTGAGCAGTTCCAGCAGGGACTGCTGACCGGCAAGGTCGAGGGGATGGCCGTCGCTGGCGACAAGGGCACCACCGGCACGTCGTCTTTCCAGAACGGACTCGCCGTCTATGTCGGTGCCGAGGACGGCCTGATGGCCGGCGGCATGATCGGCATGGAGAAGTTCCAGTACCGCGCGCTCGGCGCGGAGGACGACAGCGGGAGCTGAGCGCCCTGCCGCCTGCGCCCTGCCGGGCGCACGAGGCCTGCTCAGTTGTCCGCTCAGCCGCCTGACGCCAACCGCCGCTTGCGCTGCGGCGTGTAGTGCCACCAGGGACGGGCCTTCCGTCCGCGGGCCTGGTCCACCGCCGACAGGAACACGTCGATCACGCACGGATCGTGACGCTGCCTCGTTAGGCGGCAGAGCCGCTCATACATCTCGAACGCATCCTGCGTCGCGAGGTCACCCACAGAACCGATTCCGAGCACGGACAGGTCCTTGAGCGTTGCGGGCCCCACGTTCTTGAGGTCACTGAGCCGCAGGGTGGCGCGAGTCGGCTCTGGGCTTGTGGAATGCCGCGTGCCACGCGCACTGGCGGTTTCGCGCACGATCAGCCCCACGCCGCGAGAAGGATCGAGAGATCGACGGCGCTCACCGAGCCGTTGCCGTTGATGTCTGCGGCGCAGCCTGCGCATGGGCCCCACGCTGCAAGCAAGATCCCGAGATCTGTGCCGTCGACGCGCCCATCGCCGTTGAGGTCAGCCGCGCGCGGCGGCACCGTGATCACGATGTCGTCGATGTCCACAATTGATGCGATGCCATCGGCGCCGCCGTCGAGCACGATATGAAGTCGCGAGGTGCGTGCGCACAGCGTCAGCGGGATGTCCGCCTCGAACGTCGTGAACGAGGTGCCGAGCGACGCCACGGCCCATGATGCACCCGGCAACGGCGTGGCCGTCTCATCGCCTGCACCCTGGAGCTCGATGCGAAGCGCGTCGCCTGCGCCGGCGGTGCCGCTCCTGCGCAGCGCGAGCGACAGCCGCAGCGGCCGAGTAGGGTCGAGCGGCGCCGGCAAGTACGAGCGGTTGTGGGTAAGAGCCGCCCGAGACGCGGACAGTCGCGCGAACCAGTTGCCGGATGCGCTCTGGAGCGTTGCGCCGGAGCCGCCGTGCATCGCCCATCCGGCGCGCGTGCCGCCGTTGAAGCTGCCGTTATGGAGGATCGGCGCGAGGCTCGGCAGTGGTGCGACACCAGGCGGGATGGCGGGCCGCGCCGCGCCACCAATGGCGCTTCGCGCGAATCCGACGTTCGCGGCACCCTCGGGCCACCAGCTCGAGCGCATCTGCGACGTGATCGTCTCCTCGCCGTTGCTTGCGCCGGTTGCGAGATCGATGGTGCCGAAGTACCAGAGGTGCACGTCGGAGTGCGCGAACGAGTACGCGCAGCAGTTGAGCACCGACTCCACGAGCTGCACGTTGAAGACGTTCTCGAGCGGCATGCCGTCGAAGTCGAGGCCGTTGATGAGCCCCCCGCCGTCCGCGCGCCAGTAGTTGTCCGCCCACGCCACGTTGCTCCAGCGCTGGGGCACCGGGTCGCCCCAGTTGAAGTTGAATCGCGCATCAAGCGTGCCATTGACCGGATGCGGGTCGAGCGTCGTCATCTGGTCGACGGCGATGCCCGCAATGCCGAGCCTGAGTATCGCCTCGCTGATGGTGCATGCGCCGCGGCTGTGGCCGATGAAGTGCGATGCGCGTCCGGTGACGAGATCGGCAGGACCTGCGGAGCCCGGCGCGTAGACGGCATCGCGCAGCGTCGCGTAGAGCGCATCGCCTGCGGCCTGCACGTAGCCGAGATTGGGCCCCTCCTCGGGGCTCGCGGAGTCGGCGTCCCAGTTGAAGATGGCGACGATGTGATCCGCGCTGCCGTTGCCGATGCCGGACACGCGTGTCCACGCGCCCACCTCGTCCTGGTAGCGGTACACGGTGCCGACGCCGCCGGTGCGCGCGATGACCGCCTCGGCGGTGGCCTGTACCCAGGCGCCCTTGCCGCTGGGCGAGAAGCCGTGCGCGATGATGGTGGTGGTGGGAGTGCTGCCCGCGACCGCCGCATGACAGGTTGCGGCGGCAACGAGCGCACTGGCGCAGGCCGGTCGTGCGGCGAAACGAGGCATGTGGTCAAGGTACGCCATGGGCGTCGCAAGACAACATCAATGTTCGCAGCGCGCGCTGGCATGCGGCGTCGATCCAGTCATGGCCGTCGTGGCTGGCCACGAGGAGACGGTGGCGCAGATCGACCTCGTCCGGGGCCTCACGCTGCATCTGCAGGCGCTCGTGGACGGCGAGATCCGCGTCGGAGATGCTCGTGGCATCCTTCGCGCGCCGCTGCATGCGCGACTCGACCGTTGCGCGGTCGGCATCCACCTCAAGCAGCAGCCATGGGCCGCCTCGCCGCTGTGCGGCAGCGATCGACGATGCGCGCTCAGCCTGAGTGTGATGCGATGCGTCGATCACCACCGATCCTCGGACCGACTCCGCGCGCTCGGCGAGTGCTCGGTACGTGAGTTCGGTGGCGCGCGAGCTGTACATCTCTGGCGGGCCGCGTTCTGTCGGCGCGATGCCGTGGAGCTCCTTGCGGACCCGATCGCTCTCGATCACGCTCGCGCGCATGTGACGCGCCAGCGCACGGCCGAGCGTGCTCTTGCCCGTCGCGGGCAATCCCATCATGACCACGGTGGCTGGCTCCACGGCGTACCCGGCAGCGAGCATCGCGAAGTCCCGGATCGATCGGATGAGCGCAGGGCGCTCGGCCGGCGGCGTCTCGGGCTGCCCGAGCCTGATCGACTCCACCATCGCGCGCACAATCGCGTAGTGGAAGCCAAAGAAGCGCGCGGGCTCGGCGATGCCAGTGTCACCGCTGCGCTCGGCGTATGCACGCACGAACTCCTGCGCGAGGTCATCGCGGCCAAGCCGCGAGAGGTCCATCGCCAGGAACCCCACATCTGCAGCCACGTCTGCGCAGCGCAGCGCGTCATCGAACTCAAGGCAGTCGTAGGCCGTGATCCTGCCATCGAGCATGCATAGGTTGCGGGCATGAAGGTCGCCGTGGCCATCGCGCACGCGGCCGCTC
>CAZKTN010000058.1:0-1181 GCA_964555705.1 uncultured Isosphaeraceae bacterium | reverse complement strand
AGGCGGTCGAGCATGCCGTCGGAAGGCATGCGGCGCATGCGCACAGCCCACTCCACGATCTCGTCCCCCGCAGCCGGCGTATCCACCATCTTCAGTTCGGGCCCGCGGCGCACGACAGCGCTGAGACCGAGGTAGATGCCTGGCGCAAGCCTGCGGTTGAGCTCGACCTCGCGCTCGCAGTCCGCCCTGCGCCGCCCGAGCGTGGAGAAGTCGAGGAACCCCAGCTGCACCGGCTTCTTGATCTTCCAGGCGAGATCATCGCACAGCATGACTGTGGACGCATGAGTCTGTACGACCTGCACCGGCTCATCGGCTGCGCAACCGAGCGCCGCCGGACAGCTCAGGCACCGGACCAGATCTGCGTGTGCGATTGGCTGCATTGTGGGAATCGCGCGCCCGTGACCGCGCGTCCGGAGTTGAGTCTATTTGCCCAACGGGAGCGGGCACCGCAATAGCCTGCACAACTCGCCACGCCATGCGATACTTGCCCGCATGAGCAGCAAGACGAATCCGGTGAAGGCGCAGTCCGGCGGGCACGCGGTACGGCTGTACGAGGGCGATGGAGACCGCCTTGTCGAGGTGCCATCGGAGGGCCCGAAGGTGACGATCCTGCCCTCGGGCGACCCGCGCACGGCCAACGCGTCGAGGCGCGTTCGCATCATGTGGGGGCACCACCTCCTCGATGACGTGGTGGAAGGCCACTACCGCACGCTGATCTGCGGCGTGAACGACACCGACAACTCGCATGGCGTGCTCGGCGAGATCCTCAAGCTGATTCCCACAAGCCAGTGGACGCTTGCGTCAGCGACGAGCTACGCGAAGGTGTTTCGGTCTGCGGTCAACGTGCACGCAAAGGAAGACCGCGAGCCGTACGTGCTCAAGTTCGACCTCGACCGTCTGCTGGTGCTCGCGCTGCTGCGCCCCCATGGACGCGACCACTTCACGCTCGAGGACATCTACCGCGGGTTCCGCACTGTGAGCCACATGATGGCAGGTCGCGCCGACCGCAAGCCTGTGGCGACGATCTCGTTCCTTGGCGCGAAGAGCAACAGGCTGCTCGACCACAACGGCCGCGAGCCCAGCAGCGAGGCAGTGCTCAAGGCGATGTACGACGCGGGATACCAAGGCGACTTCTATCCGCCCGTGTCAGCGTGGGACTTCCCGCATACGGGCGTCTTCGC
>CAZKTN010000057.1:7453-10693 GCA_964555705.1 uncultured Isosphaeraceae bacterium | reverse complement strand
ACCGTTAGCCGGCTGGGCGGGGTTGCGCTCATGGCATGCACCTTCGGAGAGGGTTGAATGGATAGCGGCCAGCGCAGACCGGATGCGCAGTCTGATGCAGGCCTGGACACCAAGGCCAAAGCAGGACAAAACGCGCTCGTTGCACATCATGACAAAGGTGGCCGTAGGCAGTCCATTAGCGGTGACGATCAGATTTTGCGTGCGATCGCCTTATGCAGGTCATTCGCAAACACATAACGGACTTGAATTTACGGCTAGCTCCAGAGCGCGCTCGGCCGGCGCGTGGTGGTCAAGAAGCGTATCTCGGCAGGCAGGCCGACCAGTAAATAAGAGTCAAAGAACCGTGCTGCCGTGATTGCGGTGCCGCAGACGCATTCATGGGGACATGCCACATGTTGAATCAAGGGCGATGACGGCACGCAACTCGTGCGCCCGGCATCGGTTTCCGCAATTCGCGCAAATGGTGCCTAGGGGTTGCGCTGTGTGCGGGTGGGAATCGCCGGCAATGTCGCTGGCGCAGTCGTGCAGTTCCCAGATCGCAAGTCAATGAAGGGAGA
The DNA here is from genome assembly GCA_964555705.1 of uncultured Isosphaeraceae bacterium. Lineage (GTDB taxonomy): Bacteria > Planctomycetota > Phycisphaerae > Phycisphaerales > SM1A02 > ZLKRG44. The sequence continues at coordinate 10,136 of CAZKTN010000057.1, read as the reverse complement.
TCGCTGATGGGACGAATCAATCTGTCTTTGTGGCGCACCATGGCGTGTGCGCTTCTCGCATCCGGACTCTGTGCAGGGCCCGTGTACGCGTCCTTCTCAACCGCTTCAGTAGCCCCGTGCGGCAGCACCGAGGGATACGGCAGCTTCCAGGCTGACCTCATCTACTCCTACTCTGGCGGGGAGACCGCGACGCTCTCGATCACGCTCACCAACAACACCGAGATGTCGCTCGGTGGGTACATCACTGCGCTCGCCATCAACCCCAACGGCATGGCCAGCGGGTTGACGTTCCTATCGAGCACCAGCGCCGCGTTCGAGAACATCTCTGCGCCGATCTCTGCGAGCCCGTATGGGTCATTCGCGGCTGGCGCAGGTCTGAATGGCCAGTTCCTTGGCGGCGGGGATCCGAGCGCCGGCATCGCGGTCGGCGGCTTCGAGATCTTCACCTTCACGCTGACAGGCAGCGAGTCCGCGCTGGCGGCAATCAACGCCGAGACCGTTCTGAACCGGGACGGCTACCAGATGGTGGTCCGCTTCCGCGGCGGTGCCGTCGACGACTGGTCTGACAAGGTATTGGGATGCACGTTGCCTGCTCCTGGCGCACTGGCGCTCCTGGGTGCCGTGGGACTGGTGCCCAAGCGCCGTCGGCGCGTGTGACTCATCCGCCTCCGCACACGCACCATGCGGCCAGCCGGCCGGGCATCCGCCCGGCCGGCTGGCTTTTTGCGCGCATGGCGCGATCGGCGACGTTCCCCATGTGTGGGCTTGCGATGCGCGAGACTCGATACGCACCCAGTACTCTCGCACAAGGATTCGCCAGCCATGAGCCCGACACCGCTGCCCCGACGGGCCTTCGCCATCATCTCGCACCCGGACGCGGGCAAGACCACGCTTACCGAGAAGTTCCTTCTCTACGGCGGCGCGATCGAGCTCGCGGGCACCGTGACGTCCCGCAAGCACCAGCGAGCGACCGCCTCGGACTGGATGGAGCTCGAGAAGCAGCGCGGCATCTCCATCAGCTCGACGCTCCTGCAGTTCGACTACGGCGGGTTCCGCGTCAATCTCCTCGACACCCCCGGCCACAAGGACTTCTCCGAGGACACCTACCGAGTGCTCACCGCTGTCGATTCCGCGGTGATGGTGATCGATGCCGCATCCGGAGTTGAGGCGCAGACCCGGAAGCTCTTCGAGGTGTGCCGCCGGCGCGGGATCCCCATCTTCACCTTCATGAACAAGTGCGACCGCCCGACACGGTCACCGCTTGACCTGGTGGACGAGCTCGAGAAGACTCTCGGCATCGGCGCGTTTCCGGTGAACTGGCCCATCGGTACCGGACCCTCGTTCCGTGGCGTCTATGACCGGTTGGCGCAGCAGGTCCACCTCTTCGAGAAGACGCCATACGGCGCGTATGTGGCTCCCACCGAGGTCGGCGGACTCGACGATCCCGCGCTGCTGTCGAAGCTCGACCACTCGAGCCACCAGGAGTCCATCGATGAGGTGCGCATGCTCGACGAGACCGGTGGCGCAGGAGGCAGCTTCGATGCGCAGGCGGTGCTCGAGGGAAGGCTCACTCCGGTGTACTTCGGCAGCGCCATCAACAACTTCGGAGTGCAGCTGCTGCTTGACGGGTTCCTGCGTCACTCGAGCCCGCCCTCGCCGCGGACTGCCAGGCGCGGCCTGGTGGCTCCGGATGACCCGAAGTTCAGCGGGTTCGTCTTCAAGATCCAGGCCAACATGGATCCCCGCCATCGTGACCGCATCGCGTTCGTGCGGGTGGTGTCGGGCACCTTCACGCGGGACATGCAGGCTGTGCATGTTCAAAGCGGCCGCCGTGTACGCCTGGGGAATGCAACCAAGCTCTTCGGCAACCAGCGCGAGACCGTCGATCACGCGGTGGCTGGCGATGTGGTCGGCCTTGTGGGCAACGACCTCTTCGGCATCGGCGACACCCTCAGCGAGGACCGCACGGTGCAGTTCGACGAGATCCCGGAGTTCACGCCCGAGGTCTTCGCATACCTGCACAACCCTCAGCCCGGCAACTCCAAGAAGTTCAACCTTGGGCTCGAGCAGCTACTGCGCGAAGGTGTTGCGCGCCGCTTCGAGGTTGTTGGCGGTGCCCAGAAGGTCACGCTGCTCGCTGCGGTGGGCACCCTTCAGTTCGAGGTGCTCACTCACAGGCTGCTAAACGAGTACGGCGCCGAGTCGCGCACCGAGACGGCGCCGTGGTCCGTCGCGCGATGGTGGCGCCTCAAGGGCCAGGAAGCGCAGTCGGCCGATGCGATCGACGAAAGTGCGCTGCCCGAGATCCCGCAGGGGGCTCGGCTTGCGGTCGACGACCGCGGCCGCAGCGTGGTGCTCTTCAGCGACCAGTGGCTGCTCAAGTTCTTCGGTGACCGCAACCCGAACGTCGAGGTGTCGCCGATCCCATTCGACAAGCCTGCAGCCATCGCGCTCGACACGAGCGGCTGATGTTCATGTGGGATGTGCCTGAGCGGGCAGCTGAGATTGCATCTGGCGCTTGGCCTGCGGCGGACGGCCACGCCATCTACTGCGGAGGCACCGATCCCCATCGCGCGAGCAGCGTGGTCAGGTCAATCCCGTTCACCGTGCCGTCGCGGTTGAGGTCGCCGTATGGGGGCGCGAGCGCACCCCACATGGCGAGCAGTGCAGTCAGGTCGAATCC
>CAZKTN010000057.1:5526-7353 GCA_964555705.1 uncultured Isosphaeraceae bacterium | reverse complement strand
CGTATGGGGGCGCGAGCGCACCCCACATGGCGAGCAGTGCAGTCAGGTCGAATCCGTCGACGACACCGTCGAGATTGAGGTCTCCGTAGAGCAGCTCGCACCGGTCGAGGCGCCCGTTGGAGTTCGTGTCCTCTGCGCCTGCCTCGATCTCGCACTCGTCATCAAGCCCATTGCCGTCGCAGTCCCTCGGGGCACGGCGGTAGTCGATGCGCACCTCGAGCACCGCGTCGGGACATGTGGCGCTCGTCGCGTTCACGCCTGGCACAAGCATGACGTCCAACGAGCCGTCAGCGGTGACTGCAGCAAGCACGGACGCAGGCACCACAACCTGCTCGGACTGGACGGCGCTCATGCAGTGCACGACATCGGAACCTGCGCCGAAGACGGTGCCCACGATCTGGCCGTCGAGCGTGACCTGCAGGAACCTCGTGGCGTCACCGATCTCACCGCGTGCGGTCACCGTGATGACCCCCTCGGAGACTGAGGGCGCGATGCCGCGCAGCGGCCATACGGGGTTGTCCTGGAACGCAAACGGGACCAGGCTGCCGCTCGTCAGCAGCTGCCGGGTGAGCGGGCACGCGATGGCGATGGAGTGGCGGTGCCCCGACGAGATGCGTGTCGAGCCGCCTGTCTGCGCCGGCACATCGACCTGCCCGTACCAGTTGTTGCCCCACGCGGTCACGCGTCCGTCGTTGTCCAGTGCCACCGTGTGGCGCCAGCCGGCTGTGATGTCGATCACGCCCATGAGCCCAGCTGGCACGATCGACTGGCCGGAGTCATTGGATCCCCATGCGCGGACAATGCCCTCTCCAGTCAGCGCCACGGTGTGGCGCTCGCCGGCAGCCACCTTCACGATGCCCGTGAGTCCCTGCGGCACCTGGCACTGGCCGTGTGTGGAGAGGCCCCAGCACCGGACGGTGCCCCAATCGAGGAGTGCGGCGACGTGCGCATACCCAGCCGCGGCCTGACGGATGGGCGGAAGCGCGGCAGGCACGTTGCACTGGCCGTAGCCGTTGATGCCCCAGCACCAGAGCGTCCCGGACGTGTCGATGGCAAGCGAGAAATTGCTGCCGGCATCGATGGAAACCGCCTCGAGCAGCCCGATCGGAGCGTTGCACTGGCCCTCGGAATTGCGACCGAATCCGCGGACCGAGCCGTCACGCAACAGCGCAAGCGTGTGGAAGTAGCCGGCAGCAACCTGCTTGGCATCGGGCATCCCCGAGGGCACGTTGCACTGGCCATTGGCGTTCAGCCCGCGGCACGCCACTGATCCGTCCGCACGAAGCTCGACAGTGTGTGCGTAGCCGCCTACCGCCTGGACGACAGCCGCAAGCGATGGCGGGTCATCGCACTGGCCGTGATCGTTGAGTCCCCACGCAAGCACCGCCACATCAGCCCGGGCCTGCACGACGGCGGCAAGCGCAAGGACGCACGCTGGGACGGACAGCCGGTGGTGGGGAAGCGGCAGCGCGAAGGAGTCCATGGCACCCGACAGAGCCGGCAAGGGTGCGCACATTGCCGTTCGCTTGGGACAAATCGCGATTTTCGACTCAGCCTTTCGGGGCGCCGGGCAATGCGGGACGCATCCATGGCTGTGTGGCCAGGAACCAACCGAGATGCACAACATGCGTAGAGCAGCTGTCACCGAGGTCCGTACGCCACATCCGATGTCCACGCCTGCCGCTCATCGTGCGAGCTGGACCAGGCATGCTGCGGTATGCCTGCTGATCGCAGCCGCCATGCTTGCGGTCATGCGTTGGTGGGCATGGGCGTGGGCGCCCGCATGCATCATCGGGATCCTCTACCTGATGTACGCGTCGCTTGAGA
>CAZKTN010000057.1:1401-5426 GCA_964555705.1 uncultured Isosphaeraceae bacterium | reverse complement strand
TGGGCGCCCGCATGCATCATCGGGATCCTCTACCTGATGTACGCGTCGCTTGAGATGACCGAGGCTCGGTCCCGTGCGCTTCGCGAGGTGTCCGTGAGGGGCCCTCGACCTGATACGCACTCGGCCCTCGTTGCGCGGGAGCGCATCGGTGCGCGGATCCTTGCGACGCTCGTGTTCGGAATTCTTGCCATGGCCCTGATCGTCGCGGCGCTGGTGCTGGACTGGCGCACGCTCGGCCTCGGGACGGCGATGACCTTCGGCGTCGTGGTGTTCGTTGGCTTGCCCACGTGGGCCGCTGTCGTGGGCGACGACCTGCCCTAGCCGGACGGCCGAAGTGCGCGCTCAGGTGCCAGGCTCGAGGCCGAGCACGATGACCGAGCCGATGGACAGGATGAAGTAGGGGATCAGCGCGGCGGCGCCCGCGTAGTCCTTCGCGAGCCTTTGCCCGAAGAAGAGCATGACGATGTTGAGGGCCGCGAGCTGCGCACCTCGCAGGGCCCACATGGTGTCGCCCGAGCTCGCGATCTGGGCTGTGCCCATGGCGCAGATCGCGCCTGCCGCGCACTCGGTGACGAGGATGGTCGCCAGCATCGGCGTCACCATCGACTTCAGGGGGCTCTTTGCGAAGTGCCCCGTGAGCCACTGCAGGTTGCCGCGAAAGTCCACGACCTTGTCGATTCCGGACTGGAGGAAGAGGATCGCCAGCAGCGCGGAGGCGAGCAGCTGCGCAGACGCAATCGGATCGAGCAGTCGGTCGAGCATCGTGGAAACCCTGATCAGGCGTGGGTGAATCGCAACTCCACGTGCATCCGTGGCGCTGCGCGGATATCGTATCTGTCCCCTCATTCTGCGATCGCACACCAAGGAGAGATGACATGAGCGCCACGATGACCCCAGCGACCAGCCGCTGCCCCTTCATGAGCGGATTCCAGCAGAACACGTCAGAGGGCATGACGAACCGCGACTGGTGGCCGGACCAGGTGGATCTCGCCGTGCTCCGCCGCAACTCCGAGAAGGCCGATCCGATGGGGCGCGGGTTCGACTACTCCACCGAGTTCAAGTCGCTGGACCTTGCCGCCGTCTGCGCCGACCTTCGCGCGCTGATGACCGACTCGCAGCCGTGGTGGCCTGCGGACTATGGACACTACGGGCCGCTCTTCATCCGCATGGCGTGGCACGCTGCAGGCACGTACCGCATCAGCGATGGCCGTGGCGGTGCCGGCACGGGCATGCAGCGCTTCGCGCCCCTTGACAGCTGGCCCGACAACGTCAACCTGGACAAGGCGCGTCGCCTGCTGTGGCCGATCAAGCGCAAGTACGGCCGCAAGCTCTCATGGGCCGACCTGATGGTGCTCACCGGGAATGTGGCGCTCGAATCGATGGGATTCAAGACCTTCGGCTTTGGCGGCGGCCGTGCCGATGTGTGGGAGCCGGATGGGACCTACTGGGGCGTGGAGGGAACGTGGCTTGGAGACAAGCGCTACCGCGGCCAGCGTGAGCTCGAGAACCCGCTCGCGGCCGTGCAGATGGGGCTCATCTACGTGAACCCCGAGGGGCCCAATGGCAACCCAGACCCGCTCCTTGCGGCGCACGACATCCGCGAGACGTTCGGCCGCATGGCGATGAACGACGAGGAGACCGTGGCGCTGATCGCAGGTGGCCACACCTTCGGCAAGAACCATGGCGCTGCGCCGGCGTCGAACCTTGGTCCGGATCCGGAGGCTTCGCCCCTGCACCAGATGGGCCTCGGGTGGAAGAGCAGCTTCGGCACCGGCCATGGCAGCGACACGATCACCAGCGGCCTCGAGGGCGCATGGACGCCCACGCCGACGCAGTGGGACAACAGCTACTTCGACACGCTCTTCCGCTACGAGTGGAAGCTCACGAAGAGCCCCGCAGGCGCCCACCAGTGGATCCCCACGGACGAGTCCGCGAAGAACGCGGTGCCGGATGCGCATGACCCCAAGCGCCGGCACGCGCCGGTGATGCTCACGACGGACCTTTCGCTGCGCATGGATCCCGCGTACGAGCCGATCTCGCGGCGCTTCCACAAGAACCCGGCCGAGTTCGCGGACGCGTTCGCGCGCGCATGGTTCAAGCTCACCCACCGCGACATGGGGCCGAAGTCCCGTTACCTCGGCACGATGGTGCCGAAGGAGACGCTGGTCTGGCAGGATCCCGTTCCTGCAGTCACGCACACGCTTGTCGACGCGAAGGACATTGCGGCGCTCAAGGCCAAGGTGATGGCATCGGGGCTGACGGTGGCGCAGCTTGTGCGCACTGCGTGGGCATCGGCATCCACCTTCCGCGGCACCGACAAGCGTGGCGGCGCCAACGGCGCGCGCATCCGCCTTGCGCCGCAGAAGGACTGGGCGGCGAACAATCCTGCGGAGCTCGCGAAGGTCCTGAAGTCGCTTGAGGCGATCCAGGCCGAGTTCAACGCGGCCAGCGCCGGCGTCAAGAAGCATGTGTCGATCGCGGACCTCATCGTGCTGGCCGGGTGCGCGGCCGTCGAGCACGCGGCGAAGGCAGCAGGGGTCACCGTGACGGTGCCTTTCACGCCGGGCCGCACCGATGCGACCGCCGAGCACACCGACGCGGCATCCTTTGCGGTGCTCGAGCCGACTGCTGACGGCTTCCGCAACTACCTCGCGGATGGACATGCGCGCCGGGCCGAGCAGCTGCTCGTCGACAAGGCTGACCTGCTCACCCTGACGGCGCCGGAGATGACGGCACTTGTAGGCGGCATGCGCGCGATGGGCGCGAACTTTGACGGCTCTGCGCACGGCGTGCTCACGGGCCGCCCCGGCACGCTGAGCAACGACTTCTTCGTGAACCTGGTGGACATGGGCACCGTGTGGTCGCCCGCGGACGCCGACGAGGAGACGTTCGAGGGCCGCGACCGCACGACGGGCAAGCCGAAGTGGACGGCCACGCGCGTTGACCTGCTGTTCGGGTCGAACTCCGAGCTCAGGGCGCTCGCCGAGGTCTACGCATGCGACGACGCGAAGGAGAAGTTCGTGCACGACTTCGTCGCGGCGTGGCACAAGGTGATGAACCTGGACCGCTTCGACCTGGCCTCATAAGGAGTTTGGCGCCACGTCTGTTGTCGTTGCGGCTTGGTCGCGGCCACGTCCGTGCCGGGCAATTGGGCGGCGCATCCATGCCTAGGATTGGGCGCCGTGAGCAGCCCGCCGCCCATCGAGGTCAGCAAGTCCGCGGCGGCGGACGCGCAGCACGTGCCGGGCACGCCGCCGGAGCGGCTGATGCTCGCCGGCACGCGCCCGCGCCTCGAGGAGCTTTGGCGCACGGTGCGTATCGCCGCAGAGTTCATCCGCGGGTTCCGGCAACTGCACTTCGTGGGACCGTGCGTGACGGTCTTCGGCAGCGCGCGCTTTCCGCCTGGCACGCCCTGGTACGAGATGGGCCGGCAGGTCGGCGCTGAGCTTGGCCGCGGCGGATTCACGGTGATGACCGGCGGCGGGCCGGGCATCATGGAGGCCGCCAACCGCGGCGCGCGCGAGGTCGGAGCCCCGAGTCTCGGATGCAACATCGTGCTTCCGATGGAGCAGGATCCCAATCCATACTGCGACCGGTGCATCGAGTTCAAGTACTTCTTCGTGCGCAAGGTGATGCTGCTGAAGTACTCCTACGGGTTCGTGGTGCTGCCAGGCGGCTACGGCACGATGGACGAGCTCTTCGAGACGCTGACGCTCGTGCAGACTGCGAAGATCTCCGGGTTCCCGATCGTGGTGATGGGCCGGTCCTACTGGAGCGAGCTCGATGAGTTCCTGCGCAGCCGGATGATCCCCGATGGCACCATATCGCCGGGCGACATCGACCTCTTTCACGTGACCGACGACCCGAAGGAGGCGGCCGACTATGTGGTGGAGATGTCGCAGCGCAAGTTCGGCCTGCGGCGCGGCGTGCCGCCCAGGCCGCGGTGGTGGCTGCTCGAGAGGTAGCCGGCGCAGTCACGCCGCTGGGTGTCCCTGCGCCTACCTTGCCGCGCCATGATCACGCTC
>CAZKTN010000057.1:0-1301 GCA_964555705.1 uncultured Isosphaeraceae bacterium | reverse complement strand
GGCCGGACTGTGCCTCGTCGCGGCAGCGTGGTTCATGTTCAGGGGGTTGGGGACGGCGCCCCAATAGCCCGGAATCAACAGGTTTCGCTTGCGGATGGCGGTGTGCAGTCCGATACTTCGGTGTCATGCCTATGGCGGCTGGCAGAATCAGGATCTCTCACCTGGCAGCCGCAGTCGGCTGCGCGCTCATGTCGCATCGCGTCGCGTGCGCCGTGCCTCCGACCTACCGCGTCGAGCCGATCGGTACCGGGCTTCAGGCGTTCGCGATGAACGAGCGCGGTGATGTGGTAGGTCGCCAGCTCTCTGCACAGTCGATCGGTCGCGCGTTCTTTGCGGCGCGCGATGGTTCGCTCGAGCTGCTCCCGGTACCGCTGACATGGGCCAGCGCGGATGCGTACCAGCTGAACGAGCAGGGTCTCATTGTCGGTGCAGTGTCGATCGGCACAATCGCATCCGTCGGTTCGCATGCGGCCGCGTGGCGGCGTACGGATTCTGGTTGGCAGTTCGAGCTGCTGCAGGCATGGCCGGGCGACCAGTACTCGACCGCGACTGCGGTGAATGCGCATGGCGATATCGTGGGCGGGTCTGGCGGCATTGGCCTAGGCATGTACTCGCGCGCCGTGCGGTTCACGCCTGCCGGTGCGCAGCTGCTGCCCGACCTTGCGCTGCCGGCTGGCGTGAATGACGACCGGATCGTGCTCGCATGGAACACGCTGCTGGACCTCGACACGATGGTGTCGACCACGATCCCTCTGCCGCCCGGCAACTGGCAAGGCGTTGTGAGCACCGACTTCTCGAACTCCGGCGCATTCTGCGGCCACATCCTCGGGTTCTCGGGGTGCAGCACGTTCCCAGTGCGCTACCGGCCTGGCCACGGGTGGGACTTCATTGGCGGATGCGCCACGACCACGTCGGCGACATCGATCAACGATCAGGGCGATGCCGTCGCGTACGTCTACAGCGGCGGCAACTGGGTGTCGTTTGTCGGCGAGCCGAACCTCTCGCTCGACACGCTCATCGATCCTGCCGATGGCTCCTGGGCGGTCACTGGCGCATCGGAGATCAACAGCCGGCGCATGATCCTTGCCACGGCCCGGCGCGGTCCTACATTTGCGGTCACCGAGTCGGTGCGCCTTGTGCCGATCATGGTGGCGGATCTCAATGCGGATGGCCACGTCGACGGCACTGACTTGAGCATCCTGCTCGCCGCATGGGGCCAGACGGGCAGCACGGCCGACATCGATGGAAGCGGGGTCGTGGACGGCGTTGACCTGAGCTCGCTGCTCGCGGCCTGGGGGTGA
>CAZKTN010000056.1:0-10748 GCA_964555705.1 uncultured Isosphaeraceae bacterium | reverse complement strand
GATGCCCAGCGCACCTCAGCGCCGAGGTCCACCAGCGTCTCGATGAGCACCGCCGTCTGCACGGTCATGTGCAGGCTGCCCGAGATGCGCGCGCCCTTGAGAGGCTTCTTGCCGCGGTACTCCTTGCGGAGCGCCATCAGGCCAGGCATCTCGTGCTCGGCGAGCTCGATCTCCTTGCGGCCGAAGCGAACAGTCTCGGCCGAGAGATCCTTCACCTTGAAGGGGAAGCTGTCGTCGAGCGGGAGCCCGGTGTCCATGAAGGTCCGGTGCGACGGCGCGACGCGCGCGCGGCTGTTGGGGGCGGTGTTCTTGGTCTGGGACGGCATGGTGGTGGTGGGCATGGGTGGTGGTCGGTGGTGATCTATCCGTATATCCGGTTGAACGGATGGAGCATAGCCCGGCCATTGCGGATGGGCAACCGAATGCCGATAGGATCCTTTCCATGAACGCGAGATTGATCGCCGCTGCGGCCGCTGCCGCCCTCCTGCCGATGCCCCTGCTGGCGCTGACACAGGGCAGTTCCGCACCCCAGGGCACGCCAGCTGCTCAGGGCTCGCCCGCACCGCAGGGCACCTCCGCACCCAAGGGCTCCCCCTACACCCTGGCGACCTGCATCGTGTCGGGCAAGGCCCTCCCGGAGAAGCCGTTCATCCTCGTCTACTCGAACGACAAGGACCCGATCGACGATGGCCGCGAGATCCGCTTCTGCTGCGGCGAGTGCGCAGCCACCTTCCAGAAGGATCCCAAGCCGTACCTCTCGAAGATCGATGCCGCGATGGTCGAGCAGCAGCTTGCCCACTACCCCGCCGGCAACTGCCCGATCATGGCCGACGAGCCGCTGCCTGACCCCCGCGGACCCGATGCCAAGGACGCCGACAACGTGATCGTCCAGAACCAGCTTGTCCGCGTCTGCTGCGGCAAGTGCGTGCGCAAGGTCAAGGCTGACCCCGAGCGCTACGTCCGCGGGGCCGAGCGCGCAATCACCAAGGCGCAGTCCAAGGGCTACCCGCTCACCGCGTGCCCGATCAGCGGCAAGGCGATCGAGGGAAACGGCCACGAGTTCGTCATCGCAAGCCGCCTCGTGCGCACCTGCTGCCCCAACTGCGAGGCGGCTGTGCGCGCAGACCCTCTCGCCACATTCGCCAAGATCGACGCCGCAGCGAAGGGGGCGTCAGGCGCTGCGCCCGCGAAGGCAGATGCACCTGCAAAGCCCGATTCCCCTGCGAACTCAGGCTCCGCCGCCAAGTAGGGCTCTCCCGCCCAGACGCACGCGGCTCTACTTCGCCCGCACGAACAGCGCTGCGAAGAGCCCTGGACCGCGGCCTGCGATGTCAGGCCGCAGCCTTGTCCAGCGAGCCAGCGTGAGCCCCGCAGTGCGAGCCCACGACTCGCACGCGCGCCGGTCAAAGCCAAGGTGCACGTGACCCATCGTCGAGAGGTACTCGCGGCGGTCGTGCAGCGTCATGTCGACGACAAGCAGCCGCCCGCCTCGCGCAAGGCACCGTCCAGCGTCGGCCACGGCATCCTCCGGCCGCTCGACATGGTGCAGCACCAGCATCGCCACCGCCGCATCGAACTCGCGGTCCTTGGCCGGCAGCTTTCGCAGGTCACCCTCGCGGAACTCCACGTTGCGCAGAGGAGCCAGCCGCTTGCGCGCCGCGGTGAGCATCGCGGGCTCGCGGTCGATCGCCACCACGCGGGCAACGTATGGTGCGATTCGCTCGGTCGCCTCCCCCGTGCCGCAACCCAGGTCTGCCACCGTCCACGATGGGTCAAGCAGCGCCAGCAGCGCATCTGCGCCGAAGTGCTCTCCGAAGAGCGTGCGCCGCACCTGGTCCCACTCGCCTCCCACACGGCCGAAGAACGCGCTGCCGGAGCGGTGGCGCTCCGCAAGCACCGTCGCAAGACGGGCGTCGTCGTCGGCTGCAGCGACAAGTCCCTGGAACTGCGCGCGCGCGAGCGACCAAAGCTCGGCTCCCGGAGGCGCCATGCCTTCGGCCGCCACCCGGCAAAGGCTCGCAGTGCCTTCCGTGCGGCGGTCCACGAATCCGCAGTCAAGCAGCGGCTTGAGCTGGCGGCTCACCGTCGACTGCGGAAGCTGAAGCGCCTTGGAGAGCTCGCCGACGCCAAGCTCGGATTTCTCGAGCAGACGCAGCATGCGCAGCCGCACGGGATCGCCGAGCGCATCGACAAGTGCGGTCCAGCGCGGCAGGCTAGATCCCGCGGCGGGCGAGGTCCTCGCACGCCGTGTCGATCGGGACTTGCGCGCGGCCATCGAGTCAGGCCATCAATCAGGCTTCGGGCGAGAGCGCGGTGCCGGGTCCCGGCTGCATGCCCTGCGCCTCAAGCGCCGCAATCACGCGCGGATCGAGAGGCTGGATCGCGTACGCCTGACGCAGCCGCCGCACCGCCTCGTCGCGGTTGCCGATCTGCTCCTGCAGCTGCGCCATGCGCAGGTACGGCTCCGTCGACCGGTCGACGCTGAAGCCATCATCGATGGTGATCGCGCCCTGCAGCGCCATCAGCGCGGTGTCGCTGTCCTTCAGCTCCATCGCGTAGTCGGCGAGCTTCAGGTACGCGGCCTGCGAGCTGAACTCGCTCGCCGAGCCCTGGAGCAGCTGGTAGAGCTGCGAGTAGTCCTTCTGCGCGTACATGACCTGCGCCAGCGCAAACACCACATCCATGTCCGATGGCATGCGCGCGTTCGCGCGCTCGAGCGCGGAGCGCGCCGCAGGCAGGTCGCCCAAGTTGGTCATCGCGACGCCGTAGCCGTACTCGGCGCGCCAGTTGCCGGGCGAGTGCTCAAGCACAGGCTTGAACTCGTCAGCGGCTTCCTGCCACATCTGGTACTCGAGGTAGTGGTTGCCGTACGCAATCGACTGGTCGGTCGGTCGCGGGCCGTTGCACCCGGCAAGCAGTGAGGTGACGAGGCCTGCAGCGCAGGCAGCAATCCATCGCATGTGTCGGTTCCGGTCCATCGGAACTCCTTTCGTTCTGGGATGATACTCAGGATGGCGCTGCACGAGTGGCAACCCATGGTGCTGATCCGCCACGAGTGCGGCGAGGCGTCCCACTGGGACTGGATGCTCGCGCCGCCCGACTGCCCCCGTGACCCAGACGCCTGCGCGCTCGACTCCTGGCGAGTGTGCACCCCTCTCCATCGCACGCCGCCGGCCGATCCGATCGACATCGAGCAGGGACCGGCGCACCGGGTGGCGTACCTCTCTCTCGCGTCGCCACGCGCCCTGTCAGACGGCCGGGGGCACGTGACTCCCGTGGCCCGGGGGCAATGGCGCCAGGTCGGCGACTCGGTGTGGGCACTCCGTTGGGACGGCCAGTGGGACGGCTGGGTCAGCGTGTCAGCGTCGCGACGAGGTCCGTCATGGCGACTGCTGACTGCGATCCCGCATCAAGGTCCTTGACCGAGACCTGGCCGTTCGCGAGACCCGCATCGAGGATCACGGCGCGCCGCGCTCGGCACTTGCCGGCATCGCCGAGCAGCTTGCCGACGTTGCGGGTGGTCTTGTACGAGTGACGCACGTGCAGCCCCGCGCGTCGCAGTTCGGCAGCGAGCCGGTGCATCACGGGGTCCGCCGACGGGTCCGCGCTGATCATGAACACATCGGGCCGCGGGAGCAGCGACTCGCCCCCGTCCGCCGGCAGCAGGCCCCGGTCCTTCAGCACCAGGCCCAGCACCACGTCGCCCATCCCGAAGCCGAACGCGCTCGTCTTGGGTCCGCCGACAAGCTCGACGAGACCGTCGTAGCGGCCGCCGCCAGCGATGGCGCGCTCTGCGCCGGAGGCCTCGTGGATCTCGAAGACGCTGCCGGTGTAGTAGGCAAGTCCGCGCACGATCCCGAGGTCCCATTCGCACCACTCGGCAATCCCGCGCGCCTCAATCGCAGCGCGAAGCGCATCGATCGCCTCAAGGCCAGATGCGTCGATGCCGAGCGCCTTCGCGATCGCCGCTGCCCCGCCGTCGAGCGGGATGCGCGTCGTGGCCGCGGACATCAGCGACTCGAGCGCCGTGTCGCTGAGGCCGATCTCGGAAGCACGCAGCTTGATCGCCGCAGCGTCGAGCCTGTCCCGCCGGTCGAGCAGCTCGAAGGCGCCGCTGAGGTGCTCGGGCCTCACGCCCATCGCGCCGAGCGCGGCGCCCATCGCGCCGCGGTGCGAGAGCTTGATGCGCACGTCCGCCGGACGAAGCCCCAGCCGCTCGAGCGCAAGCGCAGCCACCGCGATCACCTCGGCATCCGCGTCGGGCGTATCGAGCCCGAGCAGGTCAACATTCCACTGCGTGAACTCGCGCAGCCGGCCTCGCTGAGGGCGCTCTGCGCGGAAAAAGTTCGGGATCGCGAACCACTTGACCGGCACAGGGAGCGACCCTCCGCGCGCGGCCACCATGCGCGCAAGCGTGGGCGTGAACTCGGGGCGCAGCGCGTAGTCGTCGTCGCCGCCGGCGCGGCGGAAGCTGAAGAGCTCGCTCACGATGCCAGGGCCGCTCTTGACCGTGTAGAGCTCAAGGTGCTCGAAGGTCGGGCCCTCGACCTCGTCAAACCCGAAGTCGACCGATGCGGACCGCCACGCGGCCTCCACGTGACGGCGCAGCGCAAGATCCGCGGGATAGAAGTCCCGCGTGCCCTTGGGAGCCTGGAAGGTTCGCTGCGTCATGCGCGAGCCGCCGCGGCGCGATCACGCCGCGCCGTGCGTCACCACTCGGGACCGCCGGAGTAGCGGCCGTAGATGTCCGCGAGCGACTGCACCATCTCCCCGAGCGTGCACCGCGCGTGCGCGGCAGCGATCAGGGCCGGCATGACGTTCTTCCCCGCGCGCGCATCGCCGCGGATCGTGTCGAGCGCACGCTTGACACCGTCCGCGTCGCGGCGGCGGCGGAACTCCGCGAGCCGATCGCACTGCTCGGTCTCGACGGTGTGCGGGATCTGCAGGATCTCGACCTGGCGATCCTCGTTGCCGTCGGCGTAGGCGTTCACGCCAACGACGACGCGGTCGCCCGCCTCCATCTCCTGGCCGAAGCGGTAGCTCGCCTCGGCGATGGAACGGCGGAAGTAGCCCTTATGGATGCCCGAAACCACGCCACCCATGTCATCGATCTCGCGGATGATGCCGTTGGCGTCGCGCTCCATCTGGTCGGTAAGGCCCTCGACGTACCACGATCCGCCCAGCGGATCCACCGTGCGGTGCACGCCGGTCTCGTGCGCAAGAATCTGCTGCGTACGGAGCGCGACTCGCACGGCCTGCTCCGTGGGCAGGCCGAGCGTCTCGTCCATCGAGTCGGTGTGCAGGCTCTGGCATCCGCCGAGCACGCCCGCGAGCGCCTGGAACGCCACGCGCACGATGTTGTTGAGCGGCTGCTGCTCGGTGAGCGAGCATCCTGCCGTCTGCACGTGCGTGCGCATGAGCCACGAGCGCTCGCTCTTCGCGCCGTAGCGCTCGCGCATCGCGTGCGCCCAGATGCGGCGCGCTGCGCGCAGCTTGCAGATCTCCTCGAAGAACTCGTTGTGGCTGTTGAAGAAGAACGAGAGCCGCGGGGCGAATGCGTCCACATCGAGGCCGCGCCGCTTGCCTGCCTCCACGTACTCCATGCCGTCGCGCAGCGTGAACGCAAGCTCCTGCGTCGCCGTCGATCCCGCCTCGCGGATGTGGTAGCCCGAGATGGACACGGAGTTCCACTTGGGCATGTGCTGCGCCGCGAACTCGATCGTGTCCACCACGAGCTTCACCGAAGGCTCAGGCGGGTAGATGAACTCGTTCTGCGCGTGGAACTCCTTGAGGATGTCGTTCTGCAGCGTGCCGCCGAGGCTTGCGACCGGGATCCCCCGCTCCTCGGCCATCGCGATGTACATCGCCCAGATGATGGCCGCAGGCGCGTTGATCGTCTGGCTCACCGTCACGTCGCCGATGGGGATGTCGGCGTAGAGGCGCGCCATGTCGTCGATCGTCGAGATCGCCACGCCGCAGCGGCCGACTTCGCCGACCGACAGCGGATCGTCGGAGTCGCGGCCCATGAGCGTCGGAAGGTCGAACGCCGTCGAGAGGCCCGTGTTGGCCTTGGTGCCCTTGGCGTTCTCGAGCAGGTACTTGAAGCGGCGGTTGGTGTCGTCGGCGCTGCCGAAGCCCGCGAACTGGCGCATCGTCCACAGTCGCGAGCGGTACATCGTCTTGTGCACGCCGCGCGTGAAGGGGAACTGGCCCGGCTCGCCGATCCGCGGGTGCGGCTTCGACGAGTCATGGGGATCGGTCGTGCCCACCGCATCGGGCCCGTAGCGCTCGTCGACCACGTAGCCCGACAGGGTCACGGTCTCCGGGTCAACGCCCGAGGAGCGTCCCGCCGCCACCTTGCCGGTGCGGACGGATCCCGACGTAGCGGCGCCGGACTGGCCCGCCGTGGTGGTGACGGTGCCTGTCACGTCGCTCCGGAGGGAATCAGCCGATGAAGTCGATGAGGGGTTCATGGAGTGCCTTTGGGGTGACTCTAGGTGTGCCCACGGGGATGCCTTTGGCGCAGAATGGCCGCAGGAAACCGCGGGTTCCCGATGGTATCGACACAGTCACCGCCGCAGATGCACATCGGGCGCATCGGAGGTGAGGCTCCGGCCTGGCACGGGCACCACGGAGGGCGCTCCGAAGGCGCCCCATCGGGATCCGACCCGATCCCGATCAGCGTCCAGTGGATCGGTGCGAGGAGAACAGGGATCTTCGCTTGGCCGCGCCAGTGCCGGCGCCGGCGGGAGCTCCCCCGCCGTGACCGCCACCAGAGCGGTGTCCAGCCTCGTGACGGGCACCGGGACCGCGGCCACCTCGCCCCTTGGCGTGGGCTGGCCTCGGAGGCGCCCGCTTCACCGGCGCATCGGCGCCAACGGCCTCGGGAGTCACGGCCATCTCGGCGGGACGTGTGCCGATGAGCTTCTCGATCTGGCGCATCAGCGAGTTCTCGTCCCTGCCGCAGAGCGTGATCGAGATGCCCGTCGCGCCGGCACGGCCGGTGCGGCCGATGCGGTGCACGTACGCCTCGGGCTCCACCGGCACATCGAAGTTGATGACATGCGAGACGCCGTCGACGTCGATGCCGCGCGACGCAACATCGGTCGCCACGAGCACGCGCACAGCGCCTGAGCGGAACGCATCGAGCGCGCGCTGCCTCTGGTTCTGCGCCTTGTTGCCGTGGATCGCGGCCGCCGAGATGCCCGCACCCTCGAGCCGGCGCACCACCTTGTCGGCACCATGCTTGGTTCGCGTGAACACCAGCGTGCGAGTCGCCGACGCATCGCGCAGCAGCGCATGAAGGGTGCCCTGCTTGGCTTCGCGCTCGCAGCGCACGATGCGCTGCTCGATCTTCGGGGCAGCGGACGCCACAGGGGCCACCGCCACACGCACCGGGTCGCGCAGCAGGCTCTCTGCGAGATGAGCCACTTCCTTCGGCATCGTCGCAGAGAAGAGCAGCGTCTGCCGCGCCGCGGGCACCGACTTTGCGATCCTCCGGATGGGCTGGATGAAGCCCATGTCGAGCATGCGGTCGGCCTCGTCAAGAACGAGGATGCGTACATCCTTCAGCGTCAGCACACCTTGCTCCATCAGGTCGATGAGGCGGCCCGGCGTCGCAACGAGGATGTCGCATCCCCGGCGAAGCGCGCGCTCCTGGTGGTACTGGCTCACGCCGCCGAAGACGACCTCGGTGCGCAGCGGAAGGTGACGGCCGTACGCACGCAGGCTGTCCGCGATCTGGGTCGCGAGCTCGCGGGTCGGGGACAGGATCAGCGCTCGCGGGTTGCGCGACGGTGCACCCATCGACTCGAGACGGTGCAGCACAGGCAGCGCGAACGCCGCGGTCTTGCCGGTGCCCGTCTGGGCGCATCCCAGCAGGTCACGTCCCGCCACCGCGGACGGGATGGCCTTCGCCTGGATTGGCGTCGGCGTGGTGTAGCCCTCGTCAGCGAGGGCGCGAATCAGGGAAGCAGAGAGAGACAGGTCGGCAAACGACATTGAGAGAGAGACTCCGCCGGGCGCATTGGGCGGCCGGTCTGGTGATGGCGCGTTGCTCGCGCCACGCGCGTGCCGACGAACCGAATCGGTCAATGTAGTCGGGATTCAGCGGTTCTCACCATGAAATGTCAATAAATGCCCGCATGAGCCCCTCAGGATCGCCATAGGGCACTAGTCTGACCTCACGCTGCAGGGATGCAGCCGCGGAGCCCGGCTCCGCACCAGGATCCTCTCAATCGCGCCGCACGCGTCAATCCCCGCCCCCCGCGCCACCAAGCCGGTTGTGCTGTTCTGGCGATACGCGCTCCCAATCGCGCTCATTCACCTCCTTGCGCTGCTGGCGTTCGTGCCCGCGCTCTTCTCCTGGACCGGGCTCATCGCGTGCCTGCTCGGCGTGCACGTCTTCGGCCAGGCGATCACGATGGGGTACCACCGGCTTCTCGCGCACCGCAGCTTCGACGTGCCGAGGTGGTTCGAGCACGGCCTCGTACTGATGGCGCTGTGCTGCATGGAGGACACGCCCGCGCGGTGGGTCGCCACGCACCGCATGCATCACGCGCACAGCGACGAGGAGGATGACCCGCACAGCCCGCTCGTCACCTTCGCCTGGGGCCACATGGGATGGCTGATGCTCGTCAACCGCGACCTGCACGGACTCCCGAGCTACGACCGCTACGCGCGCGACGTGCTGCGCGACCGCTGGTACATGTCGCTCGAGAAGAGGCCTTGGAGCCCCCTGCTCGTCTACGCGCTGCAGGGGGCGCTCTTTGCGGCAGCCGGATGGGCCATCGGAGCGCTCACGGGTCCGGTTGCCGATGCCTGGATGATGGCCGCAAGCATGGTTGTGTGGGGCGTGCTCGTGCGCACCGTGCTGGTCTGGCACATTACGTGGAGCGTGAACTCGCTCACGCACCTCTTCGGGTACCGCAACCACGACGACACCGGCGAGAACAGCCGCAACAACTGGCTTGTAGCGCTGCTTGCGGCAGGCGAAGGATGGCACAACAACCACCACGCCGACCCTGCAGCATGCTCCGTGCAGCACCGGTGGTGGGAACTCGACCTGACCTACTGGGAGATCCGCGCGCTCAAGGCTCTCGGAATCGTGCGCGCAATCACACCGGCACGCGCCGAGCGCATCGCGCGTGCCGCCGCAACGGCGCCACGGCACGCAAACCGCGCCACGCCGGCCGCGCGCACCACATCGGCCGAGCACGCTCCCGCTGCGCGTCCCGCGGTCACCCTGCCAATGGCGCTTCCCCTCGCGCCAAGCGCTGCAAGCGCGCCCCGCGGCGCCCTCGCTCAGCCCGCCTTCGGCGACGAGTAGTCGTACACGCCGCGCCCGGTCTTGTCGCCGAGGCGGCCGGCCGTCACCAGCTCGCGGAGCTTGGGGTTCGGGAAGTACTTGGGGTTCCCCAGCTCCCTGTAGAGCACCATCATGATGTCGTGGCAGACGTCAAGTCCGATGAAGTCGGCCAGGCGCAGCGGACCCATCGGGTGGTTGCAGCCCAGCTTCATGATCTCGTCGATGTGCTCTGGCTGCGCAACTCCGTGCATCCACGCCTCGAAAGCCTCGTTGATCATCGGCATCAGCACGCGGTTGGAGACGAAGCCCGCGCGGTCATTCGCCGGCACCGGCGTCTTGCCCATCGCCTTGGCGAGGTCGATCGTGCGCTGCAGCGTCTCGTCGCTTGTCGCGAGCCCGCGGATCACCTCCACGAGCTTCATCACGGGCACCGGGTTGAAGAAGTGCATGCCGATCACGCGATGCGCGTCATCGCCGACGGCCGCCGCGATCAGCGTGATCGAAATGCTCGACGTATTCGTGGCGAGTACCGCACCCTTGGGGAACGTGTCGCGCATCTTCGCGAAGATCTGCGCCTTGAGCTGCGGGTTCTCGCTCGCGGCCTCCACGGCCCAGTCCGCAGACTTCGCCTCAGCCATGTCAGTCACGTAGCAGATGCGCTTGAGCGCGGCATCGGCATCGCCCTGCTGCATCTTGCCCTTCTCGACGAGCCGGGCGAGCCCCTTCGTGTGGCCGGCCTTGGCCCTGTCGAGCTGCGCCTGGCTCACATCCACCTGGATGGCGCCGATGCCCGACTGCGCGGCGGTGAGTGCGATGCCGGAACCCATGGTCCCGGCTCCGATGACGGCGATGGTCTTGACGCTGGACATGGGGCGGGAAGGGTAGCACGGCAGTCCTCGCGCAGACCACACCGAAGCGACAGCTCCGCAGCGCCCACGCTGCGCGCGTGCGAGCGCGGCGCACATGCGCCCGCTCGACAGTCCACCGCTCGCGCGGGACCATGCTCCGCATGTCATCAGTCTCAGTGTCCGTCGCCATCGCCGCCTCGCAGGCCGCCGTGTGGGAGTGCATCACCGACATCGAGCGCGCGCACGAGCGCATCCCCGCGATCAAGCGCATCGAGATCCTCTCGCCGCAGCGTCACGGGCTCGGGCTGCGCTGGCGCGAGACGCGAGTCATGTTCGGAAAGGAGGCCACGGAGGAGATGGAGATCACCCAGTGGCGCCCCCCGCACGAGTACGTGACGAGCGCGCAGAGTCACGGCAGCGACTACCGCTGCACGCTGCGCGTCGAGCCGGCCGGCGCGGTCAGCACTCTCTCGTTCCACTTCACGGCCACACCCCTCACGCTCATGGCCAAGGTCATGGGCACACTCATGGGACCCCTGATGCGGGGCGCCATCCGGAAGGCGCTGCAGGATGACCTCAATGCGATCAAGGCC
>CAZKTN010000055.1:9226-10913 GCA_964555705.1 uncultured Isosphaeraceae bacterium | reverse complement strand
AGGAGCGCCTGCCGGGAATCGCTGAGGAGTGCCTGAAGCGACTTCGACCCGGTCTTGTGGGTGCCGGCGTGGAGGTAGACGGTCATGCGGGGCGTCGATGCATGGAGCACCATACACTCACCGCTGGTTCAGTCGACTTCCGAAGGGTGCCCATGGACAACCTCTCACAACCCCCGCTGTACGGGATCCGTCCCGAGGCCCTCGGCTACTCCGCCTACGAGGCGTCGTTCGGAATCAGGTTCATGCAGGAGTCGGAGGTTGACAGGGACCGGTCGTACGACTTCAAGACACGTGTCGTTCCCTCAAGCTTCCCCCTCGGGTTTCCGGTCGGTCTCGAGGGTGCACGCGTCGCCGTGGTGGGAAACGGGGAGGTGGACGGTCATGGTGCGGAGATCGATGCGCACGATGAGGTCATCCGCATTTCCCAGATGGCCAAGTGGCTGAGCAGCCCTGCTGATGCCGGTGAGCGGATCACGATGTGGTCCGGGCAGCTCGCGTTCGTGGCATCGGACGGCATCGTGGACGACAAGTTCCGCCGCGTGGTGGAGGAGGGGGTTCGACTCTGGGCGCTCTCGCCTTTCCACATGACCTGCGATGCGTTCAACTTCCTGCGGAGCAGCCAAGTCCCGCCGGAGGTCACGATTCTGCCGTCGGCATCATGCCTCTTCGACCTGTACGGGCGGTACATGGGTGCGGAGGACATCGAGCTGCTGTTCAGCATCGCTCCGGTCAATCGGCACCTTCGGTCGCTTGTCCGTCACGAGCTGCTCTTCACGGGCACGCGGCTCGTGCTCGCGCTGGAGGCCGCCGGAGTGCGGTCAGTGAGCCTGTACGGATTCGACCTGTTCACGCGTGCGCAGAGGTCGCCCTGGTTTGGCCATGAGCCGGGTATCGACCTCCGGGTTCTCCTCGGCGTTCAGCGCAGGTTCGCAGACGCTGGCCGTGAGTTCAGGTGGTGCCCCAGGCCTCCTGACCTTCAGCCCAAGTGAGGCCAGCGCAGCGCGAAACGCGCGTGATCGCGGTCGGACCACCAGCGTCCGGCGACGGAGTTGTCGTACGCGGATTCGGGTCCGCGCGTGGCGACAGCGTGACACAGCGATCGGTGCACACGCATTGGGCTGCCTGAGAGTTCGCTGCCCAGGTGTGTGGTGGTGTCCATGGGGACCCGGTGCCTGTACTTGCCGAGGTCCCAGCCGGCCTTGGCGGCATGTTCGGCCATGTCGCGCGGCCCTCGGATGCTGCTGGTGCTGACATCCGCGATGACTGCAGGCACGCGCAGGGCGAACACGCGGGTGGGATGGCGGCGGTCGAGCTCGCGGAGTGCGCCCGCATCCACCGGTGCGAGTTCGCTCTGCAGCAGTTCGAGGAGCGGGTCGTACGCCCTCGACGACACCATGACCGCAAAGGACCCGTCCACCGAGGCCATTGGGTGGCACAGGTGTGGCGTGACGGGCACTGGCGGGTGGTCCTTGCGCTGCGTGAACCCCAAGTAGAGCACCATCCAGTCGCTTGGGAGCTCCCGCACCGCAGCGCGCACCATCGGCTCATAGCCCATGTGCGGAATCGTGTCATCATCCATCACGAGGATGTGGCATCGCCTCTCGCTCTTCGCGGTCGCGATCAGGTTGCGCCACGTGTGGATGTACGCGAGCGCGCCGGCCGAGCTGATGGCGCGGCGACCGAGCTT
>CAZKTN010000055.1:6103-9126 GCA_964555705.1 uncultured Isosphaeraceae bacterium | reverse complement strand
GCGCCCTCGAAGCGAGTGTGGTGCGCTGGATCCGCCGCATCCTCCAGGGTGAGCAGGCTTCGCATTCGCGACTGGATCACCTCCTTGCGACGCCGCTGCTCCTCCGGAGCCGTGCTGGCCCAGAACGCCTCCATCCCGGGGTGCTTGTGCACGCTCTGCACGTACGTCTCGCGCGGCTGAAGCCGGAGCAGGCGCGGTCCGTCGACATGGTCAGCGCTCATGTGCGCCGGGTGCTGTCCGGCCATCACGAGACGATGCGTAAAGTCGCGGTGGCCCCATCCGCGACCCCAGAAGTTGCGCTCGTCGAAGTACCCGACGGAGGACCGCGCGGCACGGTTGAGGGTCAGGAAGGCGCCCTGCGCGTCGGGCACGGGAACCGTCCATCGGATGGGTGCGCCTCCGGGGTCCGGCGTGCCGCACTGCCGAGCCCACGCCTCGTCGAAGTGGATCAGGTGGCCGAAGCCTGTGGCGTGCATCGCCGCCATGTATGCGGTGTCCCATCCCGTGCGGCTGAAGACGATGTCCTCGTCAGCGAGAAAGGTGAAGTCCGCGTCGATGGCGTTCGCCAGCGCAAGCAGGCAGTTCTTCTGCCGGCACACTCCAGCGGACGAATTCCACGCGACCATGTCCACGGTGCGCGCCCTGAGGTGGTCTCGGAGAATCTCCTCACTGCCATCCGAGGATCCGTCATCGGCCACAGCCACGATCCAGTCGATGCGCGGCGATGCCGTCTGGCGGAACGAATCAAGGATGGCCGACAGGTAGCCGGCTCGGTTGAGTGTGCTGATGCCAAGGAGGGCGCGGATCATGGGAATCGGCCCCGGGCGGATCTTTCAGGAAGGGTTGGGCTCCTGAGGGCTCGAGCCTTGCGCGGCGATTCGCTCGAGCTTGCGCTCGAGCCAGTAGTGGCGCGGCCAAGGGTCGGAAGTATCGAGCGGCTGGCCCGCGGTCCACATCTTGAGTCGGTCGGCGGCGGGGAACTCCATGTCCGAAGGCATCACGTCGCAGCGCTGCAGGTGCCAGCCCTGCGCAAGCCCGCGCTCGGCGAACTTGCGCTGCGAGTACTTGCGCTGCGCGTGAGCAAGATCAAGGAAAGGGTAGTGGCGTAGCGCCAAGTTCGCATCATGGACCGTGCGGCCGTGCTCGGACAGCCGGTGGCCGCCCTCGACCTGCAAGAGCCCTGCGCCGGCCCGCCATGCGCGCATCAGCCGCTGCTTCTGCGGCTCGTGGAAGTAGTAGTGGCGGGCGAGAGCGTGGAAGTCGTGGCCAGCGAGCGACATGCCGCCAATCGGCAGGAAGACGAACTCGTCGAAGTTGATCGCGTTGGCCGATGTGCGGTCGATGCGCTCGATGGCGCTGCGCAATGTCTCGTTGGGGTTATGGCTCTCGAGGATCTCGTCCGAGTCCTGGTGGATGATCCAGCCCTCCCGCACCTGCGATGCGAGTGCAGCCTTGCGTTCGAGGATCGCCACCAGGTCGAGCTCGCCATTCCACGCGAGCCGCTCCCGGGCCACGATGTGCGACCCGAACTCGTCGAGGATCGTGGGCGTCGCGTCGGTTGACCCGTTGTCGATCACCATGAGGCGTATGCCGTTGCGCACCACGTGCGACAGCGTCGTGCGCAGGTACCCGGCCTCGTCATGCGCGCAGAGAATGGCGGTGATTGGGAGAGTCATCGCAGGCGCCGTCGGACCCGAGCGTAAGGGTCAGTCCACGTCGAATCCAAGGCTTCGCACGTAGTCGACATCCGAGGGGTCGAACACATGGAGGCCGTGCTCTCGGTGGCGGCCGATGGAATCGGGTGGGTTGATCATCAGCCGCAGCGAAGCGAGAGTCCTGTCGATCGGGGCAATTCCCGCAAACTCGAGGAGCTTTGGCAGCTCATCCCCTGGCCGCATACACAGCCTTTCGTAGTTCAGCATCAGGAAGCGCTCGCCAAGCCGCATGCAGTTGGCCTCGATGCGGCGGTGCACGAGCACCCAGTAGCGCAGGGAGTGCCGCGGGGATCCGTCCACCGGATGCCCGAGCAGATGATCGCCCCACATCTGCACCTGCTGCTGGTTTGCGCTGAAGGCCATGTCCAGCCCATTGCGCATGACATGCACGTAGCGGATGTTCGGGATCCTCAGCGCAATCCGGTGGATCGTGAAATGGGTGTTTGGTTCCTTCCATCCCCACGCCGAAGCGCGATCGAGGGCGTCAAGTCCATTCAGCCCGCGCGCATCGGCAACCTCGTGCAGGTAGGCACGAAGCCGCTCGTGGAAGTCAGGCTCGGACGCCGCAAGGGCCTCCATGCTCACGAGCCAGCGGTTGAACCGCATGTCGTCCGATGTGCTGTTGAGCTGGTCGCCCATCCAGCATCCGGCCGCCTGAAGCAGCTGCGTGACCAGCCGGGTGCCGCTGCCGCCGACACCGCCGACGGCGATGGGAGATGCGGAGGGCAAGAGGACCATGCCATGAAGTTAGACTCACGGCGCGATGCCGCCACCTTGCCTGATCGTGACCGGCATGCACCGTTCGGGCACGTCGTTCACAGCGAGCCTTCTGAGCAGTGGGGGGCTCTTTGTGGGCAACGAGACGGGCGGGCCGGCGTTCGACAACCCGTACGGGTTCTTCGAGGATGCGGACTTTGTGGAGATCCACCGGCAGGCGCTTGTGGCTCTCGGGCACGGGTCGCAGGGATTCGTCAGGGATGGCGGGCTCCGGCTGCCTGCTGCGTCGGTCCGGGCGGCTAAGGCTCTTGTGCAGCTGAGGCGTGATGCCGGGCAGCCGTGGGGATGGAAGGACCCTCGTGCGACGCTGTTCCTGAAGGACTGGGAGCGGATGTTGCCGGAGGCGCACTTCGTGCTTGTCTACCGCAGCCCGTGGGAGGTGGCCGACTCGCTGCTCCGGCGAGGCGATGCGGCGATCCGCGAGTTCCCCTCGGTCGCGGTGGGGATCTGGACCAACTTCAACTCGCTCGTTCTCGAGGCATGCGACCGGCTCGGCTCGCGGGCCACGCTCGTGGAGTGCTCGCAGGTGGC
>CAZKTN010000055.1:0-6003 GCA_964555705.1 uncultured Isosphaeraceae bacterium | reverse complement strand
ACCGCGCGCTTTGTGCAGGCCCCCGCTGATGCGCAGCTCTCGCAGCAGTCGGAGGAGCTGCGCCTCCATGTGGAGGCCGTGAAGGCCGAGCTTCAGGAGGCCTACGGACAGCGCGACCATCTGCAGTCCGAGCTGGACAGCAAGTTCGCTGAGCTTCAGGCACGCACCGAGGAGCTTGCGCGCGTGGAAGCGGACCTGCACGCCGAGCGCGAGTTGCGCGTGACGGAGCATGGCGCCCTCAACGCCCAGCTGATGCAGCTTTCGGACAGCCTGGTGCTCGAGCGTGCGACCTCGACCGAGAACCGGCTGCGGTCCGAGGCGCAGCGTGCCGAGATCGACCGGCTTCACACGTCGATCGTCGACATCCAGGCGAGGGCAAGTCAGCTTGGTGCAGTGGCAGGGCGGCTCGAGGAGAGATGCCTGCAGCTCGAAGGCAACCTGCAGCGCGCCCAGTCGGCGCTCGTGGATGCACGACAGCAGGCGCACGCTGACCTCATTGACGCGCAGCGGCGGGCGCAGGCGGAGCTCATGGGTGCGCAGGAGCGGGCGCAGGCTGACTTGGCTGAGGTACGAAGCTCGCTGCAGGCACAGGTCGATGCGCTAGCGGCCGAACGCGATGCCGTCGCTCATGTCGCGCAGCAGCTGCGGAGCGGGCTCGACGAGGCCCGTGCGTCAGCGGCGGGCATGATGGCGCGCATCGCGGAGCTGGAGGCTCTTGCGCGTGCGTCCGGAGCACGGGAGCAGAAAGCGATCGACTCGCTCTCACGGGCGCAGGGCGAGGTGCAGCTCCTTCAGGGCGAGATCGGCTCAATGAGGGCAAGCAAGTCCTGGCGCGCGACGGAGCCCCTGCGCACCGCGAGCCGGGTCATCATCGAGGCCCGCCGCGCCCTGCGTCGGAAGGCACGGGTCGCCGTCGCCGATGCGATTCCTCCGGCGAGGGCAGGCCTGCCGGACGTGCTGGTGTGGTCCGTGATCGACTGGGACTTCCGCATCCAGCGCCCGCAGCACATGGCACGCGAGCTGGCGGCGGCGGGGCACCGCGTGTTCTACGTCTCGAACAACCTGATCGACCGACCTGACGCGGGCTGTGCGGTGGAGCCGCTGCCGGGGCCGTCGGGCCTGTACAGGGTCCAGCTTCACGCTGCAGGTGCGCCCCAGATCTACTTCGCGGGGCCATCGGATGGCGTGCAGCGCCAGCTGCTGCACTCGCTGGGCGAGCTTGCGCGCCGCATGGACATCCGCACCGCGGTGTCCATCGTGCAGCATCCCTTCTGGACACGCACGGCGGACGCGGTGCCGGGCGCGCGCGTGGTCTACGACTGCATGGATCACCATGAGGGATTCGGGAACAACGCACCGGACATCCTCGCGCTCGAGGCGACCCTGATCCGCGACAGCGACCTTGTGGTGGTGACCTCGGGCTGGCTGCACGAGCGGCTCGCCGCGAAGACGCGTGCCTGTGCGCTTGTGAGGAATGCAGCGGAGTACTCGCGCTTTTCCGTGGCGCCCGACGTGCCGTACCGGGACCGCTCGGGCCGCAATGTGATCGGCTACTACGGGGCGGTGGCCGAGTGGTTCGACGTGGAGCTTGTCGAGCGCGTGGCAAAGGCCCACCCGGACTGCGAGGTGCTGATCGTGGGCGCCGACACGGTGGGGGCCGCAGCGCGGCTCGGGCACTGCGCCAATGTGCGCTTCACGGGTGAGGTGCCGTACGAGCGGCTCACGCACTACCTCTACGGCTTCGACGTGTGCATGCTGCCGTTCCGCGTGATCGAGCTCACGCTGGCGACGAACCCGGTCAAGGTGTACGAGTACCTCTCCGCCGGGAAGACGGTGGTCTCGGTGGACCTGCCGGAGCTGAAGCAGATGGAGGGCCTTATCTCGGTGGCGCCTGATCACGACGCGTTTGTGCAGGCGGTGGGGCATGCGATCTCGAATCCGCCCTCGCGTGCGGAGATCGCCGCGCGGCGCGAGTTCGCGAGCTCCCAGACATGGTCGCACCGGGCGGCCGAGCTCGACCGCGCACTGCGCGATGCGCCGGATCCGGGCGTCACCGTGGTCGTAGTGACCTACAACAACCTTGAGTTCACCAAGGCGTGCCTGCTCAGCCTCGAGCGGCATGCGGACTATGCGGCCTGCGATGTGGTCGTGGTCGACAACGCATCTACCGACGGCACGCCCGAGTTCCTGGCGGCGTGGGCCACCGCCGCGCCAGGGCGGACGGTCATCGCCAACAGCGAGAACCGCGGGTTCGCGGCGGCGAACAACCAGGGGGCGCAGGCGGCCACGGGCGAGTACATCGTGCTGCTCAACAACGACACCTTCGTCACTGACGGGTGGATTCGCACGATGCTGCGGCACCTCCAGCGCGACAGCCGCCTTGGCATGGTGGGGCCCGTGACCAACAACATCGGCAACGAGGCCAAGATCGACATCAACTACTCCAACATGGAGGAGATGGCGATCGCCTGCCGCGACCACACCACGCGGCACCTCGGCGAGCGCATGCGGATTCCCGTGCTTGCGTTCTTCTGCGTGATGATCCGACGCGACCTTTACCTGCGCCTTGGCGGCCTCGACGAGGGCTACGGCCGCGGGTTCTTCGAGGATGACGACTTCTGCAAGCGCCTGCGGCAGGAGGGGTTCGAGGTCGCCTGCGCAGAGGACGTCTTCGTGCACCACCACCTCTCGGCAAGCTTCGAGAAGGTGTCCTCGCAGGAGCGCAAGGAGCTCTTCGAGCGCAACAAGGCCCGTTTCGAGGAGCGGTGGGGCCCGTGGATTCCCCACCGGTACCGGTAGCCGGCGTATAGATTTGTCTCATGGTTGATGGGCTCGATTGCCGAGAACTCGCACGGTGACATGCGGCGCCACGCAGCATGACATCCGGTGCGTGTTCGTGATCGGCGCAGGCCGGTCGGGTACCAGTGCGCTTGGGTGGGCTCTGGCCCAGCACCCCCAGTTTTGGGTAAGCGCCGAGGCCGACTTCATACACGGGCTCTACGGGGACGGAGCGCTCGAGAACGCGTATGCGCGCTCCCGGGATGCCTCGGGCCGCACGTGGCTTCGCGTCAACGACATGGAGTACGAGGAGTTCTGCCGCCACATCGGCGTCGGAATCCACTCCATGCTGTCCAGCCGATCGGGTGACCGTGACTGGGTCGACGCCACGCCGAGCAATACCCTCATGGCGCGCGACCTCGCGCTGATGTTCCCTGGCGCTCGATTCCTGCACATCGTCCGGGACGGCAGGGAGGTTGTTGAGTCGATGCTCGCCAGCGGCTTCGGCATTCCTGCAGCTCGCGACTTCGCTACGGCGTGCGAGTACTGGCGAGGTCTGGTGGCGTGCGGCCTGGAGGCGGAGCACTCGCACCCGGACCGGGTGCTGCAGGTGCGCCACGCGAGGATGTCGGATGACCCGCAGGGCTTCATGCGGGATGTGCTGTCGTTCCTCGGAGTCGAGCACTCCGACGCGCCCGCGCAGTTCCTGCGCAGCAACGTGATCAACTCGAGCTTCGCGAGCGGGCCCTCAGGGGCCTCGGGCACCTCCGCGCGTGAGCGTGTGGCGCGCTGGAAGGCATCACGCGTACGCACATACGACAGGATTGCAGGGAGTCTTCACAGGCAGCTGTTCGGGTCGTAGACGCGCGTGAGGCCCTCGTGGGCCCACGTATCCTCCGACCTGGCGCCAAATGTCAATGTCGCGCATCCTGACAGTGATCGGCACGCGGCCGGAGGCCATCAAGATGGCCCCGGTGGTGGCAGCGCTGCGTGCCCGCGGCTGGGCCGATGTGACGCTGATGTCCACGGGCCAGCACCGCGAGCTGCTCGATCAGGTGCTTGATGCGTTCGCACTGGTGCCTGACGTGAGGCTCGACGTGATGCAGCCGAACCAGTCCCTGCCCGAGCTGACGGCGCGACTCATCGTGGCCATGGATGCCCACCTGCGCGGAAGCCCCCATGATGCGGTGCTGGCGCAGGGCGACACCACGACGGTGCTCGCCGCGGGGCTCGTTGCGTTCTACCACCGCATCCCGTTTGGGCACATCGAGGCGGGCATGCGCACGGGCGACATGCTCCGTCCATTCCCCGAGGAGATGAACCGGGTGCTTGCCTCGCGGCTTGCGCGATGGCACTTCGCGGCCACCGAGTCGTGCCGGCAGAACCTGCTTCGCGAGGGGATCGGAGCGGATCGGATCTTCGTGACTGGAAACACCGTCATCGACGCGCTCCACGACGCGGTGGGGCGGATCGGCGCCGCCGGCCCGGCGAGTGCCGAGGGCGACCGCATGATCCTCGTGACGATGCACAGGCGCGAGAGCTTCGGCGAGCCGATGCGCGAGGCAATCCGCGCGATTCGCACGATCGCGGATACGCGAGGTGACGTGCATTTCCTGTTTCCGGTGCATCCCAACCCAAACGTGCGTGCGCTCGTGCACGAGGGTCTTGGAGGCCATGCCCGCATCAAGCTGACCGATCCCCTCGGCTACCTTGATTTCGTGCGGGCGATGCGTGACTCGTTCCTGATCCTGACGGACTCCGGTGGCGTGCAGGAGGAGGCCCCTGCGCTCGCAAAGCCGGTGCTCGTGCTGCGGGAGGAGACTGAGCGTCCAGAGGCTGTGGAGCAGGGTGTAGTGAGGCTGGTCGGCACCGACTGCCAGGCCATCGTCGCGAGCATCGTGGAACTTCTCGACAGTCCGGCGGCCTACGCGCGGATGGCGCTTGGGAGGTCGCCCTATGGTGATGGGCGGGCTGCCTCGCGGATTGCTGACGTACTGCAGCGCGACCTGCTGGTTTCCGGAGGGAGCGGCGCCCGAACGTGAGCGGCGAGTTTCCATCGAACTGGGGGTACGGGGAGTGGCGCCTGAGGTGGCGCCGGCTGGCCGCCATGCTGGAGACGCGCAGTGCGCGCGTCCGTTCCGCTCCAGCGTCCCGTGAGGGCCGAGACCTGGTCGTGCTCGGCATGATCGACTGGGAGTCGCGCAAGCAGCGGCCGCAGATGCTGTCCGAGGCCATGGCTTCCTGCGGCTGGAGGGTGCTCTACATAGATCCCACGCCGTACCTTGCCGGCCGCGGTGCAGCGGTCGTCGTGGGAGCGGACCGCGGTGTACTTCGGGGCCGGCTCCGCTATCGCGGGCTCCGGCGAGAGGATCCGCACCTGATGCGCATGGGTGCTGCGCGTGTGGCTGCGTTCTCGGCGGGAGCCGCATCGCTCGTGTCAAAGGCCGGGATGAGATCGCCCGTGGTGCTCGTGCAGCATCCCTACTGGGCGCCCGTTGCGAGGCGCCTCGCGCATGCGGCGCTCGTGTACGACTGCATGGACCTCCACGGCGCGTTCGTGGACCCGTACTGCTCCGGGTTCCCAATGCAGGAGCGCGAGCTCATCAGGGAGGCGCAGGTCGTGACGGTCACGTCTGCGGGGCTGAAGGCGATGGTGGACCGGATCAGGCCATGCACGCTGGTGCGCAATGCGTGCGATCCTGCTCCGCTCTCGTCGATCGGAGTGCCCTCGGGGGGATCGCGCCCGGTGGTCGCGTACATCGGCGCGATCTCGAGGTGGTTCGACTCGGCGCTGGTTCTTGCGATCGCGAAGGCGATGCCGGAGGTCGACGTGCACCTGGTCGGTTCGCCGCGCGGATGCGATGTGTCGGAGCTGGGGCGGATGCGCAACGTCCGGATTGTGGGGGAGGTGCGGCACGAGCAGCTTCCGGCGCACCTTGCGCGGGCATCGGTGGGCATCATCCCATTCCGGACCAACCAGCTCACGCGCATGACCGATCCCGTGAAGGCCTTCGAGTACCTCGCAGCAGGGCGTCCCGTGGTCACCAGCATCCCATTTGATGCGCCGGGCCTGCCCGCATCGCTCGTGGTCCGGCCCGCGCCGACGGCGGACGCTTGGGTGAGGTCGATCCGCGCAGCGCTCGCGGTAGCCGCTGATCCTGAGGCCGCCGCAGCGGCGCGCGCCTTCGGCGCCGCGCACACGTGGACGCACCGCGCCGCGGAGCT
>CAZKTN010000054.1:0-11132 GCA_964555705.1 uncultured Isosphaeraceae bacterium | reverse complement strand
TCCATGAAGCTCCTGAACCCGTCGATCGCGTCCGTCCTCTCCGCCCTGCTCGCGTGCGTGCCCCATGCCGTCGCGGCCGACTCCAACCTTGAGTTCGACAACGGCACCAAGGGCTGGCAGACCGTCCTCGATGGGGTGATGGGCGGACTGTCGACCGGCCGCATCGCCGCTGGCGAAGGCGGCACGCTGCGCTTCTCCGGCGAGCTCTCGCTTGAGAACAACGGAGGCTTCTCTCAGATCCGCACGGCAGTGCCCGAGGGCACCTTCGCCGGGGCGACCGGACTCGCTCTTCGCGTAAAGGGCGACGGCCGCACCTACCAGTGCGACATCCGCTCGTCGCGCCTGCGCCTCATGGCGGGCGGCTACCAGCGCACCTTCAAGACCACCGACGGCGAGTGGATCGAAGTCGAGATCCCCTTCAGCGAGTGCGTCGCGAACAGCTTCGGCCAGCGCATGCGCAATGCACCTGCGCTCGACCCGGCTTCGATCGAGTCGGTCGGCATCACGCTTGGCGACAAGAGGGAAGGTCCGTTTGCCATTGAAGTCGACTGGATCCGACCGATGGGTCAGGCCGATGCCGAGCGGACGTCCTCAGGTTCGCTGGCGACCGTCGCGGCGAAGGCGAACCTCACCACGCTGCTCGAGCTGGTCAAGGCTGCAGAGCTTGCACTGCCAGCGGATGCGAAGGTCACGATCTTCGCACCCACCAACGAGGCCTTCGCGAAGCTCCCGCGCGAGCAGGTCGAGTTCCTGACGAGCGCGAAGGGCAAGTCGACGCTGCAGGCGATCCTCAAGCATCACGTGGTTGCGCAGTCGCTGGAGAGCTCCGTGCTGCTCGATCGCCGCCGACTGAAGGCACTGTCTGGCCAGTCGCTCGACATCGACCCGTCAGCCCTGACCATCGATGGAGCGCGACTTGTGGCCACCGACGTCGCCTTCGACGGAGGTCTGGTGCATGTGATCGACGGCGTGATGCTCCCCGAACTCCGCAGCATCGAGCAGATCATCGCCGAGGATGATCGCGTCGCAACGCTGCGGGCCGCCATCGGCGCCGCGGGCATCGGGTCGCAGCTTGGGGCGCAGAACCCCGGACCGTGGACGGTGCTGGCGCCTTCCAACGCCGCATTTGCGGCCATTCCCACCGATGCGCTCCAGGCGCTCCTCGCCGACCGACCCGCGCTCACGGCGGTGCTTGCGGCGCATGTCCTGCCGTCGGCGATCCGCCGCGACGAGATGCTCGCGCAGGGTTCGGCACGCACGCTGATGGGCGATGGCAGCGTCGCATTCAAGCTCGACTCAGGCGCCATCACGGTCGACGGCGCACGCATCGAGGTCGCCGACATCGAGGCGGCCAACGGCGTCATCCATGTCATCGACCGCGTGCTTCCCGCACGAAGCGGCGCGAAGTCGCCAACGCGGTCTTCGGGCGACACCTCAACGATGACTGCCGCGTCACCTGAGCGCGCACGGCAGGCGGCCGCGATCCTCGAGCTCGCGATCGAGCGCGGCGTCCCCCGCTTCAACGCAGGCGACGCTGCATCGTGCGCGGCGCTCTACGAACTGTCGATCGTCTCGGTGATGCTCCTTGGCGCAGACACCCTCAGCCCCGGCGCCAAGGCGGACCTCGCTCAGGCTCTCGAGCAGGGTGCTGGGCACGAGGATGCCTCCGAGCGAGCGTGGACCTACCGCCGCGCGATGGACCGCGCGCTGGGACAGATGTCCGAGCTGATGAAGCCGACAAGCTGAACGCAGTTCCACGGGCGGCTCGCTTGATCTCAGCGAACACGCCACCTGAAAAGCATCGACCGAGGAGTTTCGTGGGGCCTGGCGGGCCACGGGCGCGCTTCCGCTCCATCGGCTGAACTCGCTTCTGCACATCGCCAACATCGAGAGCGTCGGCTCTTCCATGCGTATCGAGGGCAGCGCGCTCACCGATCAAGGGATCGAGTCGCTTCTCCGCGGGGTCGGAGTCCGCGGGTTTGAGACGCGCGACGAGCAGGAGGTCACGGGCTGCGCGCAGGTAGTCGAGCTCGTCACCCAGTCGCACCAGTCGATTCCGCTCAGCGAGAATCGCATCCTCCAGCTGCACCGCGACCTACTCCGTCACAGCGAGACGGACGAGCGCCATCGCGGGAACTGCAAGTCAGCGTCGAACAATGTCGTTGTGTTCGATGGGTATCGCAAGCCGATCGGCACCGTCTTCGACACTGCAGAGCCACTTGAGACGCCCCGGATGATGGCCGAACTTGTTGCGTGGACCAACTCCGCACTCGATGACCCGGATACACCTTTGTGCCGTACAGCTCGCTTGAGGCCGTGATCGAGCGCACCAAGCCCGAGTACTACCTCGCATTGCGACGCATGCAGGCTTCGCTGCGCACGCCACCCCAGGACTGGCAGCCGTGGCTCGAGCACTTCTTGGGCGCCATGACTGAGCAGATTGCGCAGCTTGAGCGCAGGCTTGCACACCGGGAAATCGCTTGGCTCGCTCGCACCGCTCTCCGAGGCGATCGTTCAGCACGCCCGCGAGCGTGGTCGCATCACGATGGGCGAGGCGATTCGGCTCACACACGCGCAGCGCCCCACGCTGAAGTCGCACTTCGCGAGGCTCGTCGAACGCGGATCCCTCGTACGGCACGGGACCGGCAATGGCACCTGGTATGCACCAACGGTCGGACCCGCGGGCGGCGCATGAGTTCGTCTCCGATATGTCCGAGTGGCATCTCGCTCTCCATGAGAGCCGGAAGCCAACTCGCCTGCTCGAAACCCGGATCGCTCGCCTTGGATCGCTGCACAATGCAACCCGGCGGGCTCAGCGCCGCCGCCGCCGACCGGACCCGAGCAGGCCGAGTAGGAAGGCGGCGATGCCGGCGGGCGCAGGCACGAAGGTCATCGTGAATGCGTACTCGCCCTGCTGCGACGTGCCGTTGGCCCGTCGGATGGTGGCCCCCATGTTCCACTCGATCATCGACTGCTGCAGGTCCGCGACGAAGAGCTGGGCCACCATGAAGCCGTATGCACCTGACGCGGCAGCGGCGCTCGACGACCCGTACGCAATGCCACCGCTCGTCGAGAACGGCATCATGATCGACGAGAGCGGCGACAGGCTCTGAGCGGTCGCACCGGTGCCGACCGTGTACCAGCCGGCCTGCGACGGCACTGCGTTGGTCCACGGGTTGACTAGCGAAGGCGGAAAGGACAGCGTGCTGAAACCGTCGAGCATCGGACCAGCCGATGGCGAGAACAGCCAACCCGGGTCGCCGAAGGTCGGGCCATTCGCGGTCCAGGTACCCGTCGAAGGATCGAATCCCCCGCCGATCGTCATAAAGCTGTCTGGGGTATCCCAAGCCTGGCTCCCTTGCGGACTGAACGCTCCCTGCGAGCCTGCGCCCTGGAGGAATCCGCCCGGCGAGTTCGTGGTGATGAAGCCCGGGTTCGAGGGCCGCCCGCCGTACACGCTGATCAGGCGGTCGTTTGCGCTGTTGGTGACGGCGAACACGTTCACGATCGTCCCGCCGGACACTGAGCGTGCAGTCGCGGTCCACCCGACAAAGTCTGCGCTTGCGGCGCCGGTGCAGATGAACGCGGCGGCGGAGGGAATGAGACGGGCGAGGTGCTGATTCATGCTGGACTCTCTGGACTCTCGTTGGTGGGTGGTGGAATGAAGAAGCTGCACTGCGGAGTCCCGCGCGATTGGTCATGCGCGAGCACCTAGGTGCACTCGTTCGCACAGAGCGCACCGGGTCGTGAATATTGCGGCCTGAGCCAAACTTGCGCATCAATTCCCAATGACCGAGCGTGGCGCAACTCTGTGACGCATCGCCCGTCTCTCGCGGGAGGGTCCGCCGTCGCGGATCCGCGGGAGCGAGCACCGTTACCAGCACCAGCAGAGGAATCAACGAAATGGCCAAGCAGCACAGTGGAGTCGTCGTGGCAGGAGCATTCATGGGCATTGCGTCGATCGCGAGTGCGGGCTCCGGCAGCACGTGGTCGACGGTCGTCAACAACGGCCAGCTGATGCCGAACTCCACCAAGCTCTTCAACAGCTACAACCAGCCTTCGATCGACCCGTCCGGGCTCGTGGTCTTCCGCGCGCGCAGCAAGGGCCCTGGGCAGCCGGTGCGCGGCATCTACACGCGGGACATGTCGGTGCCCGGGGCGCCGGTCGCCGTCGTCGCCGACGTGGGCGGTGAAGTGCCTCAGCCCAACAACACGCCCTCGGGGGGCGGCGGATCAGGGCTCGCGAAGTTCCTCGAGTTCCCCTCCTTCCCGCGCATCGACGTCGGCTCGCGCATGATCGCAACCCGCGCGCAGACGCAGCCCACCTGGACATACCTCCTCCCCGATGGCTCGGAGAGCCGAGTGGGCACGGCTGGCGTCTACGGCACCGTCGGCGGCGTGCTGTCCACTGGCGCATGCCTGCTCGGCGGCGTGCGCGATGCGGCGACCGATGAGTTGGTGTTCCCGTGGTGGCAGGTGCCCGGCGCCGTGGAGGGGACGCGCTTTGACCAGTTCCCCGGAGCCGCCTCGCCCAGCGACGGCGAGTTCGTCGTGTTCAAGGGCAACTGGACAGACGCCGCTGCCGCGACCGGCCGAACGGGCGTGTACTACCGAAGCATGACTTCCATGGGCGGCATGGCGCCTGTGCAGCGCATCGCCGATTCGCTGATGGCGATTCCGGGGCAGGCCGGTCCTGTTCTCGTTCCCTTTGGCAGCACGGCACCGCCAAGCGCCGCCTACGGGCACGCGGTGTTCCTTGGCCTCGACAACGAGGAATCGCCAACGCTCGGTGGCATCTACCTCGCCGCGCTGATGCCTGATCCGCCGCTCTCGCCTGTCGTTGTGCTCGGGGACCAGGTTCCCGGCGAAGCGCCAGGCACCGCGTTCAACCGCATGGGTGAGGCGCTCTCATTCGATGGCCGCTGGGTGGCGTTCTGGGCATCTTGGGGAATGGAGACCCGCTCGATCACGCTCGAGTGCCCCACCGACGGCAACGCGGACATCCTCGAGTACTGCAACGAGGAGTACCCCGATGGATTCGTGGTCGATGTGCCCGTGAATCAGGGCTTCTTCGTCGCGGACACGCTCAGCGGAGAGGTGCACGAGATCGCGAAGACCGGATCCGGCATCGACGACATGATGTACTGGAACTTCTCGGGCAGCCCGCCCGGCAGCGGCAGCGGTGACGAGGGGGGCAAGCAGGAGCCCCCGCGCTGGCGTTCAGCCTCGTTCGTCGCGGTTGCTGGAGTCGGTGCCACCACGTTCCAGGCCGTGTTCAAGGCCCGCGCTACGGACGATGACTTCCTCTTCCGCGTGACCGGTCCAGGTGGCGCACCGAGCGCCTTCGTGGGGACGGGCACGCCAGGCACGGACATAGATGCGCAGGCGCCAGCTGGGTCGTCGGTCGTCGCCATCGGCATCGAGCGCGATGCGCTCCGCGGCGGGACGCTGGCCATGACTGCAAGCATGCTTGATGAGGTGACCGGCGAGTCGTGGGCCGGCGTCTACGTCGCGGCGATGCGAGCCAACCCAGGATGCGCTGCGGACCTCGATGGGGACGGGAGCGTGTCAGGCTCTGACCTCGGCCTGCTGCTCGCTCAGTGGGGCTGCTCAGGCTCCTGCAGCGCTGACCTCGACGACGACGGCTCGGTCGGCGGCGCAGATCTCGGGTGGCTGCTGGCGCAGTGGGGACCGTGCCGGTAACGCGATCGCGAACTCGCACTAGGTGGCTTGATGGCATCTGTCGAGCCCCGACTACCGCTCGCCCAGCTTGCGGCGGGCGTGGCCGGAGAGCCGCGCGGCGAGCGCGGCCTGGCTCGAGACCCCGAGCTTGCGGTACACGCGACGGGCAAGCGTCGATACGGTGTGCACTGACAGGCGCATGCGCTCGGCCACGTGCGCGCGCGACAGGCCGTCAGCGAGCGCCAGCGCAACCTCGCGTTCGCGTGGCGCTAGCCCAGGAAGCCCGGTCTTGTCGACGTTCTCCAGCGATGCATCCGCCAGCTTGGAGTTGGGAGTCATCCACACCGCAGGGAGCGGAAGCAGCCGTCCGACAAGAGGATCGAGCCGGATGCTGATCGCCTGGTTGCAGTAGGCCGGTGCAGGAAGGCGACCGCCTCTACTTCTTCGCGTGGGCTGCGGCGGACCAGGCCGAGGCGTCGCCAGGAACTCGATCACCGCCATCATCCGCCGGCGAAGCTCGACATGATCCTCCTTCGTGAAGTGCAGCATGCTCTGCTGCCGAAACCGGACACCCGCCTTTGAGTGGAACTCAGGGTCAGTGTGCCGCTCCACGCAGCGTTCGAACTCGCGTTGCACCGAGTCGCTGGACTCCATCGCCTTCTGCACCGACTCTGCCCTGCTGTCATCGAAGGCGACCACGATGCGCTCCGTGGCCACTCGGTAACCGACCGACCTCCGAGGCTTGCGTGCCCGCACGACGTGCACAAGCCCGTGCTTCGCGAGCAGGTCGAGGTGCCGCTGGAGCACGCGCGACTCGACTCCCATCGCTGCAGCAAGCTCGCCAACCGTGACGACAGCCCGCGCAGTGCGCAGGAACTCCCACGTGCGCAGCGCGTCGTACTCACGCAGAAGTGTGAGCACTCCCTCTGCCTCAAGTCGTAGCGAATCGGGTTCACTCATCGCCTGATGATCGCATGGGCTATGCAGATGCGACAGCCGAATGTCCTGTGCTCGCTCACGCGCAGACCGATGTACTCCGAATGGAGTACATGGGAAGCCGAAGTACCCCGCCCGCCTGTCCAGGCCTCGGTCTCAACAGGGCCATTCCGGCCTGACCGATACTCCGCAAGGAGCACAGGCAGCCCAAAGTGGGCATCAAAGGTCGAATGTTGCTCGATTACGCAACAGAGCTGCGTGCGGTCGCGAATCCAAGAGGTAACGTTGAAGTGGCTTCCCCCTACCCCACGACCAAGGATCTCCAGACCCCCATGCACCGACACCTCAGCCCCACCGCACTCAGCATGCTCGCCATCGGCACACTTGCGCTCGGTGCCGCGGCCCTGCCAGCCCACGCCGACACAATCACAGTCTGCCCCGACGGGTCGTGCGACTTCACGGATCCCGCAGCCGCCGTCAGCACGGCCGTCACAGGCGACATCGTCGTGATCGCCGCTGGCACCTATCCGCTCAATGCGTCGCTGCAGGTGTACGGGCAAGCCATCACAGTCCGCGGCGCGGTCGATGCGCAGGGACGCCCCGCGACGGTGCTCGACGGCCAGGGCACACGGGTCGTTCTCAGCATGGCGTCAATCATCGGCCAGCCCACATTCGAGAATCTCGCGTTCGCGAACGGTCGGTCGGACTACGGTGGCGGCGTGTTCGTCAGCGGGGCCTCGCCCGTGTTCCGAAACTGCCACTTCCGAAACAATGTCGCCAACTGGAAAGGCGGCGCGCTCTTCAACTCTTCCGCGAGCCCCACGCTCATCGACTGCGAGCTCACAGGCAACACCGCTGGCAACGCGCAGTTCCCCTCCAACGGATCGTCTGGCGCGGTATCGGTCAACAGTGGCACCACCACCATGATCGGCTGCACCGTACGCGAGAACTCGACTGATGGGTATGGAGGAGCCTTCGTACTCGCCAGCTCGAGCACGCTGGTGCTCCAGTCGACCCGCGTCTGCAGCAACAGCGCGCCGACTGGTGCGCAGGTCTACTCGAATCCGGGTGCCGTCATGACTGAGCTCACCGGCACATGCATCTCCAACGACTGCGGTGACTGCCCGGTGGGACCCCCGTGCGACGCTGACCTCAATGCGGACGGCACCGTCAACGGCGTCGACCTCAGCCAGGTGCTTGCGCAGTGGGGCCCGTGCAGCGGAACCTGCATCGGAGACATTGACGACAACGGCACCGTGGACGGCCTCGATCTTGCCGTCGTGCTCGCAGGCTGGGGCAGCTGCAGCTGATTCGTGGCGGCAGCGCGCTATAGTGACGGCATGTCAATAGCGCTCCTCGATCGGATCACCATCGAGCCTGGAAAGTGCGGGGGCCGCCCTTGCATTCGGGGCAGCCGCATGCGCGTTTCGGACGTGCTTGAGCTGATCGCGAACGGCGCGTCCTTCGAGGAGGTCCTTGCAGATCACCCGTCGCTCGAGCGCGATGACCTGCTCGCCGCGATCGCCTATGCAGCTGTCCAGATGAGCCACGCGGTGGTCCGCGTCGCATGAAGTTCTTGGTTGACAACCAGCTTCCGCCGCGCCTCTCCAAGTTCCGTCAGGATGCTGGGCATGACTCCGTGCATGTCGCCATGGTCGGCATGGACACGGCGGATGATCGCACCCTATGGGCTTGGGCGATCCGCGAGGGCCGTGTCGTCGTCAGCAAGGACGAGGATCTGCTGTTCCTCGCAATCCGGCCGAGGGATGAGGGAAGATTGGTCTGGGTCCGCCTTGGCAACTGCCGTCGCGATGCGCTGCTTGATGCGTTCGCGAAGGTACTGCCCGCAGTGGTCGTGGCTCTTGATGATGGACAGCGCGTTGTGGAAGTCGGCTGACAGCCGTTGACCCTCAGCATGCGGGAACCCATGGAATCGCGTGCGCCCGACCGGGCTAGCGCGCGGTGCGGTCCGTGAGCTACGGGTTCCGCACGACGCGGAAGCCGTACCTGTTGCTGATGTGATTGGGCGGGGTCCAGTAGCGCTTGGATGAGCGCAAGTTGGTTTGGGCGTCGGCGAAAGAGCCTCCCCGCAGCACGCGGGTGGTTCCGGTCGCGGGACCCGTCGGATCCACGAGAGGCCCTGAGGGGTATGGGGCCGATGCCCAGTCGTTCACGAACTCGTAGATATTGCCGCTCATGTCATGCAGGCCGAACCCGTTCCCCGGCTTGCGTCCCACCGGATACGTCTGGTGACCCGAGTTCCCGCCGCAGCCGGGACAGGATCCCCACCACGCGATCTGATTTGCGACTTGGTCGTCATTCGTGCCGTCAGGGTGTCCAGGGAGCGAGTGGTATGCGGTCGTGGTGCCTGCGCGATACGCGTACTCCCACTCCGCCTCCGTCGGAAGGCGCAGATCCGACGTGCCGCCTGATCCGTGGAGACTGTTGGCGCTGAGGAACGTCTGGATGATGTCCCAGCTGACTGTTTCCACAGGCCGATTGGGCACCTCGGACGCAGGAACCTCGGGACTGGGGTTCCTCCACAGCGATGGATTCGACCCCATGCGAGCCTGCCACTGCGCCTGAGTCACCTCGTAGCGACCCATGTAGAACGGGTTCGTCAGCGTCACCGTGTGGATGGGCCCCTCGTTGCCGCTGCAGAGGTGCGCGACCGACACCGAGCAACCCCTCTGGAACGTTCCGGGCGGGATGAGCACGAGCTCGATCTGCGTGTCGTTGTCGCGAACGCGCCACGCCCACCCCGACGCGGCGATTGACTCTCGCACCGATGCACTGGTGATGACCGCCGGATCTGGCAAAGCCTCGATCAGGGTGGCCCATGAGGG
The DNA here is from genome assembly GCA_964555705.1 of uncultured Isosphaeraceae bacterium. Lineage (GTDB taxonomy): Bacteria > Planctomycetota > Phycisphaerae > Phycisphaerales > SM1A02 > ZLKRG44. Next base: position 1,668 of record CAZKTN010000054.1, on the reverse strand, counting down.
TGTGGCGGGCGGGCATATCCCCCACCCAGCGAGGAGCGCGGTGAGGTCGTTCCCGTCGACCACTCCACTGCCGTTGATGTCCGCTGAACCGCCGCTCGAACCCCATGCAGCGAGCAGCACCGTGAGATCGTTGCCATCCACCCGTCGGTCTGACGTCAGGTCGGCCGGGCACTGCGCATTCGTCGCCGGCGCGACGCCCAGGCCCGCAATCATGGATGCGCACACGGTGGCGACACACATCGTTTGACTGGTGCTCACGGACACTCCTTCAGTTGATTGCCTTTGTGCGGCGCCTCAGCGCACGCCGCGTGCGCTCCGCACCGAAACGCCACGGTAGTGCAATGGCATGGGGTGCCTAAAGTGGGAACTCCGCGAAACCCCAGAGCGGGGCATGAATGCTGCGCGCGCATCCCCCAATTGGGAGGGGTCACGGCTGTCCATGCCGGTCGGCCGAACATCGGAGGGGTCACAGAAGTACTGAACGTCGCGCAGTGAGCCCGTCCGAGTTGCGATGCCTCAATCGGCGGGCACGCAGCGTTTGCGGGCCCATGTCCTGAGAGCCTCGATTCGCCCAGCCATCACCACGGAGATTGGAGGGCTCGCGGCGTATGAAGCCACGAGATCGTCAGTCGTGATGGGTCGCTTGCCATCAGCGAAGGCGCGCCTGAGCGCGCTCTCGATGCCGGCCTCGATCTCCGCGCCGCTGTAGCCCTCGGTGGCCGCGACAAGGCACTTCATGTCGAAGTCCTTGGGCACGCGGCGTCGCTTCTTGAGGTGGATGGAGAGGATCGCCTCGCGGGCGTCAGTACTTGGGAGATCGATGAAGAAGATCTCGTCGAAGCGACCCTTGCGGAGAAGCTCGGGCGGAAGCGCAGACACATCGTTTGCCGTCGCCACCAGGAACGTCGCCGACTGCCGCTCCTGCATCCATGTGAGGAGCGTTCCGAACATGCGCCGCGAGAGACCGCCGTCCGAGGAGAGCGAGCTCGCGCTGGCAAAGCCCTTCTCGATCTCATCGATCCAGAGCACTGCAGGCGCCATGCGGTCCGCCTGCGCGAGAGAATCGCGCAGCTTGCGCTCGCTCTCGCCGATGTACCTGTCGTAGAGTGCGCCCGCGTCGAGACGCAGGAGCGGCACCTGCCATGCGGTTGCCACCGCCTTCGCAGCGAGGCTCTTCCCCGCACCCTGAACGCCCAGCAGAAGCACTCCGCGAGGCAGCGACAGTCCGAAGTCGGCAGCCTCCTGCGCCGTGCCGAGATGACGCTCAGCGAGCCATGCCTTGAGGCCTCCAAGCCCGCCCACACTTTCCATCGAGACGGGTGCTTGCACAAACTCCAGCACTCCTGCAAGGTCAGCGCAGGCGTTCCGCTTCAGGATCATCACGCGCGCGAGATCGTCGTCGTCCAATCGATCGTCCTGCGCCACTGCCGCCTTGATGACTCGGAGCGCCTGGCGACGCGAGAGCCCGCGCAGGGTGCGTGCCATCGCATCGAGCGTCGAGCGCTTCACCGACACGTCGACATGCCGTGTGCGCGCCACGCCGCGTGCCGCCTCACGGACAATGTTGCCGAGATCCTCGTCTGTCGGCTGGGGCACCTCGACCCGGTGGATCTCCGCCGCGAGCGACTTCCCCAGCATCGAGTCGACATCCATCCCCCGCGCCTCGAC
>CAZKTN010000053.1:0-11528 GCA_964555705.1 uncultured Isosphaeraceae bacterium | reverse complement strand
GGCAGCAGGATTCCCGCCACGTCACCCGTGAACACATGCGCATGCAGCGCATCGCGGAGCACCCACGCATGGTGATGTCGCGCATGGCCTGGCGTGGCCACCGCCTGCGCGTCGAGCGCGCCGGCAACGGTTGCACCATCCTCGACCGCGTGCACCTGCTCGGAAGCGATCGGCAGCGGCATCCCGTACTCCGACTCGAACCGCGCACCATGCACCGCACGCGTGCCGGCGACAAGCCGCCCGGGATCCACCAGATGACGCGCGCCACGCGGATGCACCCATACATTCGCGCCGCGCGCCGCAAGGTGCCCCGCAGCGCCCGCATGATCGAGGTGCACATGCGTCACCAGCACGTGCCCGATCGAGTCAGGAGCGATATGCGCAGCGCGGAGCCCTGCCTCCAGCGCCGGCAGGCAGACAGCAGGACCGGCCTCGACCAGTAAGGTGGCATCAGCGGCGCCTGTGCGCGACACGGCGAACGCAGCGCCCGCACCTCGGACCCCGAGGTATCCCACATCGATCGCAGTCACAATCAGGGGCGGCAGGGCCATCGGTCGCCGTACAGTAGTGGGTTCATGCGTGCCACTTGCGCCGCCATCGCACTGATTGCCGCCCTGTCCGCTGTGGGCGATGGCGCTGGCGCGGGCAAAGCAAGGGCCGCTGACGCAAGCGCGCGCACAAGTCCCGCTGTGGCCATCCAGACAGGCCCGAACGCCGCCGCCGCAGGGTCCGCCGCTCCGGAGACCCTACGCGCACTCCCATCCCTCGACGGCTGCCGGTGGATTCCCGAGGCTCCAGCCGCGCCCGCAACGCCTCCGCGCTTCACCGTCATCGACCTGTGGGGACCATGGTCGAGCGACTCGATGACCTACATGCCAAGGCTCTCGCGCATCGCGCGCGAGCGCGCCGCTGACGGTGTCGTCGTGCGCGGCATCACGCGCGAGATGCCGGGCTACCCGGCGGAGCGCATCGAGGAGTCGATCAGGCGGCTCGGCGGACGCATCACCTACCCGATCGGCATCGCGCCCGCCGACCTTCACGCGCAGGTGTCGGCAGTCTGCAGCGGCGCATCAGGGGGACCGAGCACCAACGGCGCCACTGCGGGCGCAGGCAGCGCAATTGCGGGGGCCGGCTCAGCCGACCGCGACACCACGCTTGTCGTCGACGCCGCCGGCATGGTCGCGGCCACGTGCACTCCCGCAGAGCTCGAGCACGTGCTGTCGCGCATGATCGCGGGCACGTGGACAGGCCCGCACGAGATCGACGCGTTCCGCAGGGAGACCCGTGCGATGGACTCCCTCGTCAAGATCTCGATGAGTGACCCGGCGCTCGCCGCGAGCCAGGTTGAGGAGATGGTGGCGATGCACCCGCACCGCATGCGCGACTTCGCGTCGCGCCGCATCGTCATCCTGCTCCGCGCAGGCCGTGCCGACGAGGCCGCCGCCGCGATGCGTGCGGCAACCGACGAGTGGACGCGCCTTCAGGACTCCGCGGAACTCACCGCCCTCGCGACGCTCTGGATGGACTCGCGCGTCAACTCCACAGGCCGCGACCTGCGCATGGCGGCGGAGGCGGCAGAGGCCGCCGCAACGATCAGCGGAGACCTCGACCCCAACCCATGGCTGCTGCTGATGCGTGCTCAGGTCGCAGCCGGAGATGCGGCGGGCGCACGCGCCGCAGGCGAGAGGGCCATGGCCATTGGCGACGAGCGCATGCGCGGCCGGATCGCGCAGCTGCTCGCGAAGATCCCGCAGCAGCCGGAGGCAGGCGATGGAGCCCAGCAGCACCCCAAGTGAGCAAGGTCCCGAGTCTGGCGCGATCCGGCCGGTGCAGGCGCCGGCACGGAATCCGATGGACGAGCCGAACCACGATCCGGTGCGGGATCGGATGCAGGAGCCGGCGCAGGAGCCGATGCAGGAACCGGTTCCGCGTGTGGCCTTCTCGGTCTGGCAGCTCGTGGGTGCGCTGCTGATTGCGGGCGCATCGGACCTCATCGGCGGAGGCATCGACGCCACGGTCGCCGGCGTGCCCGCCACCATCCCGCTTGACATCCTGACGGCGCTCGCGCTGTGGGCCATTCTCGGCAGGCCCGTGATCCTGCTTGTGGCGCTGATCGCAGAGGCGCTCCCCGGCGTGGGAGTTCTGCCGCTCTGGACTGCAGTCGTGATCGCAATCGCCGTCACAGGCGGCATCCCCGGCCGCGCCCTCCGATGATCCACGAGAGCATGCTGTGGACGGCAGCGACAGAGGCAGCGTTGCGCATCGAGCGCACGCTCGCCGAGGTCCTCGCTGCGCTCGCGCGCGCGGGCATCGACGCGTCGCTCGTCGAGGGCAGCGCGCTCAGCGCCGAACTGTCCTCTTCCGACGAACTCGTCCGCCGGTTCGCGTCACGCGCATGCCTTGCCGTGCAGCCATCTCAGACTGAAGGTGCCGAGCGCGCACTTGCCGAGGCTGGATGGCGACGGTCCGACCCGCAGGGCGACCTTCACCTCCTTCGCACGGCGGCGCGTCATGGCCGGCACCTCGTGTTCGCGATGCTCGACGAGGATTCGGGCGCACCCGAACGCACAGCCCTCCACTTCACGCATCCCGAGGCCGTGCGACAGCGCCATGAGCGGCTTTCGCGCTGGCGCACCAGCGTCGTGCTCACTCTCGCCCACCACCGCACGCACGAAGATGATGTCGGGCGCACAGTGACCGAGACATTCGAGCTCAGCTTCGTCGATGCCGCCACACCCCCACGCGCAGGTACCGTCTCGCCATGACCACCACGCAGACAAGGGGCATGGGTGCCGGCATCGGCATGGGCATCGGCATGGGTATGCGGATGCGCATTGCAGGCGACCACAACGCCGTGACGGTCGATATCTGGATGCGCATGACGCGATGCGCGATGACCGCCGGCATGGCAGCGGTGATGCCCCTCGCCGCATGCAGCGCACCGAACCAGGCATCGGTGCAGGTGGGCATCCCGCGTCAGGTGAGCTCCCCGAGCGAGCCCGCGTCCTTCGCGCCCCGCGCCGGCCAGTGGCCATCGGAGGTCCAGGCGAAGGTCGGCCAGCCTGTGATGATCCGCCTGCCTGGCACCGCCGGCACTGGGTACTCGTGGCAGCTCTCCTCGCCGCTGTGCCCGATGCTCCCGTTGGTGTTCTCGCAGCAGATCGAGAGCTCCACCGATGGCCGCGTGGGCGGGCCCTCCGAGTGGGTGTTCACGTTCGCCGCAGAGGGCCCGGGCACCTGCAACCTGTCATTCCAGTACCACCGGCCGTGGGAGCGCGGCGTTGCGCCGGCCGAGACTCGCACGGTGGCCGTCAAGGTCGTCGCCGAATGACACCTGTTCCCACTATGCAGATCAGGGACGGGGTAGCGCTGGTGATGTTCGCGCAGGAGTTCGGTTACTCCGTGGACCTGCAGGCTGCGGAGCGGCTCATCGAGTCGAGCCGACCTGTACTGGCCACTGGCGCCCGCAACCCAGCCGCAGTGGAGATTGTGCCCCGACCCCTTGTGATCGAGCAGCCGCCACCCCAGATCACTGTCGCCGGACACGACCTGAAGGGCCCCGTACGCATCACCATGTACGCCTTCGGCGCCGTGAGCGTGGCCTATCGCATCCCAGTCGCTGGGCCGCTGGACGGCCTCGTGCGTCTCTCCACTGCGCTGGTGGCGCCGGCGGAGCTGCGCGACGACGCGCGGCGAAGGGTCTCCGCGCTGATGCAGGCGCTCAACCCCGCGATCACCCGCCCACTCGTCTCAGAGTCGATGGAGGACTACACGGTGTTCGCGATCCGGTCGATGGACCCGGGCACCCTCCCGGCTCCGCTCACGGCGGAGGCGATCGGCAGGCAGCTGCTCGCGCGGGTCCTCCGCGCGGAGCCCGGGACCCTCAGCGACGAGCAGGTCAGCGATGCGGTGTCGGGCACAGTGTCCTACGGGCCGCACGACCTTGCGGTCATCGACTGGAATGCCGCGCTGCTCATCGATCCGGACCCTGATGCCACGATCGCCGCCCTCGAGCTCGCCAACACTCAGCTGCTCGAGCTGCGCTTCCTCGACGACACGCTCGACCGCGCGCTCGAGGAGGCATACGAGATCACGCTCAGGGGCAGCGACAGGCCCGCCATCCTTGCTGGCTCCATTCGACGCCAGACACGCCGGCTCGCGCGCATGCAGGTGGACGCAGCGGGCCTCCTCCAGAGCGTCGGCAACGCGCTGAAGACCTACGGCGACCAGCACCTCGCGCGCATCCACGACACCGCAGACCGCCGCCTCCGCCTGCAGGACTGGGAGCGCAGCGTCCGGGTCAAGCTCGATGCCCTCGAGGCGATCTACGGCAAGCTCCGCGACGCCCACCACCAGATCCGCAGCGAGATCCTCGAGTGGATCATCATCGTCCTCATCGCCGTGAGCATCGTCTTCACGCTCATGGGCATCCACTGACCGCACCGACGTGACCCTCGGGCCGCGATCGCGGTGCACTGCGCCAGACCGCATCCGCACGCGGGCAAGCTCCCATCCTTCGCTGTCTCCAAGCCGGCCCCCGGCCGCAGGGACAACCTGCGACCGGGAACCAGCCCTGGGGGATCCGTGCGCGACAGCTCGCCCGCGCTTCACACCTCATGTGCGCGAATGCTCGCCCGCCCCACAGCTCACGCGCGCGACGCGCCGTGGGCGCCCGCGGCCACGCGCCGCCAGCGCAGCGGCGCCGAGCAGGGATGCAGTGCCCGGCGCCGGAAGGTGGGTGGCGTTCACAGTGACCAGGTCAAACCTCATCGTGCCGCTGGTCGAGTAGTTCGAGGTCGACCCCGTGGGCACGTAGGTCTCCGTGCCAGGCGCGAAGACCGTCACGATGCGGAAGGCGAACTTCGCATTGCCTGCGATGCCCGCGATCTTGGAGAGGTCCACGGAGCGGTCGTTGATCCACATGTCGCCGCCTGTGTTGGCCTCCAGGAGGCCCCCGTTGGGGATGCCCTCGGAGGTGAACGTGCTCCCGTCGATCGTGTACTCAAAGCGCGTCCAGCGACTCGAGCTCGAGGAGTGCCTCTGGCTCCAGGTGATCGTGATGCCGCTCTCTGCAGGCGGCGACACCTGGAACATCACGCCGCGCGTGCCGCTACCGGTGCCGTTTGCCGGGAAGCCCCCGACAGACCAGGCCCGGTTCAGCGGGTCATTCCCGATCTTCTCAGCTGGCGTCCCTATTGGGAACGTCTGGGTCATCGGCCCCACCGCCGAGGCCGTGCCGGCGCCCTGCTCCACATCTGTCGTGCCGCTCACACCGTTGAACGTCCACCGCGCCACGATCTGCGAGGCCGAGGCATCCCCCGCCATCCCCGCGAAGCCCACGAGCGCAGCGAGCGCCATCGCGGCGTGCCCCACCGGCATGCCCCCGCACCGCTGCGCAACCCATGTGCGAACGACAGCCCACCACCTCCGTGATCGATCCTTCATCAGACTCACCTTGCCCGCATCGGGGCCCGGACGGCTCCATCCGCCGCATCGCCGCTGCGGGCCGTCCATGCCCGCCGCCAGCTGCCGGGCACACGCGCCCGGCACGGCAACGGACCCACCCTAGCGAGCGCTAGGCCACAGCCTGCGTGATCTTGCCCTTTTTCGCGACGCTTCCCGCGACCCCCTTCATCGCCGAACGCATCACGAGCACTCCAGTCACCAGCAGCGCCACCACGCCGAGCGCAGCAACCACCGCAAGCACCGGGATCACCACCGACAGGACGCTGATGACCACGCTCAGCGCAGTCTCCGCGATCGCGAACACAGGATTGAGCAGCCCTCCGCTGACGCCCGTCGACCCGCCGCGCAGCATCGCGGTCGTGGCATGCGTGCCGATGGCCACACCGCCGCCCGCCACCGCCGACAGCGTCCACAGCAGCCCCGGGTCGATCGGCGCCGAACCCGTCACTCCAGACACGGACGCGATCTGCAGCGCCGCCACCACCGTGCCCGCACCGGCAGCCAGCGGAACGCCCGCAGTGTCAAGCGCATGGTCGAGCCACGGAATCATGTACGCGCCAGCCTCAAGCAGAACGGCCAGGCACAGGCCCACCATCACCGGCGCGCTCCCCACCCATGCGAACGAGTCCGGCGGCGTCATCCACCCGGCGAAGGACGCCACAGACAGCACCGCCAGCGGCGCGAACACCCTCATGCCGCAGGCGGCCGCAAGCGAGATCCCCAGGAGAACGGCCAGCGTGTAGGCGATCCAGACGTCCATGAGGGAAGTTTACGCTCCACCCATGGCAACCCAAGGCCAATCCCCGCGAATCCTGCAGGCTGGCCCCACGGCGGCCATGGTGGTGGCCGTGGGAGGCGACCGGCTCGCCTTCACGGCCCCCGGCCGTGCGCTGCTGGGCATGGTCGACACGTCGTCCGCGCACGACCTCGCGCAGGTGCTGCTCACCACCCACCCGCACTCGCTTCGCCATCTCGTATTGCGTCGCTGGCGGTCGATGCACCACCTCGAGCGCATCGCTGCCGAGCACCCCGACGCCGCACGGTTCATCATCGTCCCAGGCGCCGGCCTGAGCGCCATCAGCGTCGACTGGTGCACGATGCACCCCTCCGCGCGCGCGATCGAGATCGACTACGACCACGTCGACGCCAAGCGACTTGCGATCGCCGCCGCCGCACCGCTCGCTGCACCGCGCATCGAGTGCCTGCACCACGACCTCCGCGACGCCGCCGGCCTCGTGCAGCGGCTCGAGGCGATCGGCTGGTCGCCCGCCACTCCCTGCACGTGGATCATCGAGGGACTCTCCTACTACCTCACGCACGCCGAGTTTGCGGCCCTGCTCGCGCTCGCACGCGGCACCCACCCGCACACGCGCATCGTCAGCGAGTACGGCGCGCGACGCGACACGCTTCGCCCTCGCGCACGCGATGCGCTCACCGCCTACCACCGAATGATCGCCGCACGCATCGGCATGGACGACCTTCACGAGACGGACATCGCCGCGGCCGCGGCCGATGCCGGCCTTCGCATCATCGCGGACGAGTGCGCCGCCGACATCGAGTCGCTCATCGACGACGGCGCGCGCACCTTCACCGACGCGCTCGACTCGAGCATGCACATGGCGCTGCTGGCGCCCGCGCTCACTCCCCGTCAGGAATCTCGATGAACACGTCGAGCAGCTCGCCCGGGAAGATCCGAGTGCCCTCAGGCACATCCACCTTGTAGAGAACCTGCAGCACGCGCACGTCGATGCGCTCGGCGCTCTCGCCTGTGAGCGACTTCTTGGGCACCACGTAGGGCACCGTGCGCAGGTACGTCAGCGGATAGCGCGCGGGCGACCCGCCGCGCGGCGCAGCGACCGCCTTGCAGTCGGGCGTGAACCGCCACGCGTCCAGCTCGTCGATCTGCACGCGCACGTGCAGCGCGCCCACATCGCCAAGCGCCACGAACTCGCTGATCGACCCAGGCGACACGAACTCGCCCTCGTCGATCTCCACCGCGAGCACGGTGCCCGAGATCGGCGCAAGCACCGTCTCGCGCTCGAGCGTCACCTCAAGCGCCTTCACCGCGCTGCGCGCCGCATCGACGTGCGCCTCCTGCACCGCCATGTCCTCGGGCCAGGTGCCCTGCTTCACTTCAGCAAGATCCGCCTCCGCACGTCGCACTGCAGCGTCAGCCGCAGCAAGCTCGTACTCGAGCCGAGGTCGCTCGTTGCGGCTCGCGGCAGCCTCGGGTCCGAGCTCCACGAGTCGGTCAAGCCGCCCCTTCGCATCCACAAGCTGCGCCTTCGCCGACGCAAGCGTCGCCTCCGCCATCGCCACGCTTGGCGCGCGCGGCAGCGCCTTCAGCGCGGCGAGCTTGCGCTCCTCGACCGCGAGCCTCGCGCGCGCCTCCACAAGGTCGGCATTCGTCTGCCGGTCATCGAGCCGGAACAGCACATCGCCCTTCTTCACGGGCTGGCCCTCGACCACCGCCACCGTCGCCACCACACCGGGGAGCTGCGACCCCACGCTGATCACGTCGGATCCGGGCTCCACAAGCCCTACACCTGCGATGCGCTTGGGGAACGGGCTCTTCGGGGGCTCGATCGACATCGGCGGCACCGGCGACGACGGCACCTGCTTGCGCACCGTGTACATCGACAGCCCGATCCCGGTGATCGCCAGCGCAGGAATGATGATGAACCGAAGCTTGATCATGCGTGATGCTCCACGGTCGCCCCGCCATGCGGCGACGCGCCACCAATCGGATTCCCGTCCCTGTCCGTCAGCCTGTCCACACGCCCATCGTCCATGTGCGCGATGCGGTCGGAGAACCGGAAGATGCGCTCGTCGTGCGTGACGATCACCACCGCGCGATCCGGCCCGCGGCACGTCTCCGCGATCAGCTCCATCACCGACTGTCCCGTCGCGCCGTCGAGCGCGCTCGTCGGCTCGTCGCACACGAGGATCTTCGGCGAGTTCACCAGCGCGCGCGCAATCGCCACGCGCTGCTGCTGCCCGCCAGAGAGCTTGATCGGCGAGCCGCGCTCGCGGCCCTTGAGGCCCACGCGCGCCATCATCTGCGACGACCGCTCGATCGCCTCGCTCATGCGCATGCCCCCAAGCACCAGCGGCACCGCCACATTCTCGACGACGCTCAGCTGCGGAATCAGGTTGAACTGCTGGAACACGAATCCCACAGTCCGCAGCCGCCACGCTGTGCGTCGGTCACCCGAGAGCGTGCTCGGATCGGTCCCCAGCACCGACAGCTCGCCTTGGTCCCGCGCGAGAAGCCCCGCGATGATCGAGATGAATGTCGTCTTGCCGCATCCTGACGGGCCGACGAGCAGCGCCATCTCGCCACATGGCACGTCAAAGTCCGCCGAGTGCAGCGCCACCACGCGCGAGTCGCCCTTGCCGAACGCCTTCGCCACTCCACGCGCGTGGATCGCAAGCTGTGTCGCCGTCGCAGTCATCGCTGGCCGCTCATCCCTTGAACACATCCGCAGGGTCGAGCCTGAACACGCGGTACATCCCGAGCGCCGCGCTCGCCACGCAGATCAGCGTCACCGCGCCTGCCGCCACCAGCGGGATGTGCCACGTCATCCTGAACGCGAGCCGGTCGCCCGGCACCGTGAGCCCGAACGCGCTCGTGATGCCGATGCCAAGGCCAAACCCAAGCACCGCCACCGTCGCCGCCTGCAGCGACACCATCCCAAGCAGCCTTGGCGTCGTCGCGCCCATCGCCTTCATCGCGCCGAAGTACTTCAGGTTGTCGAGCGTGAAGTTGTAGAACATCTGGCCTGCCACCGCGACGCCCACCACGAAACCGAGGATGATCGACGTGCCGAAGTTGATGGGGATGCCCGTCTCGCGGATCCAGTAGCTCAGCGTCTTCTCGCGGTACGCGTCCGTAGGGAACGCCGCAAGCCCTGTGCGCTCGGTGATGCGCGTGCACAGCGCATCGACATCCTCGCCCGGCGCCGCCTTCGCCAGGATCATGCTGGTCATGCGGCGGTTGGGCGGCGCAAACTGGATCGCGCGGTTGTAGGTCGTGTAGATCACCGGCTGGCTCTGGAACGTCTGCGTCGCCTTGCAGATGCCCACCACCTCGGCGCGCAGCTCATTGAGCTCCACCACATCGCCCACCTGCAGCCTGCGCGGCGGTCCGCCGCCCGGCGGCCGCTTGAGCATGAACTCGCGCCGGCACGCGCGCTCGTCCACGATGATGCCGTCGGACCTGCGCAGGTCGTCGAGACTCCCCTGCAGCATGCGCGAGGGACCACCGATGAGGCTCGCATCGTCAATGCCGATCACCTGCGACATCTGCCGCTGACCGTCCGGCAACTGCACCATGATCAGGCCCTTGTAGAGGGGAACTGCCCACTCGAGGCCCTCGATCCCCCGGATCCGCTGGACGGCCGTCGTGCGCAGCGCCTTGTTGTCGTCGAGGTAGCGCTGGTCGGGGTCTGCCACCCAGATCTCGGCCTGCGGGGTGTCGGTGATGAACCCGAACGTACGGCTCATCAGCCCCACGAAGATCGACGACTGCTGGCTGATCAGCAGGGTCGCAAAGCCCAGGCCCAGAAGGATCCCGTAGAACTTCGCGGAGTCGCCAAAAAGCATCTTGAGAGCAAAAATCCGCATGATCGGTCGCCGAGGACCCCGATCCTATGTCCCAGACGCCAGCCTGAGGGACAATTGCGCAGTGCCCTGCCCGCATTCCCGGCGGAGGCACTCCCGATGAAGGCAGAGGACCTCTTCGACATCCTCGTCCGCCAGCACGCCGAGATGCTCACGGCGTACCTGCGCAGCTTCGCATTCGACGAGTCGATCGTCGACGATGCCTTCCAGGAGACGATCATCACGGCCTGGCGCCGGCTCGACGAGTTCGACCGCACCAAGCCGTTCGGGCCATGGCTGCGCGGCATCGCCCGCAACCATGTGCTGGTGATGGCGCGCGGCAAGCGCCGCTACGCCGCCCACGTGGCTGAGCTCCTGCAGCGCCGCATCGATGCGCAGGTGTCGCATGTGGATGCCAAGAGCGGCGACACCTTCGGCGAGCGCATGGCCGCGCTTCGCGAGTGCCTCTCGCAGCTCCAGCCCGATGCGCGCGAGGCGCTCGACCTTGCCTACGTGCGCGGGCTCGATTCGCAGAGCGCCGCACGCTCGCTCGGTCTCGCCGAGGAGACGTTCCGCAAGCGCCTCTACCGCGCTCGACTCGCCATCGCATCCTGCCTTCGCACGCGAGGCATCTTCCACCCCGATGACTTGCCCGGCGGCGAGCCCGGCACTGCTGCCGCACCGGTGCACACATGAGCGACAACGACCCCACATTCACCGCCGACGAGCGCTTCGCGACGGACCTTGAGGTCGCCGACGCTGAGGCTGCGCCCGCCCGCAGCGCCGATTCGCTCGTGGTGCATGGGATGCTGTCGATGATCGCGCCAGATGAGCCCGCGCGACTCGAGGCACGCATCGGGCGCGCGATCGCTGCCGTCCACGCCGAATCTGCACGCACATCGCCCATCGCACGCATCGGGCACTCTGCGCCGGGGCTCGGCACCGCGCAATCGTTCCGCAACCGGCACGCCGCGTGGCGGCGCCGCATCGCGCTCGCCGGCGGCGGTATTGGCCTCGCGGCTGTGCTCGGGTTCGCGGTGCTGTTCACGCCCTCGGGCCAGTCGCAGTCGGGAAGCCAGGCGTACGCGGCGCTCGATTCGATCCGCGCAGCGACCGCGCGCACCGAGGACCGCACCTTCCGAGTGCGCATCGAGCACACGGGCCCTCGCGAAGGCGCGCGCCCGGGTGCGGGCGCTCCAAGGCGCGACGCGATGCGCGACGGCGTCCGCGAGCCGCGCGAAGGCGGGCGCGAGGGAGAGCTCGTGCTTGGCAGCGGCGGCCGCTACACGCTCACCTGGCGCGGCCTCGCGCCCGACCGCGGTCCGGGACGCGGCCTCGCACTCACCACGGGCTTCGACGGACGCGAGTACTGGGCCGTGCTACCCGACGGCACGGTGCGCACGGCTGACCATCCTGCCAAGATCAAGCTCCCCCCGCTCTTCGGCACCGAGCCTGCGCGC
>CAZKTN010000052.1:0-11780 GCA_964555705.1 uncultured Isosphaeraceae bacterium | reverse complement strand
GGCGGCTACGACCGCTACGGCGGCGAGCAGGGTGCGTTCTACGGGGACCGCGGATCTGCGGCATCAAGCCAGCGCGGCGCATACAGCAACCAGCGTTCGGGCTACCGCGGCGGTGGCCGTGGTGGGTACGGAGGAGGAGGAGGTCGTCGATGACACGTAATGCATTCACTTCACGTTGGATCCTGTCGACAGCGTGGTGCGTGTCGGCATACGCATCGCTCTCAGTGCTTGCATGCTCGGCGGCACCGAAGGAGCCGCCCGCGACGCCGCCGACCGCACGCGAGACTGCGCTGTCGACGGTGACTGCCGACTACGCCACACCGGAGGATGCAGTCGCAGCACTGAAGGTCGTGCTCGAGAATCCCAATCCGAACGCTGCGGCCACGCTGTTTGGCCCACGATGGAGCGAGCTGCAGCAGAACCCGGACGAGGCGCCCCGCATGCGTGCCGCGTTCCTCGCGCGCCTCGCGAAGGGGCAGCGCATCGACCGAATCGGCGATGGCGCGATCCTCGTGGTGGGCGCGAAGGACGACCCGGACCAGTTCGCGTTCGCCGTGCCGCTGCGCGAGCGCAAGGGCCGGTGGTCGTGGGACACCGATGCCGGCATCGAGGAGTTCCGCCTGCGCCGCATCGGCCGCAACGAGCTCGAGACGATCCAGGCGATGCAGTCGATCGCCGCCGCGCAGCGCGCGTACTTCGAGAGCAATCCGCAGGGTGCGCCCGCGAAGGCATTCGCCGCCAAGCTCAACAGCGCCAAGGGTGGCAAGGACGGGCTGCACTGGCCGACGGCCGGCAACGAGGAGCCTTCGCCGATCGGCGCGGCGCTCGCAGCCGCAGACTGCTCGGGCAAGTCGACGTCCGGTGCGGTGCCCTTCAAGGGATACCGCTACGCGATGCTCACCTCGCAGGGCGACGGCTCGTCGTGGGCGGCGATCGCTTGGCCAGACGCCTACGGAACGAGCGGCATCATGTGCTTCATGGTGGGACCCGATGGCGTGGTCTTCGAGCGTGACCTGGGCGACGAGACGTCGCGTGCGCTCGATGTCGTCACGGTGTTCGACCCCACCAAGGGGTGGACGCGCTGCGACCAGGCGTCGAAGGCCCAGTGAGCGAAGAGGCATGAGCCGAGTGGCCGGCGATCGAAGGCTCAGTGGCCCTCAAGCCGATCGACGCGGTCCCACTGCCACAGCACCCTGTTGCCGTGCTCGAACCCGAGCACGCTGACTGATCCTGCCTTCAGGCCGAAGCTCCTGCCGCGCGAGGCTGGCAGCTCGAGCCACGCTGCCGCGAACGCGTGGAAGATGTGGCCGTGTCCAAAGAGGATCGCGTTGCCGGGAGCCTCGATGCAACGCTGCACAAGCCGTGCGCAGCGCTCGGCCACATGCTCGGGCGTCTCGCCGCCGGGGCAACCGTCGCGCCAGAGGTCCCACCCGGGCCACTGCGCGTGGATCTGGTCTGACGTGAGCCCCTCGAACTGGCCGTAGTCGAACTCGGCGAGGTTGCGGTCGATCTCGATGCGGTCGCCCAGGCCGGCCAGGCGCGCCGTCTCGACAGCGCGCTGCAGAGGACTCGAGAGCGCAAGCGAGAACTCGGCGCTGGAGAGCATCGGCGCGAGCCCACGCGCCTTGGCCTCGCCCTCAGGAAGGAGCGGCAGGTCCGTCGTGCCGGTGTGACGACCCGAACGGCTCCACTCCGTGTCGGCGTGACGGACGAGCCACACTTGCTTGGCACCCTTCTGCATGCGCGGGACAATGTACGCATGGACACGTCTTCACCCGCGCGGCTTGAGGTCGGCACCGATGCCCGCGTCATGACAATCACGCTCGCGGATGCGCAGCGGCGAAACGCGCTGGGGGTCGCGATGTTCGATGCGCTCGAGCGTGCGGTCGAGGGTGCGATGGCGCGCGCGCGAGGCGGCGATTCCCACGTGCTGCTGCTGCGGGCCGAGGGGTCCGCCTTCTGCGCAGGGTTCGACCTCGCAGCGTGCGTGCACGATGCGGCGACGCTCGAGTCGTTCATCCACAGGCTCAGCGGCGTGATCGTGGTCCTGCGTGCGATGCCCGCCGTAGTCGTGGCGCAGGTGCAGGGCGCCGCGCTCGCCGGAGGGTGCGCGATCCTGACCGGATGCGACATCGTGTGCGCCGCCGAGCGCGCAACCTTCGGGTACCCGGTGCACCGCATCGGCATCTCCCCCGCCGTGAGCCTGCCGACGCTCGTGCCTGCGCTCGGCGCGGGATCGGCGCGCGAGCTTGCGCTTCTCGGCGAGCCTGTCAGTGCGTCGCGCGCGCATCAGCTTGGCCTCGTGCACCGCCTGCATGCGGATGCGGATGCGCTTGCGTCCGCGACTGCCGCGCTCGTGGCGGCGCTCGCCGCGAAGGGACCTGCGGCGCTGCGCGAGACGAAGCGCTGGCTCTCGCGCCTCGACGGCACTGACGTCGGAGCGCATGGCGCCGACACTGGAGCGCATGACGCCGAGGGCACAGGCGATCGAGCCGCTCACGCGGCCGCATCCCGTGACCTTGGGGTGGTGCGTGCCGCTGCGGCGGCGAGCGCCGCACTCTGCGCGGGCGAGGAGTGCCGCACGATGCTCGCCGAGTTCTGGTCATCGCGGAGCAAGGGCTGATGCCGCCCGGACCGATCGCGCGGATTCGGCGCCGGCTCGCGCTGATCGACTACTGCTCGGCCAAGCCTCCTCGCACGAAGTGGTCGCGCTGGCTTGGGGCGAACATGTGGATCTCCCTTGGTCTGGCGTTTCCTGCGTCTCTGGCGACGGATGCGCTCGTCGTGCGCGAGAGCGTCGTCGGCACTGTCGATGACGGCCAGATCTGGGTCGAACCTGCGCGCCCTGGCGAGCTTCCTTCGGCTTCTCCGCTCGGTGCGAGGCTGGTGGCCGGCGGTACGCGCGCATCGACATGGTCGGATGCGCGCCCCTACGCGACATTCACAGTGAGGCCGATGGCACGGTGGAGAGGCTGGCCGGCGTCGAGCCGTGACGAGGAGACCTTCGCGCTGCTGAGGGTGGTGCCGCTTGAGGGCCTGCAGCAGAGGCGAAGCGACTCCGAGGAGCGCCAGGCGGTGGCGAAGGCGCTGCGCGACTCTGGGCGCACCGAGCTTTCTGCGCGCGTGCTCCGCGACACAGATCCCACGGCGCGCAAGGCTGTGCCCATGCGATGGGGAGCCCTGACCTTCAACGCACTCGTGGCATGGCCGATCATCGCGGCGATCGGGTGCGCCGTGATCGGGGTTCTCGCTGTGGGCGAGGCATTCCTGCGCACGCGCGGCGCACGCATCCGCGCCGAACGCATCCGCAAGGGCGTGTGCCCCGTGTGCAGGTACGACATCCGCGGCAGCGTCTGGACAAGCCAGTGCTCCGAATGCGGGGAACTGCTCTACTGATGCCGCGACCCCAGCACCCTCAACGACCACCGACATGATCCTGACCCACACCACAAACGGCATACGCACCATCACCCTCAACCGCCCCGATGCGCGCAATGCGCTGAGCCTCGAGCTGATCGAGGCGCTGCGTGACGCAGTGGCCGACTGCGCGAGCGCATGCCGAGCCGGCGATGTCCGAGTGGCGGTGCTCGCTGGCGCCGGCAAGTCGTTCTGCGCTGGCATGGACCTCAAGGGAGTCATCGACGACCCGGCACGCATGGGCGTGATGCTCAAGACGCTCGCGCTGACGTCGCTGGCGGTCCGCTCGCTTCCCGTGCCCACCATCGCGCACGTGCAGGGCGCTGCGATCGGCGGAGGCTGCGGCCTGATGGTGGTGTGCGACTTCGCGTGCACGCATCCCGAGAGCAAGGTGGGGTATCCCGAGGTGGACCTCGGCGTGTGCCCCGCCGTGGTTGCGCCATGGCTGATCCGGCGCATCGGTGCAGGCCGCGCGCGTGCGATGCTGCTCGCGGGCGGGACGATGAGCGGCGCGGAGGGCCACGCTGCGGGCCTTGCCACGCACTGCGTGCCGGCGGCGGAACTTGAGGCCACCGTCGGAGCGCTCGCGGCGCGGCTTGCCGCAGGTGGGCCTGTTGCACAGGCGGCCACCAAGGAGTGGCTCAACAGGCTCGACGGGTCCGCCGACGAGGCCGTGCTGATCGAGGCTGCGGCCATCTCCGCACGGGTCATCGCGGGTCCCGAGGCGCAGTCGAGGCTGCGCGCCGTGATGTCGCGCTGACCGCACCGGGCAGCGCAGCGCTACATTCGCATCATGCTTCCCGTCGACACGCTTCCCAGCGGCATCGTCACCGTCACGCTCACGCCCAATCCCGCCAAGTTGCGCGGTGGCGTGGTGGTGCTCGACTCGTGGCTCATCGGCGAGATCAGCGCCACCATGCGCGATGTTGCGCGGCGAAACCCGCGAGGAGTGATCCTCCGTTCGGCGAGCGAGCGCGTATTCGTGGCGGGCGCAGACCTTGCGGAGATCGATGCGCTCGACGATGCCGCGCTTGACGCGTACCTGCGCGCGGGATCTGAGGCGTTCTCGTGGTTCAACAGGATCCCCTGCCCGACCGTGGCACTGGTGCACCGCACCGCGCTCGGCGGCGGACTCGAGCTTGCGATGCACTGCGACGCGATCGTGGCGGTGATGCCGGCCGCAGGCGAGAAGCCGTGGATGATCGGCCTGCCTGAGTGCGGTCTCGCGATCTGCCCAGGCTGGGGCGGCACGCAGATGCTGCCGGCACGCATCGACCCCGAGCTTGGGATCGTGCGGACGGCGACCGGCCAGCCTTTCCCCATCACTGATGCGCCTGCCGGCCTCATCGACGCGCATGCCGAATCGGTGGATGCCGCGCTCGCCGCTGCTGTGGCCTGGATCGACGCGCACCCCAGGAGCGCACCGCGCGCCACCCCGACATGCATCGGCCCTGAGGCAGCATCCAAGGTGCACCCCGTGCTGGGCCGCGCCCATGCCGCAGTGCCTCCATCGGAGCCGGTCACCGCCGTGTTCGGGTGCGTGTGCATCGGGCTTGAGCGCGGATGGGACGCTGCGCTTGCCGAGGAGCGGCGCCAGCTGGTGCGACTGCGCGGGCTCCCCGCCGCACGCGAGAAGCTGGCCGCATTCCTCAAGCGGTGAGGCCCCATCACCCGACCCGTTCGGGGGCATCCGTCGGGGTCCTCAATCGGGTCCGAGGCGCACGCCCCGCATCCAAAGACCCATATCTGGCGAAATCACAGTCTTGAGCCGTTTGCCTCGGGCGGCGAGTGCGGCTTCAATATGACCCCTTCGGCCCATCCCGCCGGGTGGACCCACCAACTCTCGGAGACGACCCATGAGCACCACCAACCTCGCCCACCTCAAGAACATCTCCGAGAAGGACCGCAAGCAGATCGAGCAGGCGCAGGAGATGCTCGGACCGGACCCTCGCACGATGGGTGCCGTGAAGAACTACTTCTGGGGCAACTTCCGCGAGGAGCTGGTCAGCCCATATCCCGCATACGACCCCGCCGAGAAGGCCCGAGCTGACGCTCTGCTCGCAAAGCTCGACGACTACCTCGTCAACGAGCACCCCGCGCACCTCATCGACCAGGAGCAGAGGATCCCCGAGGAGGTCATCAAGCGACTCTTCGACCTCGGCGTGCTCGGGATGACGATCCCGCAGCAGTTCGGCGGCGGCGGCTTCGGCATCACCAGCTACAACCGCGCGCTCGAGCGCATCGGCCGCGTCTGCGGCTCCACCGCCGTGCTCGTGTCCGCGCACCAGTCGATCGGATGCAAGGCCGTCATGCTCTTCGGAACCGACGAGCAGAAGGCCCGCTTCCTGCCGCGCATGGCCACGGACACTCTGAGCGCGTTCTGCCTCAGCGAGCCAAACGTCGGCTGCGACGCCGGCGGCCAGGAGACACGCTGCGAGGTCTCGTCGTGCGGCCAGTACTACATCCTCAACGGCGAGAAGAAGTGGGCCACCTCGGGCGCCCTCGCCGGACTCTTCACCGTCATGTGCAAGCAGCGCATCACCGACCCCAAGACCGGCAAGGTCAAGGATGCCGTGAGCGCCCTCATCTGCACGCCTGACATGGAGGGCGTCGACATCTTCAGCCGCAACCGCAGCAAGTGCGGCATCCGCGGCACCTGGCAGGCGCGCATCCGGCTCACCAACGTGCGCGTTCCCAAGGCCAACCTTCTGCACACCGAGGGACGCGGCCTCAACGTCGCGCTGACCTGCCTCAACTACGGCCGCTGCACGCTCAGCGCCGGCATGCTCGGCGGCGCGAGCTACGCGTGCGAGCAGGCCGCCAAGTGGGCCACGTTCCGCCACCAGTTCGACCGTCCGCTCGGGGACTTCGACCTCGTGAAGGAGCGCCTTGCGGAGATGGCCGCGTACACCTACGCGATGGATGCCGTCCTCTACGCGACCACCGGCTTCCTCGACCGCCACGACGAGGACATCATGCTCGAGACCGCGCTCTGCAAGGTCTTCTGCAGCGAGATGGGCTACCGCACCGTCAACAGCGCGCTCCAGATCATGGGCGGCGAGTCGTACATGACGGAGAACCACGTCGAGCGCATCTGGCGCGACTCGCGCATCAACACCATCGTCGAGGGCGCGAACGAGGTCATGCACTCCTTCGTGTTCGCGTACGGGTCGAAGCAGCTCGGCGAGTGGATGCTCGGCGTGAAGGCGAACCCCTTCCGGCAGATCGGCGCCGCGGCGCGCATCGGCGGCGAGCTCTTCCTGGGCTTCCGCAGGCCGGCACCCAAGTGGAGCAGCCTCCACACCTCGCTGCAGCCGATGGCGACGGAGGTCATGTTCCGCATCCGCGACCACTCCTACGCAGTCAAGATGATGTTCAAGGAGCACGAGGAGAGCCTCGTCGGCAACCAGTTCATCCAGGCCCGCCTCTCCAAGTGCGCGCTCTGGATCCACGCAATGGTGTGCACGCTGTCGAAGCTCGACCGCCGCATCCGCGAGGGCATCTCGGGCGCAGAGCTCGACCACGAGATGAAGGTGGTCAGCCACTTCTGCACGATGGCAAACTCGGAGATCGAGTCCGAGACCCGCGGCCTGCGCTGGAACTACGACCGCTCCGTGCGCACCACGGCCGACAGCGTGCTCACCTGGGCCGCGACGCTCCCCAACAACCGCTACTCGATCCCCGAGCGCACGCCGGTGGATGGTGTGCGCGGCAGCGGCCGGAGCATGGCATCGCCGCACATCCCCGACTTCGGTTCAGGCAGCGTTTTCACCGGCAAGAAGGCGTGACCCGGCGCGGCAGTCCCGCTACGCTCACCGTTTCCCCAGTCCCAGACACCCCTTGACGGGATCGGCTGTGAGCCGGTTCCCTGAACGACCCACGACGGAGGCTCCCAATGCACGTACTCGAGAGCATGGTCACCCACGGACACGAGCGACTCTCATTCAACCAGGATCCCGAGACCGGCCTGAAGGCCATCATCGCGATCCACTCGACGGTGCTTGGACCTGCACTTGGCGGCACGCGCCGCTGGGCCTACGCGCACGAGAGCGAGGCGCTCTTCGATGTGCTGCGACTCTCTGAAGGCATGACCTACAAGGCGGCGGCCGCTGACCTCCCGCTCGGCGGCGGCAAGAGCGTCATCCTGCTCCCCAAGCCGGGCGAGCAGCCGACCGAGGCCCAGGGCCGCTCGATGGGTCGCTTCGTCGACAGCCACGGCGGCATGTACATCGCAGCAGAGGATGTTGGCGTGAGCCCGCAGTTCTGCGACTGGATGGCCAAGGAGAGCAAGTTCATCATGGGCGGCGAGGCGGTCAGCCACGGCGGCGACCCCAGCCCATGGACTGCGCTCGGCTGCTTCAACTCGATGAAGGCGTGCCTTCGCCACCTCGGCAAGAGCGTGGACTTCAAGAGCCTGACGATCGGCATCCAGGGATGCGGCGCGACGGGCTACAAGCTCGCGAAGCTGCTGCGCGAGGCTGGCGCTGCGGTGCTCGTCACCGACGTGCATGTGCCCACGATGAAGCGCTGCGTCGAGGAGCTCGGGTGCGTGGCGCTCGGCAACGACCGCAACCTCTTCGCCGAGAAGCTCGACATCCTCGCGCCGTGCGCGCTTGGCGGCATCCTCGACCACAAGACCATCCAGCAGCTCAAGTGCCAGATGGTGTGCGGCACCGCCAACAACCAGCTGCTGCACCCCGACGCCGATGGCGCGCTCCTCAAGCAGCGCGGCATCCTCTACGCGCCAGACTTCATCGCGAACGCTGGCGGGCTCATCCGCCTCGGCGGCCTCTATGTGGGTCTCGACGAGAAGCGGATCGACGAGAAGGTCG
Source organism: uncultured Isosphaeraceae bacterium (assembly GCA_964555705.1). Lineage (GTDB taxonomy): Bacteria > Planctomycetota > Phycisphaerae > Phycisphaerales > SM1A02 > ZLKRG44. Next base: position 3,531 of record CAZKTN010000052.1, on the reverse strand, counting down.
CTGCGATCGAGGAGACGACGCTGGCTGTGTTCAAGGAGTCGTCGCACGCGGCGAGCACCTCGGATGCCGCGATCGCATTCGCGAAGCGCCGCATCGAGGCTGTCCGCAAGGCGAGGGCGAACGCCCAGCCTGTGGCGGTCTGACGCGCGGCGTCCAGCGCATTCCCCGCTCGGTCGTCGTCCAAGGAGCGCATGCCCCACGAGCCCTACCGGCAGCCGGTCTACGGATCTGCTGCTGTGGCCACCAGCCAGCCGCTCGCTGCGGAGGCCGGCATGGAGATGCTGCGCCGGGGCGGCAACGCGGTCGATGCCGCGATTGCGACTGCAGCTGCGCTGACGGTTGTCGAACCCACCTCGAACGGGATTGGCGGCGATGCGTTCGCGATGGCGTGGATGCCCGGCGCGGCTGGCACTGGCGGTGCGCTGCACGGCTGGAACGGAAGCGGCCGCTCGCCTGCGGCGCTCGAGCGGTCGATGGTCGGCGTTGGCGGCGTGGTGCCTGAGCGAGGATGGCTCCCCGTCACGGTGCCTGGACAGGTCGCTCTCTGGCACGACCTGTGGAGCGCGCACGGGCAGCTGGCGTTCGCCGACCTCCTCGCGCCCGCAGTGCGCTATGCGCGCGAGGGGTACGCGGTGTCGCCGCTGACTTCACGCGCCTGGTCGCGCGCCGCGGAGACGTTCCGAGAGCATCCCGCGTGGGCGGACACGTTCCTGTTCGATGGGGCCGCGCCCGCTGCGGGCGAGATCGTGCGGCTCCCTGACCACGCGGCCACGCTCGAGGCAATCGCGGCCTCAGGCGGCGCGGACCTCTACACCGGCGACCTCGCCAGGCGGATCGCGGACGCGGCGACTGCGGCCGGCGCGCCGCTCGCTGCGGACGACCTCGCGTCGCACCGCACGCTCCGGGTCAATCCGCTTCACGTGCCCTACCGCGATGTGCAGGTGCACGAGCTGCCGCCCAACGGCCAGGGAATCGCGACGCTGGTCGCGCTGGCGGTCCTCGAGCGCTTTGACCTCCGCACGCGCGAGCCCGAGGGTCCCGAGAGCATCCACCTGCAGATCGAGGCAATGAAGCTTGGGTTCGCCGATGCGCACGCGCATGTGGCAGATCCCGAGTGGCTGCCCGGCGACACCGAGTCGCTGCTGCACCCGCACCGAATCGATGACCTCGCCGCGAGCATCGACCCGTTCCGTGCGAAGCCGCTGTGCCGGGGCGTCCCGCGGCCGGGCGGCACCGTCTACCTCTGCACTGCAGATGCCGAAGGTGGCATGGTGTCGCTCATCCAGTCCAACTACATGGGATGGGGCTCAGGGATCGTGGTGCCAGGCACAGGCATCGCGCTGCAGAACCGCGGCGCGTGCTTCACGCCGGAGATCTCGCACCCCAATGCGGTCGGTCCGCGCAAGCGCCCCTACCACACGATCATGCCGGGCTTCGTCACGCGCACCGCGGTGGGCGGGCGCATCGATCCGGTGATGGCCTTTGGCGTGATGGGCGGTTTCATGCAGCCGCAGGGCCAGCTGCAGGTGATCTCGCGCATCTTCGACCATGGCCTCGATCCGCAGGCGGCCCTCGATGCGCCGCGCTGGCAGTGGACGCGTGGCATGAACGTGATGCTTGAGCCTGGGTTCCCGGCCAACCTGGCGGACCGGCTGCGTGCGATGGGCCACGAGATCGAGGTCGCGGATGCGCGGTCGGTCACGTTCGGGCGCGGCCAGGCGATCAGGCGCCTCAACGCAATGACGCCCACGTGGGTCTGCGGCAGCGATCACCGTGCCGATGGCGCCGCGCTGGTGCGGTAGGTCCAGCTGACGGCCGCTTCGAGCCGCGCTGCACGGCGGTTCACGCCGCAGGCGCGGCTCTCGATCACGCAGTCGCGGGGTTGCTCGCGCGCTCCTGGCCCAGCGACGTCGTCTCGAACGTCTCGCGCTGCATGCGAAGGTCGGGAGGCAGCTCCTCGAACGTGTAGTCGAAGACGTCGCTGCGGGGCGGCGCCTCGATGTGCTCCGCTCGCTCGATGGCGGCAGCGACATCCTTCTCGATGCGCGCCATCATGGCTTCCTGCTTGGCGTCGTCCCAGAGCTTGCGCCTCTCGATGAGCATCCGGACGCGGATGAGCGGGTCCTTCGCCTTCCATGCGTCGACCTCAGCCTGGTCGCGGTAGCGGCGCGCATCGTCAGCCGTGGTGTGGTCACCGAGGCGGTACGTGACGAACTCAATGAATGACGGCTTGCCCTCGCTGCGCGCGCGCTCGGTGGCCTTCTTCACCGCATAGACGCAGGCGAAGATGTCGTTGCCGTCGACCTGCATGCAGGGCATGCCGTACGCGATGCCGCGCTGCGCCACCGTTGGCGCGCTGCACTGGATCTTGCCGGGCACGCTGATCGCCCAGAAGTTGTTCTGGCAGCAGAAGACCACGGGGATGTCGAGGTTGGCGGCGAAGTTGGCGGCCTCGTGGAAGTCGCCCTCGCTGGTGGCGCCATCGCCGAAGAAGGTGCATGAGATGCGCTTCTCGCCGCGGTACTTGCTCGCCCACGCGAGCCCGGTCGCGTGCAGCATCTGGGTGCCGATGGGGACCGCAATCGGCGTCGCGAAGTGCGGACGCGGCATCGCATTGCCGCGCTCGTCACCCATCCAGTGCAGGAGGATCGACTCCATGGGCACGCCGCGCCAGAACAGGCCGCAGTTCTCGCGGTAGCAGGTGACGAGCCAGTCGTCCTTGTTCAGGACGTAGGCGGCACCGAGGCTGGTCGCCTCCTGGCCCATGTTCTGCGGGTAGGTGCCCATGCGGCCCGAACGCTGGAGGCGGAAGGCCACCTCGTCGAGGTGGCGGCAGGAGCTCATCGCCTCGTAGAGCTTGAGGAGGTCAGCATCGGGGATCAGCCCCTTGCCGAGGGTGTCGTCGAAGTTCCCCTTCTCGTCGAGGATGGAGATGCGGGGAATCTCGATGGACAGCGCGTTGGTGATGGGCATGGGTCGCTCCGAGACATGAAGCGTAGCGAACCCGGGGCCCCCGGCGCACGTGGGCAGGTCCCGACTCCTTCTCGGGCGTAGGGGACCCGTATACCCTGTGCGTTCCATGGCGAATCTCACGCTTGTACAGGCCATCAACCTCGCCCTGATCCAGGAGATGGAAAAGGATGACCGCGTCATCCTGCTCGGCGAGGACGTCGGTGCCAACGGCGGCGTCTTCCGCGTCACCGAGGGTCTCCAGAAGCGCTTCGGCGCGCACCGTGTCGTCGACACTCCGCTGGCCGAGAGCGGCATCATCGGCACCTCGATCGGCCTCGCGATGGCCGGCCTTCGCCCGGTGCCTGAGATCCAGTTCGATGGCTTCCTCGGGCCGGCGTACGACCAGATCTGCTCGCACGCCGCGCGCATGCGCACCCGCACGCGCGGCGCGTTCACCGTGCCCATGACGATCCGCGTGCCCGTCGGCGGCGGCATCCACGCGCCCGAGCTGCACAGCGACTCGCCCGAGGCGATCTACGCGCACCAGCCCGGCATCAAGGTCGTGATGCCCAGCTCGCC
>CAZKTN010000051.1:0-12277 GCA_964555705.1 uncultured Isosphaeraceae bacterium | reverse complement strand
GCGTTGGACGAGTCATTGCAGTCGAGCGGGCTCGAGGGCGATGCGAGGAACCCTGCATTCGTCGTGCCCGGGCAGAACAGCGCACCCGTCGACAGCGTGAACCCGTCGCCGTCGCTGTCACTGAAGAACTGGACCTTGTCAGCTGCGTTCGCGTCCACGTCGCTCGCGTTGCCGTCGCAGTCGTTGTCGATGCCTACCGTCGCGCACAGCTCCACCGCCCCAGGGAACACCGCGTTGGACGAGTCATTGCAGTCGAGCGGGCTCGAGGGCGATGCGAGGAACCCTGCATTCGTCGTACCTGGGCAGAACAGCGCGCCCGTGGCAAGCGTGAAGCCGTCAACGTCGCTGTCGCTGTAGAACTGGACCTTGTCGGCCGCGTTCGCGTCCACGTCGCTCGAGTTGCCGTCGCAGTCGTTGTCGATGCCTACCGTCGCGCACAGCTCGGGTGCACCAGGGAAGATCGCTCCCGATCCGTCGTTGCAGTCGCCGGCCACTGCCGAGTAGCCGGCAGGCGGCGTCGTGCTGCAGAGCGCCGCGGATGTGGCGGACCCGTACCCGTCGCGATCCGAGTCCACGAAGAACGACACCGGACTGGTGAGCGCACCGTTGCCAGGGCATGCATCGCCCGCAACGGCCACGTACCCGGAAGGCGCGCTGCACGCGTTGACGGTCACCGCCGGATCACCCGCCCCGTCACCGTCGGAGTCGGCGTAGAAGGTCTGCGTCACACCCTCGTCGACCTGCAGGTCGCAGTCGTCGTCGATGCCATTGCATATCTCGGGGGCTCCCGGATACGCATTCGGGTTGCTGTCGTTGCAGTCACTGCTGTTCGTCGAGAAGCCCGACGGCGCAGTGGTGGCACACGCGGTCCCCGTAAGGGTGCTTCCGAACCCGTCGAGGTCGTTGTCGATGAAGTACGTCAGCGGGCTTGTGAGATCCGGGCTCTGCGGGCATCCATCCTGGTCGTCGAACACGCCGTCGCCATCGCTGTCGCGGTCGACTCGCAACGTGAGCGCCCCAACGCTCAGCGGGAACGGGTCGGAGGTGGCCATGTACGACCCGACCGCGAGGTACACGGTGTCGCCCGCGCCGAGCGCGATCTCGAACGCAGACCTAGTGCTCCCTGAGGCGCACAGCGAACTGTCGTTGTTTGCGGCGACTGCAGTGACAGGCTGTCCGCATGCGGTCGTCGCCACCATCACCGTGTTCGGCACCGAGCTGCCGCAGAGCTGGAAGCGGTGCACGCCGGCGGCAGCCGCAGTGAACACGACCTGCCGTGCGGCGCCGACCTTCTGCGCAACCGACGACCCCTCGAGGGTCACAGGGCTGCCTGCAAGGTCAAGCGTCGGGAAACCCCAGTTGTTGTAGAGGGAGACGGAGCCAAGCTGCGACGTGACGAGGCGGTTTCCGCACACGCTGTCGGTGTTCGGGATCGTCCCATTGGGCTGGCCCGGCGTGGCGTAGTACTCAAGCCCGCCGATCGACGGATAGATGAATCCCGGCTCCCAGTAGTAGGGTCCGGATGCGAGTGCCGAGGGATTGACGAGCGTGGGATTGATGCCGAGCGTTCGCGCGCCGTACCACGTTCCTCCGGTGCCGCGCGCCACAGCTCCGGAATCGAAGCCGGACATGGTGCGCGAGATGACCGCCGAGGGGAAACCTAGCGACGGCGCATAGGCCACTGACTGCGAGATCGGTGCGCTGCTCGAATTGATGATGCTCACCGCGTCAACCACCGCTGACCATGGCGTCACGTCGAGGATGCCGTCGTCGTTGGTGTCGAGATCGTTGCCAGCAGCGCCGGTGAAGTCGCGCACAAGCAGGACTGTGATCGAGCTGTTCTCGAGCCCGAGAGTCATGTTGCCGAAGCCGGACGCCGACGACGACGATGCGAGCACCACCACCGAGGTGCCCGATGCGGGCCCGGTCACCAGCGACGGGTCCGGGTTCGTGTCGATCGTGCCCGCACCGTCGCGAAGCAGCAGCAGGCCGTTCGATCCGAGCGCCCTTCCCGACAGCGAGATGACGTTGTCGATGCGGCCCTTCTGCGTAGGCGATCCAAGTTCCGCATCACCCTCAAGCACGACGATCGTCAGACCGTCGAGTGAGAGGCTTGGCTTGCCGCTCAGCTCGATGAACTCCTGGCCAATGTCCGTGCCGAACGGATTGGCCATCACCTCATTGATCTGCACCACGTCCCCGAAGGAGGCGTGGGCGACCGCAAGGCTGAGCAGAGACGCGAGGCTGGAGGTGGGGATCAATCGCATGGGGCACTACATCCCAAGACACAACGTCGACCGCGCTCCGTGCAGCCTTGAGCCCAAATATCAGCGGGAACTGATTCGAATCAAGGTGTTAGGCATCGAAATGGCATCAAGATTCAAATCGTTACCCAAAGTCCGACAAGATGTTGCGGCTCGGTCCATGTGGCATCCGTTGCAGATATAGGACGTGTCCGGCCGCTATCCCCCACCACAAGTGGATGCGTTAGCGTCCGAGACGTGCGTTCTTCCCTTGCGCTGATCATCGCGCCCTTGCTCGTTCACGGGGGACCGACGGCTTCCGCCCAACAGGCGCCCGATTCCCTAGAGGAGATCCCGCTGAGGTGTCACCCTCGGCTTGCCCCATATCTCGCGAGCCTGAACCTGCTGCCCGCGGACGCGACCGTCACGGGGGCGCTGATCGCTGATGACCCCATCTCGCGCGCGAACGCGAGCGTCAAGCAGACGCTTCTCGAGTACGGCTTCTCCTACGCGCTGTTCCAGAGCTTCGGCATGTCTGTCACGCCGAGTCGCGTGCGCGACCCTGCAGTTGGCGGCCTTTGGGCAGGTCAGGGCTTCGGCTTCCTTGAGGTCTTCGACCATTCGCGCGAAGGCGGCTCCGCTGGCTGGATCTCGACTGAGATCAACTGGGTGACCGGACTCGGCGGATCCGTCGAGTACGAGGATCCGTCCGCCCGCATCGGTACGGCCAGCCAGCCTCAGGGGCTGCTCGTCGGGGATGGGTTCTGGATCGCGGAGTTCGCGTGGCAGCAGTCATTTTTCGACGGTTCGCTGGTCGCCACGGTCGGCATGATCGACCAGCAGAACTACTTTGACGTCAACACGTTCGCCAACAACCAGTTCACGCAGCTGATGGCGAACCCATTCGTGAACAGCCAGACCATTGCTGCAACTCCTCAGGGGCTAGGCGTCAACCTGGCATGGCAGCCTGCAGATTGGTTCTATGCGGTGTACGGATCGTTCACGACTGCATCCAGTCCCGGATCGGCGCCATTCGCCAACCTCAGCACCGCGAACTGGGCAAATCAACTCGAGCTCGGGCTGATCACGGACGACTTCCTCGGCCTGGGAAGGAACGTGCTCAGGATTCAGCCCTTCGTGGCGACCGTCGACGGCGTGACCTCGGGCGGCATCGGACTCAATCTCGAACAGGGGCTCGGCGGTCCGGATGGCCAGCTGGGGTGGTTCGGGCGGTTCGGGGTGTGCAACCCCGATGTCGCCGTGAACGGATTCGCGACCGAGATCACGACAGGTTTCGCATGGGAGTCGTCGTCGAACCCAGAGCGACTCGTGGTGAGCGAGGCAGACCGCTGGGCCCTGGGGTTCTTCTGGGGCCGACCTGCGGAGGCAGGCTCGTACTTGCCAGATGAGTACGGAATCGAGCTGCTCTACTCAATACAGATCACCCCCACACTCTCGCTTCGTCCAGACCTGCAGTTCATCTGGACCGCAGGCGATGTGGCGGCCGCTGAACCTGCCACCGTTATTCAGTTGCAGGCCACGCTCGTCTGGTGACCCCCAGCAGGGGCACGAAAATGGTGTTATGGGCGCCGCCGGTGCTTTAGCGGGTCAGTCTCGCAATGAAACGCTCATGGTGTACCTCATCACGCGCTCTAGTGACGATCTATGGTCTGTAGTCGCAAGTATCCATGCCGCTACACCGTGTAGGGCGTGAAGTTGACCACGAAAATGCTGGATCATGTGCGTTGTTTCACAACTTAGGCAGATTCCGTGCTAGGTTGCGAGCATGAATCATGGGGCACGACAGAACTTTGACATGGTGGAGCTCAAGGACGCGGCTGGCGGTGGGGCGCCTGATACGCATTCCGTTGAGGTAACAACACTTGACATCGGGCGCAAGGCCGTCTTCGCGGTGGTGGGATCGCCACTGCGGATGCGGATCTTCGAGATCATCCGCCGATCCGGGGAATGCTCGGTCCGAGAACTATCGATTCACTCCGGGCTTTCGACGACTGGTCTGTACTACCACCTTCAAGCTCTTGAACATTTGGACCTTATTCGTCAAGTTGGGGTCCGTAAGGGTGACGCCCGACGGGCGCCGGCGGTGTTCGCGGCCACCTGCGAGCGCATCCGCGTCCTCTACAACCCCGATGACGGAACTCACCGCTCCAGAATGGCGTCGATCCGCCGACGATGGAATGACGAGTCCATGAAGAGTGTCGACGATTCCCTCGATCTCATTCGGGAGGGCAAGTCACCGCAGGTTCGGACCCGCCTCGAGTGGGAGAACCTCACCCCCGACGAGATCGAGCAGGTGAGCGAGCTTCTGGGCCAGATCGAGGAGGTCTGCCATCGCGCGCGGTCCCGTGGGGCACTGCTTCCCGATGACGCCCGGCCGATCCACTTGGCGCTGCACATGTGCGAGCTCGGCAGTTCGGTGATGCCGAGCCCCGCCCTTGTTCCGGAAGTCCATCGGCGTGCCGGCGTGCTTGGGGAACTGGTGGACCGCATCGACCACGCCCGGGATCGCCAACGCGTGGCGACCGCGTAGTTCGACCCACCGTAGACTCTCCGGTTCCTCGTCATCGCGCGGGGCGTAGCTCAGCTTGGCTAGAGCGTCTGGTTTGGGTCCAGAAGGTCGTCGGTTCGAATCCGGCCGCCCCGATTCGCGCGCTTCCGTATCCCCCGCATCCCCTTAGACTCCCGCCTCCATGCCGTCGCCTGCGGACATTGGCGTCATCTCGTACGCCCCAATCGCCCTCCTCTTCGTCATGGCCGCAGTGTTCGCGGCCGTGAACATCATCGCGAGCGCCCTGTTCGGCCCGAGGGTCGAGAGTGTGGTCAAGGGCACCGCCTACGAGTCGGGCATGGACCCCTTCGGGTCTGCCCGCAAGCGCTTCAACGTGCGCTTCTACGTGATGGCGATGACGTTCCTCGTCTTCGACGTCGAGATCATCTTCCTGTACCCCTGGGCGGTGTCGTTCGCGCAGCTTGAGCCGCGCAGCGACGAGTCGCTCATGTTCCTTGCGCGCATCGGGTTCTTCGTGGGCACCAGCGTCATCGCGTACATCTACGCGTGGCGCAAGGGCGTCTTCCGCTGGGATTGACGGCGGACACGCACGCTGCGTGGCGCGCGGTCAGGAGGAGCCGGGTTCGGCTCGTGGAGCTTCAGTCGCAGGTTCGCGTTGTGTCGCGCAGCGCAACGACCACGTCACAGGCGCTCCCTCGTGGCGAGGAAGCTCGACTGAATGGCGTGCCGTGGCGGCCGCATCAGGGCGCGGCGCGAACTCCGCACCGTCGCGCGTCACCGCCGCCACCAATCCCCTTCGGCCAAGGTCCAGCCGAAGGCGCTCGCAGCCGGATGTGCGGATCACCGCGTCCGTGACCTGGCCGCCCGCCCAGGCGAAGTCGATCTCGGCTCCACCCCTCAGCCGCATGCCGCGCACTCGACCCTCCGGCCATGCGTCGGGGAGCGCCGGGAGAAGGTCGATGATGCGCACACGGTCGCTCCCCGCGCCCTCGGTGCGGTGGCTCTGAGCAAGCATCTGCAGCACGCCCTCCGCGAGGCCGAATGTGCCGTCGATCTGGAATGGCGGATGCGTGCCAAGCATGTTCGGCAGCGTGCTGGTGCCCAGCAGCAGCCGCACGTGCCGCTCCGCCTCGTTGCCATCGCCTAGGCGCGCATAGAAGCAGATGAGCCATGCGCGGCTCCATCCCGTGTGGCCTCCGCCGCTCGCAAGCCTCGACTCAAGCGTGCGACGAGCGGCGGCCGCGAGGTCCGGGGTTCCCGTCGGCGTGATCTGCGACCCCGGGTGCAGCGCATAGAGATGGCTCATGTGCCTGTGGCCCGGCTCAGCCTCAGTGAAGTCCCGGCTCCACTCGCGGATGCGGCCATCGGCGGCAATGCTCGTTGGTGCAAGCTTCGCGAGTGCCGCGCGTGCGCGCGACACCGCAGGGTGCAATGCAGCGTCGCCGCCGAGCGCATCCGCCTGCTCAATCAGGTTCGAGAGCAGGTCGGTCGCGATCTGCTGGTCCATCGCGTTGCCCATGCCGATGCTCGCGCGCGTGCCGTCGGGGAGCGCGAACTCGTTCTCGGGCGATGCGCTCGGGCCGGCGACGAGCAGTCCCGTGGCAGGATCCGCGACAAGCCAGTCGAGCACGAACTCCGACGCGCCAAGCGTGAGCGGGAACGCCCGAGAGCGCAGGAACTCGCCGTCTGCGCCGTGAAGCCAGTGCTCGTGCGCGTGCCGCACGAGCCACGCGCCTCCCATCGGCCACAGTCCCCAGATCACGGCACCGGTCGGTGCCGTGTTGGCCCACGCGGTGCTCGCGTGGTGCGCGCACCATCCTCCGCAGTCCCAGGTTCGGCGTGCCGTGACCGCGCCGCGTCCGGCGACACGGGCGATGAAGTCCATCAGCGGCGTGGTGCACTCAGCGAGGTTCGCCTGCTCCGCGAACCAGTAGTTCATCTGCAGGTTGATGTTGGTGTGGTAGTCGGCGTTCCAAGGCGCCTTGAGGTGCTCGCTCCAGAGCCCCTGCAGGTTCGCAGGCAGCGTGCCGGGCTGGCTCGAGCCGATCATCAGTGCGCGCGCGTACTGCACCGCGAGCGCCACGAGGGAAGGATCAAGCGGCTGCGCGAGCGGCGTTGAGCCGAGCGCATCGCGGAGCGCGGCAAGGCGCTGGTCGGTGGGCATGGCCTCCCGCCTGCTGTCCACGGGGCCGAGCTCGATCGAGAATCGGCCGAACTGGGCGCGCCACGCGGCCTCATGCGCACGCAGCATCGCGCGAAAGTCGCGTGGTGCGGACGCGGTGCCCGCACGCAGCGCTCGGTCGAGATCGAAGGTGCCGGGCGCTGCGCCGCGCGCCATGTTCGCGAACGGGAAGTCGGTTGCGGCGGAGACGAGGATCGTCACGGAGTCGGCCGCGAAGATCCCGAGCCGGCCGTTTCCCTTGTCGCGCACCTTGCCGCCATCGACCTCGAGCGTCACGTCGCACCCGAATGCCACGCCCTGCGACGCATCAGGTTCCGTGCGGCCGCGCATCCTGATGATGCCGGTGCCGGGCGCCGCAGACGAGTCGATCGACAGCGGGCACGCATCGCATGAGCGCTCGCGGGCGAGCGAGATGTCGCAGCTGATCGACTCTGGCGCGTCCGCATCAAGCCGCACCACGATGCAGTCGAATGCGCGCGACGCGAACACCGTGCGCGAGAAGGTGGTGCTTCGCGAGCGCCACGATGTCATCGCCACGCCTGTGGAGAGGTCGAGCCCGCGGCGGTAGTCGCCGGCATCGGAAGGGTCGATCGACTCGATGACAAGGTCGCCGAGCGTCTGGTAGGAGCGGTCCGTCTCGCCGCTCAGCATGTGCTCCTGTGCGAGCCGCTGCGCCTCCGCGATGCGACCCGCGAACCACGCCTCGCGGATGACCGGCACCCACGTCGCACTTTCCTTCGCCTCAAGAAGCGCGGGCGAGCCCTCCCACACCGATGACTCATTGAGCTGGATGCGCTCGCGCGCGACGCCTCCGAACACCATCGCGCCGAGGCGGCCATTGCCGACGGGAAGCGCCTCGTTCCAGTCGGCCGCAGGCTTCCGGTACCAGAGCACGAGGCCGTCCGGCGGCGCGTCATGGCTCGGCGGGACCTGCGGCTCCGCCATGCATGCGCACGTGACCGCGCACACGCCGGCGAGTGCACGCGACAGCGCACGCCAGCGGCGGCCTGCGAGCATCACTGGCCCTGCGCGGCCTTCAGCGTGACATCGACCGTCGTCTCCGCGCCGTCGCGGCGGTAGGTGATCTTCACGACATCGCCAGGCTTGTGCTCCCGCAGCCGCTCCATCATGGCAGCCGGCCCCTCGAGCACCTCGCCATTCCAGGCAATGAGGAGATCGCCCTGCTTGATGCCAGCCTCGGATGCGGAAGTGTCCGCGCTCACGCCATCGACCTTCACGCCCTGCGCGCCGTCGTCGCCGTAGCCGGGCATCACGCCCAGCCGCACGCGTGCGCCCATGCGCCGGCCCGCGGTCGAGCTGTCGGATGTCTGGAACTCCAGCTTCTCGGGGCGCGTCGCAAGCATGCGCACGGTGCTGTCGGCGAGCGCAAGGACCTTCGCGCCACCGACAGGGTTGACGTTGTGCCCAACGTCCTTCGGCGTGTGGTACTCGCCGTGAGAGCCCGTGAAGAAGAACAGCACAGGGATGCCGGCGTTGTAGAAGCTCGCATGGTCGCTCGGCCCGCGGCCGGACGGGTCGGCACGGATCGTGAGGCCGCTCGAGTCGAACACTGGCCGGAGGATCTCGATGAAGTCCTTCGCGGACCCGGTGCCGGAGACCGCAAGCTCGTCGTTGCGCATTCGGCCGACCATGTCGAGGTTGAGCATGAACTGGATGCGGCTCTGGTCGACCGTGGGGTTTCGGGTCCAGTGCTCGCTGCCGTTGAGTCCGATCTCCTCCGCGCTGAAGGCCATGAAGAGGATCGAGCGCGCGTCCGCGGGCGCATCCTCCGAGTCGTACAGGTCGGCGAGCCGCTTCGCCAGCATCATCATCGTGGTGGTGCCTGATGCGTTGTCGTCCGCGCCTGGATGGAGCTGCCCGCGGTACTGCGGGCTCGTGCCGTACGCGCCGTAGCCGACGTGGTCGTAGTGCGCTCCCACGATGACCCACTCGTCGGCAAGCGATCCCTTGCCGCGCAGCACGCCGCCGACGTTGTCGGTGCGCATCACGTTCTCCTCGAGCTTGGCCGTGGCGGCGACCTTCACGTCGCTGCGAAGGGGCACGCTCTTCACCTCGCCGAGGTCCGCCATGCGGCGCCACTCCATCAGCGACCGGCCCTCAGGATCCGCGGCGCGCATCAGCGCATCGGCCACATCCTGGTCGAGCTGGATCACGGGAATGTCCATGCGGTCGCCGAAACGGCTGGTTTCCGTGGTCTCGAGGGTGCGTCGTCCATCGCGCGCGCCCGGCGGGTTGACCATGATGATGGCCGCGGGATTGCGCTTGGCGATGGCCGCGAACTTCGCTGCAGCGCCCGACGCCGGGCTGAAGCGCCGCTCGCTCCACAGGCTCCGGCCCTCCTCGTCGAGAGGCTCGTATCGCAGCATGACGACGGCACGTCCCGTGAAGTCGACGTCAGGCGCGAAGCTCGTGTAGCCCTCGCGTCCCTCCTCGATCGCGTAGCCGGCGAAGATGAGCGGCGCGTCGAAGGATCCCGATCCCGAGTTGCCGAGCACCGCGAAGTCCTTCGAGAGCTCGAGTGACCTGTCGAGCGCGCGTGCAGAGGCGTCGACGAGCTTGGGTCCCGCAGCGGGGAGGTCAAATGGCTGGCGGTACGAGGTCCACGTCGACGCCTCCGCGTCTGCCTTCGCCGAGCCCGATTCGGGGAATGCGGGCTCCAGTCCGGCCTTCCGGAAGTGGAACTCCACGTACTCGGCGGCAAGCTCATTGCCGCGGCTGCCCGGGGCGCGGCCCTCGAAGAAGGGCGAGGAAAGCGTCTGCACGTGCTGGTGCCACTCGGTGGCGACCGGCCCCAGCGAGTCGTAGTACCCGCGCACGTCTGGGTCCGCGTGACCCTCGGTGTCCTTGGGGGTGTAGCTGTAGGGGTCGACCCGCCCCTCGATGATCTTGGACGGCGGTGCCTGCTTGGGGGGCGCATCCTGCGCGAGGATGGCGGCGACCGGGACGAGCGCGGCGGCGACCGCGAGTCGCGCGGTCCACGGGAAAGCGGGGCTTTGCATGGTGGATTTGAAGTCTAGCCCACTCCCTATGGCGACTATCCTGATGGGTTCCACCATGACGCTCATCGCCAAGACGCCGTCCGCCCCGCTGACCGAGTCAACCGCCACCGTGCCGCTGGCGCCAATCGACACCTTCGTGCGGCGCCACATCGGGCCGGGACCGTCGGAAGTCGCCGAGATGCTGTCGTCGCTCGGGCACTCGTCGATGGAGGACCTTCTGGCGGCCACGATCCCGGCCTCGCTGCGCACCGAGCGTCCGCTGATCCTGACCGACCCCACGAACCACCACAGCTACCCGCAGCGTGGCGAGGCAGAGACGCTCGCCGCGCTTCGCGAGCTCGCCAGCCGCAACCAGGTCTGGCGCAGCTACATCGGCATGGGGTACTCCGCATGCATCGTGCCGGGCGTGATCCTGCGCAACGTGCTCGAGAACCCGGGCTGGTACACGCAGTACACGCCCTACCAGGCTGAGGTCGCGCAGGGCCGCCTTGAGGCGCTGCTCAACTTCCAGACGATGGTGACCGAGCTCACAGGGCTTCCGGTCGCGAATGCATCGCTCCTTGACGAGGGCACGGCGGCCGCAGAGGCGATGACGATGTGCCTGGGCATCGCGGGCGGCACGCCGCACTCGAGCGGCGCGCAGCGGCGGACCTTCTTCGTGGCAGAGCACTGCCACCCGCAGACGATCGCCGTGATCGAGACCCGCGCGTCTGGCCTTGGCGTCGATGTCGCAATCGGCAACCCATTCACCTTCGACTTCGCGTCCGTGCCGCTGTGCGGCGCGCTCCTTGCGTATCCCACGACCGAGGGCACGCTGCACGACCTGCGCGACGTGGCGTCGCGCGTGCATTCGGCTGGCGGACAGGTGGTCGCGGCGTGCGACCTTCTCGCGCTCACGCTGTTCACGCCCCCTGGCGAGTGGGGCGCGGACATCGCCGTCGGCAGCGCGCAGCGCTTCGGCGTCCCGATGGGCTTCGGCGGACCCCATGCTGCATTCATGGCCACGCGGCCCGAGCACGTGCGCCGCATGCCCGGGCGGCTGATCGGCGTCTCGCGCGATTCGCATGGTGCGCCTGCGCTGCGGCTGGCGATCCAGACGCGCGAGCAGCACATCAAGCGCGACCGCGCCACCAGCAACATCTGCACTGCGCAGGTGCTGCTTGCGATCATGGCTGGCCTGTACGGCACCTACCACGGACCCGAGGGGCTCACGCGCATCGCGCGCCGCATCCGTACCGCGACGCAGACGCTTGCGGCGGCGCTCAAGGTCCTCGGGCACGATGCAGGCTCGCACGAGCGGTTCGACACCCTGCGCGTGCGGCTCTCCGGGCCGCACACCAGCGACGTGATGGCCGCGCTCGCCCGCCGCCGCATCAACGTGCGCACCTACGCGGACGGCTCGATCGGCGTGTCGCTCGACGAGACGGTCGAGCTCTCCGATCTCGTGGACCTCGTCGAGGCATTCGCGACCGGCACCGGACGCAGCGTGCCCGACCTTGCGGCGATCGCATCCGGCGTCGACGGCTCTGTCGATGGGCCGCTTGCGCGCACCAGCGCATTCATGTCGCAGCCGGTCTTCTCCGCGCACCACTCCGAGACCGACCTGCTCCGCTACATCAAGCGGCTCGAGTCGCGCGACCTCTCGCTGTGCCACAGCATGATCCCGCTCGGGTCGTGCACGATGAAGCTCAACTCCACCAGCGAGATGATCCCCGTCACGTGGCCCGAGTTCGGCGCGATCCATCCCTTCGCGCCCGCTGACCAGTGGACCGGGTACGCCACGATGTGCTCGCAGCTCGAGTCGTGGCTCTGCGAGGTCACTGGCTTCGCGGCGTGCAGCCTTCAGCCCAACGCCGGCAGCCAGGGCGAGTACGCGGGACTCATGACGATCCGCGCCTACCACCTCCACCGCGGCGACACGGCACGCGACGTGTGCCTGATCCCCGAGAGCGCGCACGGCACGAATCCCGCCAGCGCTGTCGTCGCCGGGATGCGTGTGGTGCCGGTGGCGTGCGATGACCACGGCAACGTGGACCTCGCGGACCTTCGCGCGAAGGCGCAGCAGCACTCGCACGAGCTCGCCGCGTGCATGGTGACCTACCCCAGCACCCACGGCGTCTTCGAGGAGGGCATCACCGCGATCTGCGAGACGATCCACGCCAATGGCGGCCTCGTCTACCTCGACGGCGCAAACATGAACGCGATGGTCGGCCTCGTGAAGCCGGGGGAGATCGGCGCCGACGTGTGCCACCTGAACCTGCACAAGACCTTCTGCATCCCGCACGGCGGCGGCGGCCCGGGC
>CAZKTN010000050.1:11414-12486 GCA_964555705.1 uncultured Isosphaeraceae bacterium | reverse complement strand
ATCCCTACCCGACTGGGGGAAATCGGTTGCCGGATGCGGCCGCGACCGAGTGAGTCTCAGCACCGTCGTCCGCGTTCGAAATTCGCTGCCGATCCTTGTGATCCCCTCCATACATTTCCGGGGCACGCACAGGCATGTTCAAGATCTTCATTGGCAATCTCGACAAGCGCACCACAGTGGAGCAGGTCAAAATGCTCCTGGCCAGCTTCCCCGATCTCGAGGACCTGGTGCTCGCGACCGACGACGACGGCAAGAGCCGCGGCTTCGCGATCGCGATGTTCCGTGACCCTGAGCGCGGCAAGGAGGCGATCGCGGCTCTGTCGCAGCGGCGCATCAACGGCCGCGAGCTCGTCGTCAATGAGGCGCTGAGCAAGAAGGACCGCAAGAAGTTCCTTGCCGAGAAGGCCAAGCAAGAGGCGGAGCGCCAGCGCGGATTCGGTCCGCGCGGTCCCGGCGGCGTTTCATCACGTCCCTCCAACCGACCCTTCAACCGAAACCCGCGCCGCGGCGGCGGCTTCGATGATCGCCGCGGGTACGGCGACAGCGGATCATCCGGTCCCTCGTACGGTTCGCCGAGGCAATTCGGCGGGCACGGCGGATTCGGCGGCTCGCGCGGCGGCGCGCCCTCGGGTCCGCCCGGCACTGGACGCATCGGTGGCGTTGGTCTCGGTGGCGGGTCGCGCCCGGTGGGCGGTCCCGGGCCTGCCTCTCCGCGTCCTCCGATGGGTGGACCTGCGTTCGGCGCACCGCGTCCCCCGATGGGCGCACCACTCTCGGGCAGCAGGCCACCGTTTGGCGCCGCGCCTTCGCGTCCTCCCATGGGCTCGCCCTCGGTGCCGCCCGCTGCGCCGGCGGCCAGCTCCTCGCCTTCCGGTACGCCTGCGTCGTCGTCTCCGACATCTCCCGCCCGACCGTTGGCATTCGGCACGAGTCGGCCAACGACGCCGCCCACGGCCATCCCGCTCGCACCGCCGCGTTCTCCGCTTGCGCCGAGGGGCATGCCTCCGGCCTCGCCGACAGCACAGGCCCCAACAGCACAGGCACCGACAGCGCCGGCCCCAACAGCGCCGGC
>CAZKTN010000050.1:0-11314 GCA_964555705.1 uncultured Isosphaeraceae bacterium | reverse complement strand
CAGCACAGGCCCCAACAGCACAGGCACCGACAGCGCCGGCCCCAACAGCGCCGGCACCCACAGCGTCTTCAGCTGTTCCAGCTCCAGCGGTCAGTCGGCCCGTGGCTCCAGTGAGCGCCGCGTCGCATGCCGCGCCCGCCGCAGATCCGGTGGCACCAGTGCCAGCCGATTCGGCATCGAAGGTCGCGGCGACTTCAGACGCGCCTGCCAAGAAGGCGGCTTCGAAGTCCGCGGCCAAGTCGCCCGCCAAGTCCGCGGCCAAGTCGCCCACCAAGTCGGCTGCCAAGTCCACCAAGGCGTCGGCGAAGGCCGCACCCAAGACCGCCGCAAAGCCCAAGGCCACGAAGCCTGCCGCATCTCGCCGCAAGAAGTCTGCAGACGAGGAGTGAGTGGCGCAGTGGGTGCCGATCCGGGCGAGCTCTCCGCATCAGGCGATCCCTTCGCGCTGATTGGCCTCCCGCGCTCATGGACGCTCACGGATGCGCAGGTGCGCTCGGCGCAGGTGCGTGCGCTGGCGCGCTGCCACCCGGACCGGCATCCTGAGGGTGCGGCCCGCGAGGCCGCGATGCGCATGAGTGCTCGCATCAACGAGGCGGTGGCCTTGCTTGCGTCAGCCGAACTTCGCGCGGAGTCCTTCGTGCGCGTCGGCAGCGGTGACCAGCCAATCCCACAGCTTCCTCCTGATGAGCTCATGGAGTGGATGGAGCGGCGCGAGTGGATCGAGGAGCGCCATCAGGAGGGTGCCGAGGGGCTCGCAGCGATCTCTGAGTGGAGGCAGGGGATCCTGTCGGAGATTCTCGAGTCGATACGGGTCGCAACCTGCGACGATGCAGGGACGCCCCGGCCCGATGCGGACTGGGGCGAGGCCCGGGTGTGCATCGCGCGCCTGAGGGCCCTTCGTCGGGCGTGCGGGGGCTGACATCGGTATACTTGCCCGTCTTGCGCGCCAGTAGCTCAGCTGGCTAGAGCACACCCCTGATAAGGGTGAGGTCGATGGTTCGAGTCCATTCTGGCGCACTTCGCGGCCGCCCCCTGAGGGCGGCCGCTGTCGTTGTGGGGAGCTCAGGCCGAGCCCAGGCTCCTGCGGACGCCTGCCGGCCCCGCTCAGGCTGCCGAAGCTCCGCCGCGACATCCATTGCGCCTATCCTTCCCGCCCCGTCCCGCGGCCGGGACGTTGCCATCTCGCCCCTCACTTTCAAGGACCTGCCACATGCGTCGCGCCAAGATCTCGATCATCGGAGCCGGAAACGTCGGAGCTACATGCGCCCACTGGGCTGCCGCCAAGGAGCTTGGCGACATCGTGCTGCTCGACATCCCGGACCGCGCCGGCGTCGCCAAGGGCAAGGCGCTTGACCTGCTCTGCTGCGGCCCGATCGAGGAGTTCGACTCGCGCATCACAGGCACCGGGGACTACGCCGACACCGCCGGAAGCGACGTGGTGGTTGTGACCGCAGGCCTGCCCCGCAAGCCCGGCATGAGCCGCGACGACCTGATCGCCACCAACGTCAAGATCGTGAAGGAGGTCGCTGCGCAGGTCGCCAAGCACTCCCCGAACGCGGTCATGATCGTGGTCAGCAACCCGCTTGATGCGATGGTCTACACGGCGTGGAAGGCCTCCGGATTCCCGACGCACCGCATCCTCGGCCAGGCCGGCGCGCTTGACGTGGCCCGCTTCCGGGCGTTCCTCGCGATGGAGCTCGGGTGCTCGATCGAGGACATCCAGGCGCTGCTGCTTGGCGGACACGGCGACGACATGGTGCCTCTGCCGCGCTTCACGAGCGTGCACGGCATCCCGATCGACATGCTGCTCTCCAAGGAGAAGATCGATGCCTGCGTGCAGCGAGCGAAGGTCGGCGGCGGCGAGATCGTGCAGCTCATGGGCACCAGCGCCTACTACGCGCCGGCCTCGGGCACGATCCAGATGGTCGAGGCGATCGTGAAGGACAAGAAGCGGATCCTGCCATGCGCGGCGTACTGCGAGGACGCCTTCGGCGTCGCGCCGGGCCAGAAGGGCAAGGGCTACTTCGTGGGCGTGCCGTGCGTGCTCGGCTCGGGCGGCATGGAGCGCGTGGTCGAGGTCAAGCTTGACGGCGGCGAGTCGAAGCTGATGGCCGAGAGCATCCAGCACGTGAAGGACCTCGTCGGCATCGTGCAGAAGACGTTCCCGGAGCTCGCCTGATCGCGCACCGTTGAAGGCGGCGAGCGTGGAGCGCCGATACACCTGTCGTGAAGGTGTCGGCGCCCCTCTTCCGCATTGACCCTGGATGGCCATTCCTGGTTGCAGGGCTGCTGCTGATTGGGGCGACGGCGGTGGTGCCGGAGGCGGAGAAGGTGCACGGCATGCGCACCCAGCTCGCGCACCTTCAGCACATCGAGTCGCACAACTTCACCCGCATGCAGGCGTGCTCGCGGTTCATGGATGACCTTGCGGCGGACGATCCGACGCTGCTGCGGCGCCTTGCGGCGAGCCAGCTCAACCTGATGCCCAAGGGCGAGAGGCCGCTGCTGCTGGCCTCGTCCATCGGGGCCACGCCCACCGACTGGATCGAGTCGAGCGTGCCGATGCCTGCGTTTGATCCAGAGCCCTATCCCGACACCCTGCTGGCCCGCTGGACGCTTGGCCCGATGAGGCTCTGGATCATCGGGGCCGGCGCGCTCTCGGTGTTCGTGGGGCTGGTGCTGACGGCAGGCTCCGCGAACTCTCAGAACAAAGGCACTGTCCCGGCGACCGCGGGTTGAGGCTTGCTAGGGTGGGCTCGCCGGCGAGGGCCGGTGCCACCGATGCAGCCCATGTCGCTTTCGCACCCTGAGACCCTCGACGACCGGACACTGTCGCTCGCCATGGCGCTTGAGCAGGCCGGGCCTGTGGCGCGTCGGGAGTGCCGCGAGCTGGGAGGGCCGAGGGTGGCGCCGCTGCCGCGACCTGGCGGGCCGGGCACCGATCAAACGCCAGCATCCGAGTGGGATGGCGTCCCGTGGAGCCGGAGCGGGCAGCGGGTCCTCCAGCGGCTGTCGTTCTGCAACCCGGTCAGGGAGCGTCGGCGGATGGATGATGCGGGCGTGGGCATGATCCTGTGGGGCGACCCTGAGTATCCGCCGCTGCTGGCGGTTACCGATGACCCTCCGGTGGCCCTGTGGGTGCGCGGCAGTCCGGCTGCGCTGCACCGGCCGGGGATCTCGATCGTGGGTGCGCGGCGCGCGTCGAGCTACGGCATCTCGCAGTCGGCGCGGTTTGCGGAGCACCTGGCGGAAGTGGGCTGGATGATCGCGTCGGGTGCTGCACGAGGCGTGGACGCGCAGGCGCACCGCGGCGCGCTTCGCGCCGGCGGCACGACCGTCGCCATTGTCGGCGGGGGGCTCGCGGATCCGTACCCGCCGGAGCACGTGCGGCTCCTGCAGGCGATCGTCGAGGCGGGCGGCGCTGTGGTCAGCGAGTCGCCAATGGAGACCCCGGCCACCGCGGAGCGGTTCCCTGCCCGAAACCGGATCATCGCGGGCCTCACGACCGTCACCCTGGTGATCGAGGCCGCGCGCGACTCAGGTGCGATGATCACGGCGCGGCTGGCGCTCGAGCTTGCGCACCGCGAGGTGATGGCGCTGCCCGGTCCTGTGCACAGCCCGCTGTCGGCCGGATGCCACGAGATCATCAAGACGTGCGGTGCCGCACTCGTCGAGTCGCCTGAGGAGGTCGATGAGCGTTTGCGCAGGGACATACCGCTGCTGCTGGCTGCGTGCGGCATGGCGCCCCGCGGCCGACACACTGAATAGGCGTGCGATGGCCCGGTCCGCCGCCGCCACCTGCCGGTCGGTCAGTTCAGGCCAAGCGAGTAGAAGATCGTCGAGAACAGGAGGTCGGCGATCACGATCGTGACCGTCGTCTGGACCACCGTTGCGGTGGTCGCGCGGCCGACGCCCGCGGCGCCGCCGGTCACGCGCAGCCCGTTCGTGCACGCGATGAGGCCCAGGATCAGGCCGAACACGCCGGCCTTGAAGATGCCGGTCACGAAGTCCACCATCTCGAGCTGGTCGATCGTGTTGAACTTGTAGATCTCGTAGGGGATGCCGAGCACCCATACGCCGACGACGCCACCCATCACCACCGACATCAGGTCGGCGAGCACGGCGAGCACGAGCAGGCTGCCCGCAGTCGCGATCAGGCGGGGCACCACGAGGAACCGCACCGGGTTGAGCGCCATTGCCTCGAGCGCCTCGATCTCCTCGCCGACGACCATCGTGCCCAGCTCCGCAGCGATGGACGCACCGGCGAATCCGGTGAGCACGATTGCCGCGATGAGCGGACCGAGCTCGCGGAACACGGCGACGGCGATGAGGTTGGCGACCTTGTCGGTCTGGCCGAAGGTCTCGAGGCTTGGCGCGGTCTGCAGAGCGAGGATGATGCCGATGCAGCCGGAGACGAGCGCCACAATGCCCACGCTGCGCACGCCGACGCGCACGACCTGCACCGCGAGCTCCTGGGCGCCGAACCGCGCGCGGCGAAGGAGCAGTGCGCGCACCACCCACACCATCACGTCGTAGAACAGCCAGCTCCACGCGCCGATCATGCTGAGCACGCCGGTCCAGACGTTCCACCACCACTCGACCGGCGCCATCAGCACAGCGCCCGCGCGGGCGCCGGCTGGGGTTCCGTCATTGGCTGGCGATGGCGTCGGTGCGGTGCTCATGGTCTCGGGGGAGCGACCCTGGTCAGGCCTTCAGCGCCTCGTCGCGCGACGCGGCGATCGAGAACATCTGGATCAGGCGGGAGATCTCGAACGCGCTGCGCACGCGGGGAGAGAGGTTGCAGAGCACGAGCTTTGTCTTGTTGCGCATCGAGGTCTGGAGCGCCTCAACGAGCGTCGCGATGCCGGAGGAGTCCATGTAGGGGACAGCCGACAGGTCGAGCACCAGCTTCGGCGGCTTCTCCGCCTGAACGGCCGCAATCGTCTTCTGAAGGCTCGGGGAGTGCGACATGTCGATCTCGCCCTTGGGGGTGAGCACCACAGTGGTGCCCTCAGTCGCCTGCTCCACAGTCATCGTCTTTGCCACGCGTTTGGACTCCTCTGCGCGCGATGCTAGCGCGGGGTCTCAGGTGCTGCGGCGGGCACTCGCTTGAGCATCCGAAGGCGCATGCCGCCTCCCGGACGCTGCTCCCACGAGCACTCGTCCATCGTGTGCCTGATGAAGTGCACGCCGAGTCCGCCAGGACGCACGTCATCGAGGTCGCGGCTTCGGATCGAGCAAGGATCGACGCTCACGCCGAGGTCCTCGACCACGATCTCGAGCGCCTCGGGACTCTCGTGAGTCCACACGCTTATCCAGATGCGTCCATCCCGCTGGCCCTTGTAGCCGTGGCGCATCACATTGGCGAGCGCCTCGTCCATGGCGAGGCTGATGTGGCCGCACGAGTGGTCGTCGAACCCGCACTGGCCCGCAAGCGCATCCATCATCACGCGCACTGGGCGAAGGAACTCTGGCGCGCTGAAGATGCGAATCGAGATGTCTGGATCTCGGGACATTGTCGGTGTCACCATATCACCCCGGCTCTGCGCGCGTGCTGTCGAGCTTCGCGGCTCAGGTCGGGGGCTGGGGCGGGGGGTAGATCGTCGAGCTCTGCGGGCGCGCCGGCGGGTCGAGCCTCTGAGCAATGACCCACGCGCGCCAGCGACGGTACCCCTCAAGGCGCAGCGGGAGCGGATCGGTGAAGTCGTAGCCGAGAGTCTGGCCCGTCATGCGCTCGAGCGCACCGATCGCCATCATGCGGACAAGGTCGTCGTCGGAGCGAAGGCACTCGACGATCTCGGGGATCTGCTGCTTGCGCTCCTCGCGGACCGCAGACTCGATCGCGTAGACCTGTGCGCCGGGTGCGGGATTCTTGAAGCCGCCCTCGGTGGCGCTCGGGGCGCACGCGGTGCAGGCCCAGACCGAGACTGCGGCAAGAATGCCTCGGGCGAGCATGCCCTGTGCGGCAGTGCCCCGGATCGTCGGCTTGGCTGGAAGGGCCTGAGGCGCCATGACTGCGAGGATAGGTTTCAGATCGGATCGCGCTAGTATCTGCCCCTTCATCCACCGATTCTCAACCTGGTCAAGGGCGACTGGCGCGGATAATCGGCACTAGGGACCTGCAATGTCCGCAGTTACAAGACCCACTTCGGATGCGCACTCGCCGACCGCTTCCTCGGGACGCCGCGCCGCGCCGCTCGCCGAGATTCCTGAGGGCGTTTCGGAGGCCGTGCTCGTGCTCGACTTCGGCAGCCAGTACGCGCAGCTGATCGCGCGGCGTGTGCGCGAGGCTGGTGTCTTCAGCGTGCTCGTGCGGCCGGATGCGCCGGCCGCGGAACTCGCGAAGCTCAAGCCTGCAGGGATCATCCTGTCGGGCGGCCCGTCGAGCGTGACGGATGCGGGCGCGCCGAGGTGCGATCCAGCGCTGCTCGACATCGGGGTGCCCGTGCTGGGCATCTGCTACGGGATGCAGCTCGCATGCCAGATGATGGGCAGCACCGTGAAGGGCGCACCGAGCCGCGAGTACGGGCGCGCGCACCTGGAGATCCGCGACGCGAAGGACATCTTCGCGGGCGTGCCTGACCGAACGGTGGTGTGGGCGAGCCACGGCGACCAGGTGCTCGACCTTGATCCCGGGTTCGAGGTGCTTGCGTCGACGCCGACGTGCCCGTTCGCTGCGGTGCGCCACCGTGCGCGCAAGTTCGTCGGCGTGCAGTTCCACCCGGAGGTGACGCACACGCCGCACGGCGCCGACATCCTTCGCAACTTCCTCTTCGGCGTGTGCGGGTGCCACGGCACCTGGCGCATGAGCGACTACGTCACGAGCGAGACCGCGCGGCTCAAGCGCGTGGTCGGCGACAGCCGCGTGATCTGCGGGCTCTCGGGCGGAGTCGACAGCTCGGTGGTGGCGGCGCTCCTTGCGCGTGCGATCGGTCCGCAGCTCGTGTGCATCTTTGTCGACAATGGGCTGCTGCGCAAGGGCGAGCGGAAGCTCGTCGAGGACACCTTCAGGGGGCACTTCGACATCGACCTTCGTGTGGTCGACGCGAGCGACGCGTTCCTGTCCGACCTCGACGGCATCGAGGAGCCGCAGGAGAAGCGGCGTCGCATCGGCCACCGCTTCATCGAGGTGTTCCGCGAGGCGTCGGCCGGTGTGGGAGGTGACGTGCGGTTCCTTGCGCAGGGCACGCTGTACCCCGACGTGATCGAGAGCGGCCACGGCCATGCGGGCACTGCCGCGAACATCAAGCTGCACCACAACGTGGGCGGGCTCCCTGAGAAGCTCGGGTTCGACCTGATCGAGCCGCTGCGCAGCCTCTTCAAGGATGAGGTGCGCACGCTCGGCGAGGTGCTTGGGCTCCCGTCGCACATCGTGTGGCGGCATCCCTTCCCCGGTCCTGGGCTCGCGGTGCGCTGCCTCGGCGGCGTGACGCGCGAGAAGCTCGAGATCCTGCGTGCGTGCGACGAGATCCTGCTCGACGAGATCGTCGCCGCGGACCTCTACCGAAAGACAGACCAGGTCTTCGCCGTGCTGACGCCGCTGCGCAGCGTGGGCGTGATGGGCGATGGCCGCACCTATGACCACGTGGTGGCGCTTCGCGCGGTGACCACCCAGGATTTCATGACCGCAGACTGGGCGCGGATTCCCTACGACGTGCTCGCGACGGTGTCGAGCCGCATCATCAACGAGGTGAAGGGCGTCAACCGCGTCGTCTACGACATCTCGAGCAAGCCGCCCGCGACGATCGAGTGGGAGTGACCGAGGCTCAGCGGCGGGCGCCGCCGGTCGGCGTCACGCCCTCGTGCGCCGGGGTGCCCGAGTTCACGCCCGAGCGGCGCCACGCGTTGTGGAGCTGGTTCTGCGCGAAGTCGCGGTCATCGAAGGTCGTGCCGCGCGGCCATCCCCACACGTCGTAGTAGGGGTCGCAGTAGGAGTTCCATCCCCATCCGCCGTAGTAGCTGTTGGGGCCCCACTCGTCGGCGGTGTAGGTGAACGCCTGATTCAGGTTGCCTGTGGTGGCCTCGCCGGAGGGACCGCCCGAGTAGTAGGGCCCAAGCATGCCGTAGTCGACCGGGGGAGTGAAGCCGTAGTTGGCGTAGGGGTTGGCGACGCCTGATGCGATGCCCATCTGGCTGAACTGGTAGCCCGTCGTGGCACCCTGGCTGAACGCATAGTTGTAGTTGAAGCCGTCGCTGAAGTAGCCGCTCTTGTCCCATTGCTCCTGCAGCTCCTGCAGGTGCTGGTAGTACGCCTTCTGCTGCTGGCTGTACGCGGCGTTTGCGGCGGCATACTTGGCCTGCTGCGATGCCTTCTGCTGCGCCATCCAGCCCTGCGCCCATGTCTGGTAGTCCTTGAGCGCGTTCTGAGTGGAGAGGTACTGGCTCATCTCGGCGACCTGCTGCAGGTAGCTGTTCTGGTCGTTCCAGGCGGACTGGGCCTGGCTTGTGGTCGCGGCCACCTGACGGCCGAGTGCGGCGAGGTCCTGTGTGGGAGGCGCGAAGGCTCCCTGCAGCCGCTGCTGCTGCATGGCCACCTGGTACGCCTTCTGGAAGGTCTGCGAGGGTGGTGGCGCGGCGGGTGCCTTGAGTCCAGCCTTCCATGTGGCGAATCCCTGGTCGAGCGACTTCTCCTTCATGTAGGCGTTCATCGCCTCGATGCGCGTGCGTGCGCTGTGGTTCATGTTTCCGAGCGAGTCGATCATCGACTGCAGCGCGTGGAGCTCGATGGTGAGGTTGACGAGCGCGCTCGCAAGCTGCGGATTGATGCGGGGCGCGGTGGGCTGGGCAGCGGCGTCCGACCCGTCCTGCGACGCTGCTGCGGACTGTGCGGCGGGTACCGATGACGCATCGTCTTGCGTCAGCGGTCCGGAGCTGGTGGCGGTGAGGAGAAGGACGGTCAGGCTCGCGCTGTACATGGGTGGCGGATGGTAACGCGCCTAGCATCGCAGCCCCATGAACCCGAACAGGCTGTCCCGGCGTCATGCGGTGCGTGCGTTGCTGGGGGGCGCGGCAGCGGCATTGGCAGGCGGGTGCGCGACTGGAGCCGGGAAGGGTCGTGCCGGCACTGATGGCGCGCGCGCAGCAGGTTCCGGCGGTGCGGTCGCGGCGGATCCGGCGAGCACGGCCAGCGCGCGCACAGTGGAGAGCGCAGCCGGGCACGATTCGGCAAACACCATCTCGCTCGCCCAGTGGTCGCTGCACCGCATGATCCGTCGGGGCGAGCTCGATCCGGTCGACTTCCCTGCATTCGCTCGCGACCGATTCGACATCCGCATCGTGGAGTACGTGAACTCGTTCTACGCGGACCGCACCGATGATGCGAGATGGGTTGCGGAGCTTGCGCGCCGCGCCAGGGACCGCGGCGTGGCGAGCCGGCTCGTCATGTGCGATGGCTTGGGCATGGTGGGGGATCCTGACGCAGGTGTGCGCACTTCAGTCGTGCGGGCGCACGAGCGCTGGATGGACATCGCGGCGGCGCTCGGCTGCATGGCGATCCGTGTGAACGCTCGGAGCGTGGGCGATGCCGATGAGCAGGTACGGCTCTGCGCGGATGGACTTCGCGCGCTGTGCGACGCGGCGCGTCCGAGGCGACTGAAGGTGCTGGTGGAGAACCACGGCGGGCTCTCGTGCGATGGCGCGTGGGTGGCGCGCCTGATGCGCGCAGTCAACCTGCCCGAGTGCGGGACGCTGCCTGACTTCGGCAACTTCACCTGCGCAGACGGGACTGTCGCTGACCGCTACGCGGGCGTTGAGGCGATGATGCCGTGGGCGGGTGCGGTGAGCGCAAAGAGCGGATCGTTCGATGCGGCGGGCAACGAGACCGTCATCGACTATCCGCGCATGATGCGTGTTGTGCGCGCTGCCGGCTACTCAGGCCCGATCGGCATCGAGTACGAGGGCAAGGCCCTTGGCGAGATCGAGGGCATCGAGGCGACCAAGGCGCTGCTGCTGCGGCTCGGCTGCGTGCTGAGGCCGGGCCAGCGGCCGCGCACGGGGTAGCCGCGCCTCAGGCTCGCAGGACTTCGCGGGACGCCGGTCCGGGTCAGGCGTACGGAGCCCGATACGATTCCCGGAATGCTCTCGCCGCAGACCCACGGAACCCACCACCCGCACGCGCCAACCGGAGTGCAGCGCACTGCCGCGATCCTGGTGACTGGAGCCGGCGGGGAGATGGGCCACGGTCTGCTCACCACGCTGCGGGCGCACGCGGATGCAGCCGGTGACGATGCGCCGGCGATTGTCGCGATGGACATCCGCGAGCTCGCGCCCGAGATCCGCGAATGCTGCGACCACACGTACGTGGGCGACATCTGCGACCGCGCGATGCTTGAGCGGCTGCTGGCGATGTACGAGATCGGCGAGGTCTACCACCTCGCGGCGCTGCTCTCGACGCGCGGCGAGTTCGCGCCCGAGACCGCGCACCACGTGAACGTGGGCGGCACGATCAACATGCTGCACCTCGCCGCCGAGCAGGCGCGCACCCACGGCCGCACCGTGAAGTTCTTCTTCCCGAGCTCGATCGCCGCGTACGGCATGGCGAGCGTTGCCGCGAAGCGTGCCGCCGGCACCGTGGGCGAGGACGATCACCTCGACCCGCACACGATGTACGGCTGCAACAAGCTCGAGGGCGAGCACCTCGGCCGCTACTACGAGTTCCACTACCGCAAGCTTGCGAAGGACCGCATCGAGAGGCCGATCGACTTCAGGTCGATCCGGTTCCCTGGCATCATCAGCGCCGAGACAGTGCCCTCGGGCGGCACCAGCGACTACGGCCCCGAGATGATCCATGCGGCGGCGGCGGGCAAGCCCTACCGGTGCTTTGTGCGGCCCGACTCGCGCATCCCCTTCATGACGATGCCCGAGGCGATCGATGCGGTCGTGAAGCTGATGGCCGCGCCCAAGGCATCGCTTTCGCGGAGCACCTACAACGTGGCGAGCTTCTCGCCGAGTGCGGCCGACTTTGCGTCGCTTGTGCAGTCGACCTTCCCGGGCGCGGAGATCTCCTTCGAGCCTGATGCGGGCCGGCAGTCGATCGTCGATTCGTGGCCGGAGTCGTGCGATGACTCGACGGCGCGCCGCGACTGGGGCTGGTCGCCGAGCCACACGCTCGAGACCGCGTTCCGCGAGTACCTCGTGCCGCGGATCCGCGAGCGGTACGTGTGATGCGCGGCGCGTGAACGGGCTTCCGGATCCAAGGGACCCCACGATCCCTGAATTCGCGCCCAGTATCGGTGACTAGTCTGACTA
The DNA here is from genome assembly GCA_964555705.1 of uncultured Isosphaeraceae bacterium. Taxonomy (GTDB): domain Bacteria; phylum Planctomycetota; class Phycisphaerae; order Phycisphaerales; family SM1A02; genus ZLKRG44. The sequence goes on along the minus strand of CAZKTN010000050.1, from coordinate 67 downwards.
GTCAACGTACGATTGCGGCATGATCGCCCGCAGCGTCAGCCTGACGGAGGCCAAGGCAAAGCTGTCC
>CAZKTN010000049.1:0-13235 GCA_964555705.1 uncultured Isosphaeraceae bacterium | reverse complement strand
ACTGCGCGGAAAGCGTGTACAGCGTCCTCGGCGCCTCGCGCGCCATGTTGTGGAACACGACGATGATGGAGAGCCTAGGGGCGAGCATGGCGAAGACTGGGCCGGCGGGGTCGCGGCGAACGCCGGCGCCACCGGCGCCAGTGCTCGCCGAGGGTGGCCGCCCGCGGGTGGCTTCCGAGCACGAAGGACAGCCAGGTCGAGCCACTGTACGGGGACGAGACGAGGTACACGACCTGGGACTGCCGCAGTGTGTCTTGCATCGTTGACACGGTCGCTCTCATCGGTCCAACCCTCGTGAGGGTTGAGGGATCGTAGCGGTCCCGCCGCAGCGCTCCCCTGATCGCCGTCAGCGTCTGGCCCTGCCCAGCGGTCAATCGCGGAGTGGATCGACAACTTCTCCAACACCCAGTGAAGGCACACCGCTCCCGGAAACATGAGCCGTAGATGCTGCTCACGAATTCGACTAACTGGGGAAGGGTGGCAATGCCGGTCCGTCGCCATCTAGAGGTCAATTCCCTCCATCGCATCTGCGGAGTCTCAAGTCCGCGAGCGGGTCCAGTCGGCACTGGAGCGCAGGGCGCGAGAGCTGCGGCCGCTGTTCGAGTCGCTCAGCCGACCGCGATCCTCCTGAGCGCTTCACGCCTCCCGCAAACCCCTAGACATCCCCGAGCTCACCCCAGATCTACGATCATGAGCGGCCCGAGACCGCCCATCGCCGAAACACATGCCCACCAGTCGCCGGCCCAAAGTCGTCATGACGCTGCTCGTCCGGGACGAGGATGACATCCTCGACGCCAACCTCAGCTTCCATCGAGCCGTGGGCGTCGACCATTTCATCGTCATGGATCACCTCTCGACTGATGGGTCACGGGACGTCGTGGAGAGGTACTGCCGCGACGGTGTGGCTGAGCTGATCGTGCAGCGTGACCCGGGATTTCGGCAATCCCAGTGGGTCACGATGATGGCCCGAAAGGCGTTCACGGAGTACCGCGCCGACTGGGTCATCAACAACGATGCCGATGAGTTCTGGTGGCCCGTGGATGGTGACCTGCGCACAGCGCTCAACGCGATCCCGAGCGATGTCGACAGCGTGCGAGTGAAACGACACAACTTTCCGCCGTTGAGTGGTGGCAATGGGCATTGTCTCGAGCGCATGACCTACCGCGATGCCGCATCAGTGAACGCCCTGGGTGCGCCTCTTCCCGGGAAGGCGTGTCATCGCGGGCATCCCGACGTCGTAGTTCGCCCAGGCAACCACTCGGCACGCGTCCCCGGGGTGCCTCAGGTGTGCGACGCCTCCTCAATCGAGATCCTCCACTTTCCTGCCCGCTCTCGTGAGCGGTACGTCAGCAAGATCGCCGTGGGCGCTTCCGCGCTCGCACAAGCGCCTGACGAGAAGGGTGGCACCACATGGCGCAGACTCGGTGCAACCGCCGACGGAGCTGCGCGCCACTACGACGAGATCTGCCTGGACGTGTCCGACATACCCGCGAGGATCGAATCCGGGCGGCTGGTGCGCGACACGCGCTTGCGCGACTTCATGCGCAGCCATTGCCCCGCAGTAATGAGTGCCGAGGGTTTCGGCCGATCGTAAGCACCACCAACCGGAGCGCGATACCCCTCGAGCCGTACCGAGGCGGATTGCCTCAGGGGTAGCCTTCCCTTCGGATGGCACCACCACCGATCATTGTGGGCGGCTTCTTCCGTTCGGGCACCACGATGCTCAGACGCATCCTCGATTCGCACAGCCACATCCACTGCGGTCCTGAGGTCAAGTTCATGAGGGACTTCTTCGGCGACTATCCGAGCGATCCGCTCGGCCACGTGCGCCTCTTCGCGACCGCCCGAACCTATGGCCTGCCGGATGATCGGCTGCTCGCCACATTTGGCCGGGCGTTCGTCGAGTTCCATGAGCAGGCTGCCACGGCCGCAGGGAAGTCGCGGTGGGCCGACAAGAATCCGGAGAACGTGCTGTTCCTTGACGCGTGGCGAGCGCTGCTGCCCACCGGGTTCGTCTTCATCGAGATGGTGCGCAACCCACTCGATGCGCTTGCGTCACTGGAGGAGATTGGCTTCCCAAAGACCGTGCCTGCCCGGTTCCCGGACAAGGTTGCGCTCTTCGCGAGGTATCGCGCCGCGGGCGAGCGCCAGCTCAGAGAACATCCATCTACCACATTTCGCGTCTCCTACGAGTCTCTCGCAGCAGCACCTGAGCGCACGGTTCAGTCCATCATGGATTGGCTTCGAGAGCCCTTCGAGCCAGCGTGCCTCTGCGCACTCAACGCAGCCGAACGCGGACCCGGGATTGAGGATCCAAAGTCGCGCTTGCATGCGACGGTTCATGGACGAAGCGTCGGTCGCGGTGCCGCCGACCTGTCCGCGGAGGCGAAGCGAATCGTGGAGCGGGAGCTCGGGGAGTACCTCTCGTGAACACCGAAGGCAACGACCACCAGCCAACAGAGGTCACGCCAACGCCCATGGTGGCAGCCCTCGTTACCCACTACAACCGGCCGCACCTGGTGGGCGAGGCGATCCAGTCACTGCTGGACCAAACGAGGCGGCCTGATGCGATCATTGTCATGGATGACGCCTCCGACTCACTCCCCCTCGAGTCAATCCCTGCCGATCCCATCATCTCCGTCTACCGCAGCACCGCAAACGTCGGACCCTTCCGGCTACTCAATTGGGCGATGCAGAACATCGCATCGGACTGGTACATGATCCAGGACTCCGACGACATGTCAATGCCCACGCGACTGGAGCGACTCCTGGATGCCGCACGGACGCACAGGGCGGACATGGTCGGGTCTGCCATCCGCAACGTGAAGGTTGCCACCGGCGAAGTGCGCGTGACGTCCTTCCCTCCTGATGCGACCCTGGAGCACCGCCGGGACGGCAGGCCCTACGTGTGCACTATGGGATCTTGTGTCCTGTCGCGTCGCCTGTGGCATCGAATCGGCGGCCTTGCCACTGGGCTGCGCTTCAGCGGGGATGTGGAGTTCATTGCCCGTGCGTGCTGCACCGGCCGTGTGGTGAACATCCCATCCATCGAGCTGCTGCGTCGCTTGTTCCCCGACTCCCTGACCCAGCGTCACGACACGGGAATCGGATCACCAGCGCGTGAAGCGGTTCGGCAGCAGATTCTCGCCGCCGCGAGCGCTCGAGTCGCTGCGCTCGGGCAGGGGCTTCCGGTCGACCTGCGCCCCCTCTCCACAGCGCCGGAAGTGGAGATGGAGCTCGTGCGCGACAGGCACGGCACCATCAGACGCGGCAGGCAGAGCTAGCGCTACCCCCGCCGAAACACGCGGCTCATGGCGCGCAACATGTCGGTGGCGCCTGCACGGCGGGAGCGCTGCACGCTGCGGCGCTTGCGCAGCGCACGCGGCAGGCCGCGGAGCGCGTCGCGCTTGGCGCGGCAGAACACGGCGAACTGGCCGCGGCGCGTGAGCGTGACCAGCGACACGATTGTCATCGCGATATGCGCCGGGATCGCCAGCGGCATCAGCGCTGGCGGCATGTCGGTGGCGAGCGTCCACACCAGGTTGCGGTGTCCGTAGTAGACGACGGTGTCGCTGTGCCTATGACCGCTCGTGGCCGAGCCCACATGGTGCACCACCGCATCGGGCACGTAGCGGCTGGTGTGCCCCGCGAGCCGCAGCCGGAACCCAAGGTCCACGTCCTCGCTGTAGCAGAAGTAGTCCTCGTCGAACGCGCCCACCGCACGCACGGCGTCGGTGCGGTAGAGCGCTGCAGCTGCGCATGGCGAGAAGATCTCGCGAGGCGCAAGGTCCGCAGGCTCGAGCTGCCGCCGATGCCGCGCACGCCAGGGCAGCCCGCTGATGTGATAGACGTCACCGAGGCCATCGATCACGCCTGCCTGGCCCTCGAGCATCTGCCGCGAGCCGAACGACGCGGCGCCGGCGTGCTCGCCCGCCGCCGCGCATAGCCGCTCAAGCCACTCCGGCTCGGCGAACGCATCAGCGTTGAGCAGCGCAACAAGCGGCGTCGTGCACCGCGCAAGTCCGCGGTTGTTGGCGGCCGCGAACCCGATGTTGCAGCCGACGCGGTCGATGGTCACGTGCCCCGCGATTGGCGCGAGATCGGCGCCCGCGGGCGCCACCGCTAGCGCGGCCTCAAGCGCCTCGATGGACCCATCCGAGCTCCCGTTGTCGATCACCTCTACGCGCTCCGGCACCAGCGTCTGCGCCGCAAGGCAGCGCATGCACCGCAGCAGCGTGTCCCCCCGTTGAAGTTCACCACGATGACCGTGACGCGCGTGTCCATCGCATGACCATCGTACGCCTTGCAAATCGTAAGGTGCAACCTTACGATTTGCATATGTGGATCCGACGGTCGGTCGAGCCGCGCATCCTCCGGGCCGCCGCATCGCGGCCCGCGGTCGTGCTCACGGGTGCAAGGCAGACGGGCAAGACGGCCCTGGCCAGGCGCCTCTTCCCCAAGCACCGCTACGTCTCGCTCGACCTCCCATCGGAAGCCGCGCAGGCCGAGTCCGACCCTGACTTGTTCCTCTCCCGCCACCCGGCGCCAGTCGTGATCGATGAGGTGCAGTACGCGCCCGGCCTGTTTCGCCACGTCAAGGTGGCCATCGAGCGCACGCGCATGCGCCGCGGGATGTTCGTGCTCACCGGGTCGCAGCCTTTCACTCTGATGCAGGGGGTGTCGGAGTCGCTCGCGGGCCGTGCAAGCGTGATCCACATCGAGGGGCTGTCCTACGCCGAGGCGATGTCGGCCCGGCCGCGGATGTCCATCGCGCAGGTGATGCTGCGCGGCGGTTTCCCCGAGCTGTACGCCACGCCATCGGTACCTGTCGCCGACTTCATGCGCTCGTACGTGGCGACCTACCTCGAGCGCGACCTCCGGAGCCAGATGCGCGTGGGCAACCTGCGCGACTTCGAGCGCTTCCTTCGCTCTGCCGCGCTGCACACTGCACAGCTGCTCAACAAGGCCGAGCTCGCGCGCGACGTCAGCATCAGCCCGCCCACCGCCAACGACTGGCTTGCGATGCTTGAGCTCGGCGGCATCGCCACCCTGCTCGAACCGTGGTTCGCCAACCGGGGCAAGTCGCTCTCCAAGACGCCCAAGCTGTACCTCTGCGACAGCGGACTCGCGGCGTTCCTGATGGGGATCGGCGATGCAGAGGCGCTGCGGGACTCGCCCCTCGTCGGCGCCCTGTGGGAGACCTTCGTGTGCGCGGAGATCCGCAAGTCGATCGCCGCGACCGAGTCGACGCAGCAGCTCCACTTCTGGCGGGACCGGACGAAGGAGGCGGACTTCCTGCTGCACGCCGGAGGGCGCTTCACGCTCGCAGATGCCAAGTGGAGCGAGCACCCGGACCGGGCCGACGCCGCCCGCATCGTGCGCGTTGCGGAGGAACTTCCTGTCGGTCGCGTGCGGTCGGCAGCGCTGATCTGCCGCACACCGAATGCGTTTGCATTCCCGGCAGAACCCGTGAGCGGAAACGCGACGCCGAGAGTCAGCGCGCTCCCCCTGCGCGACGTGCCGCAGGCCCTCGGCCTCGCTGCCAAGTAGCTGCCCTACCCGCGACGGCAGCGCGCCTCGACGCCGATGCCTCCGGGCACAGACACAGTGTCGATGCCGCCAAGCGACTCAAGCGTCGCGCGGATCTGCTCCGGCGTGCGCAGGTGCTTGAACCAGTCGGTGAGGCTGTCGTGCGTGTCGAGCAGCGCCCACTCGCGCTGCAGGGCGTGGCTGAGATCCGGATACACGTGGCAGTACGTCAGCAGCGGCGACACGCGCGAGATGGGCAGGCCTGTGTGCGAATCCAGCTGCGTGCGCCGCCAGCTGTTCCACTGCGCGCCGAACGCCGCCGCGTAGTTGTCGCCCGAGGGAAGCACGCGCGGAATCCCATGCACCACTGGGTAGCGCACGCCAGCCGCAGGCACCGCATCGCCCGCCGCAGCCGCATCGCCCGCGACCACGAGCGCATCACCATCATGATGCAGTCGAGCCCCGCTCGCAGGATCCACGAGCTGAGGGAAGTCCGTCGACCCCTGCCGGCATTGTGCACGGCGCAAGACTGATTCCGGAGTACGGCTCATCACAAGGCGGCGCTGCGTGCGCGCCACTGACAGTACGCGAGCACTATCCAGATTTCGCGCGAATCTTGCCGCCCCGCCAGCACCGCATCCCACTGCATACGTACCACCCGTGCGTCGAACCCCTCTCCCTCGAGCGCTGCGGGCTGCAGCAGCGACTCCGCCCACGGCCTCAGCGGCCCGCGCAGCCACACCTCAATCGGCGCAGAAAAGCCCGACTTGCGCGCGCTGATGAGCTCTGCGGGCAGGTGCTGCCCCAGCATCACGCGCAGCGCATGCTTGCCGGCCTGGCCCATTCGAAGGTCAAGCGGAAGCCGCCACGCCGCGGTCGCCACGCGCGTGTCGAGCATCGGCGCGCGCGTCTCAAGGCCTACGAACATCGCCGCACGGTCCACTTTCACCAGGATGTCATCGCTCAGGTAGTGCAGCGTGTCGAGCGCGATCGATCGCTCCACATTCGACAGCCCGCGCCACCATGGCTCGCGGCTCAGGTCAGGTGCGCCCGGTCGCGGCGCACCCGCCACACCTCGCCCACCCACCGCAACCGCGCCACCGGCCGCGATCGGCCACCCGTCGGTCCAGCTCGACGCCAGTGACCAGTGCGCGTCCACCATCGAATCCGCTGACATGATCCGCGCCATCCGACGCAGCAGTCCCGCACGATCGAGACCACTCACCTGCTCGCGCGGGGTCCGCCGAGTGCCGCTCACCGCGCGATCTGCCGCGCCCCGCATCCGCCGCGCGCACCACATGCGCATCCACATCGGCATCCACGCCACCTTCGGCCACACCTGCGCAAACACGCGGTGCCGCCGGTACCCGCCGAACATCTCGTCGCCGCCGTCGCCCGTCAGCGCCACACCCACATGCTGCCGCGCGAGCCGCGCGGCGATCGCCGTCGGCACCTGCGAACTGTCCGCGAAGGGCTCGTCATAGATCGATGCGAGCGACGGCACGATCGCAAGCGCCTTCGCGTCGGTCGCATGCAGTACGTGATGCCGCGCACCAAGCGCACGCGCCACTGCCTCGGCCGCGGCGCTCTCGTCATGCGCACGCACGTCCTCGGCACCGCTGCCGAACCCGACCGTGAACGCATGCACTGGCGCCGCGCCGCACACTTGCGCATGCTCCTGCGCCAGCGCGAGCACAAGCGAGGAATCGATGCCTCCCGACAGCAGCACGCCAAGCGGCACATCAGACTCAAGCTGCGACCGCACCGCCTCGCGCACGGCCGTCGTTGCGCGCGAGAGCGCATCGGCACGTGCGGCCTCGGTGTGCAGCGGTGCGCGCCGCTCGCTCTCGCCTGCTGCGATCACGTCGCCAAGCGACCACCACGCGCGCAGCGCTGGCGCTTCATCCGCGCGCACACTCAGCCAGTGCCCCGGTGCCAGCTTGCGCAACCCTTGGTAGATGCACAGTTCTCCAGGCACGCACTGCCACCGCATGAGCGCAGCCACCGCATCGGGATTCACGCGCCGCTCGAAGCCCGGCATCGACTCTATGGCCGCGAGCGACGATGCGAACACGAGCGACGCGCCGCCAGCGGCTCCGTCGCGCACCGACGCGCCCGCACCTCCCACCCATCCCCAGTACAGCGGCTTCTGCCCGAACGGGTCTCGCACCAAGTGCAGCGTTCGCTCATGCGCATCCCACGCCGCGAACGCGAACATCCCCTCCACTGCATTCAGCGTCGCATCGAGCCCAAACGCATCGATGTGCTCGACGAGCGACTCCGTGTCCGCATGGCCACGCCACTCGCGGGAGCCGCCCGCACTCGCGCCGCCCACACCGCCGCCCCCGCCCCCCGAATCCACCCGCGCGCGCAGCTCGCGGTGGTTGTAGATCTCGCCGTTGAGCGCGATCACCCACCGCCGGCTCGCGGAGCGCATCGGCTGCGCACCGGCGGAACTTCGGTCGATGATCGCCAGCCGAGCGTGCCCGATCCACACGCCCGCATCCGCATCGCCCCACGACCCGCATCCATCAGGCCCGCGCCGCGCCAGCGCATCAAGCGCGCGCTGACCACCCGCGGCGCAAGGCGTGCGCAGAAGCCCCCCTCCAAGCGCGCCAACGATGCCGCACATGCCGCGAAGGCTACCGTTGCCGGTAGCGGCATCGCAGCGATCGCGCGGCCAGCCGGCCCGCAGGCCTGATCGCGATCGCTGAGCTCGAGCTGCTGCGCGACGGGGCTTGACGCCTCAAGTCGCACCCGGCCCGTGGTACCGATCGGCAAGTGCCGACACGGCATACGCGAGTGACACCACGATGGTGACCCAGGACACCGCGCTGCCTGCCCACCAGCGCACCCGCGACTCAGGCTCCACGGATGCGCGCGCTGTCGCCGTCGCATACGCCACCATCATGACGGGAATCAGGAAGTAACGCCCCTGCACTCCGCGAATGGGATTCTCAGCATCGCGCTGCGTGAAGTAGATGGCCAGAACCAGCAGGATGAGGCCAGCCGACAGCACACCGCATGCAAACAGCGCGATCGACGCAAGACGTTGGGCGCGAATCACGCCCCACCGCATCGATACAAGTGCCGCCAGCACCAGAAGCGCGCCAATGACCGGATAGGCGCTCGGCGCCAGCGGCGTGTCGAGTGATCCCAGATTGCCGATGTACATGCGGTGCTGCGCCAGCAGCCAGTCAGGCGAGCCCAGCGTCTGCAGGAGCTTCCCCCACACTGCTGCAAGGCTTGGCACGTACGCCTCCAGGGGCACGGTGGCCCCCGCCGCTGCCGCGGCTGCAGATCGTGAGGGACGCGTACTGACCACATAGGCCGCCCAGCCGACAACCGCACCAGCTGCCAGTGCTGCCCACACGATGTCGCCACGTCGCCGTGTGCAGGCAGACCCAAGCGCCACGAGCCCAATCAGCGGAAGCATGTAGAACCGGGCCGTGACCGCAACCACAGATGCGACAGCCATGACCAGCACCGCCCATCCGGGCGCGCGCTTCCCATCGGCCATCACCCGCAGATAGACCGACGCGACCACCGCGCAGAGTGCCATGCAGAACCCGTCGACCACGGGCGACGCCAGCTGGAAGATCGACATCGGAATCGCGATCGACGCGATCACCAGCGGCGTGGGCCGCACGATCGCAAACGCCACGCCGAGCGTGGCGAAGGTCACCGCGATCATCAATCCTCGCGCCAGCAGGTAGCTGTGCCAGACGCTCAGCCCTGCCAGCTCGCCGAGACCAATCCCAGCAGCGAGCGGCACGTAGACCATGGGCGAGTAGGCCGCGAGCGCGGACTTGATCTTGAAGAACATCCGCTCACCCGTCCACCGCGCTGCGCTCGCCGCCAACACCATCTCGTCGCTCACGCGCACCGATGGCGCGCGTCGCATGGAACCCCATGCCGAGCAGAACTCCTCGAGCCCGGTGTCCACCTCGCCGCCGCGGGTGCCGTCCGGAGCACGCTGGAGCGTGAGCTGGCCGTGGGCCACCATGTATGCCCGCATGAGATGCGGTCGCTCGTCGGGCGCCTGCGTCGGCGGCACTATGGCAGTCACCACGATGCACCCAAGCAGCAGCGCAGCGAGCACAACCCATCGCTGGCCCAGCAGCCGCCGCCACATGCGCGGACTGTAGACGCACACCCGACTATCTTGGCGCAGCGAGCGCCAAGACCCCGTCCGATCTTGCGTGACCAAAGGCCAAGACATGCACACCGTCGACTTCCTTGGCATCGGCGCGCAGAAGTGCGGCACCACATGGCTCCATCGCCAGATGTCGCGCCACCCGCAGATTGCGTTCCCGCAACGCAAGGAGCTGCACTACTGGGACAAGTCACCTGATCCGGATGCCAACACGTGGGTCGCCTCATTGCAGCCCGCAGGACGTACCGCCCCAGACGGCAGGCGGGTGGTCACAGGGGAGATCACGCCCGCATACGCCATCCTTCCGCCGAAGCACATACGCGCGATCCGAGAGAGGTGCCCTGACATCCGGCTGTTCATCAGCCTCCGAAACCCAATCGAGCGCGCATGGTCCGCGGCGCTGATGGCCCTCGCACGAAGCGAGATGAAGCTGGCCGAGGCGAGCGACCAGTGGTTCATCGACCACTTCCGCTCGGCTGCGTCACGCTCGCGTGGCGACTACGCCGCATGCCTCGAACGGTGGTGGTCAGATTTCCCGCGTGACCAGCTGCTGGTCCTCTTCATGGAGGACATCGCAGCAAAGCCTGCCCTCGTGCTGCAAGGCCTGGCCCAGCACCTCACGGTCGACGAGTCGGACTTCACGAACCTGCCCGAGTCCTCTCTGCATGAGACTGTGCGGCCTCGCATGCCGCCCAGGATGCCCTTCGAGACACCACCAGCGATCCGCCCCTCGCTCGTTGCGCCACTGCTCGACATGCACGCCGACGGCATCGACCGGCTCGCGCGCCTCATCGACCGCGACATCTCCCACTGGCGCACGCCTCCGGCACCGTAGCCGTCAAGACCACCTAAGTCGACTGTGAAGGCTGAGCGCGCAGAGGCGATGAGCCGCCACGGCGCCGCGCTCAACCGTCCTCGTGCCGATCGGCGAAGTAGCGCTCGACCTCCCGGTGCAGTGCCGGCTTCGCCGAGGCCCATCGCCAGCAGCCTTGGTCATCCAGCTCAATGTCCCGCGCCGGATCGAAGCCATGCCTGAACAGGATCTCCCTGCGCGTGGACCAGCCTCGGTTGCCGTGCGCCCCGTGCTCGAGGTCCACGATGCGCCCGTGGACGAAGCCAACGCGGCCGCCCACCGCATCCGACCATCGCCGTGCCCACTCAAGTCCGTCACTCGTGTACGCGGGCGACTCGCCGCGATGCCCGCAGCGGGCGCACGCGCGAACTGACGTGAACTTCCGCTGCAGCTCGCGTTCCCATCCCGCTTCACGCGGCAGGCACGCGAACCTCATGATCCCGTCCCCGCCACCGAGCACTCCCCGGTCGTAGAGCATCACGCCCTGGAGCACTTCGGCACTGGCTGCCCAGGCAAATCCGGTATGCCCGCGGATCACCCCCCACGGATGCCTCAGCGAAGGGGCGACCGCGTCCGGCTTCGCCGCACCGGTCCGCCGGTGGTGCAGCACGGCGCCAATCTGCGCAGCGTGGTGGCTGCCTTCAGCAAGCGAGAAGGCCTGGCACACTGCGCTCCGCTCAAGCTCCTCCCACACCCGCCACGCCCACCGCGCAGGATCGTCGAACACCACATCAGCATCGAGCCATGCGATCTTGCGGAAGCCGCGCTTGATGAGCATGGCTATGCCCACATTCAGCAGCCGCTCCTTGTGCCACAGGATGTCGCGCGTGCGCAGCTTCAGCACCTCGCCGTATCCCGGTCCCGCGCTGTGCGCCTGGTCCCCAATGGCAAGCTCCACAATCAGGAGCGGAACCCCTGAAGCCGCGAAGCGCTCGCGGAACGTGCGAAGGTTGGCGGGCAGCGCCCGGTACCCGCATGGGTTGAACAGGCAAGTGACCGCCGCGAGGCCAGGAGGCGTACCGGTTCGCCGCGGCCTCCACGCGTCCCGCGCATGTGCCGAAGCAAGCCTTGCCCTCTCGATCGCACGCTGAACGCCCTCAAGCCAGGGTGACGGCCGGGTGCCGTTTGATGGCTTAACAAGCGCAGGACCGGAGAAGCCGCACGCAAGGCATGCTGACATGATGCCGAGCGTATCGGGCATGCGCCACCGGCTGCGCGCGTCCCACACGTAACCTCCGACCATGCTCGCCGCGCGCATGAAGGCACTCGTGCTGACCTTCGACAGGAACGCCGCGGTCGCGGAGCACATGATTCGCCGCTACGACGCAGCCTGGCCAGATCACCCATTCGAGTTCTGGATTCCCTTCCAGCATGCAGCCCATGTCGCCGGGACGCCGCGAAGGCGGCTGTTGCCATCGCCGCCGGGCATCCGCGACACAATCCTCACGCTCATCGGCGACTTGCCCGACGAGGAGTGGGTCTACTGGTGCATCGACGACAAGTACCCGATCGAGCTCCGCACCGATCGGATTGCGCGCATCGCCGCCGCCATCCGTGCGGGCGTGCCTGATCGGGTGAGCGGCATCCTGTTCTGCCGCGCGCGGAAGATGCTCGATCCCGCCTTCCTCAGCGGCGAGCGACTGGCGCTGGGCGGCGAGACGCTCCTGAGGAGAGTCGGCTACCAGCAGATCTGGATTCACCAGTTCGTGCGCGTGAAGGTGCTGCGGCACCTCTTCCGCGACCTCCCGCTCACCAACGTGACGCCGCGGATGCTCGAGTCGCACAAGGACCAGACTGAGCTCCCAGGCGACCACGCGCTCTTCGTCACGGAGGAGAACCTCGCCACGTTCGGCGAGAGCACGCACCGCGGCGTGCTCACCTCCAACTGTGTCGCGAGCATGCGGGAGATCGGCATCCCGATGCCGCCGTGGCAGCCGCCGACTCCGGCGCGCGAGGTGCTGATCGGGTTCCTGCCTCCAGCCCAGCGCCCATGATCTCGCACACCCACCGCTTCATCTTCGTGCACGTCGGGCGCACCGGCGGCAGCACGATCGAGCGGATGGCCGGCATTCCGCTGACCGACGATCCCCGCACGCAGAGGCTCGGCAACACACACATCTCCGACAAGCACGCCGGGCTTCAGCACTACTACAGCGCCTTCCCCGAGCAGTTCCGCGCGTACTTCAAGTTCACGATTGTCCGCAACCCCTTTGACCGGCTTCACTCAGCCTGGCACTGGCGGACTCGCGTGGTGCAGGACCTGCGCGGCATGCCGCTGCGCGAGTTCATCGACACCCGGCCTCCGGGCTACTCGTTTGCCGAGCGCTTCGCCGTCGACGGCATGTCGATTGCCGAGTCGGTTGGCCTCTTCGACCACATCGCGCGCTTCGAGAACCTCGCGGAGGAGTACCGTGTCCTCATCGCGAGGCTCGGGCTCGTGCCCGGACCGCCGCCGCACACCAACCGCACCGCCGCCGGCGACTACCGCGACGCCTACGACCCGCAGACCGTCGAGCTCGTGAGGCGCAAGTTCGGCCGCGACCTCGAGCTCTTCGGATACGACTTCACGGCGGGGTGAGCGGGCGAGACCCGTGTCCACAAGATGGATCCGCGGCGAGTTCACTAGCCGATTGCGCCTGGAGGGCTACCCTTCCCACAGCGGCAACTGACCGCAGCTGGTCCAGCGCCGGCCTCTCC
>CAZKTN010000048.1:10706-13414 GCA_964555705.1 uncultured Isosphaeraceae bacterium | reverse complement strand
ACCCGAGTCGAGGTGCGAGCCGCCGATGGCGTGGGAGACCCCCGCGGCGAGGCGCTTCGCACGAGGATCGTCGCGGCTGGGCGGGGTTCGCCGACTCGCGTGGCGCATGTGTCCGTGTACCTGATTCGGGGACTGGCTGACCCCGCGGTGGCCGACCGCGTGGCGCGCGAGCTGCTCGCCGATCCGGTGACGCAGCGCGCGAGCGTGGCTGCGGCCGCATCTGCGGCGCAGTCGTGCGCCATAGAGGTGCATCCGCTCCCAGGCGTGATGGACCCGGCTGCGGAGAGCGTGCGTGCGGCGATCGTGGCGCTGACTGGCGCTGACGTGGAGGTGCGCACCGGCGACCGCTACGAGTTTGAGGGGATGGATGCCGATGCGGCGCGTGCGGCGGTCGAGTCGCTGGTCGCCAATACGGTGATCCATGCTGTGCATTCGGGCGCGTACCACCCCGCGGACTTCGTGCGGGGCACGCCGTATGAGCTGCGCATCCGCGAGGTGAAGCTGACGGGCCTCAGCGACGGCGAGCTCGAGAAGCTCTCGCGCGAGGCGCACCTCTTCCTGTCGCTTGACGAGATGCGTGCGGTGCAGGCCGAGTACTCGCGCCTGGGCCGCGAGCCGCGCGAGATCGAGCTCGAGACGATCGCGCAGACCTGGAGCGAGCACTGCGTGCACAAGACGCTCAAGGCAACGGTGCGCTACCGGCCCTCCGGTCCCGATGACCTCGTCGCGGCAACCGCCGAGATGCGCCCCGGGCATGAGCCGCAGGCTGACGGCTCGGTGATCATCCACAACCTGCTCAAGAGCACGGTGGCCGCGGCGACGCATGAGCTGATCGGCCGTTCGCCCATCCGGCCGGGGCCCGGCGTGGATACGCAGGCTGCGCCGATCGACTGGTGCCTCTCGGTGTTCTCCGACAACTCCGGCGTCATCGCCTTCGACGACCGCGACGCGGTGTGCATCAAGGTGGAGACGCACAACCACCCCAGCGCGATCGAGCCCTACGGCGGCGCGGCGACCGGCATCGGCGGATGCATCCGTGACGTGATCGGTACCGGACTTGGCGCGAAGCCGATTGCGGCGACCGATGTGTTCTGCGTGGCTCATCCGGTGGGCGCGCGCGTGCCGCGAGGGTGCCTGCCTCCATCGCGCGTGCTGCCGCAGGTGGTGGCGGGCGTGCGCGACTACGGCAACCGCATGGGGATCCCGACGCTGTCGGGGTCAGTGTGGTTCGACGACCGCTACATCGGCAACCCGCTCGTCTACTGCGGCTGCATCGGCATGATGCCACGCACGCACGTGAAGGGGCAGGTGCTCGACGGTGACGTCATCGTGGCGATTGGCGGCCGCACTGGGCGCGACGGGATCCACGGGGCGACGTTCTCGAGCGCGGAGCTCACTGACACCCATGCGGACGAGTTCAGCCATGCGGTGCAGATCGGAAATGCGATCACCGAGAAGACGCTGCTCGATGCGATCCTTGTGATGCGTGACGATGCTGCGGGCTGCCTCTACCGGGGCCTCACCGACTGTGGTGCGGGCGGGTTCTCGAGCGCGGTCGGCGAGATGGGTTCCGAGATCGGCGCGGAGGTGCACCTCGAGCGCGCGCCGACCAAGTACGACGGCCTGTCGCCCACGGAAGTGTGGATCAGCGAGGCGCAGGAGCGCATGGTGCTTGCGGTGCCCCCGGCGCAGATGGCGCGTGTGCGCGCGATCTGCGCAGACCACGGCGTGGAGTGCTGCGAGCTCGGCACCTTCGGCACGCCCACGCGCGAGATCATCCTGCGCTGGCACGGGACCGAGGTGGGCCGGCTCGACTGCGGGTTCCTGCACGGCGGCATCCCGATGCCGACGCGTGACGCGGCATGGGAGCCGCTGTGGGCACGCGAGCATTCGGGCCTCGCGGGCGCGACCGCCGAAGGTGGCGAGATCCCACGCGTGGGCGCTGCGGAGTCGATCGCCGATGCGCTGCGCGCGCTGCTGTCGCACCCAAACATCGCCAGCAAGGCGTGGATCATCCGCCAGTACGACCACGAGGTGCAGGGCACAAGCGTCGTGAAGCCGCTGGTGGGACCCGGCGCTGGCGGACCAGGCGATGCGTCAGTGATTGCGCCGAAGGCCGGTTCGTCGCGCGGCGTGGGCATCGCGTGCGGTCTTGCGACTGGCCTTGCGGCGGACCCGTACGTGATGGGTCTCGCGGCGATCGACGAGTGCGTGCGCAACCTGGTGTGCAGCGGTGTGGATCCTGCGCGCATCGCGATCCTCGACAACTTCTGCTGGCCTAGCTGCGGCGACCCGCGCAACCTAGCGTCGCTCGTGCGCGCCGCGGAGGCGTGCTACGACGGCGCGAAGGCGTACCGCACGCCATTCGTCAGCGGCAAGGACTCGCTCAACAACCAGTTCGTGGCCGAGGGCGGGCGCGTGATCCGCATCCCGCCGACGCTGCTGATCACGGGCATGGGCATCGTGGCTGATGTCGGCCGATGCGTGACAATGGATGCAAAGGGCGTATCGAGTGGCGATGCCACCGTGCTCGTGATTGTGGGCGAGACGGGGACGCACCTTGGCGGTTCGCACTGGTCGCTGGTGGCCGGCCTCGACCGCGATGCGTCGCTGCCGATGCCGCGCGTGGACCTTGAGCGCGGGCCCGCGATCGCTGCGGCCGTAGCGAAGGCGATTCGATCGGGCTTCGTGCGCAGCGCGCATGACCC
>CAZKTN010000048.1:9064-10606 GCA_964555705.1 uncultured Isosphaeraceae bacterium | reverse complement strand
GCGCGCGCGGTTGCATTCGCGGAGGATCCGTCGCGGTACCTGCTTGAGGTGCGCGAGCGTGACCTGCCGGGCCTGCGCGATGCGCTCGGCGATGTGCCGCACGCCACGATCGGGCGATTCGACGACTCCGGCGAACTGGTCATCGACGGCGTCGTGGCGCCAGAGCGCATCAGCATCGATGCGCTGCGTGCGGCATGGGACTCTTCGTGGCAGGCATGAGCGAGGCACCCATGAGCAAGGCACCTATGAGCGATTCACCCATGCGCGCACGCGAACTCACGGCACTGGTGATCACGGCGCCCGGCATCAACTGCGACGGCGAGCTCGCGCACGCGTTCGAGGCGGCCGGCGCGCGCGCCGAGCGTGTGCTTCTGTCGGCGCTCGCGCGCGACCCATCGCGCATTGCGCGCGCGGACCTGATCGGGCTTCCGGGGGGATTCAGCTTCGGCGACGACATCGCCGCCGGCCGCATCATGGGCGCACTGATGCGCCGCGAGGTGTATCCGGCGCTGCGTGACGCGGCCGCGCGCGGCGTGCCGATCATCTGCCCATGCAACGGATTCCAGATCGCGGTGCAGGCTGGTCTGCTGCCGGGACCCGCAGCCGGATCCGGCAGTCGCGGTGGCGCATGGCCCGCTGAGGCGGCACCCGCATCCGTAGCGCTGCTTCAGAACCAGGGGGCGCGGTTCGTGGACCGATGGACGCGAGTGGAGATCCCCGCATCGACAGTCTGCGTGTGGACGCACGGCCTGGCCTGTGAGGCACCCGACGACATGCTGCCGAGCGCGCACGGAGAGGGCCGCTTCTTCACGGACGCCGCCACTATGGCGCGGCTTGAGGCGAACGGCCAGATAGCGCTGCGCTACTCGCGCGACGAGAACTTCAACGGCTCGATGGGTGCGGTCGCGGGCATATGCGATCCCTCGGGTGTGGTCTTCGGGCTGATGCCGCACCCCGAGCGGTGGACCCGTTGGACGCAGCACCCCACCTGGACGCGCGTGCCATCTGAGCAGCGCCAGCGCGAGCCGCTGGGACTGCGGATGTTCAGGCAGGCGGTGCAGTGGGCCCGGACTCGGGAGCTGGCACCCGCTGCGCGAGTTCCAGCAGCAGCTCGGGGCTGAGCTGCTCCGGACGCATCGTGCGTGTGACGCCCTCGGGCCACGCGACGCCGTCGCCAAGGATCCTGCCCAGCTGCTTGCGCCGCATCGAGAAGACGCGGTGAAGGAACGCCGAGAGGCGGTGCGTGTCGATGGATGGGCGTGGAGTGCGCGGCTCGATCGCGACCATGGCGCTTGTGACCTTGGGTGCAGGCCAGAAGCAGCCCGGCGGCAGCACCGAAATCATGCTGACGTTCGCAAGCAGCGACGCCATCACCGAGAGCGCGCCGTATGCGTCGCTGGAGGCCTTGGCCATCAACCGGTCGGCCACGTCGCGCTGGATCGTCACGAACTGGCCGCGGCACGTGGGCCAGTCGCAGAGCAGGTTGAGCATGAGCGGCGTCGCCGCGTGGTAGGGGAGGTTGGCGACGAGCGCGAATGGCCG
>CAZKTN010000048.1:1224-8964 GCA_964555705.1 uncultured Isosphaeraceae bacterium | reverse complement strand
CGGAGCCTCTTGATGTACATCTCCATCGACTCGCGCCGCGCACCGGGCCGCGCGCCGCTGATCGCATCGGCGGCCATCACGATGGGCGTGTAGGGCGTGGTGGTGGGGATATCGAGGTGGTGTCCGCCGACGGCGTTCAGCACGGCCTCGCTGCGCTCGCCGTACTGCTTGAGGAAGTCCATGCCGATGATCGCATGGCCGCCCTGCACCTCATGGTCCATCGCCTTGCCGATGTCGTGCAGGAAACCCGCACGGCGCGCGATCGCGCCATTGAGCCCGAGCTGGTCGGCGATCAGCTGGCAGAGGTACGCGACCTCGATCGAGTGGCGCAGCACATTCTGGCCATAGCTGGTGCGGAACCCGAGGCGCCCCATCGTCTCGATGACCTTCGGATGAAGGCCCTGCACGTTGGCCTCGACGACAGCCTCGGTGCCGAGGGTGTTGATGCGGTCCTGCACCTCCCGGCGCGCGTGCTCCACGGCCTCCTCGACGCGCGATGGGTGCACGCGGCCATCGGCGACGAGCTTCTGCAGAGCCTCGACGGCGATGGTCTGGCGCACGCGGTCGAAGCAGCTCACGGCGATGACGCCGGGCGTGTCGTCGATGATGATGTCGACGCCAGTGGCCTTCTCGATGGCGCGGATGTTGCGTCCCTCGCGGCCGATCAGCCGGCCCTTCATGTCGTCGCTGGGGATCTTCACCGTGCGCACGATGGAGTCTGCGGCGGTCTGGCCCGCATAGCGCTGGATCGCCTGCAGCGTGACCTCGCGCGCCCTGTCGGCGGCGCGAGACTCGGCCTCGGCAACGAGCTTCTGCTCGAGGGCCGCGGCCTCAAGCTCGCTGCGCTCGCGGGCGTCCTGCAGCACCAGCGCGCGCGCCTGCTCGGGCGAGAGGCCGGAGATCTGCGAGAGCCTGTCGCGCAGCGCGGTGCGGTCGCGCTCAAGCGATGCGATCCGATCCTCGATCTCCTTCGCGCGCGCCGTGAGCGCCTGCTCCTGCGCGTCGAGCCGGGTCTCGCGCTCGGCGATGCGCTCGAGCTTGCGCTCGAGCGTGTCCTGGATGCGCTGCGCGCGCTCCTGGCTCTCCTGCATGCCCGCAAGCGCGGTGGCCACCTCGCGGTCGACCGCTGCGCGGCGCTCGCTCGCGGCTCGCTCTGCGGCGAGTTCGGTCTCCTTGGCGCGGGCGGTGGCGCTCTCGATCACGCGCCGTGCCTCGTCGTTGGCGCGGGAGGTGGCGGACCGCTCGGCCTGCGCGCGTCCCCGGCGGCTCCCCACGAGAGCTGCCGCCGCCGCCGCAACCGCAGCGCACACCAGCGCAAGTGCCATGGCCGTGCCATCGATCTCGGCGAGGATGTGGGGCGTGGGTGGCATCGTGTGGTTGCGGGACCGAGCTACGCCGGCACGCGTGATGAAATGACCATTGTCTCCAACACGGCGCCGGTCCACAACCGCGCAATCCTGCGCTGTGGAGCGATCCTCGAGCAGCCGGCCGGCAGCGGATCGCCGCAGCGCGGAATAGACTCGCGCTCATGCAAGGGGCGATCGCGTCAGTCCTTCGGCTGCTGCCCCTCAACCCCATCTGCCTGAGGCTGGTGCAGGGCGGCTCGCGCCGCACGAGGCACCTCTACATCCGCGCTGGGTTCCTTGCGCTGATGATCGTGATCCTGCTCTTTGCGCTGCTCGGGTCCGGCACGTCGCTGCGCGACCTCGCGCAGCGCGGGTCGAACGCGTTCCAGGTCGTGAGCTACGGGCAGGTGGCGCTGATCTGCCTGCTGACGCCGGTGTTCATGGGTGGCGCGATCGCGCAGGAGTCGAACCCGCGCACGTGGGACATCCTGCTCACGACGCCGCTGAGCTCGCTGCAGATCGTGCTCGGCAACCTCTTCGGCCGCCTCTTCTTCGTGCTCGCGCTGCTGATGTCGACATTTCCGCTCTTTGCGGTGATGCAGCTCTTCGGCGGCGTACCCGGCAGCACCATCATCGGCAGCTATCTGGTTGCTGCGGCCTCGGCACTGCTCGTGGGGGCGATCGCGGTCACGTTGAGCGTGACGCGTGTGGCGGGCCGCCGTGCGGTCTTCGTCTTCTACTCCTGCGTGGTGCTGTACCTCGCGGTGACCTATGCGATCGATCTCGGGCTGCGAACCCCTTCAGGTGTTGGTCCCGATGCGACATGGACCACAGTGTGCACGCCGCTGAACCCGTTCCTTGGCATCGAGGCGCTGCTGACGCCCGCCACCTATTCGCCGCGCGAGTTTGCCGGCACTCAGGCGCCGTGGTTCATGCGCGCATGGCTCGGGTATCCGGTGGGCACGCAGATCTGGCTGTTCCTTGTGCTGTCCATGGGCCTTTGCATCTGGGCCACGCTGCGCGTGCGGCTGCTTGGCGCGGGCAGCCCGGCCGCCGGCGGACGCATGCGCGCGGAGAGCGCACGCGACCCGCGCACCGTCGGCCACAACCCAATCGCGTGGCGCGAGCTTCACCTGCGCGGGCAGACCGTGAAGGCTCGGGCATTCAGGTGGGGATTCCTCGCGGCCGGAATCGGCATCGCGCTTGGCACTCTTGTGCTGCACCGAGGCGGCACGCTCAGCGACGGGGCCCTGCGGCTGGCGCTTGCGTCCGTGCTCGGCGCCGAAGTCATCATTGTGACGCTTGCCGCGCTCAACACGAGTGCCACCGCAGTCAGCAAGGAACGCGAGGACGGATCGCTCGACATCCTGCTCACGACGCCGATCCAGCCCGGGCCCTACCTCTCCGGCAAGCTGCGCGGCATCGTGCTCTCGCTGTCGCCGCTGATCGCGGTGCCATGCCTCACGCAGGCGCTCGCGTCGCTCTACATCATCACGAATGGCTTCGGCGGCGGCAGGGCGATGGCGGTAAGCGAATCCGTGGGCACGCGCACGGTGTCGGTGCCCCTGATCCTGCCTGAGGTGGCGATCGCGCTGCCGCTCGTGCTGCTCGCGTTCATTGCGATGACCGTGATGACTGGGCTCGCGTGGAGCGTGCGCAGCAAGGGCACGATTGGCAGCGTGTTTGCGGCAACCGGTGCGGTGCTGACGGCCGCGGGCGCGGTGGGGCTGTGCGGCATCGCGGCAGGAAGCGGCATTCCCTACGTGGGTGCGGCGATCAACGCGCTCACGCCTTTCAATCTCGCGATCGCATCGGTCGAGCCTGGCGTGCTGATTCCCGAGAGCCTTGACGACCCTGTGAGCCGAGTGACCAGCATCCTCATCGGCGCGCTCGCGGCGGCCGCGATCTACGTGGGCATCACGTACGGGATGCACGCGAACCTCAAGGCCTCGTTCATGATGACGGTGCGCCGGTTGGCGGGGATCCACTGACATGTGGGGCTGGGGGATCGGCATCGCGGCAGTGTGGTTCGCGCTGACGCTTGGGATGAGCCTGCGCTCGTTCCGGCGACGCACGCACATGAGCGCGATGCCCACATCGAAGGTGCGTGGAGTCGCGATGGGCGAGGTGGAGGTGGCGGGCGTCGCGGAGGGGCCGGCGCCGGTGACGTCGTACCTCACCCAGCAGCAGTGCCTGTGGTACCGATGGGAGTGCAACGAGCACTGGACCCGAACGAGGACGGAGACTTACACGGACTCCAAGGGCAACACGCGCACGCGTACGGTGCGCTACAGCGGCACGGATACGGTGGCCAGCGGCGGCGAATCCGTGGAGCTCTACCTGCGCGATGACACGGGCGCGGTGCGCGTGCGCTGGGAGGGCGCGGATGTGGAGCCTGCGGCGATGTTCAGCGAGACGGTGCACATGGGCGAGGCGCTCTACTACGGCAAGGGTCCCGCAGGTGCGGTGTCGGGCTCCAACGGGATGCGCACGTTCACCGAGCGCGGAATCCAGGTAGGGGCTGCGCTGTTCGTGTCCGGCTATGCGCGCGAGCGCGAGGACCGCGTGGAGCCTGAGATCGCCTCAGGCGAGCATGGCAAGGGCGGTGGCCGCGCGCGCCACTTCCTGGTCACGACGCGCAGCGAGGCGCAGGTGCTCTCCGGGCACTCGTGGCGAGGGTGGGGCTGGGCGCTCGCGGGTGCGCTTCCTGCCGTGGCGCTGCTTGTCACGGGCATCGTGCAGTGGTCAGGCCACGATGACATTGGCCTCGTGACCGACGAGCAGAAGCGCCGGCTCTACCAGGGGCTCACGTTCGTCGGCGCGGGCGGCCTCATCGCGTTCGTGGGTGCGTACCTCGTCGCGTGGATCATCATGGTCTTCAACGACCTCGTCGAGCTGCGCAACCGGGTGAAGAAGCGTCTCGCGAACATCGACGTGCAGCTCAAGCGAAGGGCCGACCTGGTGCTGTCACTTGTCGCATGCGTCGAGGGACTGCGCCGCCACGAGTCGGACCTCCAGACGGCGATCGCGCAGCTCCGTGCGCAGGCCGCGCTGCGCGACCACACCGATCCTGCGATCCAGTCGCTGCAGCGCATGGACCGGGCGATGGCGATCCTTGTGGAGCGGTACCCCACGCTCGTCGCCGCAGACGCGTTCCTGCGCCTGCAGAAGGAGCTGTCGGACACGGAGGAGCGGATCGCGCTCGCGCGCGACGACGCCAACGGCATCACCGCCGGCTTCAACGCGCGCATCGGGACCTTCCCAGCGAGCCTCATCGCGTCGGGGATGGGGTTCCGGACGATGCCCTTCTTCTCGGCGGATCTCTTCGAGCGCACCGTGCCGAATGTCCGCGGCCTGCATGGCTAGAATCGCCGACCCGGCCCACGGCGCCGCAATCGAGCGATATCCATGACCACACACGACCACTTCAAGAGTTCCGCCACCCTCCAGACACCCATGGGCGAGCGCCGCTACAGCAGCCTCGCCGCGCTGCGGTCCGTCGGCAACATCGACCGCCTGCCGTACTCGATCAAGGTGCTGCTCGAGTCGTGCCTGCGCAACCTCGACGGGCATGTGGTCACCGTCGACCATGTGAAGGCGATCGCCAACTACGACCCGCGCAACCCAGGCGAGGAGGAGATCCCCTTCATGCCCGGCCGCGTGGTGCTGCAGGACTTCACCGGCGTGCCCTGCGTGGTCGACCTTGCCGCGATGCGCGGCGCGATGAAGTCGCTCGGCGGCGACCCGCGCAAGGTGAACCCGCTCGTGCCGTGCGACCTGGTGATCGACCACTCTGTGCAGGTTGATGCGTTCGGCTCTGGGATGGCGATCACCATCAACGGCGAGCTCGAGTTCGAGCGCAACCGCGAGCGCTACGAGTTCCTCAAGTGGGGGCAGGGCGCCTTCGACCAGTTCCGCGTGGTGCCGCCCGCGACGGGCATCGTGCACCAGGTGAACCTCGAGTACCTCGCGAAGGTCGTGTGGGAGAAGGACGGCGTCCTCTATCCCGACTCGCTCGTGGGCACAGACAGCCACACCACCATGATCAACGGCCTTGGCGTCGTGGGCTGGGGCGTGGGCGGCATCGAGGCTGAGGCCGTGATGCTCGGTCAGCCCATCTACATGCTGATTCCCGAGGTGGTGGGCGTGAAGCTCAGCGGCAAGCTGCCTGAGGGCGTGACGGCCACGGACCTGGTGCTGCGCGTCACCGAGATGCTGCGCAAGCACGGCGTCGTGAACAAGTTCGTCGAGTTCTTCGGACCTGGCCTCGCCGAGATGCCGCTGGCCAACCGAGCGACGATCGCCAACATGGCGCCCGAGTACGGCGCGACGATCGGCTACTTCCCCGTCGACGAGCAGACGCTCGCGTACATGCGGCTGACGGGACGCCCCGAGGGTCTTGTGAAGACCGTCGAGGCGTACTGCAAGGCGCAGGGACTCTGGCGCGACGACTCGCTGCCGATCGAGTACACGCAGGTGCTCGAGCTCGACATGTCGTCGATCGAGCCCGCGCTTGCGGGACCTGCGCGTCCGCAGGACCGCGTCGCGCTCTCCGCAATGCAGTCGCACTGGCGACGCGATCTCGGCAAGGTGTACGGCAAGGGCGAGGGCACTCCTGCCGCGGCGACGACCTCCGGCGGCGGCACTGCGCTGGCGACCGCGCCGGCGCCCGCGGTGCCCAAGGGCGGCGTGCGCGTGCATGCAGACGGACGCGACTTCATGCTCGACCACGGCAGCGTGGTGATCGCCGCGATCACCAGCTGCACCAACACCAGCAACCCCGATGTGATGATTGGCGCCGGCCTGGTGGCGAAGAAGGCGCGCGCGCTTGGCCTTGAGCGCAAGCCGTGGGTGAAGACGTCGCTCGCGCCCGGCTCGAAGGTCGTCACCGAGTATCTGCGCGATGCAGGCGTGCTGCCCTGCCTCGAGGAGCTCGGCTTCAACGTCGTCGGATACGGCTGCACGACGTGCATCGGCAACTCAGGCCCGCTCGCGGACTCGATCGGCAAGGCGATCCGCGACAACGACCTTGTGGTGGCCAGCGTGCTCAGCGGAAACCGCAACTTCGAGGCGCGCGTGCACCAGGACGTGAAGGCGAACTATCTCGCGAGCCCGCCGCTCGTGGTCGCCTACGCGATCGCCGGCACCGTCGACATCGACTTCGCCACGCAGCCGATCGGTCGCTCGAAGGACGGCCGAGAGGTGTTCCTGCGCGACATCTGGCCGACGCAGTCCGAGGTGGCCGCGGCCGTGCGCCAGAGCGTCACGCAGAAGCAGTTCCAGACCCAGTACGCGAGCGTCTTCGAGGGCTCCGATGCGTGGAAGGCCATTCCCTCCGGCGGCGGCGAGCTCTACTCGTGGAACTCATCGTCGACGTACATCCAGGAGCCGCCGTTCTTCGTCGGCATGACGAAGGACGCGCCGAAGTCGTTCACGTCGATTGCGGGCGCACGGTGCCTTGCGAAGCTCGGTGATTCGGTCACCACAGACCACATCTCGCCCGCGGGCGACATCTCCGCGAAGAGTCCTGCAGGGCAGTACCTGCAGGGCCTGGGCGTGGGCGTCTCGATGTTCAACTCCTACGGATCGCGCCGCGGCAACGACCGCGTGATGACGCGCGGCACATTCGCGAATACGCGCATCAAGAACCAGCTTGCGCCGGGCACCACCGGCGGCGTGACGAAGGACTTCACCGACGGCCAGGTGAAGTCGATCTACGACGCCGCGCAGAGCTACAAGAAGACGGGTACCCCGCTCGTAGTGCTCTCGGGCAAGGACTACGGCATGGGCTCGAGCCGCGACTGGGCGGCGAAGGGCACGTTCCTGCTCGGCGTGCGCGCGGTGATCGCGGAGAGCTTCGAGCGCATCCACCGGTCGAACCTCGTGGGCATGGGCGTGATGCCGCTGACCTACGTGGACGGCCAGACTGCGGCGTCGCTTGGGCTCACGGGCGAGGAGACCTTCGACATCGCGATCCCCGCCGACCTGCAGCCGCGCCAGCGGCTCACGGTGAAGGCGACGGGTCCCGGCGGAGCGAAGTCGTTCGAGGTGCTGTGCCGCATCGACACGCCTGTCGAGGTCGACTACTACCGCAACGGCGGCATCCTGCAGACGGTGCTGCGCCGCATGGCCAAGAGCTGAGTCGGTCAGGCGAGGCCGATGCGTGTTGTGGCGCGGGGCGCGTGAGCGCCACGCGTCACATGCGGCGATTCGAGGGAACTTTGGGCGCATAGTGCAGAGTCGCGTGCCGCGGCCGCTAGGGTGGCCGCATGGTCACTGCGATACGGCATGCGATCCGCGACATCATCGGAGATCTGCTCGGCGCGGGAGAGGAGGAGGCGCGCGTGGAGCGCGGCGGCACGCGTGCGCTGCTGCCGGGCGGCGTCGAGTCGCT
>CAZKTN010000048.1:0-1124 GCA_964555705.1 uncultured Isosphaeraceae bacterium | reverse complement strand
TCGGGCAGGCGCTCGGCAACCAGTGGATGCGGCTCGCAGCGCTCGATGAGGTGCCGCATCCGGCGCACATCGCATGCATCGTGCCTGTGCCGATGCCGTGGCAGCGGCGCATCGACCGAGGCATCGATCACACCTGGTGCATCGGCCAGTCGTTCGCGGGCTGGATCGGCGTGCCATTGCTGCCGCTGCTCACGCAGCGTGCCGGACCGCCTCAGCGCGCGCAGGGGCGCGTGACGCGGCTCCAGCGCCGCAGTGCGGCGCAGCGGATGGTCGGGCGCCGCGACCTTGCCCAGGCGCTCCTTGCCCCCCGTGCGCCCCTCCTGATGCGGGGCATCCCCCACGGATGGTCCCTGAGGCAGACCCGCCAGCGGGTGCAGGGGGGGTGCAGGACGGTGGTGCTTCTCGACGATGTCCTGACGACGGGGGCGACAGTGGAGGAGTGCGGGAACACGCTTAAATCCATGCTTGGCATGGAGTTCCGCATCTGGGCCGGGGTCGGTTGCGTGACCGATTGAGGCGCGCGCGGAGGTCTTCCAATGTGCGTTATAAGACCATTTCCGGCAAGGACTTGGGACGGGTGGGCGGATCGGTGTGGACCCGCTGGCCGATTCCCGTTGTGGGCAACTTGTGAATCGCGAGTTACCCCCTTGACGTGCGCGTTGGTTTCACTAGGATGGCACGTCTCGCCTCATTTGAGGTGAGCGGATGTTCTGCCGACCGGAAACGGGACGCGGCATCCGACTGATCCTTGACAAGTGAGCAGTTGGTTAGCCGCGAGGATGTGGCGTCGCTCCGAGAGCTTCACAGGCAATCGGAACGATGACAAAACTGCCGGTCGTCACAGCGACCGGCCGCCAACATCCTCTGTGATGCCAAATGGTGATATTGGTCAATTCCGCAGACCTCGCCTGTGCCGAAAGGCCTGGCAGGGATGTTGGTGAAAATCCTGCAACGCCAAGTTGCAGGCACTGGTCAGCGGACCAGTGTGTCGACCGACCTGTCCCCCAGCGGGACAGGTCGCCAGGCAACCTTCGATAGATCCGGGTCACTCACGTGACCCGTTCACTCAATTGAAGAGTTTGATCCTGGCTCAGATTGAACGCTGGCGGCATGGCTAAAACATG
>CAZKTN010000047.1:6245-13819 GCA_964555705.1 uncultured Isosphaeraceae bacterium | reverse complement strand
GCTCAGCCCTTCCAGTGAAGGTTCGTCGGGCCGGTGTAGTCCGCGAGCGGACGGATGATCCGGTTGTTCGCGTGCTGCTCCATGATGTGCGCGCACCACCCGGTGATGCGGCTCGCCACGAAGATCGGCGTGTACTGCGGCACAGGGATGCCCATGATGAAGTAGGTCATGCCGCAGGGGAAGTCCACGTTGGGGTGGATGGTCTTGTCGCGCAGCATGATCGCCTGCACCTCGTCGCCGAGGTCAAACCACTTCTTGGCGCTCGGTCCGAGCTTCTCGGCGAGCTTGAGGCCCTCGCGGCGCAGGATGCCCGCGCGGTGGTCGCCATTCTTGTAGACGCGGTGCCCGAACCCCATCAGCTTGCGCTTCTCCGCGAACGCGCGCTTCATCCACGCCTCGACGCTCATGGCGCCGCCAGCGCAGTCGCGGTCGATGTCCTTGAGCATCTCCATCGCCTGCTCGTTCGCGCCGCCGTGCAGCGGTCCCTTGAGCGCGCCGATGCCGCCGCACACCGCGCTGTGCATGTCGGTCTCGGTGCTCGCGATCACGCGGCACGAGAAGGTGCTCGCATTGAAGTCGTGCTCCGCGTAGAGGATCAGCGACACGTCCATGATGCGCGCCGCGAGCTCGTCCGGCTTCTTGCCGCTCATGCACCACATGAGGTTGGCGGCATGCGAGAGGGTCGCGTCGGGCTCGACCGGCGACTGGCCGTCGAGCGTGCGCTGGCACACGCCGATCACGGTCGGGATCTGCGCAAGAAGGCGCTTGGCCTTGCGCAGCTCGGCGGCGGGCGAGTTGTCCTCGCACTCCGGATCGAGATGCGAGAGCAGCGACACGCCGGTGCGCAGGATGCTCATCGGGTGGGCCTTGGGGGACTCGGTGCACACCCTCACGATCGCGTCGCGCACGCTCGCGGGAATCGGGCGCATCGCGGCGACCTCTGCCTTGAACGACGCGAGCTCCGCAGCGCTCGGCTTGTGACCGATCAGCAGCAGGAAGGCAACCTCCTCGAAGGTCGCGTTCGCGGCGAGGTCCGCGATCTCGTAGCCGCGGTAGATCAGCTGCGTCTGGTTGACCGCGCACACGGAGGTCTCGCCCACGGTCTGGCCGGCAAGGCCGCGCGTGTCTACGGGCTTGGAGGACGATGGTGTGGGGGCAGATGCGGTCGCCATGGCGAGTCTCCTTGGGATTTCAGTGGGATCGCTGATGGTAGCGCGATCGGCACCGCGGACAGACAATGCGCGAATGCTCCACAGAACGCTTCGTGCAGCCCTCGCGGCCGCGCTTCCGGCCCTGTTCGCGCTCGCCTGCGGCACCGAACGCGGCATCCAGGCGCCCGCACCTGCGGCACCCACCGCCGACACCCGCCAGGCCGCCCTGTGGCTCGTCGGCGACTGGTCGAGCGCAGAGCAGGCCGCAACCGACCCGTCGTTCCGTGACATTGTCATCCACATCAGGCCGATCTGGACGGACCGCACCGACGGCATGTGGATGTACGTCGAGCAGGCGATGGCGTCAGCGGCAGACCGCCCCTACCGCCAGCGCGTCTACCAGATGGTGACTGCACCTGACGGCACCACAGAGAGCCGCATCTTCGAACTGCCCGGCGATCCGCTGGTGCACGCCGGCGCATGGAAGCGGCCGCAGCCGCTCGATGACCTCGAGCCCGGGCTCCTGCAGCCGCGCATGGGATGCACGGTGCACCTCGCGCGGGAGAAGGGCGGATCATTCACCGGTGCGACGCGCAGCGGCGAGTGCGCCACCGATTACCAGGGCGCCACATACACGATGAGCGATGTCACGCTGTCGGCTGAAGAGCTCGTCACATGGGACCGCGGATACGACGCGGCCGGCACGCAGGTGTGGGGATCCACGAAGGGCCCGTACATGTTCAAGCGAGTTCGCGCCGCCAAGTGAGCGCGCATCAGGACCTCAGGTGCGCCCGCGCACGCTGGGCGTCGCCCCTTACCGGCCCGCCGGGCGGCCCGCAGGAAAGTTCCACTGCTGGCCAGGGGTATAGCCGAGCAGCTCGTACAGCTCCGCGCGAGTCTGCATGCGAGGCAGCGAAGACTCCATCGAGTCGGTGCGCTTGAGGTCCGCGAGGCCGTCCTCCACCGCGCGCATCGCAAGACGCATCAGCGACAGCGGGTAGATCACGATGCGGTACCCGAGCTCGCCGAGCCTCAACGACGTGATGTGCTGCGTCTTGCCGAACTCGGTCATGTTCGCGAGCAGGTGCCCAGGACTGCGGCGCGCGAACTCGGCGAACTCGCCCTCGTCATGAAGGCCCTCCGGGAAGATCACGTCAGCGCCCGCCTCGCGGTAGAGGTTCGCGCGCGCCACCGCATCGTCCATCCCAGTCACGTGGCGCGCATCGGTGCGCGCGATGATCACGAACTCGGGCGACGGTCGGTGCGCGGCCATCGCGGCCACCTTGTCGGCCATCGCGCTCGCCGGCACCAGGTCCTTTCCGTCGAGGTGACCGCAGCGCTTGGGGAACACCTGGTCCTCCACATGCAGCGCGGCCGCGCCGGCGCGCGCGTACTCGACCACCGTGCGCACTGCGCTCTCGACCTCGCCGTAGCCAGTATCCGCGTCGGCGATCACGGGAAGCCCGCTTGCGTCGGCGATCTCGCGGATCGTGCGGCACACCTCGGTCATCGTCAGCAGCCCAATGTCGGGATAGCCCGCAACATTCGCTGTCGCGCCGCCCGAGACGTAGCACGCCTCGAATCCCGCGCGCGCCACGGCCCGCGCCACCAGCGCGTTGAATGCGCCGGGGACGACGACCGTGCCGCGCTCCATCGCATTGCGCAGCCGCATCCCCGGGTCGGTGCGGATGTGAGGTGTGTGCCTGCCCTGACTCATGCGATTCACGGTAGCAGAGGCGATCGGCACGAGTTCAACGTGGCGGTGCCTCGGGTCGGCGGGGCGGCTGCGGCGGCCCGTCCTTGCGCACGATCTGCCACACCAGCGGTGCCTCGGGATCCGGCCGCGTCGCGAGCCACTCGACCCGCATGTCGCCGCCGTCGAGTCCTTCGGTGGCGACGCTTGCGCGCTCGCCCGGCGCCCGCTCGAGCACGAACCTCGGTCCGGGCGCGACTCGCGCGCCCTCTGTCACCGGCGCCGGTGGCCACACGCCCCCCGGCACTGCGAATGACTCCGGCACCGACGCCCTCACGACCGACCATCCGGGTCGCGCCACGCGCGGCCACGCGAAGCTCCGGTCCGCAAGGCTCCTCGCAAGCGCAGCGAAGTCCTCTGGCTCCTCGCCGTCCGCACGCACTGCACGAAGGCCCTCCGCAAGGAATGCGAGTCGCTCGAATGCCGTCTGCCTCGGATCGGCGCGCTCCTGCGCCGTGAACTGTCGCCACGCGTCTCCGAATGCGGCCCAGTCGCCATCACGGCGAAGGCCGATGATGTCCGCGGCGGCGACTGCCGGCTCGGCACCGTCGTTGAGCGCGCGCGCGAGCCGCGCGAGGCGCCTCGCACCATCTGACTGGTCCATCGATGCCACGAACCTCACGAGCGATGACGCCAGCTCGTGCTGGATGCCCTCTGCCTCCAGGGCCTGCGCCGCATACTCGCTGCTCGAGCGGCCAATCAGGCCCTTGGCCAGCGCGGCGGCCGGTTGACGCTCGAGCTCGGCCCGAACCACGCTCACGGCCGCATCGCCCGCCGTCATTGGCGGCGATCCGAGTGGCACTCCCGTGCGACGCGCCACCGCATCGCCTGCACCGGCTACGAGCCAGGGCGCAAGCTCCGCACCCATCGCGACCGCACACGACTCATCCAGGGCCGCGACGCGGAGCGCGCGGGCAACCTCCTGTGGAGGCAGGTCCTCGATCACGCAGGCGATGCCGCGTCCGATCGGCGACGCGAACGCATGGCCAGGCGCAACCCCATTCACGGCGAAGTGCACGCGCAGCGTGTCGAGGAAGTCATCGCGCAGCACGAACACAAGCCCGTGAAGGGGCTCTTGCGACCTGGGCCGGAGGGGCCCCAGAAGTGCGGCGGCGTCACTGACCCCAGCCGCGATCTCCCCCGCGACTGCGCGAACCTGGGCTCGCGTTGCATCGCTGCGGAACACCCTTCTTGATCCGGGAAAAGTCGCTCGAGCGGCCTGAGTGCGCTCCCACCAGCTCGCTTGGGCACGCCTTGGCGGAGTGGACTGAGATTTCGCCATTCCGGCCTGATCAATGAACACGCTCACAACACTGCACACGAGCCCAATAAGAACGCTTCTCAACCTGCGGGAGCCGCGATCTGCTCGATGTCGATCCCCCGGAGCACGCGGGAACCCGCAGAAAACTTGAGAAAATGTGGGCCGAGGATGGAACACTTGGGCGTCTCCATGCGAAGATACGCATGAGCCCCCTTCTGGTAGGGACAGACGAGGGCTCAATCTCGTGAGTGCTGTTTCGAACTTTGGTAGCTGGATGGAAAAGGGACTTCCAGACACCAACTCGGAGCAAGAGGAAAAGGGCTTGGTCTGACGCTGAATCTCAGTTTCAAACTCCTGAGCAGACAGCGCACAACCGAAGCAGCACCGTAGTTAGGAGTGCACGAGGGAAAAAGGGAGGCCGGCCGCGAACCGAAAAGGGCGCGGCCGCGCCTGCTTTTTGGGCATCTCGCAACCCTATACTCGTCGCCCCGCCAGCGCGCGCTGCACTGGCGCCCCCAACAGCGCGAGGAGCCACCACCAATGCCGCTGCGCATGAATCCCCTCCATTTCCGTGCCGTCGCCACCGTGCTTGCCGCGTGTGCAGCGCCAGCCCTAGGTCTCGCCTCCGCACCGAACCCGACGTCCCCAGCCGCTCCCGACCCGAGCCAGGCTGACGATGTCTCGGCGACCGAACAGGCCGACGTGCGCTCCATCGAGGCAACCCGTGCAGCGCTCGACCGCCAGTTCATCGTCGGTCCCACCAAGCTCGATGCGCTGAAGCTCCGAAGCCGCTGGCAGACCTCCGTGGCGCTCCCCGCGGGCGCATCGCTCAAGCGCGTCTTCGTGCCTTCCGGCGACTCCGTCTTCGTGCAGGACTCGGGCAATGGGATCACCCGCCTGAAGCAGGATTCGGGCGCCCGAATCTGGCGCGACGTGGTCGGCGCCCCCAAGGACACGATCCTCGGCGTGGAGCGCGGCGAGGTGCGAGGCACCGATGTCGTGCTCGTCACCACCGACGTCGACGTGATCACGCTCGAGTGCGCCAACGGGATCCGTATCGGCACCCAGCACCTCACCCGCTACCCGTCCACAGGCTCGGTCCGTGTGGGCAGCTACCTGATCTACGGCACACGCGTCGGGCAGGTTGCGTGGCAGCAGTACGCGGTGGGTCACGCCTGGAAGTCGAATGCGCTCGGCGGATCGATCAAGTCGCAGCCGATCCTCACGCCTGCGGGCGTCGCCGCGGGCAGCACCGACGGCATTGTCGCACTGCTTGAACCCTCGACCACCTCGTCGCTCTGGCGGTTCAAGGCCGGCGGCGCCGTGGACGGCACGGTCGCCACCGACGGCATGCGAGTGTTCTGCACCGCACGCGACAACTACGTGTACGCGATCGACATCAACCGCGGACGCGCGGCGTGGAAGTTCCGCTGCGACGGGAACCTGGGCGCTGACACAGAGTGCCTGGGCGACACGGTCTATGTGCACGAGTCAGATGGCAGCATGCTTGCGCTTGCGGCGGACGGCGGCGGCAAGCTCGACGGCACCGTGCGCTGGAGGGCGCCGATCCGAGGCACACCCATCGCGCTCACGGGGTCCGGTGCAGTCGCGTGGGACAGCGCCACATCGACCTACACCCTCTTTGACCCCTCATCAGGCGCAGTGCGGGCGAGCGCCACGCTTGAGGGCGTGGTGGACGTCCGCGCCAGCGGCACCCGCGACCTCACCATCCACTTCGTGGCCGCCGACGGGCGCGTGCAGCAGGCACATCCGCTCGAGCCAGGGCACTCGACCTCAGGCGCAGTGCGGACCGCATCAGGCAACACGGCACGCACTCCATGAGTTCCGCGACCGCACATGCGCCTCTGCTCGAGCCGGTCGACCATGTCCCGGTCCGGCGCGCGCTGCTCTCGCTGAGCGACAAGAGCGACCTCATCCCATTCGCGCGCGCGCTTGCCGACCTTGGCGTCGAGCTTGTGTCGACGGGGGGCACCGCCACAGCGCTCGCGGCGGCCGGCATTCCCGTCGTGCCCATCGAGTCGCTGACCGGATTCCCCGAGATCCTCGACGGCCGCGTGAAGACGCTGCACCCGAAGGTCCATGGCGGACTTCTTGCGAGGCGCGACGTCAAGGAGCACGTCGAGGCGATGCGCGCGCACGGCATCGAGCCCATCGACCTCGTGTGCATCAACCTCTACCCATTCGAGTCGACCGTCGCGCGCAGTGGCGTGCGTGACGTCGAGGCGATCGAGCAGATTGACATCGGCGGACCGAGCATGATCCGCTCCGCCGCGAAGAACCACGCGCACGTGGCGGTGATCACGTCGCCATCGCAGTACGACGCAGTGGCGAACGACCTGCGCCAGCACCGCGGATGCACGACGCTCGCGCTTCGCCGCTCGCTTGCGGCGTCGGCCTTTGCGCGCACCGCCGCGTATGACTCGGCGATCGCCGCATGGTTCGACCGCAGCGCACCGCGCGAGTTCCCCAACGTCCTCCAGCTCTCGATGTTCGCCGCAGGCGACCTGCGATACGGCGAGAACCCTCACCAGCGCGCCGCCGTGTACCGCGATCCGCGGTCCGCCGAGCCAAGCGTGGTGGCCGCCAAGCTCCTCCACGGGAAGCCGCTCTCCTACAACAACATCCTCGATGCCGCTGCCGCGCTCGAGATCGTGCAGGACCTTGCGGACCAGGTCGACGGCGCGCACGCGTGCGCGGTCGTCAAGCACACCAACCCATGCGGCGCTGCGATCGCGTCCGATGCGCGCACGGCGTTCGACCTCGCCTATGCAGGCGATCCGCTTGCCGCGTACGGCGGGATTGTCGCCTGCTCGTCGGCCGTCGACGCCAACCTGGCGGAGGCGCTCGCCGACGAGAAGCGGTTCCTCGAGGTGATCGTGGCGCCGCGCTTCAGCGACGATGCGGTTGCGCTGATGGCCGCGCGCTCGCGCAACGTGAGGCTGCTCGCCTGCGGTGACGTGCGGCACACCAGCGACAGGCCGATGTCGTTCCGCTCCGTGCCGGGAGGCATGCTGGCGCAGGAGCGCGACACGCTCAGCGTGCGGGCCTCGGACCTTCGCGTCGCTGCGGGCCCCGAGCCCACCGCCGCCACACGCGCCGATGCCGCCTTTGCGATGGCCGTCGTGAAGCACCTCAAGAGCAATGCGGTGTGCATCGCGGCGGACCGGCAGCTCTGGGGCGCCGGCGCCGGACAGATGGACCGCGTCGCCAGCTGCAGGATCGCGGTCGAGAAGGCACGTGCGCGGCTCGCGTCGGGCACGGGCGCCCTCCCTGTCGCGGCATCCGATGCGTTCTTCCCCTTCTCCGACGGGCCGCAGCTCCTCATCGATGCAGGCGTCCGCTGCATCGTGCACCCAGGCGGATCCAAGCGCGATGCGGACACCTTCGC
>CAZKTN010000047.1:0-6145 GCA_964555705.1 uncultured Isosphaeraceae bacterium | reverse complement strand
TCGCGGGCGTCGACTACCTCGACTATCCAGCGCCGCAGCCGGCGCGCTTCGCGGTGGTCCACAACATCCAGAGCCAC
Source organism: uncultured Isosphaeraceae bacterium (assembly GCA_964555705.1). GTDB lineage: Bacteria > Planctomycetota > Phycisphaerae > Phycisphaerales > SM1A02 > ZLKRG44. The sequence continues at coordinate 6,068 of CAZKTN010000047.1, read as the reverse complement.
TCGCGCAACCTGCGCATCCGGCTGAAGACCTACCTGCAGCCGTCGATGGACACCTCCGGCATCGCCGTCGACCCTGCACTCGAGATCGACTCGGTGTGCGACATCTGGCCCGGCGCAGAGTGGATGGAGCGCGAGGTGTACGACATGTTCGGCATCCGCTTCGCCGGGCATCCTGACCTTCGCCGCATCCTGCTGTGGAAGGACTATCCCGCGCACCCGCTGCGCAAGGACTATCCGCTGCGCGGCCGCGGCGAGCGAGAGCACTACCAGCGGCTCGTGCGCGAGTCCGCCGAGTCCTGATGCGCGCGCCCGCGGCGGCGTGAGGGTCCAGTGGAGACCATCGACCACCGTGCGCTGAAGAGCCTCGCGATCGCGTGGCTGTTCGCGCAGCGGTGCCGCGTGGTGGCGACCGAGGTGACGACCGCCGTGCCGAGGTGGCGCGTCGATGCCGCGGGCTGGCGCGAGGGTGCACTGCGCGACGAGTCAGTCGCCATCGAGTGCAAGCAGTCGCGCGCCGACTTCTTCCGCGACGACGAGCAGCGCGACGAGCTCGTCGCCGAGCGCGAGCGGCTCCTTGCCAAGCGGCGCACGCTCGAGGAGTCGCGGCTCAAGGTCTACGAGCCCCACCTCTGCCGCCGCGACGAGTCGCTCTTCTCCGAGGCCGCCGACTGGGACTTCACCGCGAGCCGCGACGACGGGTACCGACGCGTGCTGCTTGACCTCAGGCGTATCGACCAGCGCATCCACGGGCAGACGAAGTTCTGCCTCATGACGCGCTACCGCCTCGCGGACAGGCTCTACATCCTCGCGCCGCGCGGCATGCTGCGGCCGCGCGAGATCCCCGAGGGATGGGGACTCCTTGAGGCGCTGCGTGACGACTCTCGCCGCACCGGCTCGGCCGATGCTGAGCCAATCCCTGTACGCGAGACTGTGCCAGCGCCGCCGCTTGCGAGCAGGCAGGACCGGCGTGACCGCTTCGTGCGCGCGATGGCGATCGCTGCGTCGCGCGCTGCGTACGGGCATCTTGCGTCGCGCGCCGCACCGTACACGGGGATCAGGCCACCGGATCCCGGCCATACACTTCCCCTCAGGCCCCGGTAGCTCAGTCGGATTAGAGCAGCCGCCTTCTAAGCGGCAGGTCCGTGGTTCGAGTCCACGCCGGGGCGTTGAACCTCGGCGTCGAACGCTGGCGCTGGACGTCGGCGCCGGACTCTGGCGTCGAACGCCGCCGCGCGACCTCGCCCTCGTGCCGTGCGCAGACTTTCCGGAAAAAGGGAAGCGCCTTCGGGGAGTGACTCGCTCGCCCACTAGGGTGGCCGAGCTGTCGCCTGCGCGTTGCGGCGTCGGCAAGTTCACGCTGGCTGCCGGGGTCGCCGGAGCAGAAGGAGGCCGAACATGAGCAGGGAGAGGGATCGTTTCGCACACATCATGAGTCAGGTGCTGCGCCCGAGGGGTGCGGCATGGAGCGGCACGCTGGCGGCAGCGCTCGCCTGCGCAGCAACGCCGTCGATGGCGGACGGCCTGGGCGGCGGCATGCCGTGCCCCGACATCGAGATCGAGTGCGGGGAGGGCGATGGGGGCACGCAAGGGCCGGGAGAGTCCGCGTCCTGCAGCTGCGGGCCGGGTGAGTGGGTCCGGGTCGAGCGGCGACCGATCCTGCTTCCCGCGCAGGCCATGAACGACGAGGGGCAGCACGCGGTCAACGGCACGCGGTGGCGCTTCTGCAGGCGCAGCCTCGCGCTCCCGGGCAGCGTGCACGTCTCGGCGTCCGTCGATGGCGCAAGCAGCTTCTGGGCGCAGGGCGCGCTCACGGCATCCTCGCGTGCGCTCTTCTCGAGCAACTGGAGGGAGGAGTGGCAAGGCACGCTGCCGGCCTGCCCGAGGCCGGTGCACCTCGAGGCGCTCGGAGGCGGCACGATGACGATCGGTGTGGCGGCCTCGCCAAGGGTCGGGTGCGCAGCGTCGGCCACCTCGTCCGGTTCAGGATCGACATTCGGTCCAGGCTCGCTGATGTTCACGCTGAGCCCGGTGAACCTCGAGGGCCGCGTCCAGTACGACAGCACCTCGGAGCGCTTCGAGATCTCGGGGACGCTCGGCAGCGAGGTGGACCTCGTTCGCCCAAACGTGAGGGGCACGATCTCCTCACGCGACGAGTGGTCGACCGAGGGGCAGGGAACGGCCACAGGCGCCGCCTCCTTCACCATCACCCCAGGGCGTCGGTACTGCGCGTTCACCAACCGGTCAGTGCACCTCTCGGTGCAGGGGGCAGCGTCCGTATCCGTGGCGGCCGTGGTGGGCGACAACGGCATGGCCAGCGCATCGGCGAGCGCTGACCTCTCGCTCGACGGAGGCTGACCGATGCCATGCCGTCCCGAGTGCGGGCATGAACCGGATGGGTGGTCGGTGACCACCTGCACTCGCCGGATGGCGACGGTGGCGGCGCTCACGAGCGTGGCAGCATCGCTCGTGGGCGCCGCAGCGGTGTGCAGCGGAGCCGCCAATGGCGCAGCCGAGCGTGGCTCGCACGGCCTGACCGACACCCGCACGAGCGACCGGGAGCGCGACACGCGGGTGGGCGACGGCGAGAGCGTGCTCGGTATCGACGCACTCCTGTCCCGAGAGGCCGCACGGATGCGCGAGTCTCTGGCGAGTGCCGCGCTCGGCAGTGACCACTCGATGCTGCTCGCGAGGAAGCGCTCCACGGACTGGACCTTCCTCGCGGCGGCCGTGACCGCCGGGATCGGCTCCGGCATACGCGATCCCCATCAGCTTCTGGCGTCCATCATCACATGCGAGGCTGCGATGCCGAATGAGGCGGTCCTCGCTGGAGTGGATCCCGCGCCATCACCGGTGTGGCCGACACCCGCGCCCGGGGGCTCTCAGCTCGTTGCCGACGTGATCACGTGCATGGCCGATGAGGCCGGGAGCGACTTCCCCTGCGCGATTCGCTGGCGCGTCGTGCATGACGCTGACGGACTGGTCGCGCGAGCGCTCTGGCACGAGCCAATGGTTGCGATGAGGGGCTTCGATGCGCCTCTCGTGCCAGACCGCACCACGATCCGACTTGACCCGCGAGGAACCGACATTGAGTGCTGGGGCTTCGGACAGCTCGCGGATCCATGGCCTGATGCGCCTTCGCCTCTCGACCAGCTCGGCGACTCGTACGACCTCGCGGATGCGGCGCGCCACTGGTGGTGGGCGCGGCGGCTCACCGGACCGGCGAGAGGCTGTCGAGACCGACTGCAGTCCATCAACCTCCCTGAGTGCGACGTGGTGCGGGTCTCGCCGTGGCGCGTCGACTCCACCGAGAGATTCGACAGTCCCGAGGGTGATGGTGCGGGGGGCCGTGATGCAGCCGGCTCGATGCGTGGATCGATCGCAGTGCCGCTGCGGCCTGGCCCGTCGCAGGTGGTTGTGCGAACAGAGGGCGATGGCAGCGATGGGCCACGCTCCTTGCTCATGTCATGGATCGATGACGGTCGCTGCCGGGGCGCGCTCTCGTGGAGGCGCGCTCCGGCCCAACCGCACACAGGCCGGTCCTCGCTGATCGCGCCTAGTCACGCGTGGCTGGACGCTCAGGCGCGGCTTCAGCTGCTGCAGCACACGCCGGTTCCTGCGGTGCTTCCAGATGCGTACCGCAGTGCGCTCATTCTGGGCGATGGTGTCGATGAGTCTGCAGCACACGCCCGTGCGACCGCAAACATCTGGCACGCGGCCGTCACCGGCGACTGCGCATCCCTCGCCCGCGCACTTGCCGACGCGGAATCACTGCGCCGCCGTCGCCGGCTCCCGAGGAGCATCGATGCCATGGCCCTTGCAGCCCTCGCCGAGAGCCTCCTCGAGCGCGGCGCGCCAGAGAGGTCGATTGCGACCGTTGTGACGAGGCACCTGCTGGTCGCCACATCCTTGCCCCCCGACCGGTCGGCGTCGGCCGCAGAGTGGGCCGATGCGGAAGTGATGCCCTCGCTGTGCAGGACGGAGTACACCCAGATGCTGGTGCGACAGGGACGCCTATGGGCGGCGGCGCACTGCGCGCCCGGAGAGATGCCCATTGCGGATGGATCCGAATCGGCACGAGGGGAGCGGCATCCCACCCATCCCGCGCGCGACCCCGCCGTGAGCCGCTTCGACTCGTGGCACGCGCAGCGTCACTTGGGTCCTGCTGCCGGAAGCGGCGCCCCGGCCGCGATCCAGGCACGAACCTTGGCGATCTCCGCCGCCGAGAGCCGGTCACCCTCGGGGGGCATCGCAAGCTCGTCGTCGATCGGTAGGGTCAGCACGCTCAGCAGCGAGCTCGCATCGGGATCGCCTGGCTTGACGATCGTGCGGCCCTTCCTCACCTTGCCCACAAGCTCGGCGGGATCGTCGAGACGGATGCCCGCCTTCGACTTCCCGCGACCGTGGCAATCGAAGCAGCGCGCCTCGAAGAACGGGAGTAGGTCCGCGTACGCGACCATGGCACTGGCCTGGGAAGTCACCGCCGCCGGCGCGGCAGGTGGCGCGATGGGCGGCTCAGCGGATGGCGCGATCGGCGTCTCAGCAGGTGGCGCGATCGGCGTCTCAGCAGGTGGCGCGATGGGCGGCTCAGCGGGTGGCGCAGCAGGCGGCGCCGCGGCAGGCGCAGCAGCGCCCTGGGATGCCTGCAGTGCCGTCCACAGCGCGCGCGTGACGTAGCCCTCGCCATGCACAAGGTTCCCGCCAAAGTGCCCGACCACTGCGACGATTCCGGCGCAGAGCACGAGGCCCATCCTCCACAGGCCGCTCCAGGCGGCGTGGCCCGCCCTCGACGCGGTCGTGCCTGTGATCGCAAGCGCCACGAGCAGCGCGGCCACCGCAACACCGCCCCACCGGTGCACGAAGAGGTCCACGGAGGTGGACTCGCCGCCGTAGGCCGCATTGGCCCACCCGCTGCACGCGGCACCAACGCCACCCACAGCCGCGAACCACACCGACGTGACTGCGAAGGGCGACGGCCCGTCGTGCCGGCGCATCGCACGCCAGAGCTCGACCATGGCGGCGACAATCACGAGCGCCAGCGGAAAGTGCACCATCAGCGGATGCAGCCGCCCGAGCAGGTCCATCCATGCGTCGAGCGCACCCATCTGGGCGATGATCACCTGGCTTTGCGCAAGTTCAGTCATCGTGAGCCCCTGCGCCATCTCCGCCGTGAGCGTCTGCATCGGCACCGGCATCAGAGGGTAGCGACTGGCCCTTGGCGTCAGCGCCAAGCATGGTCACCGCAGACCCGATCGCGCCCTTGCCGAACTTGCGCGTGGCCGCATCCCGGGCCGCGTCGATACGCCGCGCGCGCTCGTCTCCGTCGTCGCGGAACAGTCCCGAAGAGTCAGCGTGCGGTGCCAGCGCGCTCACGCTCACCCCCACCAGCCGAAGCGGCACGAATCCGCCTGCAGCCCACCTCGAGAGGAGATCCCGGGCTGCAGCCCACACTGTGTCCGTGCGGTCCGTCGCATCCGGGAGCGTGACCCGCCGGGTCACCGTCGTGAAGTCGCCGCTGCGGATCTTCACCGTGACGGTGCGGCACGCCATCGCGCGCGCGCGCAGCCGTGTCGCCACAGACTCGACCAGTCGCGCAAGCGCAGCATGCGCGTCGGCGAGCGTCGGCAAGTCGGTGTCGAACGTCTCCTCGTGGCCGATCGACTTGACCTCACGCTCGGGACGGACCTCACGCCCATCGATGCCGTGGGCCATGTCCCACATCGACTCGCCACCCTCGCCGAGAAGCGTGCGGGCACCCACGCGGTCCATGCGCTGCAGGTCGCCGAAGGCGCAGATGCCCTTTCCTCGAAGGGCTGCGGCGCTCGTAGGCCCGACCCCCCACATCCGCTCGATCGGCAGCGCCGCAAGCGCGCCCGGCAAGTCCTCCGGCGCGATGACCGTCAGCCCGTCGGGCTTGCGCATGTCCGAGGCGATCTTGGCCACAAGCATGGTGGGTGCAACGCCGACCGAGCATGTCACGCCCACCTCACGCCTCACGCGCTCGCGGATCGCCTCGGCCACCTTCACTGCGCCGCCGAAGAGACGCTCAGTACCCGTCACATCCAAAAATG
>CAZKTN010000046.1:0-14868 GCA_964555705.1 uncultured Isosphaeraceae bacterium | reverse complement strand
TGCGGCGCAGCTTCGCCCTGCGCTTGCGCGCTCGCCACCGCACCGGCGGCAACGCACACGCACAGCAGCGTTGCCGCGAGCTTCACCCTTGCCTCACGCGATCTCATCGATGGCATGGCTCAGCGGGTCCCCACACCTGCGCTCACGACCAGCAGCACCTCGCCCTGCAGCTCGGAAAACGATGCGTCACGCATGCGCAGGATCGCCTCTGCGGGATGCTCATCGGCACCCGCGGGATCGACCTCGCTTCCGGCGAGCAGAGACACGAGAACCGGCTCCGAATCAGTCAGTCCCGCCGAGGGATCCGGCACTCCGGCGAGCTGCGTCGCATCAGTGGCCGTGTCGCGCGGCGCACGATCCGTGAACACCGCCACGATGGCGACGCCGGCGAGAAGCGCGATCGACGCAGCGACCGCGAACCTGCGAAGCCGAGCCACCGCAACCTCCGCGTGGCCTGCGCGTGCATGCTGCGCACCAGACGACCGCATCGAGTAGGTGGGCGGCACGACCGCAGGAGCGGTCGCTCGCACGATCCGGCCCACAAGCTCTGGCGACGCGCAGTGCGATCGGGCGCGCTCAGAGAGCAGCCTCTCGATCACCGGATCGACGGACTCCTGATCGGCCGGGAAACGGTCACTCATGCCGGGGGGTGAAACGCCGTCTGGTGGTTGCGATTGCATGCGGGAACTCCCTTCTTCGGTCACTTTGGGGTCACTCTGGGGGTCTTCCGATGTCCTTCTCGATGAGCGCCCGCAGCTTCGCCAGTGCCCGGTGGTGACGGGCCAGCAGGGTGCCCACGGGCTCCCCCAGCGCATCAGCCATCTGCTTGAAGCTGAGGCCGCCGACGTGGCGGAGGTCGATCACATCCCTATCTGCCTCGCTGAGTTGGGCTAAGGCGCGGTCGAGTGCAGCCGCGGCAGCAGGATCTTGAGACCGATAATCCGCAGGCTCGCCAGCTCCGCCCCCTGCGGAAGTTCCGCCGCCCGTACGCCCTCCTCCCCCCGGCAACCTGTCCAGCGCATCGCCGGCCGCCGCTGTCCTCTGCCGCTGCCGACGGCGAAGCTCGTCGCGCCAGCGGTTCATCGCGATCTGGAAGACCCAGGGGCCGAACTTCCCCTGCTCGTTGTAGACGGGCAGCTTCTCCGCCACCGACGCAAAGACCGCCTGCGTGATCTCCTCAGCGAGGTCGGCGTCACGGCAGCGCGAATGCAGCAGCGCGTACACGCGCGGGGCGTACTCGCCGACAAGGCGCGCCCACGCGGCCTCATCCCCCGATGCAGCCAACCTCACATCATCGGGCTGGTTGTGCTCGCCTCCCTGCGGCATGAAGGGATCGTACGCGCTGCGTCGTGCGCACCTCCCCTGCGCGTCATCCGCCCATCGCCCGACTGTGGCGTGTCCGCGTCCGCGCGCTACTCACACAGGAATGTCGTCGCCCGCCATCGGCGACTCGTACGGCCTGAACGCCACGCCCTCGGGCGGCGTCCGGCTCGAGTAGCTCTCGAAGCGAGTCTCACGCGAGTTCCACGAGAGCGTCACGACGCCAGTCGGGCCGTTGCGCTGCTTGGCCACGATGAGCTCCGCGACGCCGACCTTCGTGGGGTTCCGCTCCGCCCATTCGGGGTCGGCCTGGTGGTAGTACTCCTCGCGGTGCAGCATCATGATGACGTCCGCGTCCTGCTCGATCGAGCCTGACTCGCGCAGGTCGCTCATGCGCGGACGGTGGCCGTCGCGCTGCTCCGCCATTCGGTTGAGCTGCGCAAGGCACACGACAGGCACGTCGAGCTCACGCGCCATCGCCTTGATGCCGCGGCTGATGTCGCTGACCTCCACCTGGCGGCTCTCGGTGCGCGAGCCCGACGTCATCAGCTGCAGGTAGTCGATGAAGATCGCCGACACGCCGCACTGCTCCTTGAGCCTGCGCGCCTTCGAGCGCAGCGACATCAGCGAGAGCGCCGGCGTGTCGTCGATGAAGATGCGCGACTCCTGGAGGCTGTCGGCCGCCGTGATGAGCCGCTGGAGATCCGACGACTTGAGCATGCCGCGCCGCATGCGCTGGCTGTCGACCTGCGCGCGGGCGCACAGCAGGCGCTGCACGAGCTGCTGCTTGCCCATCTCGAGGCTGAACATGCCCACGGCCTTGCCGGCGGCCGCCACGCCCTCCATGAGGTTGAGCGCGAGCGCGGTCTTTCCCATGGAGGGACGCGCCGCGAGGATGATGAGCTCGCCGCGCTGCAGCCCGCTCAGCATGTCGTCGAGGTCGTCGTAGCCGGTGGCCAGGCCCGTGAGCGACGCGCCATCGCGCTGCTCGAGGTGCTTGATCGCCTCCTCGAGGAGCGATCGAAGATCTGTGACGGAGCTCGTCTCGCGGCGCTGCGCGATCGAGAAGATGCGCTGCTCGGCCGCCTCGAGGAGCGCCTGCGAATCCTCGGCGCTTGCATGGGCATCGCAGAGGATCGCGCCGGCCGCCTCGATCAGCTCGCGGACCGCGGCCTTCTCGCGCACCTCGCGCGCGTACTGGGCGCCGTAGGTGGCGCTCGGCACGCACTCGGCGACCTCCTGCAGGTATGCGAGCCCTCCCACATCCTCGAGGATCCCGCGGTCGATCAGCAGCTGGTGCAGCCGCACCAGGTCTACGGAGCCCGACTTGTCGAAGACGTCGATCGCCGCCTGGTAGATGGAGCGGTGGCGCGCCTCGAAGAAGTCCTCGCCCGTGCGCAGGATGTCGTGGACGTCGCTGACGACGTTCTTGTCGAGCAGCATCGCGCCGAGCACAGCCTGCTCGGCCTCGATCGCGTGGGGAGGGGTTCCCTGAAGGAGCCGAGCCGCAGCCACGAGGTCCGCGGCTGTCGGCATGCCTCGGCCGGAGCTTCGGTCGCGCCTGTCTGGCGCTGGACTCACCGCGCCGCCACGGGCTCGGGAGCGCGCGACGAGGTTGCGCCGGGCGTCTCGATTCGGTCACGCATCAGGCGGCCCACCTTGAAGCGGACCGAGCGCCGCGCGGGAACGCGCACCTGCTCGAGCGTCTTGGGGTTCTGTGCTGTGCGCGCGGCGCGGTCCTTGACCTCGAACACCCCGAAGTCGCGGAACTCGAGCCGATGGCCGCGACCGAGCTCGGCGATGACCTCGTCGAGGAAGCCCTGCACGACGCTCTTGACGTCGTGCCGCTTCACCCCGGTCTTGCTCGCGATGCGCTCGATCAGGTCCTTCTTGGTCGTCGTGTTCGTCTGGGACATTCCTGCTCCGAATGATGCACAGCCCTGTGTGGTCCGAAGTGGTGCGAGAGGCAGTATCTGCACCCGATTCAAACCAAGTCAAGCATCAAGTGCGATGTTCACCGTTGTCCACCGCTCATGAACGTCTCGCGCACGCGCTCGATGACTCCTGTTGACGACGTGCCGGGCCTGTGAGTAAGCGTGCGGAAATCGATCCCGAGCCTCTTGACAAGCTGAGACTCCGCCACCTTGTCGGGCGCGTAGTCGCCGCCCTTGACGTAGATGTGCGGGTGAACTGCCTCGATGAGCGTATGTGCAGTCGGCTCCGGGAAGACGCAGATGTAGTCGACGCACGCGAGCTCGCCGAGGATCTCGAGCCTCTCGCGCTCCTTGAAGATCGGCCGGCCCTCGCCCTTCTGCGCCCGCACCTGCTCGTCGGTGTTGACGCCGACGACGAGCACGTCGCCGAGCGAGCGTGCCTCGCGCAGGTACGCGACGTGCCCGGCATGGATCACGTCAAAGCACCCGTTGGTGAGCACGATGCGGTGGCCTGCCGCGCGGTGCGCGGCGAGCTCCACCGAGAGGTCCTCGCGCGAGCGCACCTTGCCCGTGTGGCCCCGAACTTGCCGGAGCACCTGCGCACGGATCTCGCCGAGCGGGATCGGGCGGATGCCGAACACCTCGACCTCGAGGCCCGCGGCCACGTTCGAGAACGCGGCGGCCGCGCGCCAGTCCATGCCCTGCGCCACCGCGCCGGCGAGCGCAGAGAGCACCATGTCGCCCGCGCCCGTGACGTCGTACACCTGGCGCGCCACCGTGGGCACATGCACGAGGTCACCGTCGCGGAGCGCGATCACCGCGCCGTGGCGGTCGAGCGTGACGATTGACGCATCGAGGTCGAGCCGGTCTCGCAGCATCGTGGCCATGTCGACGCTGGCATCGATCACTGCATCGCCGTGCACATGCACGCCGGTCGCGCGCTCAGCCTCGGAACGGTTCGGCGTGACGACCGTGGCGCCGCGGTAGCGCGTGTAGTCGGAGATCGGCGCAGGGTCGACCAGCACGGGCTTGCCGTGCATGCGGCAGATCTCGATCACGCCTGCGCAGAGGCGCGGCGTGCAGACGCCCTTCGCGTAGTCCTCGAGGCACACCACATCGACCTCGGCGACGCGGGCCTTCACCATCTCGAGCAGCGCATCCTCGATGGCGCGGGAGATCGGCGAGCGGTCCTCGATGTCGATGCGGAACATCTTCTGCGGGTGGCGGTGCTGCGCGAGACCCACGAGGCTGCGCTTGACGGTGGTCGGGCGCGACGCATCCTCGACGAGGCCGCTGACGTCGCAGCCCGCATCGTGCAGCACCTTCTTCAGCAGGCGGCCCTCGGCATCGGCGCCAGTGACGCCAACGCAGTGCACCGATCCCTCAAGCGCGCGCGAGAAGATGCCGACATTGCCGCTGCCGCCGGGCGTGTCGACCGACGGAGTGCGGCCGTCGATCGCGAACACCGGCACGGGCGCATCCGGCGAGATGCGCTCCGCGGCGCCGTGCACGGTCTGGTCAAGCATGAAGTCGCCGACCACAAGCGCCGACCAGGGCTTCCACGCAGCCAGATGGTGGAGCAGCACCTCGCCTGAGTTCACGAGGCCGAGCGACTCGATCTTCTTCATGGGCATCAAGGTACGCGGGAGCGCGCCACCGACACCACCTGCTGCCGAAGCTGCTCCTCGCCGGCGCAGAAGCGGAGCGCGAGCCGAGCCACCGCTGCGGGCAGCGGAAGGGCCGCCGCGAGCGGCTCGACCTTCACCCAGTCCTTTCCGGTCATGAGGATCGCCTCGGCACCAGCATCGCGCGCCTCTGCGCCGAGACGGCGCACCGCCGACGCCGAGTAGTGCGCATGGTCCCGGAGCAGCGGCATGGCGACAACGGTCGCGCCCGACAATGCGGCCTGCAGCCTGATCAGCTCGGGGCGAGCGACGCCCGCCCATACTGCGACTCGCCGGCCGGCGAGCCACGACACGTCAGTGCGGTCCGCTGCACGCGACCCATCCGAGCCAGGCCTCATGAGATCAAGGCCTGACCACGCGTGGTCGCACCACGCGAGAGGATCCTTGCCGTGGTGGGCCCGGATCTGGGCAGCGAGCGACGCATCGACGCGGCTGGCGTGGGTGACCACGACCGCAGTCGCGCGCGCGAGCGAGCGCGCACGCTCGCGCTGCCATCCGAAGGGGAGCAGGCGGTCGTCGAGACAGGGCCGCGTGGCATCGACAAGCACGATGTCGAGATCCCGCGCCACTCGGCGGTGCTGGAACCCGTCATCGAGCACGACGACGCCGACTGACGGGTCCTTGCGGATCGCGTGGACGATCGCCGGTGCGCGGTCGGGGTGCGCGACAACCGGCACACCGTCGAGCGACGCCATGTGCTCGCTGGCCTCGTCGGACCTTCCGTGCCTCGCGCGGTACCCACGCATCGCGATCAGGGGGCGGACCCCAGCATCGCTGCACGCACGGCACACCCACCGCACCACAGGGCTCTTGCCTGTGCCGCCAGCCACGATGTTGCCGACCGAGATCACCGGACGGTCGATGCGCATGCCGCCAGAGCGGTCGAAGCGTGCGCTACGCCAGCGCGCACCAAGCCCGTACGCCACGGAGGCCATTCGCGCAACGGGCGCACACCAGTCTGGAAGCGGGCCGCTGCTCATTGGCTCCACCACCCTACACGCGATCGCGCGCACGCTGCACGCCGCTGCGCAAGCGACCACCGCACGGCACGGCATTCATGCGGCGCACCAGACGCGCACGGCATCGGTCACGTTGCGCCCCCGCCTGGCATCCCCGCAACGGCCCGGAGGATCTCCTGCAGCGGCATGCCGCGGACGACAGACTCCTCGCCGAGGACCGACACCGGCCAACCCTGTGCGATCAGGTCGGCGATGTCGTATGCGCCGGCCTTGCCCCTCCAGCGGCCTGAGGCAACATGCTCGTCGATGAGCGCCCGCGGCACATCGCCGAAGCGGACGGTGGCCGCCGCGCACAGCATGCGCCGCTGCGAGCCATCGGCAGACAGCACGCACGCGCCGCTCCAGACGCGCTGGTCGCGGCCGATGGTGCCCTCGATCATGGCACGCGCCTCACGCTCGTCGGCGGGCTTGCCAAGCGCGGCCGAACCGAGCACGCATGCCGTGTCCGCCGCGATGACCGCACGTGCGCCGGATGCGACAAGGCCCCCAACGGGCTCCTGCCGCAGCACCTGCGCGGCCTTGAACCACGCCAGCGCCATGCAGTCGCGCGCGACATGCGCTGCACGCACCGGAAGCAGCGCGTCATCGATCTCGGGCACACGCACGATGACATCGAGTCCTGCGCCCTCGAGCATCTCGCGGCGGCGCGGGCTCGAGCTTGCCAGCAGCACACGTGTGGGGAGCTGGATCACAGCCTCGCCTCGCAGCGCTCCATCACCGCGTCGACCGTCACCCGGTCCATGAGTGCCCTGCCGCGCACCTCGTCGCGGTACGCGTGCGCGCCGAGCCGCTCACCGCGCCCACCCCAGAGGCACCACTGCGCCCCGTGCCAGGGGCCGGTGCGCTCCGGGTCAGTTGGCCCGAAGATGCCGACGTACGGGCATCCCATGCCTGCAGCAATGTGCACGGCCGCGGAGTCCTGCGCGACCGCAAGCGATGCGTCCGCGAGCATCGCCATCATCCTGCCGATCGAGAGCTGACCGCAGAGGTTCACTGCGCCGGGCACGCCATCGAGCGCAGCGCGCACCTGAGCCTCCTCGCCCGGAGCGCCGATCGCCGCGACCACCAGGCCCCGCGACTGGAGCCGCCGCGCGACCTCTGCCCATCGTGCAGGATCCCACCGCTTGCCTGACCATCGCGACGTGGGCGCGATGGCGGCGAACTGCCCTGCGAGGCCCATCCCCTCGCGCGATGCGCGCCACCACTGAACATCCGCAGCCGGCGCGTGCAGCGCAGGATCGGGATCCGCATTGACCCCAAGCGCCGCCACGAGCGCAAGCATCTCGCCGAGCGCATCGGAGCCGTCGGCATCCGGAACCCGAAGCGTGCCACCGAGCCATGCAAGCTCGCGCGCACGCGCACGAACCGCGCGCACAGGCGCGCGCGTCGACCACGACGCCACCGCGCTCCGTGCGAGCCCCTGGCAATCGAGCACGAGGTCATACGCACCAAGCCGCATCGAGCCGCACCAGCCGGACACCTCTCGGATGAGCGATGCGCTGCGCCACCACCTGCGCCAACGCCCGCGCGGAAACGGGATGACACCATCGAGCGATGGATGCCCGCGCACCGCATCCACGAAGGAGTCCTGCACGAGCCAGTCGATGGTCGCACCGGGCCACGCTCGCCGCAGCGCGGCGAGCACAGACACCGTCCTGCACACATCCCCCAATGCGCTCGGACGAATGATGAGGATGCGGTTTGGCGCAGCAGTCATGCGCACCGTGCTTGCGGAGTATAGTCCGTGTTTCCCCGTTCCCGGCCGTGAGCGCAACTCCTCCGCCATCCTCTCCCAACCCGGCCCCCGGACCAGAGCCGAAGCCGCGCGCACCGCGGCCGGCGACCGATCCTGGCGAGTCGCGCGCGGGCAGCATGAACGACACGCTGCTGGGCAAGATGGTGGTCGCGCGAGGACTCGCCACCGACGAGGAGCTCGAGGCGGCGATGGGGATCGCGCGCGGCGCAGGAAACGCGCCGCGCGCGCTCGCGGACGTGCTTGTGGAGCACCACATCGTCACCAAGCGGCAGCTTGCGCGCCTGCGCATGAACCTCGAGGGGGACCGCGCCGCGCTACGGATCCCCGGCTACCAGATCATGCGCAAGCTCGGTGCCGGCGCGATGGCGACCGTGTACCTCGCCAAGCAGCTCAGCCTCGACCGCCTTGTCGCCATCAAGATCCTCCCGCGCAAGTTCCTGTCCGACCCCGCGTTCGTCGAGCGCTTCTACAAGGAGGGGCGCGCGGCCGCGAAGCTCAGCGACCCCAACATCGTCGGCGCGTTCGACGTCGGCCAGGTGGGCGAGCACCACTACTTCGTGATGGAGTACGTCGACGGCGAGACGGTCTTCGACAAGCTGCACCGCGACAAGCGCATCGAGGAGCGCGCGGCGCTTGAGATCACCCGGCAGGTGGCGAGCGCGCTGCAGCATGCGCACGCCAAGGGCTTCATCCACCGGGACGTGAAGCCCAAGAACCTGATGCTCACCAAGTCGGGCGCAGTGAAGCTCGCGGACCTTGGCCTTGCGCGCGCGATCGCCGACAAGGAAGCGGCGGCCGCCGAGCGGAATAAGGCCTTCGGCACCCCCTACTACATCTCGCCTGAGCAGATCCGAGGCGCGACGGACATCGGCGCGCCCGCCGACATCTACGGGCTCGGCGCCACGCTCTACCACATGCTCACCGGCCGGGTCCCCTTCGAGGGGCGCACTCCCACTGAGGTGATGCAGAAGCACCTCAAGGCACCGCTCGTGCCGCCAGACCATCTTGTGCCGAGCATCTCGTCGGATGCGGCGGAGATCGTCGAGATGATGATGGCCAAGAGCCCGTCGAAGCGGTACCAGTCGGCAGCGGACCTGCTTGAGGACATCAATCTCGTGCTCGCCGGCAACCGCCCGCGCCACGCGCACCGAGGACCTGACATCACCTCAATCGCCGCAGATGCAGAGCAGGTTCCTGAGACGGCACCAGTCAAGGCGAGTGCAACCCGCGCCACGAGCCCCATCCTGCTGGTGGTGCTCGCCGCGAGCGTGCTCGCGAACCTCGTACTGCTGCTGCTCGTGCTCCTGAGGCGCTAGCGCACCTCGACCGTCATCTCGACTTCGACGCACGCGCCAAGCGGCAGCGCATTGACGCCCACCGCCGCGCGCGCGTGCCGACCCCGCTCGCCGAAGATCTGCTGCAGCAGCTCGCTCGCGCCGTTGGCGACCTTCGGCTGCTCGGTGTAGCCGTCCACGCTGTTGACGAACACGCCGAGCCGGACGATGCGCTCAACCCGGTCGAGCGAGCCGCCGAGGGCGTCAGCGACCACGGCAAGGCCATTGAGCACGCACTGACGGGCACACTCCTGGGCCCTCTCGAGCGACACCTCACCGGGGCAGGACCCGGTTGCGATGAGCGACCCGTCCCTCATGGGCAGCTGCCCGCTGACGAAGATCAGGTTTCCCGAACGCACGAAGGGGATGTAGGAGGCCACAGGCTTGGGGGCCGCCGGCAGGGTCAGACCAAGCGCAGACAGTGCCGCTGCAGGGCTTTGCGTGCTGGTGGATGCGGCCTGACCGCCCGTCGGTGCTGAATTGGATGCCATGTGGAACCGCAAGATACCCCCTGCGAATATCTTGACGATCCCCTCACAAGTCGTAGACTTTGTGAGCGTCGGGTTTACCCGACATGGCTGTGGTGGCTGATACCGAAGTCGTCCTCATTGCGTCGCATTCCGCGGCGCCCCTCATTCCCGCCACCCCAGCCGACATCCTGAACCGCGATGGGTAGCCCCCGTGCCCCTCGTTTGTGTGTCATTGTCGTGCCCCCCTGCACCGTGGTGCCGTCGTACCCCCTCCTATGTGAGGACAACGCGCCTGCGGACCGTCAGGACTGGGCGGTGAGTACAAAGGTTATCGGTACAACAGATTTTGGAGAGATCCCCATGAAGAAGCGTGGCTTCACACTCGTCGAGCTGCTCGTCGTGATTGGCATTATCGCCATTCTCGTCGGCCTGCTCCTGCCGGCCCTCAGCAAGGCCCGTCAAAATGCCCTCACGACCAAGGACGGCGTGCAGGTCGGCCAGATCCAGCGGTCCTTCCTGACCGCCGCCGCCGAGGATCCGGAGGGTTACCTCCTGATGCCCGGCCGCGTGTTCCGCAAGCAGGCCGACATCGGCGGAGGCCAGCTCCGCTTCGTCAACGGTCTCGGCGACACCGACTATGCCCGCAACAACACTGCGCGCATCTTCTCGTGCGCGATCGCCCGCCAGCTCTTCCAGCCGGCGCAGTGCATTGGGCCGACCGAGGTCAACCTGAACATCAAGGAGAAGAAGAACTACAACTTCGACGCCTACCAGCCCTACAACAATGTCCCGAGCTACTGGGACGACACGTTCCAGGCCAACCACCAGACCGGCGAGTCGAACACCTCGTACGCATCCCTGGTGCTCATCGGTCGCCGCGCGTTCAGCGACACCAACTGGCGCAACAACGGAACCGCTGAGCAGGTGCAGTTCGGCACCCGCGGCCCCCGTGACGGCGCAATCAACGGCGACGAGCTGACCCGCTCCCCCACCCTCCTCCTGCACGGATCCAAGAAGGAGTGGAACGGAAACATCGTCTATGCCGATGCCCACGTGAAGCTCGAGCAGAACTTCCTCTGCGCGAACTATGCCTGCCCCGAGACGGGCGACCGCAATCGCGACAACATCTACCGCAGCGAGTTCGCATGCCAGGGCCAGACCAACTCACGCGCTGGCGCCGACAACTGGATGGGCTTCGTGATCGGCAATCCCATCTATGACCCGCTGGCCTCCGGCGGCGGCGCGAACGCCAACGCAACCCTCATCGCGGATGCACTGCTCCCGCAGGCCCCCTGATGCGCACTCACGACACAGAACCCCAGAACTCACACATGGAATCCAATTCAATGAACCGCAAGAACGCGTTCACGCTCATTGAGCTTCTCGTCGTGATGGCCATCATCGCGCTTCTGCTCGGACTGCTGCTCCCCGCGCTGTCGAAGGCGCGCGCGACGGCACGCCAGGTCAAGGACGGCACCCAGGTGCAGCAGGTCCACAAGGGCTGGCTGACTGCGGCTGCCGAGAACACCGAAGGCCTCTTCCCGACGCCGGGCGAGGTGCGCCGCCTGCAGGTTGCGACCAGCCAGGGCAACCAGTTCGTGCAGGGCTCGGGCGAGTGGGACGAGACCCTGAACACCAACCAGGCGCTCTACTCGCTCTGCATCGCGCGCAACTACTTCACGCCGCAGATCCTGGTCTCGCCCGCGGAGATCAACTCGCGCGTGATCGTGTGCTCGAACTACAACTACCGGGCGATCAACCCGGCGAACGCCACGAACCCCACCTACTGGGATCCCACCAACTTCCGAACTGACCTCGCCACGATCTGCAACACCTCGTACGCGACGATGCCGCTCTACTCCGGCGTCCGCCGCCGCGAGCAGTGGCGCAACTCGGGCGATGCCGGATTCGTGGTGGTCGGCAACCGCGGCGTTCGTGACGGCAACCAGACCGGCAACGACTACCTGCAGTCGAGGACGCTCGAGATCCACGGCGGCCCGAAGGAGTGGGACGGCAACCTCTGCTTCAACGACAACCACGTGGTGTTCGGCCGCAGCTTCTCGCCAGAGGGCCTGCGTCCGGTGCGCGTGCCGAACCAGACGCAGAATGTCATCGACAACGTGTTCAGGCGCGACATCCCGGGCCCCAACGGCCGGGACAATGACGCCGTGCTGTGGATCAACCGCGCGGCCACGATCCCTGCGCCGCAGAACGCGAATGACCAGAACCCCGCCACCCAGATGCAGAACAACAACTCCTGGGACTGACCGGTTCTGCTGAAATGCGGGCAGCAATGCCTGCAGGAGATTGAGTTCCCGATGGAGGCCGCCCAGTGCGGCCTCCATCTCTTTTTGGCCGGAGACTTTGCCTGGAGACGCACATCTAGACTCACGTCGTGCGATCTGCGGTTGCTGCAGCCCTCCTGTCACTCGTCGTGGGTGTCGCCACCCATGCGCAGGGCACAGTCGTGTCACGGGCGCCCGATCAGGCTGCGGAACCCTCCCCACCACCCACTGCGCCAGCTTCCCCCCCGCAGGCCGCGCCATCTGCCGCCGCCGTTCCCGCGGCCCGGCAGGCGACGCGCATCGCGGTCATCCCGTTGCGCGGCGCGATCGATGACGTGACCGCCGAGAGCGTGGACCGCCGCGTGCAGCTCGCGCTCGACGAGGGCGCGCAGGCGATCGTCCTCGAGCTCGACACGCCAGGGGGCGACCTCATGTCGACGCTGCGCATCTGCGATGCGGTCAAGTCGAGGCTGCCTGCGAACACCGTCGCGTGGGTGCATCCGCATGCCTACTCGGCGGGCGCGATCATCGCGCTTTCCGCGCGCGAGATCGTGATGTCGCCATCCGCGGCGATGGGCGATGCGGCTCCAGTGCAGGCCGTGCCTGGACTTGGCATGGTGCCGCTGCCTGCAGCCGAACGCGCCAAAGTCGAGTCGCCGGTGGTGGCTGAGGTCGTCGACAGTGCGCGCAGGCGCGGCTACGACGAGCGGCTGGTGGCGTCATTCGTCAGGCTCGGCCAGCCGCTCTGGCTTGCGGAGCGCACCGACGGCAGCGCACGCGCGATCATCGACGCGCAGGAGCACAGCGCGCTCTTCGGTTCGAGCGCACCTGCCGGCGAGGCCGAGATCCCGGCTCCTGTCGAGGCCGATCCGCCCCTGCTTCCCTTCCTACAGAAGCTGTCGCAGGCGGCACCGGCTTCGCCAGCGGTCCTGGAGCGACCTGACCTCGAGCCCCAGCGCGGACGCGAGGCGCTCGGCCCCGGTGACCGCGGCCAGTGGCGGCTCGTTGGCCAGATTGTGGGCCCTGACCAGCTGCTCGTGGTGTACCCCGACGAGGCACGTGCGCTCAAGCTTGCAAGTGGGGTAGTCGCGAACGACCGTGATCTTGCGGCCTGGTTCGGTGCAACGACGCTCACGCGCTACGAGGAGTCCTGGTCGGAGGCGCTCGTGCGGTTCCTGACGAGCTGGCCCGTGCGCATCGCGCTCATCGCCATCCTGCTCATCTCCTTTTTCATCGAGGCATCAAGCCCTGGCCTTGGGGTCTTCGGGGCGATCTCGCTGGCGGCGCTGCTGCTCCTGACGGGCGCGCCTGCGCTGCTCGGGCTCGCGCAGTGGTGGCCTGCGCTGGCGGTGGCGTGCGGGCTGCTGCTCATCCTTGCGGAGGTCGTGCTCTTCCCTGGCATGGCGGTGCCCGCGATCGCAGGGGGAATCCTGGTGCTCGTCGGGCTTCTCGCGAGCTTCGTGACGCGCGATCTCTCGACGCCGGCGGGACAGTCGCAGCTCGCGTCCGCCGTGGCGACTGTGCTGGGCGGTTGCTTCGCGGCGGGCGTCGGCATCTGGATCGCGGGGCGCATCCTGCCCCGGACCCGAGGTGCTGCGCGGCTTGTGCTTGCGGCCGAGGCGGGCGTCGCGAGCGGGCCGCCGGACCGCGAGGGCGCTGCACGCGATGCGCTTCGCGTCGGCGACGTCGGCCGCGCAGTCACCCCGCTGCGACCTGCAGGCCGCGCGGATTTCGGCGCGGGACCGGTCGACGCACAGTCGGTCGGCGAGTGGCTCGACGCGGGGACGCGCGTGCGCGTGATTGCGCTGCGCCCCGGATCGTGCGAGGTGGACCGCTGCGACGATCCGCCGTCGGCCCAGGCGGCTCGTGATGGAGACGATTCCAGAGGAGATTCATCTGCATGAACATCGCCGCAGATCCCAACTCCACCTACCTCTTCGTGTCGCTGGGCCTGCTTGGCCTCGCCGTGGTGCTGCTTGCGCTTGAGCTGCTGATCCCCAGCGGCGGCGCGCTTGCGGTGGCCACTGGCGTGAGCGCGATCGCATCGGTCGTTGCGATGTTTGCCTACGACCTCACGTGGGGCGCGGTGTACCTCGCGCTCGTGTGCATCGCAGCCCCGGTGGTCGGCATCGGGATCATGAAGCTGTGGGTGAACACGCCGATCGGCCGTCGAATGGTGCTGTCTGACGCCGCGGGCGGCGCCGATGCGCGGGCCATCTCGGTAGGCGACGAGGGAGTGACGGTGACGGTCCTGCGGCCCGTAGGCACGGTGCGTATCGGACAGTCGCGGGTCGACGGGCTCGCCGAGAGCGGGTTCATCGACGTGGGGCGGAAGGTTGTGGTGACGGAGCTGGTGGACGGCAACGCGAAGGTTCGCGAGGTCGAGTCCCAGAGGGGCTAGGATCCCGCCACCATGACTCTCCTTGCGCTTGACACCTGGGTGTGGATCGGGCTCGTCGCGGTCTCGGTCGTCGGACTCGTGATCCTGCTGGTCATCGCGCAGTACATCCAGCTCTGGATGCAGGCGTGGCTCTCGGGTGCGCCTGTGAGCCTTGTCGACCTCATCGTGATGCGCCTGCGAAAGGTGCCGCCTGCGGTCATCGTCATCAACCGCATCAGCGCCAAGAAGGCCGGCATCGACATCAGCACCGCGCAGATGGAGGCGCACTTCCTCGCGGGCGGACGCGTGGGCAATGTGGTGCGCGCGATGATCGCCGCGGAGAAGGCCAAGATCGACCTCGGCTGGGACCGTGGGGTGGCGATTGACCTTGCGGGCCGCGACATCGTGGAGGCCGTCAAGACATCCGTCGACCCGAAGGTGATCGACTGCCCGAGCGCCCAGAGCGGCCGCGTCACGATCGACGCTGTCGCGAAGGACGGCATCCAGCTCAAGGTGCGGGCTCGCGTGACGGTGCGCACGAACATCAGCCGGCTCATCGGCGGCGCAACCGAGGAGACGATCATCGCGCGCGTCGGCGAAGGCATCATCTCCACCATCGGATCCGCGATCGACCACAAGAGCGTGCTCGAGAACCCCGACAAGATCTCGAAGACGGTGCTTGCCA
>CAZKTN010000045.1:0-15166 GCA_964555705.1 uncultured Isosphaeraceae bacterium | reverse complement strand
GCCCATGCGCCGCGCACATCCATCTGGTGCTTCACCTCGCAGAGCGTGCGCGGCCCGATGAACCGGCGCACCCTGCGCGAGCCCATCAGTCGCGTGCCGAAGTGCCTGCAGATCCAGACCCACCCGATGTCGCCCAGCACGATGCCTGCCCACGCGGCCACCGCAAACTCCGTGAAGAGCGTCCAGTTGACCTCGCCTGCGGCAGCGCCTCCGGCACCGACCACCGCGATGCCCGCGGGAATCAGGATGAAGTCCTCGCTGAGGTGAAGGCCGATGCCGCACAGGATGAACGCGATGAAGATCGCCATCGCCCCGTGCTGAACGAGCCACTGACCGGCCTCCCGCAACGCGCCACCAGTCTCCGCATCCGCCTGCTGGGTCAAGGCAAGCAGCGTCGCCCCAGGAATCGCAGTCAGCAGGGCGGTGACGCTCATTGAAGCGGGGGAGTATAGGAAAGAGGCCCGCCGGAATCGGCGGGCCTCGAGAGGTTCACGTGAATTGAAGGCCTCAGGGAGGCCCTTGCGCCGCGCGCGGCGCGGGCGATGTCACTTCGCGAGCGACTGGTCCGCGGGGATGCGCATCGAGTAGAAGGACCGGTACACGAAGACGAGCGCGACGACGAAGAACGCGCCGCCGATCCAGACCTTCGCCGGGCTGTCCTGCATCGCGATCGCGATCTCGACAGCCAGCAGGCCGAAGAGCGTCGTGAACTTGATGACGGGGTTCAGCGAGACGGAGCTGGTGTCCTTGAAGGGGTCGCCGACGGTGTCGCCCACGACGGTTGCCGCGTGCAGGTCAGTGCCCTTGGCGCGCATGTCGACCTCGACGATCTTCTTCGCGTTGTCCCATGCGCCACCGGCGTTGGCCATGAAGATGGCCTGGTAGAGGCCGAAGAACGCGATGGCAATGAGGTACCCGATGAAGAAGAAGGGGTCGAAGAAGGGGAGCGCCAGCGAGAGGCAGAACACCACGAGGAAGATGTTGACCATGCCGCGCTGCGCGTAGACCGTGCAGATGCGGACGACTTCCTTCGCGTCCTCGACGCTGGCCTCGGCCTTGTCGAGGCGGATGTTGTTCTTGATGAACACCACGGCCCGGTACGCGCCGGTCACGACTGCCTGGGTGGAGGCGCCCGTGAACCAGTAGACGACGGCGCCGCCGATGAGCAGGCCGAGCAGGACCTCGGGGGTGACGATCGAGAGCTTGCCGATCACGGTCTGCGCCGCGGTCATGAGCTGCGCCTGCACTGCGCCCTCGCCGGCCTCGGACTTGATGAGGGCCAGGATGATGCCGAACACCATGGTGGTCGCGCCGACGACGGCCGTGCCGATGAGCACGGGCTTCGCGGTCGCCTTGAAGGTGTTGCCTGCGCCGTCAGCCTTCTCGAGCTGGTGCTTGGCGTTGCTGAAGTCAGGATCGAAGCCGAAGTCGCGCTTGATCTCCTCCTTGATGCCCGGGCGCTCCTCGATGCGCGAGAGCTCGTAGACGCTCTGCGCGTTGTCGGTGACGGGGCCGAAGCTGTCGACGGCGATCGTGACAGGGCCCATGCCAAGGAAGCCGAACGCGATGAGGCCGAAGGCGAAGATCGGCGCCGCGAACTGGTACTCGGTGGGCATGAACGCCATCACGTCGGAGTTCATGGATGCGCGCCACCCGATCAGCATGAGCAGCGCGATCACGAGGCCCTTCCAGAACGCCGAGAAGTTGCCCGCGACGAAGCCGCTGAGGATGTTGAGGCTCGCGCCGCCCTGCTTGGAGGCGTTGACGACCTCGCGCACGTGGCGGCACGACGTCGACGTGAACACCTTCGTGAACTCGGGGATCAGGGCGCCCGCGATGGTGCCGCAGGAGATGATGATCGAGAGGACCCACCACAGGTCCGGCAGGGGCAGGGGCTCGGCGCTCGCGGCACCGGCGGTGTAGGTGATCGACTTCACGTCGCGCAGCAGGAACCAGCTCGCGCCGAAGGTGACGCCGATCGAGACGATCGAGGTGATCCAGACCAGCCAGGTGAGCGGCGCCTCCTCGTGGAACTCGCGCTTGCCGCCGAAGCGGACCTGCGAGCTCTGCTCGTTGAGGTAGTAGCTCGCAAGGCTGGTGACGATCATGAGCGCGCGCATGGCGAACAGCCACACGATCAGCGTGCCGCACATGTTGTCGTTGATGCCGCCGAGCGCGTACGCAAGGAACGCGATGAGGGCGACGCCGGTGACGCCGTAGGTCTCGAAGCCGTCGGCCGACGGGCCGACCGAGTCGCCTGCGTTGTCGCCGGTGCAGTCCGCGATGACGCCGGGGTTCTTCGGGTCGTCCTCGGGCAGCTTGAAGACGATCTTCATGAGGTCTGCGCCGATGTCGGCGATCTTCGTGAAGATGCCGCCGCAGATGCGCAGCGCGCTGGCGCCGAGGCTCTCGCCGATGGCGAATCCGATGAAGCTCGGGCCCACCAGCTCCTTCGGGAGGAACATCAGGATGCAGATCATGAAGAAGAGCTCGACGCTCACCAGGAGCATGCCCACCGACATGCCGCTCTTGAGCGGGATGCTCAGCACGGGGAGGGCGTCGCCCTTGAGGCTCGCGAACGCAGCTCGGCTGTTGGCCTGCGTGTTGATGCGGATGCCGAACCACGCCACGCCGTAGGAGCCCAGGATGCCGAGCACGCTGGCCGCGAGGATCACGGCGACGTCACGGAATCCCTTGTGCTCGAGGTAGCCGAAGTAGAAGATGATCGCCGCGGCGATCAGGATCCAGAGGATGGCAAGGAACTTGCCCTGCTGGATGATGTAGCTCTTGCACGTCTCCCAGATGATGTTGGAGACCGCGAGCATCGACTTGTGGGCCGGCAGCGCCACGGTCTGGCGGTACTGCAGCAGGCCGAAGAGGGCGCCCAGGATGGAGATGATGATGCCGCCCCAGAGGATGTGACCGCCGGTGAGGCTGGGGGTCATCTGGATGGACCGCATGTCCGGCAGCTGCAGGTCCGCCTCGCCGGCGAGCGCCACGGGGGCGAGCGCGAGGGGCAGCAGGTACGACAGCATCGGGGCGATCCGCGGGAGGGCCTTCGTATCCATATTTGTGTCTGATTCCGTTCGGTGTCTGTTCGGAAGCCAGCGGCCTCCGGGAAAGGCGAGAAGGATACCGATTTCGGCACAAAGGGCAAGGGTCGGTCACTTTCGAGGCACCCAATAGGCTTCGGGGCGGGTCATGCTCGCCAACCGCCTCAGCAAGCGATTCAGGCACCTCGCGAAGTGGTCGGCGCGCGAGGACGCTCCCTGCTTTCGCGTCTACGAGCGTGACATCCCCGAGTTCCCGCTCGTGATTGACTGGTACGAGGGCGAGGTGGTGGTGTGGTTCCACCCCCGCACGCGCGATGACACCCCCGAGAGGGAGGAGGCCTTCTACCAGTCGGCCCTCGACGAGATCCGGGCTGGGCTCGGGGTGCGCACCGAACAGCTGTGGATCAAGCGCCGGGAGCGGCAGCGCGGGCTCGCGCAGTACGAGCGCATGGGCGAGCGCAATGCGGTGCGCACCGTGCGGGAGCAGGGGCTGCGCTTCGAGGTGAACCTCTCCGACTTCCTCGACACCGGGCTGTTCCTCGACCACCGCACGACGCGGCGCATGGTGCGCGAGCGTTCGAGGGACCGCCGCGTGCTCAATCTCTTCGCGTACACGGGATCCTTCACGTCGTACGCGGCGCATGGCGGCGCGCGAGCCACGCGCACCGTCGACATGAGCAGGACGTACCTCGACTGGGGAAGGCGCAATCTCGCGCTGAATGCACTCGTGGACGATGCACGCCACGAGTTCACCCATGCGGACTGCCTCGAGCTGCTGCGTGCAGGCCCGCGTCCGGGCGAGCGCTACGACATCATCGTGCTTGACCCGCCGACGTTCTCCAACAGCAAGCGGATGAGCGACTCGAGCTTCGCGGTGGAGCGCGACTGGCCGTCGCTCATCTCATCGACGCTGCCATGGCTCGAGCGCGCGGGCCAGCTCTGGTTCAGCACGAATGCGCGCGGATTCATGCTTGACCCGTCGATGCTGCCCGAGGGATGGGCTTCGCGCGAGATCACCCGCTACACGATGCCCGAGGACTTCGGCGGGCCTGCCGCGGCGGCGCCCGACCAGCGGCCCGCGCACCGCGCATGGATCATCGCCCGCGCGGATGTGCCAGGCGCGCTTGACCTGCGCGTGCGGCGCGAGGGCGCGTAGCGGCTGCACGCCCGCGCGTCAGGGCGCCGGCAGCACCGCCGGCACGATGAACTCGGGCGAGTCGGGAAGTTCGGCCACGAACGGGTCGTTTTCGGCCTTGCCGTCGGGGATCTTGAAGCGCACCACCTTCTTCGACTTGCGGTCGCCCACCAGCAGGTGCGACCCGTCGATCGCGAGCGCGCTTGGCTCGTCGGGCACGCCTCGGCTGTGGTCGGAGAACACGCTCACGGTGCCCGCCACAGGGTCGATCGCGAACACCGACTTCGCGCCGTTGTCGGTGAGGTACATCGTGCCGCGCGGACCTACGAGAAGCTGGATCGGCCGCTTCAGGCCATCCTTCTCCGAGGCGACCACCTTCACGCGGCGGCCGGTCGCGGTGTCGAAGGCGACGACCTGCGCCGCATCACGATCGGCCACGTACAGCAGCCCATCGGGCCCGATCACGATGCCGCGGATCTCGTGGATGCCCTCGGGCGAAACCTTAGCGTTGGGCACGACCACACCAGCCGGCAGGCCAAGCCCCGCGATTGCCTCTGGTGAGGGGAGGGGCTGCCCGGGAGTCGCCGTGCCGATGCCCGAGTAGCGCGTGACGGTGTTGCTGTCCTGGTTCGATGCGTACACGGTGCCGTCGGGACCGACCGCGAGTGCGTACGTGTGCTGGAGATCGCTGCCGGACGCGCCTTGGCGCGCGAACACGGACTGGAAGCCCATCATGCCATCTGCCCCTGGCTTGCTGAAGCGCAGGAGCCGCGTGTCCTCGAGGTACGCGCTCGCCGCGAGCAGCGTGCCGTCGCCGAGATAGACCATGCCGCGCATCGAGCGCGGCGCGCCGCCGGCCTCCGCAGGCACGGGACCGAGCATCGAGCCCATCACATTGCCCTTGCCGTCGATGCCGCGGATCGTGTTGCCGCCAGGCTCGCCGTGCATCGTGATGAACCAGTGCACGGCCTCCGGTGCGCGCTTGTGGCCGTGATCGTTTGGCGCGGTCGCGGCCGGCGCAGTCTGCGCTGCCGCCGCTTCATCGTGCTTTCCGTTGTGTCCACCGTGCTTCGTTCCGTCATGCTTGCCGTCATCGGCACTGGCAAGCGCCATCGAGATGGCGAGCGCAGATGCGATGGCACCGGTCCTGAGCAGCAGGCTGGCGGGATGGGTCATGCGTGGAGGGTATGCGCTGCATCACCTCACTTGCGGATGAGTGGCATCGCGCACACAATGCGCAGATGCAACTTCTGCAGCGCGTCGCATGGATCGTGGTGGGGCTCCTGGCTCTCGGCCTTGCCGCGAGCGCATGGGCCCGTTCAGGGGACCACGCGGCCCCGACGCTCTCGAGCGTCGTCCAGAAGGTGGAGCCGGCGGCCGGCAGCGGAGGCGGCAGCAGCGGCTCGCTGACGAGCCTGCAGAAGTCGTTCAGCCACTTCACGAACCCCTGGTACGCGCTGAGCCTCCTCTCGGGGCTCGCGCTTGCGGCCGGCTGCGCAAGCGCAATGGCGTGGCACCCGCGAAGGTCGGTCAAGTCCGATCCTGTCGAGGACCTCGAGCAGCGCAAGACCCTGATCCTGTTGGGCATCGTCGGGGCCATCGTCAGCGAGCTGGTGCGCGTCAATCCGGCGATGTCGCTGGTCATCTTCGGCATCGGGGGCCTGATCCGCTTCCGCACGGTGCTCGACAACCCCAAGCTCACCGGCAAGGCGATCCTTGTGGTGGTGGTTGGGCTCGCGTGCGGCCTTGGCGAGTATGCGATGGCTGTGTTCATCACCGCGTTCGCATGGATGCTCGTCTTCTGGCTCGACTCGAGCGTCGGATGCCGCATCAAGCTGAAGATGACGGCTTCGCACAACCCCAAGGATGTCATGCTGGCGCTGCTGGACCTCATGCGGCGCAACAAGGTGCGCATCACGGCCGCCAACACCTACGAGCACAAGCGGCAGATCGTGGTGCTCGGCAAGATGCCCACGCAGCTCGACCCGATCCAGTTCAGCGCGGCGCTCCGGCAGCGGCTGCCTCGGGGCGATGACCTCGACATCGACCTGAAGATGGGCTGATCCCTGATGCGCCCCGAAGGGCCCGGATACGGCATCAGGTTCGAGGGAGTGTCGGTGCGCTTCGGCACCACAGAGGCACTTCGCGACATCACGGTTGAGGTTCCGGGCGGCAGCTTCCGCTCGATCGTCGGGGAGTCCGGTTGCGGCAAGACCACGCTTCTGCGCGTGGCGGCCGGACTGCAGGCGTGCTCGGGGGGATCGGTGTCGTTCGTCGACGACCACGGACACCGCATCCGGCCGCGCGACGGCGAGATCTCGGTGTGCTTCCAGGAGCCGCGGCTGCTTCCCTGGCGTAGCGCGATCGCCAACGTGGCGCTGCCGCTTGAGCTTGCGGGAGTGCCGCGACGTGAGCGTGTGGCGCGCGCCCGCGAGATGCTCTCCGTGACCCGGCTCGATGCGGCGGAGCGGCGGCTGCCGGCGCAGCTCTCGGGCGGCATGCGCATGCGTGTGGGACTTGCGCGCGCGCTCATCACGCGGCCGCGCGTGCTGCTGCTTGACGAGCCGTGCAGCGCGCTCGATGACTTCACCCGCGAGGAGATGGATGACGAGATCTGGCGCCTCTACGAGGCCACGGGCGCGACGTGCCTGCTCGTCACGCACGGAGTGGCGGAGGCCGTCCGGCTCTCGGAGTCCGTCGTCGTGCTCAGCGGGCAGCCGGGCAGGCTGCATTCGGTTCATCCGATCGCCCTTTCGAGCGGGCATCGCGCGGACCGGGCGTCCGATGCGTTTGCAGACGCGCTATCGGGGCTGATGCGTGAGCTTGCGCGCGCGCGGGCAGGAGTCGTGCGATGAGCGCGTCCCGCATCCTTGCGCCAGTCTCGGCGCTGCTGGTGGCGCTTGCGCTGTGGGAGGTGGCGGTACGCATCCTCACTCCTCCCGCGTACCTGGTGCCGGCGCCGTCGGCGGTGGCGATGGCCGCATACGAGGAGGCGCCCATGCTCGCCGCCGCGACACTGCGCACGGCGATGGGCTCCGCAGGCGGCTTCGCGGCTGCAGGCGCGCTCGGGCTTGTGCTCGGCAGCGCGATCGCGGCGGTTGGGTTCCTGCGCAGGGGCATCTACCCGCTGGCGACGATCTTCCAGATGGTGCCGCTCGTGGCGGTGGCGCCGCTGATGGTGATCTGGTTCGGCTACGGGGTGAAGACGACGATCGCCGCGAGCGCAGTCGTGGCGTTCTTCCCGGTGCTGGCGGCGACGATCGACGGGTTCGCGTCGGTTGATCCTGGGCTGCGCGAGCTCTTCGCGATGCATGGCTCGCGCGGATTCTCGAGGTGGCGCAAGCTCGACCTACCAGCGTCGCTCCCGTCGATCGCGACAGGACTGCGCATTGCGGCAGGACTGGCGGTGATCGGGGCGGTGGTGGGGGAGTTCGTCAGCGGGTACGGGGGGAGCGATGCGCCGCTTGGCATCGTGATCCTCACCGCGATGCGCGAGGCGCGCACGGACCTTGTGTTCGCGGCGATCGCGCTGGCTGCGATCGTGGGCTTCGCGCTCTTCGGTATCGTCAACGCAGCGTCGTGGCTCCTGCTGCGGCGGTGGCACGCATCAGCCCGCTGACCTGCGGGCGTCCAGGAGGGACACCGACCATGGGCACGATCAGAACCGTCCTCGCCGCGTGCATCGCGCTGGCGCTCTCGCTTGGCGCCATCTCGTGCGGGGAGAGTGACACGGCAGCGCCCGATCCCGCATCGCCTGCGCTGCAGCGCATCAGGCTGCAGCTCAACTGGGTTCCTGAGCCCGAGTTCGGCGGCATCTACGCGGCCATTCAGGATGGCCTCTACCGTGAGGCGGGACTTGATGTGGAGGTGATCAAGGGATCAGCGCAGGTGCCGAGCGCGCAGCTTGTCGCGCAGGGCGCGTGCGAGACGGCAATCGTCTCTGGCGACGAGATCCTCACGCTGCGCCGCAAGGGGGGATCGCTCACCGGGATCTTCGCGATCTTCCAGCGCAATCCCACTGGGTTCCTCCTGCACGCGGCCAACCCGATTCGCACACTGGAGGATCTTTGGCAGAGCGACTCGACCGTCGCGCTCGACCCGGGCCTCCCCTTCGTGAAGATCCTCGATGCCAAGTACGGCGGCGAGCGGCTCAAGCGCGTGCCCGCCACTGGTGCGCTTGCGACATTCCTCGCCACGCCGTCCTTCGTGCAGCAGTGCTTCATCAGCGCAGAGCCTGTCGAGGTGCGCCTGCGTGGGGTTGATGCGCGTGTGCTGGGGCTCGAGCCCGTCTACAACCCGTACACGGCCGTGATCGCGGCACATGGGCCGTGGCTTGCCGCCAACCGCGATGCGGCGACCCGCTTCGTGCAGGCGACGAGCGAGGGATGGGCTCGCTACCAGAAGGATCCCGCGAAGTACAACCCCGGCATCTCGTCGCAGAATCCCGCGATGAGCCTCGAGGCGATGAACGTGGCCGCGGAGATCCAGCGCGACCTTGTCGACGCAAGCCCCATCGGACGCATGACCCAGTCGCGCTGGGACGAGCTTGCGCAGCAGCTCCATTCGATCGGGGTCATTTCGGATGCGTCGGCGGCAGGCGCCTTCGAGGACCTGTTCGCGGGACCAGTCCCGGGCGAACCTGCGTCGCGCTAGGCGGAACGCTTGGGTCGCGGGTACCGCCCGTGTACCCTCGTCCACTCATGCGCGTGGCCGCCAAGTCAAGGATGTTCATGCACGTGCCGGCGAGGCAGGCTGCGGTCGCAGCGGCCTTCATGTGGGCGCTGGTCGCCGCGGTCGCGCATCACGCGTCCGCTGGTGCCACCGACGCGGCCGGGCCCTTCGCGGTGGGCTCGCGCTCGGTCACGGTCACCCGGGCCAATGGTTCGACCTTTTCGGCGGTGGTGCGCTACCCGGCTGAAAGCGCTGGCGCGTCCGCGCCGTTCGCAGCAGGCGCGATGCCCGCGCCGGCGGTCACGTTCGGCCACGGCTTTGTCACGCCAGTGGCGCAGTACGAGTCCACGCTGTCGCATCTGGCGTCGTGGGGATTCATCGCGATCGCCACCACCTCGCAGGGCGGGCTGTTCCCGAGCCACTCCGCGTTCGCGGCTGACATGCGCGACTGCCTCACGTTCCTCGCGCAGCAGTCGGGCACCGCCGGGAGCTGGCTCGAGGGAGCGGTCGATGCCACCGCATTCGGCGCGTCGGGCCACTCGATGGGCGGCGGGGCCAGCGTGCTTGCGGCTGCCGCAGACGCGCGCATCGTGGCAGTCGCCAACCTGGCCGCGGCGGAGACGAACCCGTCGGCGCAGGCCGCGATGGCCTCGGTGACCGTGCCTGTGCGCGTGATCGCGGGATCTGAGGACACGATCGTGTCGGCCGCATCGACCGAGCTGATCCATGACGCGGCGCCGGGTCCGCGGCAGTTTGCGCTGATCGCTGGGGGCTCGCACTGCGGTTTCATCGACGCTCCGATCATCTTCTGCGACAGCGGGTCGATCGCGCGCGAGGAGCAGCTTCGCATCACGCGCGGCCTGCTCACCGAGTTCTTCCTCGCGCACCTGCGCCGCGATCCTGCACAGGCGGAGTCCGCATGGCTGGGGGCCGCACCGGCGGGTGTCTCGGTCGAGCGGGATGCGCGGGCGACGGTGGCGATCGCCGATCCGAGCGTCTCCGGCCCCGGCGGATCGCCAGTTGCCAACACCGTGACGGTGACGAACACAGGCCCGGTGCCGACGGCGTTCAGGCTGTCCGTGCAGCCCGGTGCTGGTGTGCAAGTTGCGTTTGCGACGCCCGAGACCGAGACGCTCGCGCCTGGCGCGTGGGCGGCAGTGCCCTTCATCGTGACGGTGCCGTCCGCGGGCCCGGCCACTCGAGTCGTGCAGGTGCGCGCGACACGTACCGTCGACGGTGCGATCGCCGCCGCGGACCTCACGGTGAACCGGAGTGCGCCCGCTGCCGATCTCACTGGAGATGGCGTGGTCAATGCGCAGGACCTCACGACTCTGCTCGCATCATGGGGCCGTTGTCCGGGTGGCGTGCCGTGTCCGGCTGATCTTGACGGCAACAGCGCGGTCAATGGCCAGGACCTCGCGATCCTGGTGGCGTCGTGGACCAGCTGAGGCGCCGGGACCGCGGTCACGCATCGCGCCGGCCGCCGATGCGCATCATGCCCACCACGCTGTGGGAGTACCCGAGCCAGCACTACGACGCTGAGGACGGATCGCGCATGCAGGGCGACAAGTCCTATGTAGGCGCGACCCCCTCTTGGGTGATCTGGCAGCTCCTTCAGCGCTACACGCGCGAAGGCGATGTGATCGTCGACCCGATGGTGGGCAGCGGGACAACGATCGATGTGGCGACGTCGCTCGGTCGCCAGCCCCGCGGATTCGACCTTGTGCCGCGCCGCGCCGACATCGTGCAGGCCGATGCA
Source organism: uncultured Isosphaeraceae bacterium (assembly GCA_964555705.1). Taxonomy (GTDB): domain Bacteria; phylum Planctomycetota; class Phycisphaerae; order Phycisphaerales; family SM1A02; genus ZLKRG44. The sequence goes on along the minus strand of CAZKTN010000045.1, from coordinate 4,548 downwards.
CGGCAGATCCCGATGCCTGATGCCAGCGCCGACTTCGTCTTCATTGATCCTCCCTACAGCACCCACGTGGACTACTCCGACGATGCGCGCTGCATCGGCAGGCTCGATGCTGCAGGCGACGACGGCGGGCGCGCGTACTACTCCGCCATGGAGCGTGTCATCGCGCAGATCGACCGCGTGCTCAAGCCCCGCCGCTACATGGCGCTCTACGTCAGTGACTCGTGGCGCAAGCGCAAGGGGCCGGGCGGCGGCGTATTCATGCCCATCGGCTTCGAGCTCTTCGCGAGGCTCCGCTCGCGCTTCGATCCTGTCGACATCATCAGCGTGGTGCGCCAGAACGCCAAGCTGCAGAAGGGCAATTGGCGCAAGGCCGCGGAGGAGGGCAACTTCTTCCTGCGTGGCTTCAACTACCTCTTCATCATGAAGAAGGGCGCATCAGGGCCGCGTGAGGGGCCGGGGCGCGGGGCTCAGCACCGCTGACGCGAGCGACGCGGACGGCACCTGGCCGGCGATGGACGCGTCGCGCAGCGCGCGGACTGCGGAGTTGTCGAGCGACTCGAGTGCGCCCATCAGCGACGCGTGTCGGCGCACCAGCGCGTCGAAGCGCCGTGTCTCGCGGCTGAGTGCCGGCACTTCGGCACGCGGCAGCGCACGAAGCACATCCCACATGTTGGAGAGCGCCCGGTCGATGGCGGCGTCGACCTGCTCCGCGCCGGCCGCCGCGCCTGCCTCGCCGAGGTCGTTGCGGATGCGCTCTGCGCCGGCAATCGCGCGTGCCTGTCCCTTCGTGAAGCTGAGCTCGGGCCAGCACGCACGCGCAGCCTGCGCGCGCACACGGAGCGCCTCCCGCGGCGGCAGCGAGCTGCAGAGCGCCTCGAGCGCCTCGAGCTGGGCGCGCGCCGCGATCGACTCGAGCGACGCCATCGACGCGTTCATCCGTGCGACTGCCTGCTCGCGGAGGGCGTTCGCGCCAGCCTGGTCGCCAGCATCCGACACAAGCTCCGCCTCGGTGAACGCCTCCAGGAGCCTCCAGTATCCGGCCATGCGCGCATCGAGCAGCATCTGTGCGGTGGACTGCATCGCCTCGGAGTGCCTCTGCATCATCGCGGTCCACTCGGGAGCGGGCACGTCAGGGTGCATGCGAGCGACGCGGAAGTCGGCCTCCCGCAGCAGAGGTCCCGCGACCTCGCCGATCAGCATGCGCTGCATGTCGGTGTATGCGGGCCCGAGCGCGGAGGCCCACCACTGCCGTGCGGCGGGTTCGGCGCCGGCCGCAGCGCCCAGCGCGGCAGAACGTGCGCAGAGGTCATCCAGCGTCGCTGCCGACATCTGCTGCACGGCACGAAGCGGTGCCATGAGCCCCTGGTCGTAGTAGCGGCGGGCCATTGACATCTGCTCCGGGCGGCTGCGGTTTGCCGAACCGAACGGCTCCATCGCATCCTGCTCCGCCTTGATGGGCCCCGACTGCTCGCGCCGGAATTCGTTCCAGCGGTCGATGGTGTCCTGCACGAAGATGGCCGACTGCGTGTCGTCAAGTCCTGCGATGGCTGCGGCGGTCCGTAGTCGCTGGTGGGTCGGCGCCGGCGGCAGCACTGCCACTTCGGCGACCGTGAGCGACTCGCCCTCGACCGACCACTCTGGCTCAGGCTCAGGCTGGCGGGTTCGGTCATCCCAGTCCGCGCCGAGCGACGCTCGGAACGCACGGGCCGTGTCCTCGCCGAAGCCCTCTGTGATGGACTCGCCGATGTCCCAGTTGCGCGCAACAGCCTCGAGCCGCTCGCGGGTGGTCTCCGGAAGCGACGCCAGCCACTCGGTCGCGCGCTCGCCGATGGCGCTCCCTGCATCGGGCACCGGAAGCTCAGGCTGGTTCGCGCGCTGCCTTCGGATGTTGACGAGCGTGGCCCGCCATGCGTCTGCGATGAGCTGCTGGCACACCTGCTCGAGCGTGTCCAGCGTGGCGATGCTCCTCTTGCGGGTCGCATCGTCGAGGTCAGGATCGCGCAACACCAGGAACCGCGCCGCACGGATGTTGCGGTCGGTGCGCGAAGGGTCGGACAGCATCGCATAGCGCGTGAGCGTGCGGTGCGCGGCGTCGGCAACGGGTCCCTCGCCGGCTGCCATGGACTCGAGCGCCGCTTCCGCGGCAAGAAGCTGCGTGAGGGTTGCATCCTTCAGCGCACGCTCAGCCTGCTGGCGTGCCTCGCCGATCTGCTGGGACTTTCGCGCCTCCGCGCGCTGCTCAGGGCTCTGGCCATCGTCTTCGCCATTGGAGGCCGCCGCCATGTCGGCCTCGATCTCCGCCTCGGCCACGATGTGCGCATCCCGTGCGGACGCCGCCACACGCCAGGAGTCCTCGAGCACCGCCCTGCGCAGCACCTCCAGGTCGGCAGCGACGCGCGGAGCATGCTCGCTCACTGCGCGACGCGACGCAGCCGCATCAACCTGCGCCCGGGTCACGCACTCGCGCAGCGTGTCTCCAAGCGCATCAGGCGGGCCAAGGTCGCTGCCGGGAAAGCTGCACGCCATGCGCGCGCGGTCAATGGTGCGCAGCTGCCGCATCAGCTCGGCGACATCGGGCCCGATCCCGGTCACGCCCGCAAGCGACCCGAACAGTCCGTCATCTCGGCTGCGCAGCTGTTCATGCCACTGGGATGCGATGGCGGCACCGCGGCGCAGCGCATCGTCATCGTCGAGCCTGTACCTCTCCCACTCGGAGCCCTTGGGCGGGGGGGCCTCGGCGAGCGCACGCGCGAGCGACTCGGCCGCGCGCGTCCGGATCATGGCAAGATCGGCGGTGTACGTCTCGAGCGCGGCATCGGCCGCGGGCCAGTCAACCTGCTCCATTTTCACGCCGAGCATCTGCGACCAGAGCACGAGGTCGCGCGTGAGCACCGGCCGAGGGAGCGCATCGAGCCTGCTCTCCTCGCGCGCGCAGCCGGTGACGGCAGTTAGCGCGATTGCCAGCGCCAAGATCAGGAGAAGTTCGCGCCGCCGGCGCATGAGGGGATCCTACGGGTGGGTCGCATCGCATTCGGGCCCACCACGGGCAAGCACTTCTGCCAGCGATTTGCGACAAATCTGCGCAATCCGGCCATTGCGCGAAAGTCGCCATCCGGGGATGCCGAGACACCCGGCACGACGGATTGGGCCGATCCCGCTTGGCGCGGGGCCTGCCGAATGCGAGAGTTACTGCTGTGAGGCGCATCTGTGCGCGCCTCGTCTGAAGTGAAACGGAGCACCCCAATGGCGACACCATCGAACAGTTCTCGGAGCGGTAAGGGGAAGGGATGGCGAAGCGTGTGGATCGGCATGACGATCCTCACCGGCTCGATGGTGTCCCTGTACTGGGGCTCGTTCCCCGCGACGCTGGAGGGTGCCACGGTCGTGTCTCCCCGTGGCACCCTCCTGCCCGCAATCCCCGGCATGCTGCGCGTGCCGGAGGACCAGCCCACAATCCAGGCCGCCATCGATGCAGCGCTCCCCGGCGAGACGGTCGCCGTGGCGCCCGGCTTCTGGGATGAGCGCATCCACATCCGCAACAAGGCGATCACGCTGCGCGGCGTGTCGGGCGCCGAGCGCACGACGCTCTCCGGCACGGGCTCGCCAGGTCCGGTCGTCATCGTCGAGGGTGCGCTCGCGCGCGGCACGCGCATCGAGGGGTTCACCGTCTCGGGCGGCCACGGCGAGCGTGGCCACGGGATTCTCGTGCTTGGCGCGGATCTGGCCGTACGCGACTCGCGCCTAGAGCGCAATGCCAGCAGCGGCGTGTTCAACGACCGCGGCGAGCTGACGCTCTTTGGGTGCACGCTCGACTCGAACGCTTCGCCTGTCGCTGGTGGTGGCGTGCGTGCCATGGGCGGCGACACGACGCTCGTCAACTGCACGGTCTCGCGCAATGCAGCTGGCACGTTCGGTGGCGGCATCTTCGCCGAGGGCGGGCGCCTTCAGGTCCTGGACTCGCGCATCACCGCAAACTGCACGACCAGCGGCGCCTGGGGCGGCGGCATGTGGGCCGAGAGCACCGACGTCTTCGCGTCGGGCTCGACCTTCTCGGGCAACTCGTCGATCGAGTCCGGCGGCGCCGCGTACCTGCGCGGCGGCACCGCGGACCTCTTCCGCTGCGACTTCACCGGCAACACGAGCGGCATGGCGTATGGCCTCTTCAGCGAGGGCGCCTTCGTGAGGCTGCGCGAGAGCACGCTGTGCGGCATCGCGGGCGATGCGGTCGTCGGCGACATGGTCGACATCTCCGGCGCACGCTTCAGCGACTGCTACCTCGACTGCAACCGCAACGGCATGCGCGACAGTGACGAGATCTCGATGGGCTTCCAGCCCGACGCGGACGGCAACGGCATCCTCGACGCATGCGAGCAGGCAGATCCGGTGGAGCTCGGCTGGGCCGGCGAGCAGCCCTGAGCGCGAGCCGCCACGCCGCGAGTGGCGATTCGCCAAGCCGCTAGAATGCGCGTCGCTGCACGCGTAGCTCAACGGATAGAGCATCGGTCTTCGGAACCGAGGGTTGCAGGTTCGAATCCTGCCGCGTGCGTT
>CAZKTN010000044.1:2798-15255 GCA_964555705.1 uncultured Isosphaeraceae bacterium | reverse complement strand
GCAGCGCGACCCTCAGAAGGGCAGCAGCCACTGGATGATGCGGCGCGCGACCGACCTTCGCGCCACCGCGCGCTGGCGACGCCGTCTGCGCCGGCGCGGCGCGCGCTCGGGCATCACGATGCCGGTCTCCGCGAGAGGCACCGTGACACGCGGCGTGAACCCGATCGCGCGGAACGTCGCGCGCCACTCCCGGCCATGCGGACGGATGCGGCTCCCGTGCAGCATGTCTGCGGCGAGATGCGCCGCCTCGTGGGCAAGCACCTCCCGCAGCAGCTGCGCACGCTCAGGGTCAAGCAGCTGCGCGTGAAGCCGGATGGAGCACGTGCGGTAGTAGGCACGTCCTAGGCTCGAGGTGAATCGTGCGCTGACGTCGATGCGCACCCGCTGCGCGAGCTCGGGCAGTCCCCACACCGCACACCATGCATCGATCTCGGCCTGGAGCGCGTCACGCAGCGCAGCATCGACACGTGGCGACCAGCGCGCGCCGACGTGATCCGCCGACGTGGGCACCTGCCCATCGCAGGACTCTGCCAACCGGACAGTGCCGTGCCCGTCCATCCCTCTCACGCGCGCCGTCCACCGACCTCGGGTCGCATCGCCATCGCACGGTCCAGCGTCTCGAGCACGTCGGCGGCATCGCGCGCCTCCAGCGCCAGCCTTGGCGCGCGCACGCGTTCCCATGCCGAATCGCCACGAACGCGCGACTGCACAAGCTTGATGCGCTGCACGAAGTCGGGCACGGTGTCCATCAGGAGCAGCGGCAGGAACCAGTCGTGCAGCGCGGCAGCCTCGCGGCGCGCATGATCGTCGCCGCCAAGCGCGGCCACCGCACGCTCCCACAGCACGACGCTCTCGCGCGGCAGCGCGTTCACGAGCCCGGCCACCCATCCCGCCGCGCCTGCGAGCGCACCGGCAAGCGCACCATCATCGAGCCCGACGCACGCGGCGAACGACTCGGGGAGGTCCCCAGCATCAGCCATTCGCACAAGCTCCGCAATGCGCGCCACATCTCCTGACGAGTCCTTGGCGGCGCACACCGCATCGCAGGATTCCGCCAGCGACGCGATCGCACGAGGCGTGATGTCGGCGCGGTACGCGGCGGGGTTGTTGTAGACCATCGCAGGCAGCCCCGTCTCGCGCGACACGCACGCGATATGCGCCATCACCTCGCGCAGGTCGCCCGAATGGACATATGGCGGAAGCACCATCAGCCCGCGGCATCCGGCGTCGGCTGCCGCTCGCGCCAGTGCGCACGCTCCCGATGTGGACGCGTGGCCGATCGCCGCGATCACGGGCGCATCGCCCGCGCCCGCGATGTGCGCCCGCCACAGGTCGACACGATCGGCTGCCTCGAGACTCTGGCCCTCGCCAAGCGACCCTGGCGTGACGAGCGCGCTGCATCCGCTGCGCACGAGCCACTCAGCATGCCGCGCGACGCGGTCGAGGTCGATGGAGCCATCCGCGTGGAATGGCGTCGTGGTCGCAGGCATCACGCCTCGCATCACGCTGCGCATGGGTCGCCCTCCTCGTAGCAGAGATCGCACTCGGCGGTGATCCACGCGCGCCCCCGCACATGCGGACGAATCGAGCCATCGCCGGCCGCCACATCGCACCACGTCTCGAACCGCGTGCCGATGGGGCTCACCGCTTGCCAGCGCTCGCCTGGAGCCGCATCGCCTTCCGCAACAAGGCACGCGAGCTTCGCGCTCGTGCCCGTGCCGCAGGGCGACCGGTCCCACTGACCGCCCGGGCACATCGTGAAGCTGCGCCACTCGCGCGGCGCATCGCCTGGCTCCCAGAGCTCCACATGGTCGATGCGGATGCGCGCAGGATCTGCAGCCCCCGGCTCGCGCATGCCAAGCCCACGCGCATCGAGCGCCGACTGGATCGCGAGGCTCACCGTCTCGAGTTCGCGGATCGACTCGCGGCAGATGCGCACTCCGTGCTGCACACGCGTGATGAAGAACCAGTTGCCGCCCCACGCGATGTCGCCCGTGAAGGTGCCGAAGCTGCCTGCATCGACTGACGCGCCCGCGCGTGCGCGCCAGCTCGGCACGTTGCACAGCGACACGCTTCCGTCACCATGGATCTCGAACGGCACGGTGCCCACTGGCGTCTCGAGCGCATGCGCTCCGACGCCGATCCGTCCCATGTGCATGAGCGTGCGCGCCACGCCAATCGTGCCGTGCCCGCACATCCCAAGCACGCCGACGTTGTTGAAGAAGACTGCGCCTGCGCAGCATTGTGGATCCTCGGGCTCCACCAGGAGCGCACCGACGAGCACATCGGATCCTCTCGGCTCGAGCACCACCCCCCGGCAGAATCCCCAGTGCGCATCCATGATCGACTTACGCGCCTTCACTGCGCCCCGCCCGACTGAAGGTCCGCCAGCGACCACGACGCGCGTCGGCTCGCCTTCCGTATGGCTGTCGATGGCTCGCACGCGTCGCACGCGCGGGGAGTGTAGAAGTGGATCGCGCGCCGCCCGCACGCCGCGTGCCACAGGCGGACGCCGAACACCGCACTCCGCCGCCGCGCACCTCGCCGCCGCGCATCGCACGCGTCGCCGCCCTCCCATCTGCGCCGCAGCGCCGCTAGCCTCGCGCGCGGCATGGACCGCCCCACCCGATTCCAGCTCCTCTTCGACGCGCGACTCAACAAGGGCACGGCCTTCACGGAGGCCGAGCGCGACCAGTGCGGCCTGCTCGGCCTGCTGCCTGACGCAGTCGAGAGCGAGGCGACGCAGCTGGCGCGCATCCGCCTGCAGTACGCCCAGCAGCCAACGGACCTGATGCGGTACCAGTACCTCTCCGCGCTGCAGGACCGCAACGAGCGGCTCTTCTACGCGCTGCTGCGCAGCGACATTCAGACCTACATGCCGATCGTCTACACGCCGACGGTGGGCGAGGCGTGCCAGCAGTTCGGGCACATCATGCGCAGGCCCAAAGGCATGTACATCTCGATCCGCCACCGCGGGCGGGTGCGCGAGATCCTGCGCAACTGGCTTGTGCAGGACATCCACTTCATCGTCGTCACCGACGGCGAGCGCATCCTCGGCCTGGGCGACCAGGGCACGTGCGGCATGGGCATCCCCGTCGGGAAGCTCGCGCTCTACACGGCGTGCGCGGGCGTGCCCCCGCAGGCGACGCTGCCCGTGGTGCTCGACGTGGGCACCAACAACGAGGCCTTCCTCGCGGATCCGCTCTATCCCGGCCTGCGCGCACGCCGCACTTCGGGCGACGAGTACCTCGCGTTCGTCGACGAGTTCGTCGATGCCGTACAGGAGGTCTTCCCGGCCTGCTGCATCCAGTTCGAGGACTTCACGAACGCCATCGCGATCCCGCTGCTCGCGAGGTACCGCGACCGGGTCTGCTGCTTCAACGACGACATCCAGGGCACCGCCGCGGTCGCGCTCGCGGGGCTCTTCGGGGCATGCCGCATGGCCGGCACGCGCATGCACGACCAGCGCATCCTCTTCATGGGTGCGGGGAGCGCCGCCGTCGGCATCGCGGAGCTCTTCGTCACCCAACTCGTGCGCGAGGGGATGGATGCGCATGAGGCGCGCTCGCGCTGCTGGTTCGTCAACTCGCGCGGCCTCGTGACGTCGCGCATGCCCGGCCTCCCCGGGTACCTCGCGCCGTTCGCGCATGATGCGTCGGGCCTCACGTTCGCTGCAGGCACCCCGTCCTCAGCGCAGTCGCCGTGCACGTCACTTGCGCATGCGGTCGACGCGATCCGGCCCACGGCGCTCATCGGCGTGTCCACCGTCGCCGGCGCGTTCGACCAGGCAGTCGTCGAGGCGATGACGCGCGCGAATCCACGCCCGATCCTCTTCCCGCTCTCCAACCCTACGTCCAAGAGCGAGTGCACAGCCGAGCAGGCGATCCGCTGGTCCGACGGTGCTGCGATCTTCGCGGCAGGAAGCCCCTTCGCGCCCCTGCACTGGAAGGGTCGGCTGCATGTGCCTGGGCAGGGCAACAACGTCTACATCTATCCCGCGATCGGCATGGCGGTGTACGCCACGCGCGCGCACCGCGTCACCGACGAGATGTTCCTTCGCGCCGCCGAGGCGCTTGCGCGGCAGACCACCGAGCAAGACCTCAGCGTCGGCCTCATCTACCCGCCCGTCTCCGAGATCCTGGAGACCAGCATCGCCGTCGCCGTCGAGGTCGCGACGCTTGTGCACGACAGCGGCCTTGCGCGCGCGCCGCGGCCGGCGGACATCGGCGCGCACCTGCGCAGCCTCGTCTACGACCCGTCGTACTGAGCCGTTCCTGCCGCACCAGCGCCGCGCAAGGTGCGCACGCGCTGCGAAGCGAGTGCCTGCTTCGCGCCGCGCCTAGCGCACGTCGGCGTAGAGCCAGAACACGCTCGAGACCGGTCGCCCGTTCGGGCCCGTGGCCTCAAGCGTCACTGGCACAAGCAGCAGGCCGCGCGCATCGGGTGACACGGTGGCCTTGAGCGCGACAAGCGAGTGCCCCTCGCTGTCGACGGGCTTCTGCTTCACGAACTCGATGCGGATGCGCGGGTCGCCGCAGCTGGCGCCTGTCGCGGTCCACCCGCGCGCCTGCTTGAGCTCGAAGTCGTAGTTCGTCGTCGACCCTGGCTTGACGACCCCAAGGTTGACGCGGAACTCGGCGAATGGAATCACGGGGTCGATCCTGGTGCACGCATGGCGCACGCGCATGTCGATCACCGGCGCGTCTGCGCGATCGGTCGCCACGACGAGGTAGGGGGGCATCTTGGCGCACTCGATGCCGGAGAGGTCGTACTCCACCGTGTAGGACGTGCGCGGCGCGTCTGCGGCGGGATCGAAGCCCACGTACTTGGGCGGCGCGCCCTGCACGCCGGTGACCGTGAACGGCTTGCCGTCGACGGCGACGACCTCGATCAGGCCTGTCACCTTGCCCGGGTTGGTGAAGGCATCGATGTAGGGAACGCGCGTGTCCGTCTTCGGGTCAAGCTGCAGCGCGCGCACGGGGTAGGACACCTCTCCCTGCATGGCCACGATGAGCACGTTCGGCACGCCCTCAAGGACGAACTGGACATTCGCCGTCTTGATGCCGGTGGCGCTTGAGACCTTCATCGTGATCGGGATCACGAGCTCCCCCATCGGCGGGATCACCTTGCCCGTGACGTCGAGCGTGGTGCACGTGCAGCTTGGCACTGCCTTCAGGATGCGCACAGGCTTGTCGGAGGTGTTGCGCAGCGGAACATCGCGCGTAACGGAGGACCGCGGCTCGATAAAGCCGAGCATCACGGTTCCGGGCATCACCACGATGGGGCCCGCGATCGCCGGCTGCGCGTGCTGCGGGATGCCCTGGCCGACCTGGCCCTGCTTGAGCGCCTGTGCCGGAACTCCTGAGGGTGCGGGCCTCGGCTGTGCGGTTGCGGGCGCGCCGGGTGGCGCTGCTGGAGGCGCCGACTGGAGCGCCGACACAGGACCGGCGAGCCAGAGCGCGGCGAGTAGCGCCGTGGCTGAGATCAGTTCGTGTCGGAAGCCTGAACGATCTGTGTTCGCAGCATGTGCCATGGCGGTGACTCATGGTAGAAGCCTTGCCATGAAGGCTCTCGCAATCACGCGCCAAGGCTCGCCCGTCGCACCCAACGTCGCGCTCGTCGACATGCCCGATCCTGAACCCGGTCCGGGCCAGGTCCGTGTTCGCACGGAGGCTTCAGCGCTCAATCACCTTGACCTTTGGGTCGGCATGGGGCTGCCCGGCATCGACACCGTCTATCCGTTCATCAGCGGGTCCGACGGCGCCGGTGTGGTGGATGCGGTGGGCACGGGCGTCGACGCGTCATGGGTAGGCCGGCGAGTGCTCCTCAACGCCGCAGTCATCCAGCCGCCGCACCCGATGCCGGGCATGGCACCTGCGGGCGAGGACATCAGGATGATCGGCGAGCATGACCACGGCTGCATGGCCGAGCGCTTCATCGCACCCGCGACCAACATCATCGACATCGGCGATTCGGACCCGGTGCAGGCAGCCGCATTCGGACTCACTCACCTCACGGCATGGCGCATGCTCTGGACGCGCGCGCGCGTACGGCCCGGCATGAGCGTGCTGATCCCCGGCATCGGTGGGGGCGTGGCGGTGGCGCTGCTCGGCATCGCACGCCACCTGGGGTGCACGACCGTTGTGACGAGCCGGCACGCGCACAAGCTCGAGCGCGCACGCGCGCTCGGGGCGGACCACGCGATCCTCGACGACGGCAGCGACTGGTCGCGAGAGGTCCGGAAGATCACGGCACGCCGAGGCGTTGACGTCGTCGCCGACTCGGTGGGCAAGGCGGTGCACGGTGCGTGCCTTCGGAGCATGGCTCGGGGCGGCACCTTCGTCACCTGCGGATGCACGTCCGGGTCGGACGCAACGACGGACCTGACCCGCATCTTCTGGAATCAACTTACGGTTATCGGATCCACCATGGGCGACATGGATGAGTTCAGATCAGTCGTGAGGCTCTTCCAGACGGGGGCACTCAAGCCCGTGGTCGATCAGGTGTTTGCGCGCGACCGTGGACAGGCCGCCTTCGCCCGGCTGGAGGCCGCCGAGCAGTTCGGGAAGCTGGTTGTGGACTGGCGGTGACCCGGTCAAGGGAAGCGTCGCGATTTCCCGTGGACTTTGCACATTTCCGGTTCAGAATGTGCCTGCGGAGAGCGATGATCCGCGGAAGTCGGGCGTCGATCGTGGAGTGGCGTCCCGGCACCATCAGGAATCGCGCGCAGGGTCCGACTGGACGGCTGCGCTTGAGACACGTCTGAACACACCTCTTCAGGAGACACATCAGTCATGGTCAAGATCAACATGCTCGTCGGCTCGTCTGCGCTCGCGCTTGCGATCGCGGGCGTGGCCCATGCCCAGTGCGATGTGACGCCGCCAGCCGGCGCCATCCAGACAACTGACGGCTGTGGCGTCACCCCCGACGCGAACGGCGGATGCAACGTTTCGCCGAACGTGTTCACCGACCTCGGTTCGCTGGGCGCAGGCGGCTCGCTGAGCGTCGTCGGGCAGTTCGGCACCTATGACACGAACAACGACCCCAGCAACACCGAGTCGCGTGACCTCGACTGGATGCTGCTGACGACTCCGGTGGGCGGAAAGCTCCGGCTGAGCCTCTCTGCGCTCAACAACCTGAACCAGCAGCAGGCGGCGACCGTCATGTTTGTGGCGGTGAACGTCGACGCGGCAGCGCCGTGCGACGCTGACTTCCAGATCGCGATCCAGAGCACGGCATGCCCGCACCAGCAGGAGATCTACGTCGGTCCGGGCACGCACATGATTGTGGTGTCCACGCCATTTGACACGGCAGGATCCGTGGCCAATCAGTGCGGTCCCTACCGGCTCGATCTCGCCCTTGACCCGCTGCAGAACCCTGAGTGCGGCACATCGACCGCCTCGTGCATCACGCCTCACGCGGGCGGCGGCTGCGAGAACATCGGCTGCTGCGAGCAGGTCTGCGGCTTCAATCCCTTCTGCTGCCTCACGGCATGGGACGCGGACTGCGTCACTCTCGCCGTCGACCAGTGCGGCCTCTTCCTCTACAACTGCCAGTCGCCCGGCGGCGCACCCAGCAACGACTGCGCGACCAACCCGCGCAACGTGTCGGTGGGCCAGACAGGCATCCTGGTCTCGAACGCCACCGCCGGAACTGACGGGCCTGGCCCGGCTGTCGGACTCTGCGGCAGCGCGATGGGCAAGGACCTGTGGTACCGCATTCAGGCGCCGGGCAACGGCGCGCTCACGGTGTCCATGTGCGCGAGCACCACGCCGGGCGACTCGGTGATGGAGATCTACGGCCTGGGCACCAACCCAAACATGGATGCTGCCCGCGCGCAGACGCTGCCTGACCTGTTCATCGGCTGCGTCGACGACACCTGCGGCACGACTGGTGGCACCGAGGCGCTGACGCTCATTGACGCAGTCGAGGGCGAGTACTACCTGGTTCGCATTGGCGGCTTCTATGACAATGCGGCCGGCGGTCCGGACACGGCCGCGACGTTCACCCACTCGCTCGAGATCAGCTTCGAGCGCGTCGTGTACACGACGGGTCCGCAAATCGCGATCCTGAACAACGGGACGGCCACCAACCTTGGCCTGTCTTCAGGATGCATTGCCGCTACGCAGCAGCAGCGCTGGCTCGCGATGCCCTGGACGGCGCCCGCCTTTGCCGGATCACCGTCGTGGAACATCACGAAGATCACGGCGAAGGGCTTCGTGCCCGCGGGCAACACCAACGAGACCCTGAACTACATCGTCTGGGCCCGAAACGGCTCGGTGCGTCCGGTCGATGGCGACCAGCGGGCAAGCGGCTTCGTGACCTTCCCGACTGGCTACGACAATCCGGCGGACGACTCGGCCAACTCGTCGCACGACATCGAGACCGACTTCGACCTCGCGCCCGGCGACTACTACCTGACGGTCTACGCAAGCAATGCGGCCTGCGGCACCCTGACCTCGAACTTCGCCTGGTTCATCATGGCACCCGGCGGCATCAACCTTGTCGATGCGCAGGGTCCGTACTGCTGGCGTTCGGTGACGTTCCCGTCGCCGGGCTTCGTGCGCACGACGCTGCCGGCGCAGTACACGGTGCAGGCGGGTCAGGATCCGAACGACCTCTACAACTGCGCGTTCGACATCTTCGGCAACCCCAACGAGGGCGCATGCCCCGGCGACTTCAACAGCGACCAGCAGGTCGGCGGCCTTGACCTGACCTTCCTGCTCGCTGGTTGGGGTTCGCCCGCGGCCGACATCAACGGCGACGGCACCACCAACGGTGTTGACCTCACGGCGCTACTCGCGGCGTGGGGCCCGTGCCAGTGACCTGATCCGCCAGGTCTCCCTCTCGCTCGATACAGGGCCCTCGGATTCGTCCGAGGGCCCTTTTTCATTATGCGGGACCGGTTGGAGGGGACGTCACGAGTTCCTGCCCGCGTATGACGGCTGCGGAAAGGGTGACTACCCTAGACCTTCTCGGTCCCCATGCGTACCTACCTGAACATTGCCGCTGCGGTGCTTGCCGTGGCCGTCGTCGGCCTGGTCATCGGCGGCGGGGCGATCTTCGAGATGCTCCCTGGGATGGGCGCCCGCGAGGAGAAGCTTGGGGTGCGGACAGCCACCGTCAAGGCGGGGACCCTCACCGAGACGATCACGGCGCCGGGGGTGGTTGAGCCCATCTCCCAAGTCGAGATCTCCGCGCAGGTCAACGCGCGCGTGATGGCGATTCCCTTCCGCGAGGGCGAGCGGGTGCGCAAGGGTGACCTGCTGATCCAGCTTGATGACCGCAACCTGCGCGCCGCCAAGGAAAGCGCCTCGGCAAGGCGCGATGGGGATGCTGCAAGGCTCGAGGCCGAACGCGCGCGCATCGCGGGCCCTCGGCAGACGGTCGAGATCGCCCGACGCAACATGGAGCGCCAGAAGAGGCTCTTCGAGTCGGGCGACGTCCCGCGCACCAACTTCGAGGACGCGGAGGTGCGGGTGCGGGAGCTTGATGCGACGATCGCGGCGGCGGAGCGCAGCATCGCATCGCTCGAGAGCGCGCTTGCGGCGAGCTCGGCCGAGATCGAGCGCGTGGAGCAGGAGCTCTCCTTCGCGAAGATCGACTCGCCCATCGACGGGTTCGTCACTCAGCTCAACGCCGAGGTCGGCGAGCTCGTCGTCGTCGGCACGATGAACCAGCAGGGCACCGTCATCATGACGGTCGCCGACCTCGACAAGATGCGCATGCTCGCGCAGGTGGCGGAGGCCGACATCGCCAAGGTCAAGGTCGGGCAGCCCTGCGATATCCGCATCAACGCCTACAAGGACCAGGTGTTCAAGGGTGTGGTGACCGACGTGGCGCTGCAGCGCACCGCGACGGGCAATGCCATCGCGGCGGCCACGCAGGGCGGAGGCACCTTCAAGGTCACGGTGTCGATCGACAGCGGCGGCACGCAGATCCTCTCCGGCCTCGCGGGCAATGTCGACATCACGATCGCCGAGCACCGCGGCCTCGTGCTTCCGTCTCAGGCAATCGTGGAGCGCCGGACCGAGGACCTTCCTGAGTCGGCCTTTGCGAGCGGTCTCGCGGAGAAGTCGCGAAGGGTGACGGCCGTGGTGTTCATCGACGATGGCGGCAAGGCCATCATGGCGCCGGTGCGCACGGGCCCGAGCAGCATGACGCAGACGATCGTCGAGGCTGGCCTCGAGGCGAACCAGACGGTGGTGACAGGTCCCTACAAGGCGCTCGAGCGGATGATGCAGGGTGACCCGATCATCGTCGACTCCGCGGCGGGTCCGGGCGGCAAGCCGGGCGGCGGCGCGCCGGGCGCGCCCGGCGCAAAGCCCGAGGGGGCATCTCCCGAATCGAAGCCCGCGGCGGCGACCGCGGACCGCGCTGGCTCCGGCGACGCCAAGGCTGGCGCCTCGGAGCGGCGCCCATCATGATCCGGATCAGGGGACTTCGCAAGATCTACCGCGTCGGCACCGAGGCGGTGCACGCGCTGCGTGGCGTGGACCTTGACATCAGCGCCAACGAGATGGTGGCGATCATGGGCAGCTCAGGATCCGGCAAGAGCACGCTGATGAACATCCTGGGCTGCCTCGACACGCCCACGCACGGCACCTACGAGCTCGACGGTAAGGCCGTGAGCCGGATGAGCGCCGACGAGCTCGCGCACGTGCGCAATGAGAAGATCGGGTTCGTATTCCAGGCCTTCGAGCTTCTGCCGCGCCAGACTGCGCTCGCGAACGTTGAGCTCCCGCTGGTCTACTCCAGGCAGGCGAATCTCACGTGGCGTGAGCGCCGCGAGCGCGCCGAGCGGTCGCTCAAGCGCGTCGGGCTGGGCTCGCGCATGGACCACCGGCCGAACCAGCTTTCCGGCGGCCAGAAGCAGCGCGTGGCGATTGCCCGCGCCATCCTCAACAACCCCGCGATCCTGATGGCGGACGAGCCGACGGGCAACCTGGACTCCGCGACCACCGCCGAGATCCTGTCGATCTTCAGGCAGCTCCACGCCGAGGGCCAGACGATCCTGATGGTCACGCACGAGAACGATGTGGCGGCCCACTGCCAGCGCGTGGTGCGGCTGCGCGACGGTCGCATCCTGAGCGACCTGCCGATCGGCGAGGATGAGGCGGGCAAGTACGTGCCCGCAGGGCAGGCCGCATGATCTGGAGCCCGTACTTCTGGATCCAGGCGATTGCGCTCGCGTTCGGCCAGATCTGGGCGAACAAGACGCGCTCGTTCCTGACGGCGCTCGGCATCATCGTCGGGGTTGCCAGCGTGACCGCAGTGATCGCCGCGCTCACCGGACTCAAGGCGAAGGTGCTCACGGAGTTCGAGACCTTCGGCGCCAACCGCATCTTCCTGTTCCCTGACAGGCCGCAGGACAAGCCGCGCAACCTCTTCCCGTGGGAGCTCATCAGGCTCAAGCCCGAAGAGGTGCGTGTGCTCGCAGAGGACTGCCAGTCGATCAAGGCGATCACCCCGATCACCGAGATGAGCCTCTCCATCGAGAGCGACATGAAGAAGCTCGACGGGCTCTCGGTGACCGGGATCTGGTCGGACTGGCACGAGGCGGAGAACCGTCGCATCATCCAGGGCCGTCCCTTCAACCGCATCGACGAGGCCACAGAGCGCCAGGTGTGCATCATCAACGAGTCCGCGATCGACGAGCTGATGCTGCCGGAGGAGCCCATCGGCTCGACCGTCCTTCTCGGCGGGAGGCGCTTCGTGATCATCGGGATCGTCGAGACCCTGCAGGCGCGAATGTTCGGTTCCGCGTCGCAGACCGCCGAGATCTTCGTGCCGTTCTCCGTGGTCGCAAAGCTGCAGAGCCGAGACTTCTGGATGCGCGTGGCGATCGTGACCAATGGCGCAGGGGCCACCGAGGAGGCGCAGTCGGAGATCAAGCACATCATGCGCAGGCTCCGCGGCATAAAGCCCGGCGAGCAGGACACGTTCCGCGTGGAGGCGATCGACCGCTACATCCAGCAGTTCAAGACGCTCGCGGCCGGCATCACGGCGATCGCGGGCGGCATCGTCGGCATCAGCCTCCTCGTCGGCGGCATCGGCATCATGAACATCATGCTGGTGTCGGTCTCCGAGCGCACGCGCGAGATCGGCCTGCGCAAGGCTGTCGGCGCTACGCCCGCCGCGATCCTCCTGCAGTTCCTGCTGGAGGCCGTCGCGCTGTGCTTCGCCGGAGGGTTCGTGGGCGTTGCGGTGGGGAAGGGACTGGCGTTCGGGCTGACGATGATCCCGAAGGCGCAGCTCGACCAGGCCGCAGTGCCGTTCTGGGCCGTGCTGATGAGCTTCGCGTTCAGCGCATTCGTGGGAGTGGTGTTCGGCATGTTCCCGGCGATCAAGGCCGCACGGCTTGATCCGATCGAGGCGCTGCGCCATGAGTGATGTCAATGTCGCTCCGAGCGGCCATCGCGGCGCGTGGCGCGCTGCGCCCCGCACCAGCATGGGA
>CAZKTN010000044.1:0-2698 GCA_964555705.1 uncultured Isosphaeraceae bacterium | reverse complement strand
TCGCTCCGAGCGGCCATCGCGGCGCGTGGCGCGCTGCGCCCCTCGCCGCGACGGCCGGATTGGGCGCATTCGTGCTCTTCGCGGCGGGCTGCCATCATGACCTGTTCCGGCCCGACGAGGACGTGGTGCTGCCGAAGACGTCGACGCGGGACATCGCGCCGTTCGACCCGGCTGCCGAGGCGCAGCCTGACCCGCGCACGGTGGCCGAGGCGGAGGCTGCAGCGAAGGACCGGGGGCTCATCGTGGACGCGTTCCCCGGCCGCGTGCAGGTGTCGATCGTGGACGTGAGGGCTTCGGCGCTCGCGAACAACCTCGACCTCAAGGTTGCGCTGTTCAACCCGGTCATCGGCATCAGCAGGCTCGGCGCGGAGCTGGCCAAGTTCGACTCCACGATCGGCGTGAACTACACGCGCAACACGAGCGGGTTCATCACGGACATTGCTACGGTCGGCGCAAGCAGCGCTGCGCAGGATGTCTTCAGCGCTGCGCTCGACGTGCCGCTGGCGACCGGCGGCCAGATCAGCCTAGGTCCGCTTGTGCAGTACAACAGCGACAACGCCTTCGCGCCCGGGGGTGCGGAAGGCTTCGACGCGGGCATGGAGTTCTCGATCTCGCAGCCGCTGCTGCGCGGCGCCGGCATCGCGATCAACACCGCATCGATCCGCATCGCCAAGATGCAGAGCGCGATCATCGATGCGCAGACGAAGCTGCAGACGATCCGCCTGCTTGCCGACGCCGAGCGCGCATACTGGAACCTCTACCGCGCCTACGGCCAGCTTGACGTGCGCGCGAAGCAGTACGAGTCGGTGATGGTGCAGCTCGAGCAGACGCGCCGGCGCGTGCAGCAGGGCGATGCGGCGCCCATCGAGGTCACGCGTGCAGAGAGCGGCGTGGGCGCAACGGTCGAGCAGGTGATCGTCGCAGACAACCAGGTGCGCATCCGGCAGCGCGAGCTCAAGCGCATCATGAACGACCCGCGCTTCCCGATCGACAGCGTGACGTCGCTCGAGCCGGCCACCAAGCCGAACCCGCTGGGGTTCCGCTTTGACAGCGCGCAGCTGGTGGGCAAGGCGATGGAGAACCGGATGGAGCTGCTCGAGCTCGAGGTGCAGCTGCTCATCGACGCGGAGCAGATCAACCTTGCGCGCAACGACACGCTGCCGAACTTCGTCGTGAGCTACCAGTACGACCTGCAGGGCAACTCCTACTCGCTCGGCCGCGCCTTCGGCAACATGGGCGACGCCGACGGGTCGATCCTCCAGGTGAACGCGAGCGTGCCCGTCACGAACGAGCGCGCGAAGCAGGCCGTGAGCCAGGCGATCCTCGCGCGCCTCCAGAGGCTGGGTACCCGCGAGTCGCGCAAGCAGGCGATCGCCCAGGAGACGCTCAACGCGCTCGACACGCTCGAGACGGCCTGGCGGCGCATCATCGCCGCGCGCCTCGAGACGGTCTTCGCAGGCCGCACGCTGCAGGCCGAGCAGCGCCAGTTCGACATCGGGCTCCGCACGATCACCGAGGTGCTCGAGGCGCAGTTCAGCCTGGCAAACGCCCAGAGCCGCGAGATCGACGCGCTTGCCGCGTACCAGATCGCGCTCGTGGACCTTGCGTTCGCGACGGGCACCACACTCGGCGCGGCGGGCATCGCGATGCCCGAGCCGATGGATCCCGACTACGTGCGCGACCTCCCCGGCAGCGGGTGAGCCTCGGCGGCGGGCCGCGGCGAGCGCCGTAAGCGCCGAAAGGTCACAGGAGCGGTGCCACCGGGCGGATCGCGCCGCCCCCAGATACTGCACCAGTGGCGGAACAAAGGGCGCGTCGCGGCAACCAGTTCCTGTTCCTCGCTAGGGTGGATCAAGTGGCCCGGTGAGGCCACGGTGGCTGCGCATCTGCGCAGCGACACTTGACAGATATTCATTGGAAGGAATAATGGAGCGGATGCCGCGTGGAATGTCGAGTACCGGCCCGAGTTCGAGCGGTGGTGGGGCGGGCTCCCGGCCGATGCCCAGGAGGCCATCGCCCACGACATCGAGGTGCTCGCCGCAATCGGTCCGGGACTTGGCCGTCCCTTCGTCGATACGGTGCAGGGTTCGAGGTTCCGCAACATGAAGGAGCTGCGCACGCTCCATCGAGGCCATGCGTACAGAGTGCTGTTTGCCTTTGACCCGCGGCGCAGTGCGGTGCTTCTCGTAGGCGGGAACAAGGCCGGCGATGCGCGCTTCTACCCCGCAATCATCCGCCGTGCGGATCTGGCGTACGCGGAGCACCTTCGCGAACTTCGAGACGAGGGGACGATCGAATGAGAAAGGCACGCAACTGGTCCGAGCTCAAGGGGCGCATGAGCCACGAGGCCCAGGCTCATGTGAACGCACGGGTCCGGAAGACGCTCGAGGGAATGCCGCTTGCGGAGATTCGCAAGGCTGTGGGGCTGACGCAGGTCGAGATTGCAAGCGCGCTAGGCCAGGGTCAGGGCAGCGTCTCGAAGATCGAGAACGAGGCGGACATGTACCTCTCCACGCTGCGCAAGTACATCGAGGCGATGGGCGGGAAGCTGCGCCTGACGGCCACCTTTGCCCGCGGCCGGACGTTCGAGATCGGTCGAGTGGCAGATCTTGGCGAGCATCGTGGCCAGGGCGGGTAGCGAAGCGCCTGCGTACCGCCGTCCCAGTGGGAGAAAATGGACCCGAGGGGAGTCGAACCC
>CAZKTN010000043.1:0-15588 GCA_964555705.1 uncultured Isosphaeraceae bacterium | reverse complement strand
CCATGCCCGCCTGCGGGTCCTCGTCGATCGTGAGCGCCACGCACGCGGCGCCGTAGCGCTTGAGCAGCGGGCATACGGTGTCCATCCGGATCTCGCCATCCTCGAGGTTGATCGAGTTGACGATGCAGCGGCCGCCCGAGCGGCGGAGGCCCGCCTCGAGCACGTCCGCCTGCGTCGAGTCGAGCATCAGCGGCGCGTTGACCTGGCGCACGTAGCGCGAGATGACCTCGCCCATGTCGGCGACGCCGTCGCGGCCGACGAAGTCGACACAGACGTCGAGCATGTGCGAGCCGTCGCGGACCTCGTCGCGCGCCATCGACACGAGGCCGTCCCAGTCGCCAGCATCGAGCATGCGCTTGAAGGCGCGCGAGCCGTTGGCGTTGGTGCGCTCGGCGACGATGAGCCACGAGTTGTCCTGGACGAACTCCGTGAATCCGTAGAGGCTCGAGCATCCCGGCGCCTGCGGCACGATCTCGCGCGGGGCGGCGGCCCTTCCGCTCAACAGGCCCGCCAGCGCCGCAATGTGCTCAGGCGTGGTGCCGCAGCATCCGCCCACCGCACTCACGCCGAGCTCCTCCACGAACCGTCGCATCGACTCCGCGAAGTCCGCGGGCTGCAGCGGGTAGTGGGTCTTGCCGTCGACGAGCACCGGGAGCCCCGCGTTAGGCACGACACTCACGTGCCGGTCCCAGTGCCGCGACAGGTACTGCACGTGCGGCGTCATCTCCACGGGACCGGTCGCGCAGTTGAGGCCGATGCTCGCGACCGGGAACGGCTTGACCGCGTTGACGACGGCCGCAATGTCGGATCCAAGCAGCATCGTGCCCGTCGTCTCCATCGTCACCGACACGAGGATGGGCACATCGCTGACGGACTTGCGCGCGCGGTCGAGCGCGTCAAGGCATGCGTTGATCGCGACCTTGACCTGCAGCAGGTCCTGGCACGTCTCGATCATGAACGCGTCGACACCGCCCTCGAGAAGGCCCTCGGCCTGCACGCGGTAGCTGTCGAGCATCGTGTCCCAGTCAGTCTGCCCGAGCGTGATCAGCTTGGTGCCCGGACCCATCGACCCTGCGACAAAGCGCGGCCGGTCCGGTGTCGAGAGCCGATCGCACGCGGCGCGTGCGATGCGGGCCGCCTGCACGTTGAGCTCGTGCACCCACCCGACCATCTCCTGGTCGAACTCCGCGGCGACGAGCTTGTTGGATCCGAAGGTGTCGGTCTCGACGATGTCGGCGCCTGCCGCGAGCATCGACTCGTGGATCCGCTGGATCATGTCGGGCCGGCTCCGCACCAGGATGTCGGTGCAGTTGTCGCGGCCGAGCCAGTCCTCCTGGCGGCAGTCCGTGCACGAATGGATCGATGTGCCCATCGCCCCATCGAAGAGCAGCACCCGGCGGTCAAGGCACCCTAGCAGCGTTCGAGGCATCGTCATCGGGAACATACGCGCCGGGAGACCGGCTTTCAACCGTCCATCCGGATATACGGATGATTCAAGGTTCCCGGGCGTGGGCTGGGGCGTGGCTCGCCGCGCGTGGGCGCTGGGCGACTGGTGACCCGCGCGCTCGCCGGGCGCCGGCCACACTGGGGTCGCTACCGCCAATATTGACGGAACGCCATTGTTTGTCAATGATGGTAGATTCGCCACCCCCATGGCCCGACCCGCCCGCATCCGCATCGCATCAATGAAGGCCTGGGAGGCGATCCTCTCTCCGGTGAGGCGCGAGATCGTGGAATCGGTGCAGGAGCTTGGTCCCTGCTCGATCGCCGACGTCGCGCGCGCGACCGGGCGGCCCGCAGACGGCCTCTACCGCCATGTCGCGATTCTCGTGAAGAGCGGCTTCCTCGCGGAGGCGGGCACGCGCACGGGCAAGCGCAAGCCAGAGCGCCTCTATGACGCGACCGCGAACGACTTCGCAGCACCGCGGGTTCGGCGCGGCGCACCGTCCTCGGAGCGGGACATGACCGTGCGCACGGCAGACTCGCTCACCAAGTCCATCGTGCGTTCCATGAGGGCCTCAGCCTCGGCGGGACGCCTGCACTGCGAGGAGGATTCGCGAAACTTCACGATCGTCCACTTCGTCAGCTGGCTCACGCCTGGGGGATTCGAGGAGGTCCGTGCGCTTGCGGGCCGGATGGCGCGCGTCCTCGAGCGCGGACGCAAGCAGCGACAGGGCGACCTGTACGAGGTGCTCACGCTCGCGGTGCCAGTCACGCGCACGCGCGGAGTCCATTCCATCCCCCGCAAACGCGCCGGGCGAAAGGCGACATCCACATGAGCCGGAACCTCCTGTCACTCGCGGGCATCGCCATCGCGACTGGTGCCATCCTTGCCGCCGCCCACGGCGAAGCGACGCCCCCCGCGACTCCCGCACTGGCCGATGCACCATCTGCTCCGACGGCCGGCCCTGCCATCCGCACCCGGAACGCCGACACCTTCGACGCCATGTGGACCACCGTGCGCGACTCGCACTGGGATCCCGAGCGCGTCGGCGCGTCGTGGGATGCAGTCCGCGCAGAGCTGCTGCCCAAGGCAGAGGCATCCACGAGCCGCGACGAGCTGCGTGCGGTGCTCATGGATGCGCTCGCCCGGCTCGGGCAGAGCCACTTCACGATCATCCCGGGCGAGCTCTCGGCTGCTGCACCAGGTGCGGCCGAACTCCGCGAGGGACGCTCTGGCGCGACACTGTGGTTCGCACCGCGTGGAGGCGAGCCTGATGCATGGGATGCGATCGTCGTCTCGGTCGAGGGCGGGTCCCCTGCCGCAACCGCCGGCATTGCACCGGGCATGCGAGTCCTCCGGATCGGCGATCGCGAGCTGGGCACGATGCTGCCGCCTGGCGACGGTCTCGAGCGGTACCAGCGCGCAAACGTGGCCGCGGCCCTCGCCAGCGGCGAGCCTGGGACCGTAGCCGCGTGGCGCATCGAGCCGATGGGCGGCGAGCCGCGCGATGTCGAGGTCGCGTACGAGGCCGACACGCGCCCGCAGGCGAAGTTCGCGTCGCTGCCTCCGATGCCAACCGAGCTGACATCACGCCGTCTCGACGAGAAGGAGCTCAAGCGCTGGGGCGCCGCCGACCGTGAGATCGGCGTCATCTCGTTCAACATCTGGCTGATCCCCGTCGCACGCCCCTTCGACCAGGCAATGGACTCGCTTCGCGGGACTGACGGGATCGTGATCGACCTCCGCGGCAACCCCGGCGGCATCGGGGCGATGGCGATGGGAATCGCCGGCCACTTCACCGCTGAGCCCGTGAGCCTGGGCGAGATGCGCACGCGCGACACCAAGCTCTCCTTCGTCACCAATCCGCGCCGCTCGAGCACGGCCGGCACTGCAGTCGAGCCATACGCGGGACCTGTCGCCATCCTCGTCGACGAGGCGAGCGCGAGCACCACCGAGATCTTCGCGGGCGGAATGCAGCACATTGGCCGCGCGAAGGTGTTCGGCCATCGCACCGCCGGTGCCGCGCTGCCCGCGATGATGACTCCGCTGCCCAACGGCGACGTGTTCCTGCACGCGTTTGCCGACTATCGCCTGCCCGACGGCACGGCGCTGGAGGCCAGCGGGGTCCGACCCGACAACGCACAACCGTACGACCGCGCCGCCTACGCGCGCGAGGGCGATCCAGCCCTCGCTGAGGCGGTGCGGTGGATCGCATCCAGCCAGCGAACGCCAAAGCCCGGGCCGAAGGACCCGCAGACCACAGCACCATGAGCATCATCCACAACTCCATGTTCCGCTCCGCAAGCACCCTGATCGCGACTGCCGCGCTCGCCGCATGCCTCGCGCTGCCTGCCCGTGCGCAGCAGGCTGCACCGACCGCACCGGCCGCACCCGAGGCACCCAAGGCACCTGCGACGCCGACCGCGCCCGCGGCACCGACGGCCCCGGCCATGCCCGCAATGCCAGCGGCACCCAAGATGAAGGAGCTTCCCATCGAGGGAGAGAAGCCCTCCGCAACGGACATCTTCACGAAGCACCTCGATGCCACCGGCGGCAAGGCCGCGTGGGCGGCGAAGACGAGCATGGTCGCGAAGGGTGCGCTCGAGATCCCGGCGGCGCAGCTGAAGGGGCCGATGAGCACGACCGCGGCCGCGCCTGACCGAGTCGCTGTGATCATGGAGCTCCCCGGCATCGGCACTGCAGGCCAGTGCTTCGACGGCACGGTGGGATGGAGCATGGACCCGATGCGCGGCCCATCGATCCTTGGCGCGAAGGAAGTCGAGCAGATCAAGCGCGACGGCAACTTCCTCCGCGACCTGCAGATGGCGAACGATCCTGGCACCGCCGAGGTGGTTGGTCTCGTCGAGTTCGAGGGCACACCGTGCTGGCACGTGCGTTCCGACGGCACCTCCTACCTCTACGCCAAGGACACGGGTCTCATGAGGGGCACACAGATGACCGTGACCACCCCCATGGGAGACCTTCCGATCACTGTCGTGACGGAGGAGTACAAGGACTTCGGCGACGTCAAGATGGCCACGCGCAGCACCAGCAAGGTGATGGGTCAGATGCAGATCATGACCGTCGACACGGTCGAGTGGAACTCGGCCAAGGATGACGCGTTTGCGATGCCCGCCGAGATCAAGGCGATGCAGGACGCTGCGAAGTCGGCGCCGAAGCCGGCTCCCTGATCGCGCGGCCGATCGCGTGCCTGCACCTAGACTCGGTTCGCGATGACCTTGTCCGCTGCAATCGCTGCGACTGCGCTTTCGCTCTGCGCAGGAGCCCTTGGTCGCGCAGATGGCGCAGGACCGCTCGCGAGCGGCATGCCTGCCGCCCTGCAGGCCGATGGCGGCACGCAGCAGGACGCGCCATCGAAGGGCGTCATGCAGGCGCAGGAGCGGTCCTTCGACCGCGTGCTCGCGATCGTGCAGGCGATCCCCGAGTCGATGCGTCCAGTTGGCTATGCAGCTCCCGACGCAGCCAACGTCGCCGCCCTTCGCGAGAGGGCGCGCAGCGCCCAGGATCCGGGCGAGTTTCGCGCAGCGGTCACGCAGCTGCTTGCCTCCACCGGACTCAGCCATCATGCGATCATTCCGCATGATGCGGTGCCGGACGGCGATGTCGGCGAGGGCCGCCACGGCATGACGCTCGCGGTGATCGACGGGCAATCGGTCGTCACGCGTGTGGAGCCTGGCTCCCCCGCCGCCGCAGCTGGCGTCGAGCCCGGATGGCGACTGATGTCCTTCAGCGGCGATCCGCTTCAGATGGTGATCGCCCCCCACGTTCACGCGCGCACCGCACGCGAGCGGCTCGTGCAGCAGCAGGCGCTCGAGACGTTCGTTGGCGCACGCCCCGGCGTACTCGTCGAGATGGAGTTCCTCGACCGCGGCGGCGTGCCGCGCATGCTTGACATCACCTTCGATGAGCCCGCCGTGCCGACGATCCGCTTCGGCATGCTGCCGCCGATTCCCGCCGAGTGCGGGCACCGCATCATCGAGCCATCGGAGTGGAAGGCGCTTGGTCTGGGCGACGTCGCGGCACCGAAGGTCGGCGTGATCCGCCTCGGCGTGTGGATGCCGACGCTTGCGCCGTGCGTTGATGGCGCGGTCGATGCGCTTCGTGACTGCGACGCGATCGTGCTGGACCTTCGCGGCAACCCAGGCGGGCTTGGGCTGATGGCTACTGGCGTCGCCGGCCACTTCCTGGGCGATCCGGTGTCGCTCGGGCGCATGGTGACGCCCGAGGCCACGCTCGATTTCCCGGCCAATCCGCGGCTTGTCGACACCAAGGGCAAGCCGGTGCGGCCCTTCGCCGGACCGCTCGCGATCCTCGTCGATGGCGGCACAGCAAGCACGAGCGAGATCTTCGCGGCGGGCCTCGAGGATGCCGGCCGCGCCGAGATCTTCGGCGGACCGAGCGCGGGCGCAGCGCTGCCCTCGATCACGATGCGCCTCGACAACGGCGATGTGCTGCTCTACGCGATCGGCGACTTCCGCTCGGCGCGCGGCCGCGCCATCGAGGGCACCGGCGTGGTGCAAGGCACCGATGCGCCGCCTGCGCTGGCTGACTACATCGCCTGCCCCGACCCGGTGCTTCGCGACGCGCTGCGGTGGATCGAGTCGAGACGCACGGTAACTGCAGCACCATGAGCGCTCCCGCACTCATCCTGCGAGGCGTGACCAAGCGCTTCGGCGGCACGCTCGCGGTGAGCAGCCTCGACCTTGAGGTGCCCGCCGGCTGCATGTGCGGCGTGCTCGGCCCCAATGGCGCCGGCAAGAGCACCACGATCCGCATGCTGATGTCGATCATCAGGCCCGACTCGGGCCAGATCCTCGTGCTCGGGCGCGACGCGCTCGACATGAAGGACCGCATCGGCTACCTGCCCGAGGAGCGCGGCATCTACCGCCGGATGCGCGTGAGCGAGTACCTGCGCTACATCGCCCAACTCAAGGGCGTGCCCCGCCGCGAATGTGCGGCGCGCGTCGCCGCATGGCTCGAGCGCATCGAGCTGCCGGGCGTCGGCAAGATGCGGTGCGAAGAGCTGAGCAAGGGAATGCAGCAGAAGGTGCAGTTCGTGGCTGCGGTGGTGCACGACCCTGAGCTCATCGTGCTCGACGAGCCGTTCTCCGGGCTCGACCCGGTGAACGCGCGCGTCCTGCTCGACACGGTGCGTGCCCTGCACGCGAGCGGACGCACCATCCTCTTCTCGACGCACCAGATGCACCAGGCCGAGCAGCTCTGCGAGCGCGTCGTGCTCATCAACCGCGGCGAGAAGATCCTCGATGCGTCGATGGACGAGGTCTCCACAACCTTCGATCCCCGAGGCATCCTCGTCGAGCCCGAAGGCGATGCAGACAGCGCGCGAGATGCGCTTTCCCGCATGCCCGGCGCGCTCGCCGCCGAACTCGCCGCCGACGGGAAGACCGTGCTTGTCGCAGTGGACCAGGATCACGATGCGAGCGCGATGATGCGCGCCGCCCTCGACACCGTGCGCTGCAGGCGCGTCGAGCGACGCCGCACGTCGCTCGATGAGGTGTTCGTGAGGCTCGTGACCGAGCACGGCGGCCACATGCGCTACGCGACACGGGAGGCCGCACATGCCTGATCCGACGCGAACCGCACCGCAGACAGCACCGGCGCGCTCCACGCGCGAGCGCCACATTGCCCGCGTGGCTGCCGTCGCGTGGCGCGAGTTCAAGCACACGGCGCTGACGAAGGCGTTTGTGATCGGCGCGGTCGTGGTGCCCGTGGTGATGTTCGGGGTTGTCGCCGTCATCCCGATCCTCACGGCGGGATCCAAGAAGCCCATTGAGGGGACAGTGGCGGTGGTCGACGGCGATGGACGTGTCGCCAACGAGCTCACGGCGATCTTCGACCGCATCCGCACCGATCCCACCGACACCGACGACGATGATCGCGCCGTTGCCGAGACTCTCAAGTCCGCGGCGCCAGGCATGGCGAGCGACCCTGCCGCCTTCGAGGCCGCGGTCTCCGCCGCGCGCCTCGCGGAGGCGACGGAGGCCAACGTGACCATCGAGCGCGTGGCGCAGGACGCGGATCTTGCCGTGCTGCGCGCCAGGCTCAACGATGGCGACCTGCTCGCTGTCGTGGAGTTGCCCGCCGGAATCCTCGACCCCGCGCCGCCCGAGAACCTGATGGTGAAGGTCGCCGTGCCGAGCTCCTCAAGCCCCAGCACGACCGGCCTCGTCGAGAAGCAGGTGCGCAATGCGGTCGTCCGCGCGCGCGTGGCGGGCACCGGGCAGGACTTTGCGCAGGTCCGCGCACTGCTGAAGCGCCCGGTGGTCGACCTTGTGCGCACTACGGACGCCGGCGGCGAGGCGAAGGAGAGCGTCGAGGCACGCATGCTGATCCCGGGCGGGTTCATGGTGCTGCTGTGGATCACTGTCTTCTCAAGCGCCAACCAGCTGCTCACGACCACCATCGAGGAGAAGTCGAGCAAGGTGATGGAGGTGCTCCTCTCGGCGGTCAGCCCGGCGGAGCTCCTGTCGGGCAAGATCTTCGGGCAGGCGCTCGTCAGCCTCGTGATGATGGTGATGTACGGCGGACTCGCGGTGAGCGCGCTCGCGGCGATGACCATGCTCGACTTCCTCCCGGTCTGGCTCGCGCTGCTGTTCGTGGCCTACTTCGTGATGGCCTACTTCACGATCGCCGGGATGATGGCGGCGGCCGGCAGCGCAGTGAATGACCTGCGGGAAGTGCAGACGCTCGCGGGACCGATCATGACGGTGATGGTGGTGCCGCTGCTGCTGTGGGTGCCCATCGTCGAGCATCCCAACGGGATGCTCGCCACGGTCACGAGCTTTGTGCCGACCCTGACGCCCTTCATCATGGTGGTGCGGTGCGCGGCGGCCACCGATCCCGTACCCGCTTGGCAGATCGTCGCATCGCTGGTGTGGGGCTTTGCGGTGATGGCCGTGGCGTTCTGGCTCGCGGCGCGCATCTTCCGCGTGGGCGTGCTCATGCAAGGCAAGCCTCCCACGCCCCGCGAGCTCCTTCGCTGGGCCTGGGCACGCTGATGGCGGTCGAGTGGATTGCCGGCGCAGTGATCGCTGCGCTCGCGCTCGCGGCGATCGGGTGGTGCATCGCGGGCGACCGTGCGCGCGGCCGGCGACGGTGCCCGAAGTGCTGGCATGACCTGAGCGCCACGCCAGGACTCACCTGCAGCGAGTGCGGATTCACGGCACATGGCGAGGCAGCCCTGCATCGCACGCGGCGTCGCGTGGGGCTCGCGGCTGCGCTGTCGCTAGGGCTGTTCACGGCCGCACTCGTGGTGCGCCTGCAGGTCAGCGGCGAGTCGGTGTGGTCGCTGCTGCCGGCGCGCGTGCCGATCGCGCTGCTGCCTCACTTGCCTCCGCGCACCGCGCCCTCGGCACAGGAATCGTCAATGGAGTCGCTCAGGCGCATGGTCCTCGGCGGAGTGCGTGAGGACCTGCTTTCCCGCATTGCGCGCGGCGACCTGTCCATCGCGCAGATCGAGTCCATTGCGAATGCGTGCGTCGCAGGGCACGACGGCGCGCGTCCCGGCACGCGCGCATGGCTTGAGGCCTACGGCGACGTGGTGTCGATGTGGCTCTCGACCGGCGAGTCGGCGTACGCGTCGGAGCCCTTCCGAACTGCGGAGTTCGACGATGTCAGTCCCACACGCGAAGAGCTTGAGGTGCTCCTTGCGCTGCAGGAGCGGCGACGCACGCTCGCACGGCCCGTGACGGAGAGGCTCATGGCGCTGCCGCCGATCGTGGCGCTCGAACCGGTGCCGGCCACCGCAGGCGCGCCCTGCATCATGTGGCTTGACATCCGCGGGTTCATGGCCGAAGGCGGCGAGGTACGGATTCGCCTGAGCCCGACCCCCACAGCCGCGCTCGATCCGATCGGGAGCGAATCCCGCGATGCGGCAGCGGCTGACGCAGCCGCCGGCGCTGCCCGCGGCACTGTCACTGCCGCGGCACTTGAGGCCGGCGATCCCGAGCCGCCGCTGCGTTCGCACGCCGGACGATGGATCCGCTGGATGCCCTCAGGAAGTGGCGCATCGCGCATGCCTGTGGTTCTCGGCCGGCATCCGCAGTCATACGGTGACGATGGCGATGGCGGTGACACCGGCAACAGCGACGACGGCGACGACGGCAACGCCAGCGACAGCGGCGGGGACATCGCATCCGTCGCCGTAGACATCGCATGGCGCGCGTCGCCAGATGCGGCGTGGCGCAGGTCATCTTTCACGCAGGATCTGCCGCGATCGGCGGCATCTGATCCGCGCGACAGCGATCCGCGCGGCGCCGAGCCGCTCGGCGTCTCGGGCGCCGTACTCGACGCGGCCGTAGCCAGCGCCTTCGAGGATGGCGTGGTGCTCTGGCAGCTCGGTGACCTTCCCGCCGCGATCCGCTTCAACGCAAACGCCACGAGCGGCGACGATTTCACGGGCGTCGCGATCGGACTCGTCATCGATCTCCTGGAGGATGGCCAGGTGCGCCGCCGCACGCGCATCTGGTGGCCCGGCGGCGATCCTCAGGCGGGCATGCGCGCAGGATGGGAGCCGCCAGAGGAGGACATCGAGGCGTTGCGCCGCCTCGCGCTCGACCCGGAAGGCGGCGCGCGCTGGTCGATGCGCGTGAGGTCCGATGCGGACCTCGCCCGGCGCGCCACAAGCGCGGCACGGCCCTCCTTCTGGGAGGGCGAGCTGACGCTCCCGATCCGACCGCGCCCCCGCAACGATGCCGCACCCGCCCGGCGCTTCACATTTGTCGATGCGCCCGCGGACATGCCGCCGAGCGTGTCGGTCGATGTGCCCGCTGAGGCGCCCACTCAGACGCCACCACCTGCTGCGGCCGATGCGCCACCCGCGCCAATACCATCGACGCCGTGAGCCACGACGCGATCTGGGCACCATGGCGGCGCAGCTACCTGCGCGAACTCTCCGTGCGCGCTAGCGACGCCACGCGCGCGCTCGGGGAATCGAAGGGCTCCCCCAACTTTCTCGCCGACTACTGGGCGCACCCTGAGCGCGACGCCCAGCAGCATGTGGTGATGCGATCTGCGCACGGCATGATCCTGCTCAACAGGTATCCCTACTCCAACGGGCACCTGCTTGTGGCGCTCGGCGAGCCTCGGCCGACGCTGCTCGACTACGACGCCCCGCAGCGCGCCGAGCTGTGGAGGCTCGTCGATGTCGCCACCGACCTCGTGCAACGCGCGCTGAATCCGCAGGGCGTCAACATCGGCGTGAACCAGGGTGTTGCCGCAGGCGCTGGGCTGCCCGAGCACCTGCACGTGCATGTCGTGCCGCGCTGGTCAGGCGACACGAACTTCATGCCGGTCATCGGGCAGGTGCGCGTGATTCCGGATGCGCTCGACGCGATGTACGCGGCGCTTCGCGCGGCGGCTGCTCATCACCAATGACAACGCCCGGTCCTGCCGGGCGGCCGAGGCGCAAGGCCTCGAGTGCCGGCACGCGTGCTCGAACCCAATTTCGAGGTGGGTTCGCCGTCCGACGATCCCGACCTTCCACTCGGCGCAAGGCCGGAGGCCTGATCTTCGTCGCGGAATCGGCGATCCCTTGGGTTCGCGCAAGGTTCGAGCGCGTATGTGCCGACCACCGCCCAGCAGGTCCGGGCGTCGCATTCACCATAGCACGGCTTCCGCGCGACACGTTGACCACCCCCCACAGTTCGGGTAGTTTTCACCGCTTCGAGGAGTAAAGATGACCCGAGCCACCTGCGCATCGATCCTGTCCGTCGCCGCCTGCTGCCTCATCGGCTGCCAGAAGCCGGACCCCTACGCGACAGACCTCAAGTCGATCCTCGCCAACCCCAGCCCTGAGCTGCAGGGCGTGGCCGAGACGCCAAACGACGTCAACCGCAACCTCGCGATCAACTTCAACAGCAACATGCGGCAGGCCAGCGATGACCTCGGCCGAGTGTTCCTCCTCGACAGGCCCAACCTTGGGTCGCCCTACCCGATCGTGAACACGACGGGCAACCCCTGATCCGGCCTGCCGCGATCCCACATCCCGGGGTGTTCCTGAGGCTGCTCGCGGGCGTCGTCCGCGACTTCCACCCGAAGACGCTCCCGCCGATGCTGCGCGCCAACTACGCGCGCGAGCTCGTGTCGTGGTTCTTCCTGCCGCTGATGCTTGGCGCAGTCGAGGGCGGCGTGCTCGGCATCGTCGTCAAGAAGATGTTCACGGGCGTACCGGGCATCAGCCCGGCTGAGCTCGACATCGCCGTCGCTGCCGTCACCGCCGCCCCAAACGTCGCCAACCTCACGAGCTTCGCGTGGGCCGGCATGGCGCACGGGCGCCCAAAGGTGCCATTCATCGCAGGGCTCCAGATCGCGTCGGCCCTGCTCATCGCAGGCATCGCCGCCGTGCCCATCAGCGCGACCGGCCTGTGGACTGTGGTGACTCTTGCGTTCCTGGCGCGCTCCACATGGACCGGCGTCATCACCGTGCGCACCTCGGTGTGGCGCAACAACTACCCCGACGCCAACCGCGCCATCGTCGCAGGCCGAATGACGAGCGTGCAGGCCGTGGTGCTTGCGCTCTCAGGACTCGTGATCGGCCAGGCGCTTGATGCGTCGCCGACCGCGTTCCGCTGGCTCTTCCCGATGCTCGCGCTCGCGGGTTTCCTCGGCAACTCCATCTACCGGCGCGTGAGGCTGCGCGGCCAGCGTCGCCTGCAGCGCATGGAGCTTGACGGC
Organism: uncultured Isosphaeraceae bacterium; assembly: GCA_964555705.1. GTDB lineage: Bacteria > Planctomycetota > Phycisphaerae > Phycisphaerales > SM1A02 > ZLKRG44. Next base: position 3,428 of record CAZKTN010000043.1, on the reverse strand, counting down.
CGCCGCGGCCAGCGCATTGCCGACCCGCGCGCGCTATGGGGACTGCTGCGCGAGGACCGCCTGTACCGCGACTTCATGCTGTGGATGTTCATCTTCGGCCTCGGCAACCTGATGATGACGCCGGTGCAGACGATCATCCTCAACGACGAGTTCCACTGCTCGTACCTCGAGGGCATCATGATCACGACGATCCTGCCCGTCGCGATCATGCCGCTGATGATTCCGCTGTGGGCGAAACTGCTGTCGCGCACGCACATCGTCGAGTTCCGCGCCATCCATGGGTGGACCTTCGTCGCAGGATCACTGTGCCTGTGGGGATCGTCTGCGCTCCACTCGATGCCGCTCATGTACGCGTCGAGCGTGGCGTTCGGCATCGGCTTCGCGGGCGGGTCGCTCGCGTGGAACCTCGGGCACCATGACTTCGCGCCCGCGCACCGCGACAGCGACTACATGGCGGTGCACGTGACCCTCAACGGGCTGCGCGGGCTGATGGCCCCATTCCTTGCGGTAGCCCTCTACGTGCCCATGCAGCGCATGGGTATCGGTCCTTGGTTCTTCGGCCTCTGCTTCGTCCTCAACACGATCGGCGTGATGGGGTTCGTATGGATGCGACCCGCCGTGAGGCGGTTGGAGACGGCCGGGAACGTGGTATAGTCGTCGATTCCCCGCTTCGGAAGCGTTCCGGCGGAACCGCACCTTGCCCGGCCACCTGTGGCCGCGGCGCATTTGGACACGCACCTCTACTTCCATGGTCGACTACAACCTCATCGAAGACATCCAGCTTGACTCCGCCCTCGCCGACAGGCTCCTCACGGAGGCCCTTGGCGCGAGCGCAGTGAGCGGTGACCTGACCGCCTTCCTCTCGAAGACGGCCACGCCGGACACCAAGCCAAACAGCATCATCAAGGGTCGGGTTGTCTCGATCAGCGGCGACTACGTGATCGTCGACGTGGGCCTCAAGAGCGAAGGCCAGATCCCAAAGGCCGAGTTCGAGGATTCGGGCGGCGTGTCCCCCGGCGACGAGGTCGAGGTGCTCCTCGAGGAGACCGAGGATGCCGAGGGCGGCATCGTCCTCTCCAAGCGCAAGGCTGACCGCATCCGCGGCTGGGAGCAGGTCTTCCAGACGCGCAAGGAAGGCGACGTCGTCGAGGGCAAGTGCCTCCGCAAGATCAAGGGCGGCCTGCTCGTGGACATCGGCGTGCCCGTGTTCCTGCCCGCCTCGCAGATCGACGTGCGCCGTCCCGGCGACGTCGGCGACTGGGTCGGCCGGACGCTTCGCGCGATGGTGCTCAAGATCGACGAGCAGCGCCGCAACATCGTCATCTCGCGCCGCAAGCTCATCGAGGAGGAGCGCGAGGAGGCGAAGAAGCGCCTCCTTGGCCAGGTCAAGGAAGGCGACATCGTCAAGGGCACGGTCACGAACATCGCCGACTTCGGCGCGTTCATCGACCTCGGCGGCATCGACGGCCTGCTGCACGTCACCGACATGTCGTGGGGCCGCGTCAACCACCCCTCCGAGGTCGTCAAGGTCGGCCAGGAGATCGAGGTCAAGATCCTCAACATCGACCGCGAGCGCGAGAAGGTCGCACTTGGCCTCAAGCAGAAGGAGACAAGCCCCTGGGAGGAGATCGAGAAGAAGTACCCGGTCAACTCCCGCGTGCGCGGCACGGTGGTCAGCCTCATGTCCTACGGCGCGTTCGTGCGGCTTGAGGACGGCATCGAGGGTCTCGTGCACGTCAGCGAGATGTCGTGGACGCGCCGCGTGAACCACCCGAGCGAGCTCGTGAACGTGGGCGACGAGGTCGACGTGGTCGTGCTCGACTTCAACAAGGAGAAGCTCGAGATCTCGCTGGGCATGAAGCAGGTCGACGTGAACCCCTGGGATCTCGTCGAGCAGAAGTACCCCGTCGGCACGGTCATCGAGGGCAAGGTCCGCAACCTCGCCAACTACGGCGCGTTCGTCGAGATCGAGCCGGGCATCGACGGCCTGCTGCACGTCAGCGACATGTCGTGGACCAAGAAGATCGCGCACCCCAACGAGCTCCTCAAGAAGGGCGACTCGGTCAAGTGCGTGGTCATCGAGGTCGACCAGGCCAAGCAGCGCGTCGGTCTCGGCGTCAAGCAGCTCACCGAGGACCCGTGGGTCGAGGCGATCCCCGGCGCGTACCGCCCGGGCATGATCGTGAAGGGCAAGATCACGAAGATCACCAACTTCGGCGTGTTCGTCGAGCTCGAGGATGGGCTCGAGGGACTGCTCCACATCAGCGAGCTCAGCGACCAGAAGGTCGAGAACCCGCTCGACGTGGTCAAGCCGATGCAGGAGGTCGACGTCAAGATCCTCCGTGTCGACACCGCCGACCGCAAGATCGGCCTGTCGCTCAAGCGCGCCCAGTGGGGCGACAAGGGCGACGGCAAGGATGCGGGCGGCGTTCCGGACGACGACACGGCCGCGTTCACCATGCCCAAGAAGGCCAAGCCCACCAAGGGTGGCATGGACGACCACGGCGCCCTCGGCACCGACAAGATCAAGCTCTGATCCTGGCGGGCGGCGCGGGCGCACGGGCGCCCGCACGCAGGCAGACAGGCGGCGGGCCAGTCCCGCCGCGAGAGAGAACCCCGACGGCACGCCAGCAATGGCGTGCCGTTTTCATTTCGGGGCTATCGTGCGCAGCAATGGGTGCGGGACCCCGCGCAAGCGTCATCGTGACGACCTACAACCGGCCGGACGCTCTGCGCGCCGTGCTTGAGGGGCTTGCGGCGCAATCCTGCCAGGACTTCGAGTGCGTTGTCGCGGACGACGGGAGCGGACCGGAGACACGCGCGGTCGTTGACGCCATGTCCGGGCGCTTCCCCGGCGGTCGGCTCAAGCATGTGTGGCAGGAGCACCTCGGGTTCCGTGCAGCGGCGATCCGCAATCGCGCGATTGAGGCCAGCTGCGGCCAGTGGGTGATCTGCCTCGACGGCGACTGCGTGCCGCTGCCGCGCTTCATCGCGGGTCATCTACGGGCTGCGCGAGCCGATGCGATCACCCGTGGGAGTCGCCTCCTATGCAGCGAGATCCTGACGCGCGAGTCGCTCTCCGGCAGCGCTACGCTTCACGGGCTGTCCGATTCCCAGCTTCGCGAACTCCACGCGCAAGGCAAGATCAACCGGCTCGATGCGGCAGTAGGCGGCTGGCGCGACGCGCTGCGGTCGCTCGTGGGGGCGCTGCGACTGGAGAGCTGGAAGAGCGTGCGCACCTGCAACATGCTTGCACCGCGCGCCGCGATCGACGCCGTCGGCGGCTTTGACGAGCGCTACACAGGCTGGGGCTACGAGGACAGCGATCTTGTGATTCGGCTGATGCGCCACGGCCTGCACATCCGCCGTGGCCCCGCCGACACCGCAGTGCTCCACCTCTGGCATCCCGACAACCCCCGCGACAACGC
>CAZKTN010000042.1:0-16155 GCA_964555705.1 uncultured Isosphaeraceae bacterium | reverse complement strand
GCCGAGTACCCGATCGGCGCGCCCACGCACGTCACTTGCGTGTCGCCGCTCACGCCGAATCCATCACCATCGCCGTCTCGGTAGTAGGTCACGAACGGACCCGGGCAAGGCTCGACGGTGACGGTGCGCTGCGCGCTCGAGGAGTTGGATGACCCATCTGTCGCGGTCCACGACACGGTCGTCACGCCCTCCGGGAAGACCGATGGATAGTCCTCGACCGTGGCGCCGCCGGGCAGCGTGATTACCCGCACCGGGGTCACGCTGCCGCAGTTGTCCGCTGCAGTCACGGATGCGCCGGTGAACTCGAGGAGTTCCGCCGAAGATGTCACGCCGGGCGAGAGCGTTACCGAGTCCGGCACACCAACCAGCGACGGTGCCGCGGTGTCCGTGCCGACGATCACGGCCTCCACGCCAGTGAATGGAACCTCCGTACCACCGATGGCGGTGAGCTTCGTCGATGCAACCGTCCCCGATGGGCCGAAGTTGAGCACGTTCGCTGGCTCGCACAGCAACGCTCCCTCAGGCACAGTGAACGTGATTCGCGCAAGCACACCATCAGTGGCGCTCGCACTGCCATCAAGCACGCCGGTCAGCATGCTCAGCTGCATCCGGCCTGGTGCACCGCCTGCAGCCGTCACCGTCGCGGCGCGGAGAAGGGCAAATCCGCCATCCCCACCGGATGCGCTCACAAAGGTCAGCTCTGCGGCATCCCATTCGACGAGCAGCTGCATTCCTACGGCGGCCGGGACGAGCCCGTTCGCGCGAACGTCCACCACCACCGTCGAACCTGCCGCACGAACCTGCGGTCCCGATGCCTCAAGGATCAGTGTGGGTCCGCTCGAGCCGCCAGGTTCGCCCATCGCGCGCGCGCCGCTCGCGAACCCGCACACCGCGAGCACGAGGGCCATCGCGAGCAGCGACCGGCGCGCTCCCGCCAGCGCGAGCAACCGCCGGCACACGAGGCATCCGATGACAGGCGAACCGAAACCCACGCGATGATCGGCGTGCAGCATGAGCAATCTCCCCTCAAGTCCCCCGCACCCAATGCCGTCGACCGCCACTCACACCATGTGAGACATCATGCGCGCACCGCCAGCACACGGAGTCTAGAGCCGCGGCGCGCAGTTCCACCCCTCAAACTGCGCCATCAACGCCAAACTCACAGGCCGTTCGGGCGCAGCGCGCTTGAAGACGGCGGCTGATTTTGAATCATCGCGCGCGTCACCACCACTTGCCGGCGCGGTACCCCTCGTTGATCCCTCGCCAGATCACGTCCACCTGGCTCAAGAGCGCCGACTCCGGTCCGAACGCGTCCACCACGTCAGCCCTCAACGTCCGGTAGCGCTCGCTGGACACGTTCGCGCCAGTGAGATACCCGTGAGCCGCCAGCTGCCACATCCGCGCCGAGAGGGTCTGCATGTGGGTGGGACCGAAGAGACGCGTGCACTCTGACACCACACGATCCGAGAGCTGCGACGTGTCGCGCCAGTGCTCGGCGAGCTCCTCGTCGGTCACCCACAGTCGCACGCTGTCGCCCCATACCGACGTGCGCGAGTCGATGGCAGCGGTGACATGGAATGCGAGGAGCCGGTTGCGGCTGCGCACCACCAGCGGGTGCATCGGCCCGAGCGCGGCTTCGCACTCATCAAGCACGCGCGGGTAGTCGCGCAGCACCGGAATCCAGTTCTGGATCTCCGCCCGGCGAAGCCTGTACTCCCAGTGCTCCCCCACTCCGAGGGGCGCATCCTCCATGTCGCGGTACAGCTCCTCGTCGAAACGACCCGGCGGCATCGACTCGGGCCACGCCTCCCGGATCCTCCACAGCCGCAGCCTCGCGAGCAGCGCGACACGCGTGTCGAGGGCGCCAACATCCTCAAGCTCATCGAGCGCTGCGCGCCATTCGGCCTCAGCCGCGGGATCATCCAGGCGCGAGCGCATGGCGCCCGCGTCTGCCCAGCCTGCGCGGAACAGCGCAGTGCCACGAGCCACCCGAAGCGCAGCCCGCTCAATCCTGAGCTCCCGACGCTGCTCAGGATCACGCGAGCCGTCGAGCGCATCGCTCACGTCCGCAATCGCATCATCGATCGCCGCGCGCGCCATGCGAGTCTCGTCCAGCTTGATCAGTGCCTCCGCCACGATCCGCGTCACCTCCGCAGCGGCCTTGGGGTCGATCGACGACTCATCCCTGCCCATGCGGTCCAGCGTGCTCATCAGAAGCTCGACCAGCAGTGAACGGTCGCGGCCCTGAGCGACCTCCGGATCGATCCGCTCGAAGACCCCCCGCAGCAAGTCAATGACCTGCTCGGCGCGCAGCGCTTGCCGCGATGCGAGGACCGCGCTCCGATCGGCCCGGTGCGCATTCGCTGTGGCGATCACGGATACTGCAACCAGCCCGAGCGCAGCGATCGATGCCGCAACCACGCCATTGCGGTGCCGCTGCACGAATCTCGCAACGTGGTACGGCTGGCTGGGGCTCCGTGCGAGCACCGGCAGCGATGCGGCCATGCGGCGCAGGTCCTCAGCCATCGCCTCTGCGCTCCGGTAGCGGCGCTCCGGCTCTGGCATCGTGGCCTTTGCGACGATGGCATCAATGTCGCCGACGAGTGCCCGGCGGAGGTCATCCGCAGAGCGGTATCCGCGGCTCGCAGCGATCTGCTGCGCGGCCAGCGGCTCGCCTGCCGCGAGCGCCGCAACCATGCGGGATACCTGGAGCGGAAGCGCCCGGTTGCCGCCGTGCGAGGTCGGCGGCGGCCGCACTCCCGCCACAAGCTCCGCCATGATCATGCCGAGAGAGAACACGTCGCTGCGCACGTCGGCGCCAGCATCCGTAGACATGAGCTGCTCGGGCGCCATGTAGGCAGGCGTGCCGACCCTGCTTCCATGAGCGGTGTGTGTGGCGCCAGCCCCATCGTCAGGATCCATCGCCTTCGCGATCCCGAAGTCAATGACCTTCGGCACTGGGGTCCCATCCGCCCCACGCACGAGCAGGATGTTCGCTGGCTTGAGGTCGCGGTGCACAATGCCCTGCACATGCGCAGCCTGCACGGCATCGCAGATCATCGTCATGAGTTGGATGCGCTCCGGCAAGGCGCCGCGCGCCTCGTCGCAGGCGATCGTCACCGGGTCGCCGTCGAGGAGCGGCATCGCGAACCAAGGCCTGCCGTCGTCGGTCGTTCCCGCATCGAGGATTGCCGCCACGCACGGATGGTCGATGCGCGCGAGCGCGCGCTGCTCCATCTCGAACCGCCGGAGCACGTCCTTCGTGTCGACGCCACGCTTGAGGATCTTCACTGCCACGCGGCGCGCCGCGGCATCGTCACGGACAGCGGCAAAGACCTCCCCGAACCCGCCCTCGCCGATCTCGTCGACGAGGATGTACGGGCCGCAGCGCATCGCGCCATCTGCAATTGCCGCATCCACATCTGCGCCGAGGCCACGCAGCAGCGGATCGAGCCCGGAAAGCTCCGGGTCCTGGCCGTCGGGACGGTCGTCGCTCGTCATGCCCCCGCTCTCGCTCATGCCCGGTTTCGCTTCAGCTCCCGCGCGAGTGCCTTGCGGCCCTCCTGAAGGTCCCGGTACGCCGTGCGCTCGCTGACGCCCACGAGCTCGGCGGTGCGGGCGAGCGGAATGTCGGCCACAAGATGCAGAGTCACAACCTCCATTGCGCGAGGCAGCGCCTCGGCCACGCGCTCCATGGCACCGAGAAGCTCGTCGCGGTCAACGGTGGGATCCGCCGCAGTGCCGTTCCCGGTGCCTGATCGCGTGACAGGCAGCTCTACGGACACTTCAGGATCTGCAAGAGAGCGGCGCGCCGCACGTCCCCCCCGCTTCTGCCGCAGCCGTGTCTTGGCGGAATCCGCGAGCACGCGGGCCATGAACACCGTCGCAAGACCGCGAAGGTGCGACTCGCGCATCGGCTGCTCACGCTGCTGAAGCAGCCTCATGACGCTCTCCGCCACGAGGCTGGTGGGGCTCATGCTCGCCGGGTACGAGCGGGACTTGATCGAACGCTCCGCGATGCGCCTGAGGGCGGCGTAGTGCTGCTCCACCAGTTGCGCGAACGACTCCACTGCCATTGGGCTACACCCCTCGCCCCGGAATTCACGCGACACATGGCCGCGAACCTGCCACCGGATCCCCCGGGGAACGTCCCCGGACCAACTGATCCACTAGTCCATCAGATGTCCTAAACCACTGCTGCGCAATATGTTGCGAAAACTGTCGCTGAACACGAAATTGTGCTCCGGAAATGCCAGCCCGCTCATGTTCTGGTCCACGTGGCTGAACATGATCTCGGTGGAGCCGATGCGCTCCCACTGGCCCGACCGGTGATCAAGCCGCTCGATCGTGCCCACAGTGCTCGCCCCCATCCCGTCGATGCGCTCGATCGAGGCGTCGTAGCGGATGCACTGGCCGGGCGTCACATCCGCGTCGATCTGCGCCTTCTGGATCTTCGCCAGGATCACCTTCTCGGCGAATCGCCGCACGCTGCCGACGAGGATCCCCGCCGTCTGCGCCATCCCCTCCATCATGAGGCTGCCGGGCATGACCGGCTGCGCCGGGCCATCGGGACCCTCGGCAAAGTGCTGGTGAAGGTGCTCCTCTGCGAGCGACACGTTCTTGATGGCGACGAGACGGCGGTCAGGCTCGTACGCCACGATCGTGTCAATCCACATCCATCTCATGGCTCGCTCGCGGGAAGGTGCTGTCGACGGGGCTCCACGCGCGGCGCGCGTGCACGCGGTGACGCATCAGGCCGGCTGGAGCTTGCGCTCCATGAAGTCGACGAGGCTCTTCACGGTGAAGCTCTCGGCGACCTTCTCGAGCCGCGGATCTGCGGCAAACGACGCGGTGTCGACGTGCGGCAGCCGCTCCTTGAGGAGCGCCAGGCCGTCGGCCGTGAGCTTCCCGTCCTGCACGTAGCGCGGGTCGCTGAGCGCGTTGTCGGGGAAGAGCTCGCCCTGCGGGATCTTCACGCCGAAGGACTTCTCGAGCCGGAAGACGATGTCCAGGAAATCGATGGACTCTGCACCGAGCTTGCCGGTCAGCGAGGCATCCGGGGTCACTTCCTCCTCGTCGACGCCAAGGGCATCCACCAGCACATCGGTCACCTTCTTCTGGATCTCGTCACGTGTCATCGGCACTCCTGTCCTTAGGCCTTCCCTGCGGCCATTCCTTGAGGGATTGCGGCAACCGCCGCACTTGTCCTGATGGGGCGGAGTGTAAAGCGTCCGCTCACTGCCGTCTCGGGCTCGGTGGCCGGCGTGCGGGCGGCAACATGCCGGAGCACGGTCGCGGCGCCCTTGAAGCTCACTGACCCGTCGTCGTTGACCTTGTCGAGCGTGACCTCAGTGCGCAGCGTCTCGCCGGGGCGCACGAACGACCCGTAGCGGAGCGCGCGCACCCCGCCGAGCACCATGCGCACCGGCGCTGCACCGTTGGCTGCTGCGCGCGCATCGAGCACAAGCCGGGCAGTCTGGACGAGCGCCTCCAGCATGAAGACGCCGGGCAGCACGTGAAAGGTGGGAAAGTGGTCCTGCAGGTACTCCTCGGCGAGCGTCACCGCCTTGATGCCGACGGCCCGCTCCGGGGTCGCCTCGAGAACCTCATCCACAAGTTTGAAGTGCATGCGAGCCGAAAAGGTAGCAGGTGCCGGGAATCTCATCGGACGCGCCGTTTTGAGCCGATCATGGGGTATGGCACGGACATCGCCGAAGGCTGTCGCACGGACTGGCTCGACCTCATCTTCCGCGGGCGCGCTGCCGCCCGCATCCATCACCGTCAAGGTGCTGTGGCTCGTTGGGGCCGCCACCTGGCTCTACCTCGCCGCGAGCCTCGCGAGCTTCTCAGGCTCTGACTGGCCCAGCCACTCGGTGGCTGTCCAGACCGACCCGCCGGCGAACCTCGGCGGGCGAGTGGGAGCTGTTATCTCGTACGGCATCTACGAGTCAGTCGGATACGGATTCTGGATCCCGATGCTGTGCGCGGGCTACGCGCTTGGTGTGGTAGCGACGGGCCGCCGCGTGCCTCACCCTGCAGTGCGTGCGATCGGCGCGCTGCTGGCGATGTGCGCCTTCGGCGGTCTGCACGGGCTGTGGTTTCCGTCGCTCGGCGTGATCAGCGGCGCAGAGGCCGGCCTCGTGCCGGGATGGATGGCCGAACAGCTCGGCGACCGCTTCGGCGGGCTCGGCGGCAGCCTGGTGCTGATCGTTGCGCTGCTGATCGGACTGCTCGTGGCCGTTGACGAGATCATGATGGCGCTGCCTGGCGCGCTTGTGCGCGCTGCGGAGTCGCTCGAGCCCGTGTGGTCGTTCGACTACAAGGGTCTCTGGAACCGCGTCATGCCCGCCAAGGCGAAGCCTGCGCTTGCCGGCGCAATGGTCGAAGGCGACGGCGGCACGGCGACGGCAACTGCACCGCGCACGCGCAGCCGCAGGAGCACCCGCAACGTGGTGGACCTCGACGACGGCGCGGACGAGGCGGCGCGGCCGCTGCGCAAGAAGGCCGCGGAGGTCATCGAGGAGTCCGATTCGGAGATCGCGGACGAGACTGAGGAGGTCGACGAGACCGATGCCGAGGAGACCGAGGACACCGATACGGAGGCATCCGACGAGGCGGCCGATGCCGAGGCGCCGCGCGCCGCGCGCGAGAAGGCCACCCCCTCCCCTGCCGAGCCTGAGGCGCCCGCGACCCGCACGCCGCTCTCGGCCGACGAGCTGCGCGAGCGCATCTCCAAGCTGCCCGTGCGCATGTCGACGGCGCCCAAGACGCTCGCCCGCGACGAGGACATCCCGCGCGAGGCCGACTACACCGGCTACCAGTTCCCCACGCTCGACATGCTCGACCACCCCGAGGGGAACTACTCCGAGCGCATGGAGAACTTCGTGCGCGAGCAGGCTGGCGTGCTGACCGAGACGCTGCGCACCTACCAGCTCGACGGCGAGGTGGTGGGCATCGAGAGCGGCCCGGTCGTGACGCTGTACTCGGTCGAGCTCGCGTCGGGCACGCGAGTCGCGCGCCTCGAGACGATCTCCAAGGACATCGCGCGCGCCCTCAAGGCCCCCAATATCCGCATCATCGCGAACATGACGGGCAAGACGGCCGTCGGCATCGAGGTGCCCAACCCGCAGAAGGAGAAGGTGCGGCTCAAGGAGCTGATGAGCGGCGGACAGGCGGAGGGCATGCGGCTCCCGATGTTCCTGGGCAAGGACAGCTCGGGCGAGCCGCTGGTGCTCGACCTCGCCAAGATGCCGCACATGCTCATCGCCGGCACCACAGGCTCGGGCAAGAGTGTCTGCATCAACACGATCCTGATGAGCTGGCTCTACACCAAGCGCCCCGACGAGCTCAAGCTCGTGCTCGTCGACCCCAAGATGGTCGAGATGAGCATGTTCGCCGACATTCCCCACCTGATGGCGCCTGTCGTCACCGACATGAACCAGGCCGCGGGGATCCTGGAGTGGGTCGTCGGCAAGATGGAGGAGCGGTACGAGCTCTTCAAGAGCGTCGGCGTGCGCGACATCGTGGGCTACAACGAGCTCGGCGAGGAGGAGCTCTACGCCCGCCTGAATCCGCAGACCGACCTCGACCGCGCACGCATCGCCAAGAAGATCCCCTACATGGTCTTCGTGATCGACGAGCTCGCGGACCTCATCATGACCAACAAGGAGGTCGAGACCCACATCGTGCGCATCGCCCAGAAGGCACGCGCAGTCGGCATCCACCTGGTGCTTGCGACGCAGCGACCGCAGGCGAACGTCGTGACCGGCCTCATCAAGGCCAACATGCCATGCCGCATCGCCTTCAAGGTGGCCAGCGGCATGGACAGCCGCATCGTGCTCGACCAGAAGGGTGCGGAGCTGCTGCTCGGCCAGGGAGACATGATGGTGCTCACGCCGAGCTCGAGCGAGCTGCGCCGGTCGCAGGGCACGCTGGTCACCGACTCCGAGACGCGCAAGGTCGTGCGGTTCCTCAAGGATGTCGCGACGCCGAGCTTCGAGCGCGCGCTCCTGGCGGTGCGCAGCAGCGCAGGCGGCGGGTCCGACCCGACCGCCGGAGGCGACCTCGACATCGACGAGCGCGACCCCCTGTTCGACAAGGCCGTCGAGATCATGATCGAGACCGGCCGAGGGTCGGTCAGCCTCCTGCAGCGGCGTCTGGCGATCGGATACGGCCGGGCGTCCCGCCTGGTGGACCAGATGGCGCTCGCCGGCATCGTCTCCGACCACAAGGGGTCGGTGGCGCGCGAGGTCATGATCACCCTCGAGGATTGGCAGCGGATGAAAGCGATGGAGGCCGGTGGCGAGGGCGAGGCGGACGGGACCGAGTACGAGGCCGCCGCAGCGTCGGCCGACGAATCAGACGACGAGGATTGAGCTGCCGGCGACCCAAGCCCCTCTCCCTGAGGGGCTTGCGGTCGCTGGCGGGCCTGGGGGCTGCGGATTTTCCGCGACTCGGTGCCGAATCGGTGCCAAATCCCTTGAGAAGTCGGGAATTTCGGGTGTAATCGCACCGCGGAGGCGCATTGCGCTTTCGTGTGCGATCACCGTGCCCGCCAGCGCCTGCGGCACGAGTCGAAGGATCGACCGCACGTGATGTCCATGGAAGGAAGATGACATGACGCCATTCGCTCATTCGACGGCTTCGGCCCCCCGGGCATCCAGCGGCAGCGCCGCGCCGAGCGTGCCCACCCGCTACGAGATCCTGCTGCCCGACGGCAGCATCGAGGGACCGCTCGCGTCAAGCGGCGTGCGTGCCCTTGCTGCCGATGGTGCCGTCGACTCGCGCGCGCAGATCCGGCGCATCGGCGATGCCACGTGGCGGCCGATCACGAGCGTCGCTGGACTCGTCGTTCGCGTCTTCGATTCGCATGCCGAGGCCGAGGCGATCGCGCAGGCGGCGCGAGCGGAGGCGGACCGCGCGGAGGCCGAGCGGCTGGCGCGCGAGCATGCGGCAGCCGAGCGTGCCGCGATCGAGCGCGCAGCTGCGGAGCGCGATGCGGCCGAACGCGCCGAGGCGCTCGCCCGTGCCGAAGCGGACCGCGCCGAGGCAGAGCGCACACGTGCAGCGGAGGAGGCGAGTGCCAGGGCCGATGCGGAGCGCGCTCGTGCAGCCGCGCAGCGCGAGGCGCGTGCGGCGATCGAGGACGCGCAGCGCGATGCGCAGGCGCAGGTGGAGCGCGCACAGAGTGAAGCTCAGGCGCAGGTGGAACAGGTCCAGCGCGAGTGGCAGATGCAGGTCGACCGGCTGCAGCGTGAAGCGCAGGCCGCTGTCGCGCGCGCGCGCGCAGACGCGCAATCCGAGATCGTGCAGGTCCAGGCACAGGCGCAGGCTGCGGTCGAGACGGCCCAGCAGGAGGCCGAGGCGTCCATCCTCCGCGTGCGCAGCGAGGCAGCCGCCGCCACCGCACGCGCCGAGCGCGAGGCGCAGGTTGCCATCGGCGAGGCGAGGGAGCAGGCGGAGCGCAACCTTCGCGACGCAGAGGCCTCGATCGCCAGCGCACAGCAGCAGGCACGCGAGGAGGTGACGCGGGCGCGGCTCGACGCACGCGAAGAGATCGAGGCGGCCCTTGCCGGCGCACGCCAGGAGATCGAGCGCGAGCGGGCTGCGATGAAGTCCAGCGTCAGCGAGCTTCAGGCGCAGCTGAGCGGCGCGAAGGACGAGGCGGCGTCGCTGCAGAAGCTGCTCGCCAGCGAGCGCGATGCGTTCGTGGCCGCCGTTCGCCAGAGCCAGGACCAGCTCGAGTCCGCACGCGCGGTGCAGCGCGACCTCTCGCAGGAGGTCGAGCACGCGCGCGAGCGCGCCGCCACAGAGGCCAGCCACCGCGCGGCGGCCGAGGCCGCGCGCGACCAGGCGATCGCCGAGCTCGAGCAGGCATCGCGGGATGCGCAGCTGCGCGATGCCGATGCGCAGGACCGCATCAACCGCATCCAGCTCCTGCTCGACGAGGCGCAGGCCGAGATGGCCAGCGAGCGCGCCGACGCCGAGCGGCGGATGCATGACCTCATGCGCCGGCTGCAGGAGTCCGCAGCGAACGTGAAGTCGCTCGAGGAGGCGCGCACCGCTGCGGAGGGCCAGTGGATGCAGGCGTGCGCCGAGCGGGACGAGGCGATCCGCGACCGCGACGCCACCCGGCTTGCGGTAGGCGCGACGCAGACCGAGCTCGTGCATGTGCGCACGCAGCTCGATGCAGCACGGGACGAGATCGCATCGCTCTCCGCAGTGAGGGGCGAGCTCGCCGCGCGCATCGGCGACCTCGAGCCTGCGCTCGATGCGCAGCGCACACGCACTGCCGCGGCCGAGTCGGCGCTCGCGCGCGCGGAGGATGCGAATGCCGCCCTGACCGCAAGCTCCAACGAGCTCCGCGGACGCATCGCGAAGCTTGACGCGCAGCTGCTGCAGGCGCACCTTGAGGCGGAGCGCATGGCTGCCGAGTTCGAGGAGGCGCGACAGCACGCGGCGCGCGAGCTCGCGGCGCAGGAGCGCAGCGCAGCGGAGGCGATCGCAGGGGCCGAGGCCCGCGCTGAGGCGCAGCTGGCGAAGGCCATCGAGGACGAGCGGCGCACTGCCGCCGAGCGCCTCGATGCGGCCACCTCTGCCCACGAGCGCGAGATCGCCGCCCTCGGCAGCCAGCTCGAGGAGGAGCGGCAGCGCGTCGTCGCGCGCGACGAGCTCATCTTCAGGGAGTCGCTGCGCGCAGAGGAGCGCGACCGGGAGATCCGCACTCTGCAGGACACGCTCCGTGAGGAGCGCACGCAGGCCCTCGCCGCGCGCGACCGACTGGCGGCAGACCATGCCGCCGCGATCGGCGCACTTCGCCTTGAGCTCGAGTCGGCGCAGCAGCGCGCGAGCACGCTTGAGCATGAGTCCGCGCGGCTCGCATCCGCGCTCCGCGCCGAGCAGGAGGCGCACGCTTCGGAGGTCGGCACGCTCCAGCGCCAGCTGACCGAGGAGACCGATGCGCTTCGCGCCTCCGTCGACCGCGAGTCGGCGCTCCGCGAGCACGCGGAGGCTGGCGCCCGCGCCGTGCTTGCGAGCTACGAGAAGCTCTCAGACGAGACTGGCCGCCGCATCGCAGACCTCGAGGTGCGTCTCTCCGCAGCCGGGCGCGAGCTCTCCGACGCGACCGCTCGCGAGCAGTCGCTCCAGAAGACGCTCGAGGAGGCCTCCGGCCGCATCCGCAGCCAGACCCAGCGCATCGGCGAGCTCGAGACCGAGCGGACCGCGGCAGCGAAGGAGCGAGAGCAGGTCGATGCGAAGCTTGCCGCCGAGGCGGCAGCGCGCAAGAAGGCCGAGGCCGCCATCGCCGCCGCCACGCAGCGCGCCGAGAGGGTCGAGCGCGACGCGAAGACGACGCTCTCGCGCGCCGTGCAGGCTGCCGGAGCGGCGCTCGCAGGCATCCGCCAGCGCATCGAGGAGGATGTCGAGCGCTCGCGCGTGGAGATCGACGCGCTCGACGGGCTTGTGCGTGCCGCATCGAGCCAGCTGATCGCTGCAGGCGGCACGGTGCCGGGGCTCCCGCAGCTTCCGCGCGATGCCACCGCGGCCGCGGTCGTGCGGCTCATCGAGGAGCAGCGGGCCGCCGACGCCAAGCGGGCAGCCGATGCGCAGGCGGCGCTCGATGCGCAGCGCGCGCTCGACGCTGCGCGCGAGTCCGGTGCCCAGCGTGAAGGTGCCGCAACATCGGGACCGCCGCGGCTTGGTCCGGCATCCTCGGCTGGCCCAGCCGGCACATCGATCGCCTCGCCGCGCGACGCGATCGACGCGCGCTCACGCGGGGTGCCCTTCAAGCTGGTCGATGACGATGCGGACACCGAGGCTGCGGGCGCGGGAGCGCTCCGTGCACGCGCCACTCCGAGGGCGCCGCGCTCGACGGCGCGGGGCGCCGGCGACCCAGGCGGCAGCGACGGGGATGGCCACGACGGGGCTGGCGCCGCAGTCCAGCCCGTCACGAACCAATCTGCGGCACACGCCTCGACGACCGACGTGACCTCGCCTTGGGATCAGGGCGATGCCGACGACGGCCCCCGCTCGCGTGAGCGCTGCGACAGTCCCTCAACCGTGATCTCCGCGGTCGCTGCCGCCGCAGGCGCATCGGCCATCATGGCGTCGCTCCCGTCGCTGCGCGCGGGCGAGTTCATGGCCGCTCTGCCGGCGATCGCCGCATGGATCGCAGTCGCCGCCGCGGCAATGGGGGCGGTCATCTGGGTCACCAGGCGCTGCGGCGCACGGCTCGCGCTGCGCATACCAGCGCTCGCTGGCGCATCGATCGCGCTTGCCCCTGCTGGCGCCCTGTTCGCTCCATTGAACTCGGCGCCTGCGCTGCTCGGTTGGATCGCGGCCGGCGGTGGCGTGTGGTTCCTTCCGTGGGCGCTCGCGTGGGCGGCATGGCCCGCCTCCGACCGTGCGGACCATGTGGGTCGCGGCGACGACCCTTTCCGCGGCAGGCGACGACTTGCGCTCGGTGGAGGCGCCGTGGCGATGGCGCTCGGCGCGGCCGCCGCAGCGGCATGCGCTGCACTGGGCGCCGAAGGTTCGACGTGGTCCGCCGCACCGTGGTCGGCACCGCCCACCTGGATCGCGGTGGGCATGTGGGCGGCGCTGCCGGCGCTCGTGCTCGCATGGCGCCTGACGCCGCGACGGGTCGCCGCCGCACGCGCTGCCGATGCGCGCATCGACCCTGTGGTGCTTGCGCGCCACGAGAGGGCTGCCGCTGCCGCCGCAGCTGCGCTGTCCTCGGTGATACCTCTCGTGCCTGCGATGGTGGCCTGGCTTGTCGTGCGCACGCGCTCGAGGCGCGGCGAGGCGCAGATGCGCTCGATCGTGGAGTTCGAGTGGTGGAGCCTTGCGTCGATGCTCGCCGCCGCAGTGGCTGCAGTGCTCGGCCTCGGGTGGTGGCCGTTCGCGACCATGATGCTGGCGCACTCGTGCGCGATGGCCTTCACGGCGGCCTCGCTCGCTGCGGACCGCGTCATGCGGCTTCCCGTGCCTGCGGCGCTGCTCTCGCCGCCCGCGGGCGGACTCTCGCTGCCGCGCCCCGCCATCTCCGTGAAGCGCGCCGCGCACGTCACGACGGGCCGGCCAATCGTCCATCCGTGCGCGACCGTCTGGGCCCTTGCGGTCCATGCGGCACTGGTTGTGGCGCTCGGCATCCCGCTTCTGCTCAGCCCCACAGAGCCGCTCTCGGTCCCCGGCGCGATGCGGCTCATCTCGCTGCTGGCGCTTGCGGGGGCGGCAAGCTGGATTCCCGGGTGGATCGCCGCACGCCTGCGCCATTCCGATGCGATCGCCATCTCGGGCACCGGACTCCTTGCAGCGCTCGCTGCCGTGAGCGTGACCTGCATCGCGGGTCCGGGATCTGCGATCGCGCAGGCGGCGCTTTGGAGCGCCACCCTCACCTGGGGTGCACTGCTCGCGTGGGCTTCGGCGGCGCTTCGGCTCGGCGCTGACGATGCCGCTCGCCTTGCGCTCGCGGTCGACCGCGCAGAGTCAGGCGACATGTCCGCATGGCACACGCTTGATGAAGCGCCTCTCGCGGGTGCGGCCCCGCTCGAGCCGGGCGAGGCCGCCCCTCCGCCGCCGGAGCCGCTCGTGTCCCTTGCGGTGCGCGCCACCAGCGGACGCGTCGTCACCGCCGCGGCAGCGTCGGCGGCATGCATCGCCGGCCTCGCGGGCGTGCAGCCCCTTGCGCTTAGCCCGACATCGGCGCCGTGGCCCATCGCGCTTGCGTGGTCGGCCGCAGCCGCGTGCGCGATCGCCACGCTCTGTGCGCTCGCGCTCCCGCTGGCGCGCCCGAGGCGAGGCGCGGCCACCGCGGCGCTCGCGCTCTCCTCGTGCGGCGCAGCGCTCTGGATCGCGCAGATCCTCGTCGGCGTGAACGCGTCGGGCATCGCTGGCGCAGGCCCCGGCATCTGGATGCTCGTGACGGCGGCCACGCTCGCGATGGTGGCCGCATCGGTCTCGTGGGCCGGAGCAGCTGCCGCACGCGCGGGCGCATCGGCATCGCTCACGGGCGCATCGGCATCGCTCACGGGCGCATCGGCATCGCGCCGAGCTTCCGCAGCTCCGGGACCGACACAGCATGCCACCCGATCGGGACGGGCAACCGCATCCGACGCACGTGAAGAGTCTCCGGCGCCGCGCCGTCAGCCCAGAAGCGTGGTGCGCAAGCCGGCGCCGAAGGTCACGACCGGCTCGTAGCCGATCAGCGCGCGCGCGGCGCCGATCGCCGCGAGGCTGTCCTTGACGTCACCGGCACGCGGCGGCTGGAAGTCGGGCTCCGCCGAGGTGCCAAGCACCGCGTTCATCTGCGCGAGCAGCTCGAGCAGCGAGTACTTCTCGCCGCAGCCGATGTTCACTGTCTCTCCCTCGAGGGTGCCCGTCGCGCGGCCCGCCAGAAGGTTCGCGTGCACCGCGTTGTGCACGTGGGTGAAGTCGCGCGTCTGCGAGCCGTTCCCGTAGATGAGCGGCTTGCGTCCTGCACGGATCGCCGCCGCCCACCGCGGGATCACCGCCGCGTACTGGGAGTCCTCGCGCTGGCGGGGCCCGAAGATGTTGAAGTAGCGAAGGCCCACGAAGGGCACGCCGTAGCAGAGCGTGTAGGCGCGTCCGTACTGCTCGCCCGCCAGCTTCGTCACCGCATAGGGCGACCGCGGGTCGTTGCGCATCGTCTCGATCTTGGGCAGCGTGGGCGTGTCGCCGTACGCGCTGCTCGACGCCGAATAGGACACGCGGGCGCCGGTCTTCCGCGCCACCTCGAGCACGGCCAGCGTGCCGTCGACGTTCACGCGGTGGTAGCGCATCGGCTCCTCGACCGATCGCGGCACCGACCCCAGCGCCGCGAGGTGGAAGATCACCGCAGCGCCCTCGGCCGCGCGCAACATCGCATCCGCATCGAGGATGCTGCCCTCGATGAGCCGCACGCGGTCGCTGCGGCCCTTCAGGTTGTCGCGGAACCCGTTGCAGAGGTCATCGATGACGGTGACGTGAGCGCCGAGCGCATCAAGCGCCTCGACAAGGTGCGAGCCGATGAAGCCTGCGCCGCCCGTGACGCACACCCTTGTGCCGCTGTACGCGGCACGGTGCGATTCGAGCCACCCCCCAGCGGCACCTGCCACGTCAGGCCTTCTTCGCGGCGTCAGGGCGCCAAGCCTGCTTGAACGCCTTCATGGCAGCCATGAACTTGTCCTCGAGGCCCTTGAAGCTCTTGGCCGCCACGAGCTCGTCGCGCAGCGCGCGCTGCGGCCCGCGGAAGTGCTCGAGCAGCTCGTCCTCGTAGCGGCGCACCTGGTCGCGCGCGACGTCATCGAGGAAGCCCTTGGACGCGCAGAAGATGCCGATGCACTGGTCGATGACGTCGAAGGGCGTGTACTGGCCCTGCTTGAGCAGCTCGACCATGCGCGCACCGCGGTCAAGCTGGCGCTGCGACGCGGGATCGAGCTCGGTGCCGAGCTGCGCGAACGCCTCGAGCTCGCGGAAGGCCGCAAGGTCAAGTCGCAGCGAGCCGGCGACTTCCTTCATCGCCTTGATCTGCGCGTTTCCGCCGACGCGCGACACCGAGATGCCGACGTTGATGGCCGGACGTACGCCTGCCGCGAAGAGCTCGGGCTGCAGGTAGATCTGACCGTCGGTGATCGAGATGACGTTCGTCGGGATGTACGCCGACACGTCGCCTTCCTGGGTCTCGATGATCGGGAGCGCGGTCAGCGATCCGCCGCCGTTCTCCTTCGAGAGCTTGGTGGCGCGCTCGAGCAGTCGCGAGTGCAGGTAGAAGACGTCGCCGGGGTACGCCTCGCGGCCGGGCGGGCGGCGCAGGAGCAGCGAGAGCTCGCGGTACGCCACGGCCTGCTTCGAGAGGTCGTCGTAGACGCAGAGCACGTGCTTGGGGGTCTTGCCCTCCTTGCCCTGCCACATGAAGTACTCGCCCATCGCGCAGCCCGCGTAGGGGGCGATGTACTGCATCGGGGCGCTGGCCGATGCGCCTGCGCACACGATGATCGTGTACTCGAGCGCGCCGGCCTTGCGCAGCGTCTCGACGACGCCTGCCACGGTCGAGTCCTTCTGTCCGACCGCGACATAGATGCACACCACCGCATCCTCGGTGCCCCAGTACTGCTTCTGGTTGATGATGCAGTCGAGGCAGACGGCGGTCTTGCC
>CAZKTN010000041.1:0-16411 GCA_964555705.1 uncultured Isosphaeraceae bacterium | reverse complement strand
CAGGCTCGGCCGCGGGAATTGGCTCTCCCGGCTCCACGGCTGGCTCATTCGCAGCACTCGACTCGGCCGGCGCGGACGCCTCCGGCATCGGATCCCTGTCAGGTCCAGTGTGGCCGCTGCGCTCGAAGTGATCGCGGATCTGCCGGTGGAAGCGCGCCGTGGCGATCGTCGCCATCGCGCCGTGATCGAGTTCCGGGATCACGTCGATGAGACCCATGCTCCCGTCCCGATTGCACGGCAGCAGCACGTCGGCGAGCTTCCGGACCGCACGGTCGAGGTAGAACGAGTCGCGGTCCCCGCACAGGATCTGCGCGCGCCGCGCGATGGTGTCCGCGATGCCCTGGTCGCTGCGCGCGAGCCGCGCGATGTCGAAGGACGTCCACGCCTCGACCGTCACTGGGTCGATCTCGCCAGTCACAGGGCTCGCGATGCGCCGCGGCGCACCGGTACGGTCGTCCATTGGGCTCCACATGGCCGCCCACGCATCCCACTGCTCGCCAGATGCGCCGCGCGGCGAGATCGCGCGCTCCATCGAGACCTCATCGCGCACCGTCATCGGCACCAGGTCATGGCCAGGCCCAAGCGGGATGCGCATCGCGGGCTGCTCGGTGCCCTGCGTGTCCTTGAAGAGATTCGCGTCGCGGTACAGGTCCACCGTCTGGAATGCTGAGAAGTCGACGGGATCTGGTGCACTCGCGAAGGCCATGCCGAAGGTCTCTGGATAGTTCACGAGAAGCCAGAGTGCCGTCCATCCCCCGCTGCTGTGCCCGGTCACCACTCGCGCGGATGGCTCGCGCACGAGCCTAAACCGCTCCTCGAGCGCGGGGATCAGCTCCGTGACGAGAGCGGTGCCGCGCGGGCCGTTGGCGGCGCTGTCGACGAACCCATGATGGCCCCACTCCGACTCCGGGTCGAGCACCACGTGCACAGCCTGAGGCAGCAGCTCGCGGGTGTCGGAGCGCGCAAGAAGCTCCGCGATGCCTACGGCGTCAGACCAGCGCCCGCCAAATCCAGGCACGATGTAGACGGTCGGCCAGAAGCGCCGGGCAGCGTGGATGTTGTCGTACTCGCGCGGGACGACAACTGCCGCACGGTGCATGACGTCGCGGCCCGCCGCCTCCGAAAGCAGCGGCGACTTGCGCTCGTACCAGGTGACGTTCCTGCGGTTCTCGAGCGGCACCGGCTCGATGCGCCTGCTTAGCGTGATCGTGGTCGCATCCTCGCGCGAGGAGTCGAACTCGATCCTGATCGGATCCGAGATGAGGTTGTCGGGCGCGACGTGCCCACGATCGGTGTCGCTGCGGTCGAACACGACCTGCAGGTCGTAGGGGCCATCGAGCCAGTCAGGCGGACCCGGCCACCAGATTGCCTGGCCGTCGAACTCGAGCTCCATTCCGGCCTGGAGCTCTGCAACCGCAATCGAGCCGAGCGGCTGCGGATCCTCGAAGAATGGCGCATCCGCAGGCTCGCCGCGCGCATCGCTGTCGACCGCACGCATGAAGAGGATCATGCGCCCCGCGCGCGGCAGCCCTGACTTCTTGGGCAACGAGGCCGCGATCGGATCCGCCACATCCTCCGTCGGCGCTTCGGCGCTGTCGAGAAGGTCTCCACGCGACGCAGGTAGCGCCACACGGATCACGTCGCGCGGAAGGTCCGTGCCGGCCGAGGGCGCGATCACGCGGCGCGCCTTGTCGATGCGTGAGGGCGGCGGTCCGGGCGGTGCGGGCTGACGCATCGGCTGCGGCGCTGCAACGTGCACCGGCGTGGCCGCTGGCTCGGGTTGGGGGTCAGGAACGGGAGCCGGCGCAGGAACAGGATCTGGCGTGGGCTCAGGTTGCGGCGTCGGCTGGGGTGCGGGCGCCGGTGCGGGGACAGGGTCTGGCGCAGGAGCGGGTGTCGGCGCGGGAACTGGTTCTGGCGCGGGAGCCGGCTCCGGTACGGGAACTGGCTCCGGCGCCGGAACTGGCTGCGGTGCGGGCTCGGGTGTCGGCGCCGGTGGTGGCGCGGGTGATGGTTCTGGCGCGGGAGCCGGGGAAGGCGGCGCAGTTGGAACTGGCGGCGCCGGCGGCGGCTCGGGAACCGAAGGCTGTGGTGCAGGCTTCGGCCGCGGCGGAGTTGCGGCCGCTGACACGCCCATCAGGCCAATCGACACCGCCATCAGCGCCACCGCCGCGGACCGAATGTGCACCCTCATGGCCATGCGCTCATCCTATTGAGTGAGGTCCATCCCGTTAGACTCGATCCTCGCATGCGTCGCGGCTTCCTTGCCACATTCGCCGTTGCAGCCCTCGTTGGCGCCCTGCCGGCGGGATGCAGCAGCCCCAGGCCAGGCTTCGAGAGGGCGATCAGCACCCCCTGGCGCACCACCTTCGGCGGCGAGTCGCAGGACTCCGAGACCTTCAGCGTCCCCACGATCGGTCAGCAGAACGTCGTGGTTGACCTGTTCGCGGGCAGCGTCACGGTGCGTGCCACTGCAAGCCCGCCCGGCACTGGCATCGAGCAGGGCCTCGCGACCGTGACGATCACGAGGCGCGGAATGCACGGGCCAACACGCAAGGATGACTCCGCCGCGTCACTCCCTGACATCACCGCAACGGTCGGCTCCGAGTGGCGCGAGGGCAGCTCGACGATCGTGGTCAATGCGACCACGAGCAATCCCGAGCCGTGGCTTCAGGCGGCCGACGTCGACATCGCGCTGCCGATGCTCGGATCGGTAGTGGTGCGCACCGCACGCGGCCACGTGTACGTGACGAACAATGCGCGCGGGGTCGACATCGAGACCAGCAAGGGCGACGTGCGCGTGGTCACGCAGTTCCCGATGACCGATCCGACCACGATCCTCAACCGCGACGGCGACATCGACTGGCGCGTGTCGGGCCGCAGCTCGGGCATCTACGACCTCGAGTCCGTGGGCGGGCTGGTGTTTGCGCGGTGCCCGGTGGGCAAGTGGCTCTGCACCGATCCAACCAACACAGACCGGCGCCTGTTCGCCCATCTCAATGACGGCACTTCGCGTGTGGTCATGCGCAACGTCGACGGCGACATCCGCGTCGCCGTGCTCGACAACCCCGCCGACATCGGCACCTACATCTGGAATCCGTGATCGCCGCGCACTGCCTCGCTGCCCTGATCCTTGCGCTGCGCGTGACGCTCGGCGCGGATCCTGCGCTCGAGGCGTCACTTGCGCGTGCAGGCGAGAACCGCCCGCAGCTCGAGCGCGCGCTGCGCGAGGCGCCAGCCGACCAGCGCACCGGCATGGAGTGGCTGGTGCGCCACATGCCGGACTCGGATGCGCGCACGGCCACGGCGGACTTCCTGCTCGGGCACTGCGCGGATGCGTATCTCGCGTGGCGGTCCGCGCCGTGGCACTCGAGCGTGAGCGAGGAGCTGTTCCTCGACGCGATCCTGCCGTTCGCGAGCGTGTCAGAGCGGCGCGAGGCATGGATGAAGCCGCTGCGCACGCTGTGCCTGCCGATCGTCGAGGGCACGACGGACCCCGGCATCGCGGCAGTGCGGATCAACCAGAGGCTCTTCCCGCTGACGAAGGTCATCTACTCGACCAAGCGCCGGCGCGCGGACCAGTCGCCCTCCGAGTCGATCGAGACAGGACTTGCGTCGTGCACCGGACTGAGCATCCTGCTGATCGACGCGTGCCGGTCCGTCGGCGTGCCGGCACGGTTCGTCGGCATCCCCCTGTGGCCGGACCGCAGCGGCAACCACTCGTGGGTCGAGGTGTGGGATGGCACGCGCTGGCGCTTCACGGGCGCTGCAGAGCCGACCGGCGATGACCTCGACAGCGCGTGGTTCGCCGAGCGAGCGGCAACGGCGACACGCGAGAGCCCGCTGAACGCGATCTATGCGGTCACGTGGCGGCCCACGCCGCTGACCTTCCCGATGGAGTGGAGCGGCTACTCGGACTCGGTGCGCGCGGTGGACGTCACGGACCGCTACACCAGGCCCGCCACCGAGGTGGTGCCGCATGGCATGGCGCGCGTGCGGTTCCGAGTGACGCAGGCAGCTGCCTCAAGCGATGCGGTGAGCGCGGCACGCGAGAGGGTTGCAGTTCCCGTCCGCGTCCATCGGGATGCGGATGTGGCGTCGCCGACCATCGTGTTCGAGGGCACTTCGCGCGACGAGCGATTTGACGCCAACGACCATCTCACCACGCTGCTGCCGGTCAACGGCGAGTTCAGGGCGACTGTGCCGGGATCCGATCCTGTTCGTTTCACGGTGCGGGACGACGGTCAGCTTGTGGACCTTGTGGTGCCCGCAGGCGCATCGCCACGCGTCGAGTCCGTGCGCGCCGCACTCGCAACAGGCGGCGTGGCGGCGCTCGCGAAGCTGCCCCAGGCGAGGGACGCGCTCTCCCGCGACGAGGCGGCGGCGGTGCGCGAGCTCATCTGGCGCGCGCATGCGGACGCCGAGCGCGATGCCCGACAGCGCGAGCTCGCATCTGGCGAGGTGCGCGCCGGCGACGTCACGATGCGCTACTGGACGAAGACATTCGGCGAGCGCCCTGCCGGAGGGCGC
This sequence comes from uncultured Isosphaeraceae bacterium, assembly GCA_964555705.1. GTDB lineage: Bacteria > Planctomycetota > Phycisphaerae > Phycisphaerales > SM1A02 > ZLKRG44. The sequence continues at coordinate 11,881 of CAZKTN010000041.1, read as the reverse complement.
AGCCTGTGGATCTCGATGCACGGCGGCGGCGGCGCGCCCGCGCGCGTCAACGACCAGCAGTGGGAGAACCAGAAGCGGCTGTACGAGCCGCCCGAGGGCATCTACCTGGTGCCGCGCGCGCCGACCGACACCTGGAACCTGTGGCACCAGGACCACATCGATGCGCTCTATGCGCGGCTGATCGAGAGCCTCGTCATCGCCGGCGAAGTGGACCCCAACCGCATCTACATCATGGGATACAGCGCCGGAGGTGACGGCGTGTACCAGCTCGCGCCGCGCATGGCGGACCGGCTTGCCGCAGCGGCGATGATGGCCGGGCACCCCAACGACGCAAAGCCGGATGGACTTCGCAATATCGCGTTCGCGCTCCACATGGGCGAGAACGACACGCCCTTCAACCGCAACGCGGTGGCGGTGCAGTGGAAGGATGCGCTCGCGGCGTTGGCTGCTGCGGACAGCGGCGGGTACCGGCACCAGGCCGTGATCCATCCGGGCAAGGGGCACTGGATGGACCGCCAGGATGCGATGGCGCTTCCATGGATGGCGGGATTCACCCGCGATCCGCGCCCGACTCGTGTGGTGTGGCTGCAGGATGACGTCACGCACCGCAGGTCGTACTGGCTTGAGGTGGCAAAGCCGGTGCCAGGCTCTCGTGTAGTGGCGACGCGAAGCGGCAACAGCATCTCCATCGAGAGCACGGGCAACGCCGATGAGCTGACCATCTACCTCGACGACTCGATGTGCGACCTCGATGCCCCGGTCAACGTGACGTGGAACGGCACCGAGGTGCACTCGGGTCCGGTGCGGCGATCGGCAGCCACCGTGCTGCGCTCGCTCGCGGAGCGGGCAGATCCTGCATCGCTCCATACCGCGCACGTGACGGTGACGCGTCCGCAATGAGCGCGAACGCACGCCAGACAGGTGACGCGAGCCCGGATACGGGGTCGCGCCGTGACTTCATGGCCACCGCCACGGCGTTTGCAGCCTTCGCATCGGCGGCAGCTCTTGTGCCGGGTAGCCGTGCGGCGACCTCCTCCGTCACGTCGCGCGCGAACCCGCTCGATGGGAGTCCCGCGAGCCCAAGCGCGGCGTCAGCTCCGGTGTCCGCAAGCACTATCGCTGCGGCCGAGCAGCTCGCCGGCATCTCCTTCACGCCTGCGGAGCGGGCGCAAATGGCACGCACCGTGGGCCAGCAGCTTGATCTCTTTTCGGCACGCGCTCGCTTCGGCGAGCTGCCGAACTCGCTCGCTCCCGCGCAGGTGTTCGCCGTGCTGCTGCCGGGCGAGCGTCCGCCGGCCGACCTTGGCGCCGCGCCGCCAGAGGCTGCCGGCACGATCGTTCCGGCGAAGACGCCGCCTTCCTCGCCATCCGAGCTCGACTTCGCGACCGTCGGGCAGCTCGCGGCATGGCTGCGCGGGGGCCACATCACATCGCGCACACTCGTGGAGCGTTCTGTCGCGCGGCTTCGCGCCGCCAACCCGACGCTCAACTGCGTCATCACGTTCGCGGGCGAGCAGGCAATTGCTGAGGCTGATGCGCGCGACGCTGAGGCGAGGCGTGGCGTATGGCGCGGTCCGCTGCACGGGATCCCGTACGGGCTCAAGGACATCTTCGACACTGCAGGCATCGCCACAACGTGGGGCGCGGAGCCATGGCGCGACCGGGTGCCGGCCTCCGATGCCGTGGTGGTGTCGCGTCTCCGAGACGCGGGCGCCATCATGGTGGCGAAGACGGCCGTCGGCGCACTGGCCTACGGCGACATCTGGTTCGGGGGCACCTGCCGCAATCCCTGGGATCCTGGGAAGGGGTCATCTGGGTCAAGTGCGGGGAGCGCATCTGCTGTGGCTGCTGGATGCGTGCCCTTCGCGATCGGCACAGAGACGCTCGGGTCGATCGTCTCGCCATGCGAGCGCTGCGGTACGACTGGCCTGCGTCCCACATTCGGCCGCGTATCGCGCGAGGGCTGCATGGCGCTGTGCTGGTCGTGGGACAAGATCGGCCCCATTACGCGATGCGTCGTCGACACCGGACTGGTGCTCGAGGCGATCAATGGCGCGAGCATCGGCGATCCGTCAAGCGTGTCGGTGCCCTTCACTGCGGGCGCATCGAAGCCCATCGCGCAGATGCGTGTGGCATTCGATCCCGCATGGCTCGAGGCCGATCCGGCGCGCGTCATGCCGGCGGCGATCGCGGCGCTTCGCGATGCGGGCGCATCCGTCATTGAGCGCGCGATGACGCCGCCAGGCGATCCCGGAGTCCTGATGACCGGTCTCGTGTCGGAAGCTGCGGCATCCTTCGAGTCGATGACTCGAAACGGCGCCGACGACCAGCTCTCATGGCAGGCTGATGAGGCCTGGCCAAACACGTTTCGCCAAGCGTGGTTCGCGCCTGCGATCGAGCTCCTGCAGGCGGAGCGACTGCGCCGCCGCTTCATGGAGTGGATGCGCGCCTGCATGGGCGATGCCGATGCGCTGCTGTGCCCTCCCTTTGCGGGCGGCATGCTGACGGCAACCAATGCCACGGGGTATCCCTGCCTCGTGCAGCGGGCGGGGTTCACCGGGCCGGATGCGCCAACATCGCTCACGCTCATCGGCCGACCATTCGACGAGGGCACGCTTGTCGCGCTCGGCGACGCCATCGAGCGGCGGCTCGATGTCTGGCGACGCAAGCCCGACCTTCCGCTCATTCGCTGATATCGCGCGAGGAGGCCCGACTCATGTTCGGGTCGTGTTGGGGCCGCTGTGCGAGGGCAGTGAACCCACGACAATTCTTCGGACTTTGCCGCCCTTTTTGCCGCCCCGTCCATCCCAGCGGCGGGTTCGGGCGAATACTCCCCTGCCAGGGCTGCCAGTGGCCCTGCCCCCCTACACCACAAGATCCGCCACCTATGCATAGCCAACTTCCCCTGCGGGCCGCGATTGCTGTCGCTCTCGCCGCATCAACGAACCATGCCTTTGGCCAGTCTTCCGATCCTGTCCAGCCCGAGACCGAGCACATCTCCACGCTCACCCGCGTCCGCGAGGGTGGCACGCCCTACAACCCCAAGCAGCGGCTGACCCCGTACGCCGTGGCCCTCAAGGGCGCTGCTGAGGGCGGCGTTGCCGACGCGCCGACCACGGGCCTCATCTCAACGCCTCCCGAGTACGCGCCCGCGCGGGGAGTGCTCTACCAGTACGGCAACAGCTGGAACTCGGTGGTCACCGCGCTCGTGTCGAGCCTGACTGCCGGCACGACCTTCGACGAGATCGCGTACGTCGTGGTCGCCAACCAGACCACCGCAAACTCCGCGACGAGCGCGTTCATCGCCGCCGGCGCGAACATGAGCAAGGTGGTGTTCGTCATTGCGCCGAACAACTCGGTGTGGATCCGCGACTACGGTCCGCACTTCATCTTCCAGAACGGGACACTTGCAGCCGTCGACAGCCACTACTACCCGGGCAGGCCGCAGGACAACTTCGTGCCGACGATCGTCGCCGAGGACAGGCTCGGCATGCCGGCCTACCACCAGGGCCTCTACTACTCCGGGGGGAACTTCCAGGCGGGTCCCAGCAGATCCGGATTCTGCACCGCGCTCGTGAACCTCGACAACCCGGCGAGCGGCGGTCATGACGAGTCGCTGATCCGCGAGCTCCACGACACCTTCCAGGGCATCGACACGCTGCACATCCTGCCGCAGCTGCCCTTCTCCGTCGACGGCACCGGCCACATCGACATGTGGATGTACCTCGTCGACGAGGACACCGTGATCATCAGCGAGTTCATTCCCGGATCGAACTCCACGGCGATCACGGTGACGAACAACGCCGTGCCCTACCTGCAGTCGCTCGGCTTCGAGGTCATCCGTCCGCAGGCGTGGAACGCCGGTGGCGCGCACTACACGTACACCAACGCGTTCCGTGTCAACAACCGCATCTTCGTCCCCTGCTACGGCACGCAGCTCGCGCCCGGAGGCAACGCCGCCTACAACGCCCGCGATGCGGACGCGCTGGCGAAGTGGCAGCAGGCGGCGGGTCCCGACGTGCAGATCGTGCCGATCCAGTGCTCGAGCATCATTGGCGCATCCGGTGCGATCCACTGCATCGTGAAGCAGGTTCCGCGCTACACGGACGCGATCCCTGCAGCTCATGTCATCGCGCCCGCAGGCGGCGAGCTGTGGCTCGTGGGCTCGCAGCAGACGATCCGCTGGAACGCCACCGACACCGGAAATGCGCCGCTGGCGAGCGTCGACCTGGACTACTCCGTGGACGGAGGCGCAACGTGGACGCCTATCGCAGCCGGCATCCCGGACTCGGGCTCTCACCAGTGGACGGTTCCCGCCGCGGCGACCGATAGCGCGCTCGTGCGCGTCACCGCACGTGCAGCTGACGGCGACATGACGATGGCCGTCAGCAACCCGTTCCGGCAGCGGCCCGGCATCGCGAACCTCTACGACTTCTCGTCCGGTGCCGGCGCCGACAAGTTCGGGTTCGGCAGGCAGACCACGAGCTGGACGTCCGTGAACTCGGTGGTGAGCCCCGTCACCGCCGCGCTCACTGCCGCGAACTATGTCGCGATGGCGACCTCCAACGCGACCGGCGGGATCACGGACGCGAATCGCTACATCACCCCATCTGTGTCGTCGGGCAGCGAGGCCACCCACCTCTTCCGATTCGTGCTCGCCGAGCCTGCCGACCAGATCGACGAGGTCGTGGTGACGTGGGAAGGATTCGCCGACCGCTGCACGCAGGTGGAGCTGTACGTCTGGAACAACTCGCGATCCCAGTGGGGCGATGCGAGCGGGCTCGTCGGGCAGAACCGATACCTCGACAACTACGCCGGAACGCGTGACCGCACGCTTCGGGCGAGGCTCAGCTCAAACCTCGGCGACTACATCGCCGCCGACGGCTCGATCCGGTTCCTGGTGTACGCCGAGCGTGCGGCCGACGAGACGGTGCATGACTACATGTCGGTCACGGTGCTGCGCGCGGACGAGGATGCGCCCTGCACCGGTGACATCGACGGGAATGGCTCGGTAGGCGGTGCGGATCTTGCCTCGCTGCTGAGCGCCTGGGGCGCGTGCGCAGGCTGCGCGGCCGACCTCGATGGCGACGACGACGTAGACGGCCAGGATCTGAGCGTGCTGCTCACGCGCTGGGGGCCGTGCTCGTAGCTGTTCCCGCGCTGCCAGTTCCGACGGAACACTCGCTACCCGGGGCAAGGTCCCCACGAAGCCAGAAGCGCAGTCAGGTCCGCTGCGCCGACGGTTCCGCTGCCATCAATGTCGGCCGAGCTGCCTGTCGCCTGGCCCCACTCCGACAGCAGCTGCGTCAGGTCAGTGGCATTCACGGCGCCGTTGCCGTCAAGGTCTGCGTCACACGGCACTCGATCCCCGATCGCGAGGCTGTGCACACGACCGCTTGCAATGCGGGTTGCCGCAACCAGCGATCCAGGCACCGAGCACTGCGCGTCGTCGTTCTGGCCCCACGCCACCACAGTTCCGTCCTCGATCAGCGCGAGACTGTGCTCGCCGCCGGCAGCGATGGCGATGGCGGCGCCGATCCCATCCGGCACATCGCACTGGCCATATGCGTTCCACCCCCATGCGTGCACCGATCCGTCGGCGCTCCGTGAAAGGGTGTGATTCAAGCCGCAGGCGATCTCCACAGCGGGCGGTGTTCCTGTGGGCACACCCGCCTGCCCCATATCGTTCCGCCCCCATACGACGATGGCACCGCCCGGGGACGCCGCAGCCGAGTGCCACAATCCTGCGGAGACTGACGACACGGCAAGAACTGCGGGAGGTGGATCGCACTGGCGGTAGTTGTTGCGTCCCCAGCACAGGATTGCAGCGTTCGCCTGAATTCCAATGCTGTGGTACGCCCCTGCGGCGATCGCCGTGAACAGCGGCACCGCCGGTGGGACGGAGATCTGGCCGTACAGGTTCCCGCCCCACCCGACCACTGACCCGTCAGCGGTCAGCGCGAGCGAATGCGAGAAGCCCCCGGCCACGGCTACCACACCCGAGAGCCCAGGCGGCACGTTGCACTGGCGCGACTGGTTCCATCCCCACGCCAGCACGGCGCCCTGATCCGTCACGACGAGCGTGTGATCGGATCCACCGGCGATGGCCCGCACCGGAGGCAAGGGCGCGGGCGCATCGAGCTGGCCCAATCCATTCCATCCCCAGCTGGAGAGTGTTCCGATGGAGGCTTCCGCGCCCAAGGGAGCGAGCAGGAGTGCGGCTACGGCAATGGTCAGATGCTTCACGGAGGACTCCGAAAGGCATGCCGCCACATCTTCGGCTTGCCAGGCACTATCCACGGCATTCGCGACCACCAACGTGACGCGTCCCGCAGACCCTTCCGCCCTCCACGTCCGAACGCATGATTGTCGCTCGTGGGAGCCTCGGATTCAACCCAAAAACGCACTCGATTTGACCGATCGCACCGGATCGAGGGCACCCGAGCCGCTAGCGCGCGTCGAATTCGGCGCGGTCTGGCAGCGGAACGTCGGATCCGCTCGCGAATGCGAGCCGCGCCGCAGACATGAGCAAGTCGGCGCGCGACTGGATCAGGGTGTATCGCGCGTCAAACAGGCCCGCCTCGGACTGGATGAGCTGCGTGATCGTGGCGAGCCCATTGACATAAGAGGCGAAGACGGAGTCGTAGGCATCCTGGCTCGCCGCGAGCAGCGCCTCTCCCGCGATGAAGCGCTTGCGCGCCGCACGAACATCGAAGTAGGCCATCCACACCTCGTTCGAGACCACCAGCTGCAGCTCATCGAGCTGCGCCTCGGCCCGTGCGAGGTTCGCGCGCACCTCATGCAGCTTCGCGGTGCGCTCTCCACCCTCATAGAGGAGCCATGTGCCGCGCAGCCCAGCCTCCGCCACAAGCGGCACGCCGTTGGTGACGCCGATGTCGTTGCCGTCGCGGCTTTCGCCGTCGAGCCAGCCGGCGCCAATGTCCCCGTAGAAGCTGATCGTCGGGAGGAAGTCGGCCTCGGCCTGCTTCACCGATGCCCGTGCTTGCCGAACGGTGGCGATCGCCGCCTGAAGGTCGGGTCGCTGGCGGAGCGTCTGCGCAACCACCGCGTCGACGCCGATCAGCAGGTCCTCCGGAAGCGGCATCTTCTGGAGCGGCACGATGTCGATGCGGGTGCCGGCGGGCACACCAACCGCGATGGCCAGCGCTGCCTGCGCGTCATAGAGGTCGGCCTTCGTGTCCTCGACCATGAACTGCGCCTTCGCGAACTGCTGGCGCGCCTCGAGCAGCTCAGGGCGCGTCGCGAGGCCTACACGCATTCGGTCCTCGACGGCCTCGAGCTGCATGCGCGCGTTGGCGAGGTCCTCCTCGGCCGCCTCCACCATCATCACGTTCGCATCAAGCTGGAAGTACGCCGCCTGGACGTCGTAGATGACCTTCTGGATCTGGCGGTTTGCGCTTAGGTTTGCAGCCTCGACGCCACGCCGTGCCGCCTCGACCATCGCGTCGCGACGGCCGAAATCGAGCAGCAGCCATGACAGGTTGAACCCCGTCTCTGCGGTGCCTCCCTCGTAGAGGAGCGGCGACGGGAGCGCGGGGTACGCGACACGCTCCCACGCGACCTCGCCGTAGAGACCGGCGCGCGGCAGGTAGAGGCTCTCGGCCATGCCCTGCCGGCCAGCAGCGGCACGCGCAGACTCCCACGCGGCGCGAGTCGTCGGGTTCATCTCGAGCGCGCGCACGGCGAGTTCCGCGAGCGTGCGCTCGCGAGGCGGGAGCGGCGCAACCGGCTCGTCTGGGTCAAGCGTGCGCGACCGTTCGAAGCCAGGCAGCGCATCGCCACCCGAGGCCATTGGCCGGTCGGGCACTGGGATTGGCGGCGTCCCCGGCACGACCATGCCATCGCCGCGCCACGGCGTGTCGTACGTGTCGCTGACGAGACGGTCGAGGTCCTTGCGCTCGAACATCGGATCATCGAATGGGCTCGATGACTGGCAGGCCGCCAGCGTGGCGACGGTACCGGCGAGCGTGAAGCGAATGAGCGATCCAGTCATGCGCATACGGCGCAAACAGCAGCTGCGGCCGACGATGCGGCTGTGGCGATCCATGCTCACGCCTGTGGTATCGGCTGCACGGCGTGCGAAGGTTCAGGATCTGTCGGGTGCTTCCGGGCGAGCCGACCCACCATCGCCCCCATCGCATCGAGCTGATGCCCCATGCGCATGAGGTGGGCGATCTGTGCGATCACTGCCTCTGCCTCAGGAGTCGTCATCGCAAACACCGGATGCGACTTCCGTTCGGCCTCGATGGCAGCCTCGACGCCATCGATGGCGGCCCTGCGGGTGCCGGGCAGGGCCGGATCGAGGCCGCCGTGACCCGCATCCCAGATGGCCGCGATGGCCTCGGTCTCCTCGCGCACTGCGGCAAACGCGCGCCCGACAGCCCGCTCGATTGCCTCTGGCGGGTTGTCCGGCAAGCTCTGGCGGCTCATCACCAGGGCGATCGATGCCCGGTACAGCACTCGCGCATCTGATGGTGCGACGGCGAGGTCATGCCTGTCGAGGCCGCTGCGCAGTTCCGAGCGGTCGAACTCCATGCCCGCGACGGAGGCCGTGACCTGCGCCGCGGACGAGTAGACCCGCTGTCGGATGCCAACACGCTTGGGCTCGGGAATCCTGTTCCGCCCGATTGCGGCCGATGCCAGGCCGATGTAGTCCGCAATCGCGCGGCACAGCTGCGCCATCCCCTGCCGGTAGTCGTCGATCGCCCGGTGAGGCGCGATGTAGTTGAAGACGATGCCCACAATCGCGGCGCCGATGAAGACTCCGATCAGCCGGTCGGTCGCTGGCCAGAGGTTGGACGCCGGCACGTTGGTGGGAAGCACGACCATGCCGAAGGTGAGCGCCATCTGGAGTCCCGCGTAGGCAACCCGCGTACCGCAGCAGAGCAGGTACCCGAATGCGAAGAGGAATGGCGCCGCCCAGAGCAGCAGCCCGCCGACGCTAAAGAGGTTCGGGATGATCGCGATGATGAACACGATCGCGAGCGCGCCACCGATCAGCGTGCCGGTGAATCGGAGGACGCTCTTCTGCATCATCGCGCCGAAGTTGGGCGACGCCGACAGGAGCTGTACCGTCATCATGAGCGAGGCGCCGTAGCCGCCTGGAATGGTCAGCGCCAGCACCAGCCCGATGACGCTCGCGAGGGAGTTCTTGATGCCGTGCCGCACCCGGAACCGCTCGATGGGAAACACCGCGAAGACCTTTGCCGCCTCGGCCACCTGGCCCTGGTACTCGCGCACGGGCACGTTCATGTCCCGGATCTCCACGAGCAGGTCGTGAGAGCGCCTGATGTCGCGCACCGCAGTGTCGAGCGACTGCACGAGGCCGTACAGCCGCGACACGTCCTGCACGGTCCATGTGGTGAAGGTCCCCGACGTGCGAAGCGCATGCAGCCTCTCGTGCGCATGCTCCATCGCCGCGTCAGCATCGGCTACGGCGCCTGCATGGGACCAGGCGCCGCCCACCACCTCGAACTGCTCGATCTCCTGGGCCAGCCGCTCGCAGCCATCCGAGAGCGTGCGAGCGACCGCAGACAGCTCCGCCTGGATAGGGGCAGCGATGCGCTGCGCATCGGGTCCGGATGAGTTGAAGGCCACATCGTCGAGCGTGATGCGCGCGCGCTCAATTGTGCCGAGCAGCTCGAACCACCGTGCCCGGTGCGTCCAGACCTGCGCGCCCTCGCCTTCGGCAAGCTGCAGCAGCTCGTGCATCGCGATGTAGCGCTCAGCGGCCGCAGGTTCAAGCGTCATGGCGATCCTCGTGCGGCCCACGCTCGGGTCGATGAGCGGATCTAGGCCATGCGCAAGTCGACGCACCTTCGAGGCGCTGAGCGCGCGGAGCCGGGGCATCGCGCGCTCGCCAGGAAGAATCCAGGTGGCGATGGCGACCGCGACCGCACCGGTGGACACCTCAAGCGTGCGGTACCAGGCCGTGGACTGCACATTGACTGGGTCACTGATCGCCTGGTAGGTGATCAGCATGACCGTGAGGCCAAGTACCGCGACCGCGTAGGGGTAGCGGCTGCCGGTCCACAGGTAGCCCGAGCAGAAGCAGACGATCCCCACGCAGACGAGGTACGCCGGCGGATTGCCGAGGAACGCGGCCGCCATCGACACCGCCACGATGCCCCCGATCGCGGTGCCGGCCACGCGCATGAGCGTGCGCGACGTGGTGGTGGTCGCGAGCGGCTGCGAAAGCAGCGCAGCGCTGATGATCCCCCAGTACGCCTGCGGCAGCTCGATTGTCATGCCCCAAAGCGCGGCAATCGCCATCGCCAGAGCGCATCGCGCACCCCCAATGACGCGGTCGCGCGTTGGCGTCATGTCGGCAACCATCGCATGCCAGTTGATGACTGCACCAGGCGATCGCATGCGGCAGCGATGCTATGGCACGCGGGTTAGGATCCCCTCGTGCAACCCGCAAGCCATGGACCAGGCTGGCGCATGAGGCGAGTCCTTCTCGCGTCGCTTGCGACTTCGCTTGCATGCGGGGGCTGCGACCCCATCTTCGAGATCGACGGCGCATTCTTTCCGGCGTGGCTGGTGTGCATGGTGCTTGCTGTCGGACCGCTGCTCGCTGTGCGATGGGCGCTGCGCAGGTGGTCGGTCGAGGAGCACGCGCATCCGGTGCCGCTGACGTACTGCAGCGTGTACCTCGCCAGCGTGCTACTGCTCTGGCTGGGGATCTACCGGACGTGAGCGAGACGCCCGAGAGCCAGGCGAAGGTGGCGGCACCGGTGCCGCCAGCCCCCAGTCCCGCGGCACCACCTGCGGCGGCGCCCGGTCCCGTGGCGGCGCACAATTCGCCCGGGTTCCGCAGGTCGTTGGGACGAGCGATCGCGTGGGGCGCGCCGCTGCTGGCCCTGTACTCCGCTGCTGCCGTGTTCCTCTCGATCACGCGCCATCCCCGCACCGACGATGCGAGCGTGCGCGCGAACGTGGTCGGGGTGTCGGCCAACGTGAGCGGCTATGTGGTTGAGGTGGCCGTCGTCGACAACCAGCCGGTCAGGCAGGGCGACCTCCTCTTCATCATCGACCGCCGGCCCTTCGAGCTCGCGGTGCTCGACGCGGAGAGCAGGATCAAGCTCGTTGACCTGCAGATCCAGGAGTACGGCGACAACATCGTCTCGGCGCGGTCGGCGGTGACGGACGCGGAGGCGAAGCTTCTCTATGCGGAGCAGTACCTCGCCCGAATCGAACCCCTGCTGGCCAAGCAGTTCGTGACTCCTGATGACGTCGACAAGGCCAAGCGGGATGTGCGATCGCTCAAGGCGGTGGTGGACGAGCGCATCGCGCAGCTCAAGGCCGCGGAGAACGCGCTCGGCCAGGTTGGCGACGTGAACGTGCGCCGCACGGCCGCGCTCGCCGAGCTCGAGAAGGCGAGGCTCGAGCTCGCCTACTGCACGGTGCGGTCGCCAGTCGACGGGTACGTGACGAACATGAACATCTCGCCCGGCACCTACCTCAAGGCCGGCGACCTGCTCTTCACGGTGGTCGACGGCAGCCAGTGGTTCGTGATGGCGAACTTCCAGGAGACGGTGCTTCGCCGCATCGAGCCCGGCATGACGGCCAAGGTCTACCTGATGGCCTACCCCAACTCGCCTGTCGAGGGGGTGGTTCAGGGCATCGGGTGGGCGCTCAACATGCCCTACGAGGTGGACCAGAACGGACTGCCCACCACGCAGCCCATGCTCGACTGGGTGCGACTGGCGCAGCGCTTCCCGGTGCGCATCACGCTTCCTCCCGCCAACGATGGGCAGCCCTACCGTATGGGTGCGACCGCAACGGTCATCGTGTTCATGGACAGGGCATCGACAATCCCGCCATGGGTCGAGCGCATCCTGCCGGACTGGTTCTACGG
>CAZKTN010000040.1:0-16696 GCA_964555705.1 uncultured Isosphaeraceae bacterium | reverse complement strand
TCGTTGTTGATGTCCGCACCGAACTTGCCCTGGCCGCCGGTGCCCCACGCGGCAATCACTGCAGCAAGGTCCACCCCGTTGACCTGATTGTCATCGTTGATGTCGGCGGCGCACGGTGGCTGCGGCACCACGTCGGCGAAGCCTTCCGGGCCGAACGCCGGCTCGCTGCCGGAGAACTCGTAGGTGCGAAGCACCATCCGGCCATCGATCGGCCCGCCCGTCACCTGCCCGGCGAGTGTCACGAGCGTCGGCGAGTCCGAGTCCGCGAGCACGTTGAAGAGCACGTTGCCCTCGGGCGTGATGGATCCGAGATGGGTGAACGATTCGCTGGACGATCCGTCTGACCCGCTGCCCGAGCCCCAGAAGTAGCCGTTGCGGTAGTTGGTGATCGTGAATGTGCCGACACCACCCGCGCCAAAGAGCTCGTTGCTCTGAAAGGTCCACGTGGTGCCCAGAGTCCAGGTCCACTCTTGTGACGTGAGATCGCCGTTAGGCAGCGGGGTAGGGGGCGTGAAGGTCTTCGGGTCATACGGCAGCATGTACGCCCAGTGGGTCGTGTACGCAGTGCCAGCCTGGCCGGAGATCATCTGCATCTGCATCGCGGTGGTGCCGGCGAACTCCCGAAACTGGCCAATGCCGATGGTCGTGCTGCCATCGGATGAGGAGGTGAACCGCATCCGTATCTGGCCAGACTCCGTGGCGATCCCCACAATCGAGCTGGTTGAGCTGAACGAGAAGTCCGGCGTAGCGTAGAAGGTCGCCTGTGCCGAGCCCGTAAACCGCCCGTCTACCGCCGTGCCGAGGCTCCACAGCGTCTGGTCCCAGAGCACGAGCGGGGGCGGCGCGATGAAGCTGTCAGTGCCCGTCATGTACGCGAGCAGGTTCTCCTTCGGCACGTACCAGTACGAGTTCGAGAGCAGCCGGTCCCAACCACTCGCCGAGGCGCTTGCGGAGATCGCCGCAGTGACAGCAATTGAGATCGTGGTGCGCATGCTGGATTCTCCTCCGGAATCGCCACCGGTCAAGGGAGTCACCCGGCACCCTGGCCCGTGTGCAGGGCCCGGACAGCGCCGCGCTCGATGAGCGCGTTCGACGGCAAGCTCGGATCGAGCACCTTGCGGGCTGTCTCCGCGCCCGCGACCGGCAGCGCCTTCGCGTCGAGCATCCCGAGCTGCACGAGCACCGATGCCTGGTCCCAGTAGATGTGCTCGTGCTGCACCTTGCCGTCCTTGAAGCCGATGATGGCGACGAGGGGGATCTCGACCTTACGTCCGGTCGGGGCAACGCCCGGCAGCATCCAGTCCATCTGCACCGTGTGCGTGAACGAGAAGATCATCTCATCGACGATCTGCGTGTCGCCGATGGTGCGCGAAACCGGAGTGACCTTTGTGTCGGGCGGCATCATCGGGATGAAGTGCGCGGCGTAGAAGGCGCTGATCGCCGGGAACCCGGTGCCTCCGGTCATGGTGGGAACGTGGTTCACGTGCGCGGGCTCGATCATCGTCGCCATGGTCTCCGCGACATCCTTGTCGGCGAACTCGCCCTTCATGTGCGCTTCCCACGTGTCCCGCAGCGCGCGTTGACGCGGCGAGAGTCCGTCGTCGGGCGCTGTGGCGCAGGATGCAAGGGCAACCGTGATCGCTGTGATGGCTATCGATAGAGGCTGGTGGCGCATGGCGGGCAGGCTAGGTCCGGCACGTCGGTGGCACGACGGAACCGGAACCGGGAATCTCCCCGTACCGGTCAAAAAGTGGCGGGGGTGCACCTGTCGAGCGCACCTATGCCGCGGCTCCCATCGGCGGATCAGTAGTCTGCCGCCTGTCATGGCATTCCCGCCAGCTGACCCAACTCCTCCGGCCAAGGTCGTGCAGCCCAGGAGGATGTTCTTTCCGAAGGTCACTGGCGAGATGCTGCTGATGGCGCTGGACAGTCACCTCAAGCCAAGCCAGCGGGCTGTGATCCTTTCGGATGGATACGAGAGCATCGACGGTGCGGTTGCGGACCTCCGTGTGAGGCGTGTCATCGATGTTCGGCACGAGCCCGTCGCGGCGCTCGACCAGCTGGACGAGCATGATGTGGTGATCTACGCATGTACGCAGGATGACCTCGGGATGCCTTTCGTGAGGCGGCTCCACGATTCGGGCAGGCGCTACTACCCGATATGGAGCGCGCGGCCCGGTGGGTACTCCTTCGCCAACTCGCTCGCCAGGAGGGTGCTTGAGGAGGAGTTCACGCATCAGAAGCAGCACGGATTCGGCAAGTGGGACTTCGGCCACAGGGACTTCGAGAACCTGATCCAGGCTGTCGAGATCACCAGGAACCTCCCTGGCTGCTACCTGGAGGTGGGGTGCTACTGCGGCTCGAGCGCGGGCGTGGCGCTTCGGTATCTCGCTGAGTCCAACCGGCCGATGGAGACGTTCTTCCTCGATGTCTTCGAGGGCTTCACGTACCGTGAGTCTGAAGCCAGCGCAGACGCGGTATGGCACGGGACACATGTGACCGACGGACTCGAATCCGTGCGTGCGCGGCTAGAGGCGTACGGCGCCGGGCATACGGGGCTTGCCATCACGGTCGACCGGTGCAACATCATCACGGATCCGCTGCCCGCACGCGTGCTCGAGCTTGGAATCGCCGTCGCGAACCTGGACGTCGACCTTCATGAGGCGGTCTACGCAGGACTCCACAAGATCGCGCCGCACGTGGTCCCGGGCGGCATCCTTGTTGTGGAGGATGCGGGGCACACGCCGCTGCTGATTGGCGCCAAGCTTGCGCTTGAGCTGTTCCTCGGAGAGGGCATCGGCGAGCAGTTCACGCCCATCGCAATGGAGAGCGGGCAGACATTCCTGATCAGGCGGTAGGAACACTGGCGTAGCGAGAACACCGGATGGCAGCTCGCTGTCGGGCACGTGTTCCAAATCGGTGTCTCGGGACACTGTGCGCTGCACCACTGGATACGGTTCAGGAGTGTGGTACTGCTCGGCGATCGGGCGGCAGTGCTTGTGACGGTGTCGCTCCTATCGGCCCATCCCGTATGAGAGTTGGGGGATCGTAGCGCTGCTGATGTTGCGCTCGGGCGCCGCATCGCGGGCGAACGGAGCGAGCCCGCGCGAAGGCGCGCAAGACGCACTTCAGTCACGTGCCGGGGATCGGCCGTAGCGGCTTGCTGCTCCATGGCACATGCCCGCACGGATGTCCCGTTCCATTGTCGGCGGCCGCTGGTCGCCGGATCCAGATTCCCGATACCAGGAGAGACTCGATGTCCTTGACCGCCGTGTTCGTATGTTCCGTGCGTCCCGCAGCCCTTGCCGTCGCCACGTCTGCCATCGCCGTGCACGCGGCAGCGGGTGGTGGCTCGGTCCGCGCATTGCCTTGCGGTGACGCCAACGGCACGCGATGGCTCGTTGCGGTCACACCCGATGGCAGCGTGTGCGCAGGGAACGACGCACGCAGCGTGTTCCGATGGACCAGTGTCCGCGGATTCGAGGCGCTCGGTCCGAGCTACGCCCTGTCCAACCTAGGGATCAGCGATGACGGCGACACGGTGGTCGGGTACCGCCGGGACGAGGTGTTGCAGCGGTGGGATGCGTATCGGTGGACTGCAGCCGGCGGTATGCAGAGTCTGGGCGCCTGGGCAAGCGATCAACTCGGTGAATTCAGCTACTACGCGTCCGGCGTGACTGGCGACGGGGCGGTGGTTGTCGGGGCTGGTCATGGTCACCCCTCGACGAGCGTTCTGAACTCGGTGGCATTTCGCTGGACCGAGTCAACTGGCATGGTGACACTCGGACCGCTGAATGACCCCGACTTCGTGCTCCTCGGTTCGTGGGCCGCTGCGGTCACCCCTGACGGCTCGACCATCGTTGGAGACTGCTCGGGCATTGTCGGTGGGGTCTTCCGCGAGCGCAACGCAGTTCGATGGAACACGGCGGGTGTTGCGAGCGCCCTTGCTTCGCAGGTCACGTGGAGGGAGTCATTCGCCACGGCAGTCAGCGCCGATGGATCATTCATCGCGGGTACCGCGACCTTGCCGGACACTGGCTATCGCGCCATCCGATGGGATTCCAAGGGAAACGCCCTTGATCTTGGCGTACCCCCAGGAGCCCAAATGTCGAACTCGTACGGCATCAGCGGGGACGGCTCGATGGTTGTTGGAGATTGCCTTCTAACCAACGGCTCCTTCTCTGCCTTCGTGTGGACCGAATCGACCGGGATCATGTACCTGACCGATTTCCTGCTCGCCAATGGCATCGGCTCGGCAGGCTGGGACGCCCTCACCAGCGCCAGCGCCATCTCACGCAACGGCCGCGTCATCGTCGGCCTTGGGCGGTACCAGGGATGCCAAACCTCTTTCGTCGCCGATCTCGGTGCTGCGTGCCCCGCGGACCTCGACGGAAGCGGCGCTGTGACGGGGGTCGACCTTGGCACGCTGCTGGCCCAGTGGGGCGCCCCTGGCCCCGCGGACATCGATGGCTCAGGTGAAGTGGACGGCTACGACCTCAGTCGGCTCCTGAGCGCGTGGGGCCCGTGCTCGGAAGGCTGATCGCGCGGGGCGTTCAGTTCGCCGCAGTGTCCGCCGCCATCAGGCGAGAAAACCCCTCAGAAGCGGTGGACCGATGAGAGCGACCCCGTCACTCGCGACCATGCTCGGCAACGGGACTTCGCCCTGACAAGGCAACGCGGGGCGATCGATCGATCGCCCCGCGTCGGTTTCAGGCTTGAATACTGCGGATCAGCGGCGACGGCGACGCGAGACGATGCCCGCGAGACCGAGGAGCGCCACAGCGCCCGGGGCCGGCACGTAGTTCAGCCCGTGCAGGGTGACCGTGCCCGTCCAGGTTCCGGAAGTGCCGGAGGCGCCGTAGCCGTTTCCGATCCAGACGGCCGGGGCTCCCATCAGGAACTGGTCGATGAAGAGCGGCGTCGTGAAGGTCACGGTGCCGATCGACGTCGTGCCGGGGGCCGAAGACCCGCCGTTGGGCCAGGAGTAACGCTGCTGGGCTTGCAGGTTCGAGAATCCGCCGACTTGGACGAGGCCACCTGTCGATAGCGGAAGCACGTCCACATAGACGCACAGGTCGTCGGCGTAGGTGAAGTTCGTCGAGGCGTTGAGGACAACGTTGATCGAGGCACCGGTAAAGAGGCCGACGATCCGCTCGCCCGAGTTCGCGCTGACGACCTCGTTGAAGGAGAACCCGTTGAAGGTCTGGTTGTCGAGGGAAATGGTGATGTCGGCGGAAGCGGCTCCGGCGCACGCGGCGGCAGCGACGACCGAGGAAAGCAAGATCTTGTTCATGTAGGGAACTCCGAGAGACGCGGTTTGGGGGGTGTACAGAAGAAGGGAGCCCCGAGGCGTGTTCGCCGCGGTCCCTCAACCCTCTCTCTTGCAGGCACAATGACACGGCAATCAGGGCAGGCAAACGACTTGCGAACAATCCGCCCTAAAGCGTGTGGAATCCCGAGTCGACCAGCGCGGTCGTGAAGGTTATTGGCCTTGATCGGCGGCGTCCCAGACCATTGACGGGGTCGACGTGCTCAACCGGCTGTCGAGGTCACATTGGGAAGCCGACGGACAACGCGCACATCGAGTCGTGGCCTTTCAGTTCATGGGAGGTGGACCTGTTCAGCGCACCCGTGTCAGGGGCACGACATCAATCGAATCGGGCGCCCAGCCGCTCCCAGACGGATTCCGGGGTACGGAAACACCTCGTTGCACGTCAGGCACCGTGCCTGCCACTTGCGCTGCGTCAGGGCCACAAGATGCGAGAGGAATCGCCGCATGCGTCAGGCTGAACGCATCAATCGCGACAGGTCTGATGGCTCGTTGATGTTCGTGAGGCGTCGCTCATCGCACGGGACCTGCACCACCTGCGCAGGATCGAGCGCATCGATCGCCGCAAGGAGGCTGAACCGCTCTCGTCGGATCGCCTGCTCGAGGACTTCGCCCATCGTCGGGGCGTACACCGCTACGCACGGGTGTCGCTGCACGGCCTCGCTGTCGCCGGCTGTGGCGATCGCGACGCAGGCAGCCGGGCTCGAGAGGAATCCCTCCGCAATCCTGCGGACGGTAGCGGTGTCGATCGCGGGCATATCGCCGGCGAGGACAAGCACAGCACGATCGAGGCGGCGAAGCGCAGTGGCGATTCCGCCCATCGGACCGATGCCGGGATGCTCGTCGGGAATCCAGAGGTCGCCCGCGATCTGCACGGACGCCTCGCAGTCGCCCACGATCGCCACGCGCGGGCCGAAGATGCCGCGAAGCGCCGCGATTGGGCGCTCGACGAGCGGAAGTCCGCCGAACTGCTCCCGCAGCTTGTCGCGGCCAAAGCGCCGGCTGCGTCCACCGGCAAGGACCGCGGGAGCGATGGTGCTGAACCTCACATCGTCGTGCTCAATCGGCATGCTCGATCACCTTGCCTCGGATGGCTTTGGCGCCAGGGCGACCATCGTCCTGCACCTCGCCCCGAAGCGTCTCGATCGCGTGCGGCAGGATGTCGAGAAGCGCCTCAAGCATCTCGGTTGCCCCGCGCGGCGAGCCAGGAAGCGTCAGGATCAGGGTGCAGCCTGCGGTGCCCGCAACCCCACGGGAGAGAAACGTCCTCGGCGTCTTCGCGTAGCAGCGCAGCCGCGCAAGATCCATCAGTCCCTCGTGCTCGCGGTCGAAGACCCTTCGCGCTGCCTCTGGAGTGACATCGCGCGGGGCGAGCCCGGTGCCGCCGGTCGAGACGACGAGATCGATCGCCGCCTCGGGACTCGACCAATCACGAAAGGCCTGGACGAGCGCGTCGAGATCGTCGGGCACGCACCGGGTCGCGACGATCTCGGCGCCAAGCGACCTGGCCAGCATCGCCGCGACCGCAGGTCCCGACGCATCCACCGTCTCTCCGCGCGAGCATCGGTCGCTTGCGGTGAGTACCGCGGCGCGGATCGGTCGTAGGCCATCCATCAGGCGCCTGCCGAGTCGCGCGAGAGGTAGGAGCCACCCCGTCCGCCATGCTTCTCGAGCACATGAATGCCGTCGATCACGATACCGCGGTCGATCGCCTTGCCCATGTCGTGGACGGTGAGGCACGCGACCGACACTGCGACGAGTGCCTCCATCTCGACGCCGGTGCGGCCGCAGGTTCGGGCGGTCGCCCGAATTCGGACGCATCCGGGCTCGAGCGTCGCGTCGATCTCGATCGAGTCGAGCGGGAGAGTGTGGCAGAGCGGGATGATCTCATCGGTGCGCTTGGCAGCCATGATGCCCGCGAGCCTCGCTGTCTCGAGCACCGGTCCCTTGGTGACGGTGCCGTCCCGGATCGCTGCCTCAAGCGCGGCACCGAACCGCACGCAGCCTTCAGCGACTGCGAATCGCGCGGTCGCCGGCTTGTCCCCGACGTTGACCATCGTCGCGCGTCCGCGTTCATCGACGTGAGACAGCCGCTCGGTGGTTGGTGGAGGGTCGGTTCGATCGGCGTCGGTCACTCGGCTCCCTTTGGCACGTGGCGAATGGTCAGTCGCTCCAGCAGAAGAAAGGGTATCGCCGGTCCCGCTCGATCCGTTCACCCGGCGCGATCTCGACGAAGCCATCGCTCGCTCCCGCGCCGGCGATGTCGCCGGAACTGCGGACGGAAAGCGGCATCGCGGTACCGTCGGACTCAAGGCGCGCGAGGCGGAATCGCCAGAGCGGAGCCGGGGCGTCATCGTCGGAGCTGACCGTGACCATCCGGGGCGGCGTCAGGTGCAGGCCGGCGATCGCAGCAAGAGCTGGCAGCACGATCCGCCGGGCCGTCACCAGAGCCGACAGCGGATTGCCGGGCAGGCCGAACAGCGGCACTGGGCGACCGCGCGACTCGGCGATCGCCGCGAGCATCGGACGCCCAGGCCTTTGCGGCAGGCGGTGGAAGAGGATCTCGCCACGCTGCGACTCGATCGCGGCCCGAACGAGATCGCGATGACCCATCGAGACGCCGCCGGTCAGCAGGACCGCATCATGCTCGGCGATCGAAGTCGCCAGCGCCGTTTCAAGACCTGGAAGCTCGTCAGCGACATGCTCGAGTCGCACCACCTCGAGCCACGGACGGCTCGCAACGAGTGTCACGAGCGCTGTGGCGTTGCTGTTGCGAATCTGCTCGGGCTTCGGCGAAGCCTCGATTGGCACGACCTCGTCTCCGGTGGTCAGGATCGCCACCCGCACCCGGCACCGCACGCTCGGGCGCACGGCGCCACACGCCGCAAGCGTTGCCGCCGTCGCCGCATCGATCACCGACCCTGGCTCGATCAGCACCGCTCCGGCACGCGCATTCTCGCCGCGGAGTCGCCAGTGGTCCCCCTCGCGGGGCACGACACCGTCGCCGATGGTGATGCAGGCGACGGTTCCAGGCGCCTCACCAGGATGTTCGAGCACGTCCTCGCGGCGAACGACTGCATCGGATCCGATCGGCCGCGCGGAGCCGGTCGCAATGCGAATGCAGCCGCGAACGGCGGGCATCTCCGGCGCTGCCGCGCCTGGTCGGGACTCGCCCAGCACCGGCAGCATGCGACCATGGGCGACATCAGCACAGCGCACGGCATAGCCATCCATCGCCGAGTGGTCGTAGGGCGGGCTGTCGCGATCGGCCTGCAACGGTTCCGCCAGCACCCGTCCGTACGCACGGTGAAGCTCGACTGGCTCAAGGCCGATCCCGAGCGCGGCGCGACCGACCCGCTCTGCGATGCGTGCGATCGCGTGAGAGGGCGACTCGACACGCGGATCTAGGGCGTCGGTCATGACGGACCGCAAACTACACTGCACCCATGCGAGTCGAGGTGCGTCTCTTCGGGCCCGCGTCGCAAGCCGCCGGTCGCGACCGAATCGACATCGAGTGCACGGTCGGACCGGCACTCGCCGGTCCCACCGCAGCGGATGTGCTCGAGGCGATGGCCGCGCAGCGCCCGGAACTGGTGTTTGCGATCCGCTCGGCGCGCCTGGCGGTGAACCACGCGTTTGCGACGCCCAGGACGGTGATCGCGCCGACGGACGAGGTAGCGCTCATCGCGCTCGTGGGGGGCGGATGAGTCGCACAAGAGTCGAGATAACCGACGGACCGCTTCGGTGCGAGGCGCTCGGCGAGCCGTCGCGCGAAGCGGATGATCGCGAGGGCGTGGGGAGCCGAGTTCGCTTCGAGGGCGTTGTCCGCGGTCTTGAGGGCGGCGAGCGACTCGAGGCAATCGACTATGAGGCGTACGAGCCGATGGCCAGCCGCGTGCTGCAGGCGATCGCCGACGAGGAGGCGAGCCGCCCGGGCGTGCGCTCGATCGTGGTGCTGCACAGCCGCGGCCGCGTGGCGGTCGGCGAGATCTCCTTCGCGTGCGAGGTGCGGTCAGCCCATCGCGCCGAAGGTCTCGCGGCGCTCGCGTCACTGATTGACCGGATGAAGCAGGACGTCCCCATCTGGAAGCGGCTCGTGGCCATCGGCCCCGCAAGGTCATCGTCCGGCGATCGCTGCGATGCTGCCGACGAGCAGCTTGGAGGCTGCGACCGCCAGGACTGCGGCCAGGAGAAGATTGAGCGTGCTCGGCGTCCACTTGCGGCTTCCGAGGAAGGCTCCGGAAAAGCCACCGAGGCCTGCGGCGGCTGCGAGCGGCAGTAGGTCGAACGTCGGAGTCCACCCCGCGCTGAGGAGTCCGCCGAGGCCCGACAGCGAGTTGACGAGGATGAAGAGCGAGGCGGTCGCCGCGGTGCGCTTGGGTTCCGCCCAGCCGCAGAGCAGGATCAGCGGGCTCAGGAAGATGCCTCCGCCGGTGCCCGTGAGTCCCGCGGCGAAGCCGATCGCGGCGCCCGCGAGGAGTCTCGTCGCGATGGCCGGATCGCGGACCAGTCGGGGTCCCGCAGCGGGCCGCACATTCGTCAAGGCCATACGGAATGCCGAGAACGCAAGCGCTCCACCGATCGCCAGGCGCAGCCAGTCCGCCGGAAGCGCGATCGTGCCGCCCGCGAAGGCCGCAGGGATCGAAGCGATCGCGAATGGCCAAAGGAATCGCCACGAGAAGTGACCCGCTGACGCGAAGTGGATGAAGGCGATCGTGGCGACGACGACGTTGACCGCAAGGGCCGTGGATCGCATGGATTCCGGTGCAACGCCCGCAAGCGCCATCACCGCGAGGTAGCCCGACGCGCCTGCATGGCCGACCGAGGCGTAGAGCGCACCGACGACGAGAAAGAAGATCGCGAGCAGCGTGGCGTCCGGCTGCATGGCGCGTTCAGCCGCCGATCGCGGACATCGGCCGCAGCGGCTGCTCGAAATCCGGCGACTCGATGCCGTGTCCGGCTTGCTTGCTCCACGCCGCATCGACGAGGAACCGCTGGATTGTCTCGTCGTCAGCGCCGCCGCGCAGCAGCGATCGCACGTCCCATTCGGTCGTGCTGAAGAGGCATGGCCTCACCATCCCGTCGGCAGTGATTCGCAGCCGGCTGCACGCGCCGCAGAAGGGCGAGCTGATCGGCGCAATGAAGCCGACACGTCCGGGCGCTCCATCGGCGAAGGCAAAGGACCGCGCGGTTGCGGAGGGGTCGTCGCCCTCGATCGGAACAAGCAGGTGGGCTCCCTCGATTGCCGCGCGGGTCGCCTTCGCCGAGACCCAGCGCTCAGGCCGCCAGGCGTGGCCCGAGTCGAGCGGCATCCACTCGATGAACCGGACCTCGATGCCGAGCCGACGGGCGAGTTGTGCGAAGTCAACCGCCTCGTCCTCGTTCTCGCCGCGCAGGAGGACCGCGTTCACCTTGACCGGCCCGAGCCCTGCATCGAGGCAGCGCTCGACGCAGGCGAGCACCTCGGCAACCGTGCCGGTCGATCGGGTCAGTCGAGCGAATCGATCCTGGCGAAGCGAGTCGAGGCTGACGGTGACCCGCGTCATGCCGCTCTGCCGCCATGCCGCCACGGCCTGTCGATCGCCGCGCGAGCCGTTGGTGGTCAGGGCAATCTCGCAGCCGGTCTCGCGGCGAAGCGCCGAAGCGATGCCGCAAAGGTCCGGATGCAGCGTCGGCTCGCCGCCGGTCAGCCTGATCTTGCAGACTCCGAGCGATGCGGCGAGTCGCCCGAGCCGCACGAAGTCCTCGGCGCTCAGCAGTGCCGATGGCGGCGCGAAGCGGACCTCGGGGTCCATGCAGTAGGTGCACCGGAAGTTGCAGCGATCGGTGAGCGAGAGTCGCAGGTCACGGATTGCGCGACCGTGGCTGTCGAGCATTTCGCCGCGACGGTGGATCGACTCGGGCGCGCGAGGAGGCTGGCTCGGCCGCATCCGATCGACCACCCCGGAGTGCCACTGCGGAAGCGCGAGCGGGGGGGGCGGCGAGCCGATCGCGCTCATGCCCGAACCTCGACGGGTCCGACCCGCAGCGTGCCGTCGCTGAGTATCCGGGCGCGAAGTCCGCCGCGGCCGCGGAGCCTTCGCTCGGCGCCTGCCCCGATCGCCTCATCCATCCACGCGCACGGCTTGCACTCCTCGCTGCCGAGAAGGCGCACGCCGTCGATCTCGAACTCGCGGCCGATCAGGGCAGCGAGATCGATGCCGACCGTCAGCGCGTTGCGGCGCGTCGCGGCGAGGTCGCGTCGCTCCGCAGGGACCCCGAGCTCGCGCCAGACCGTTTCGAGCGTCTCGCGAGCGACGAAGGTGATCTGGCCCTTGTAGTCGGGCTTGTAGTCGAAGAATCGGTCGCCACGAAGGCCTCTTCCGGCGACACACTCCACCGCTTCGACCGAGATGGTCGGGTGCTCGAGCGCGCCTTGACCGAACCGGCCGTAGTAGTTGTGTCCGGGCGAGATGAAGAGGCGCTCGATGGCGGGCCTGATCGTGCTCATGGCGTGTCCGCCTTCTCGTGGGCGGCGCGGGTGCCGGCGAGTGCTGCATCGCGCGGCATCTCGATCCTCCCGAAGTCCGCATAGATGTTGAAGCGCCCGTCACGCACAAAGCCAAGCAGGGTCATGCCGCATCCCCGGGCGATCTCCACCGCGAGGCTCGTCGGCGCGCCGACCGAGGCCAGGATCGGAACGCCGGCCATCACGGCCTTCTGGACAAGCTCGAATCCCGAGCGCCCGCTTACGAGCACGATGCGGTCGGAGAGAGGAATCTCGCCGTCGAGGAGGGTTCGGCCGAGGAGCTTGTCGAGGGCGTTGTGCCGACCGACGTCCTCTCGGAGCGAGAGCAGCGTTCCATCAGGCGCGAACAGGCCGGCAGCGTGCACGCCGCCCGAACGCTCGAACGCGGATTGCGCCCCGCGGAGGGCCTCAGGCAACCGGTGGATCGTCGCCGGCGTCACGCGGACCGATCCGGCAGCGATCGGATGGCGCCGCCGGCTGTGCAGCGTCGCAAGGGTCGCCTTGCCGCACGCGCCGCAGCTTGCGGAGATGAATGCCGCACGGGCTTCGGGCAGGCAAGTCGGATCGCCGCGCAATCCGACACTGACGACGTCACCCTCGGTCGACTCCTCCGCCTCGATCCACTCGATCGCGTCGTGCGACTCGATGACGCCTTCGGCGAACAGCAGCCCTGCGGCCAGTTCGAGATCGGAGCCGGGCGTGCGGAGGGCGACGATCGAGCGGCGCTCAGTCGACCCATCGGCGCCCTTGGCCTCAAGACGAATCTCGAGCGGCCGTTCGACGACCAGCTCGTCCTGGCCGAGCGAGTCCTGCAGGCCGCGGATCGTGCGCACGCCGAAGCGACGCAGGCCGTCGTCGGCGGGGGAGGGCTTCATCCCTCGATCCTCGACCGGCCGATCTCGACCTCGAGATGCTTCATCAGCGGCTGCTCGGACTGGCTGCTGAAGTCGCTGGCGCCGCAGAGCACGTTGAGCTCGGGCATGTAGCCCATTGCGCAGCCGCGGGGGATCGAGCAGGGGATCGCACGGAATCCATGCACGGCGCGGATCGAGCCATCACGGGCGAAGCTCCGGATGTCGACGAGATCGAACTTGGAGAGGCCGCGTTCACGCATGTCCGCCTCGTGCATGAAGACGAGCGTGCGCAGGTTGCGGACGCCGCGATACCGGTCGTCATTGGCGTAGATCGTGGTGTTCCACTGGTCGTGCGAGCGCACGGTGCCCAGCAGCAGCCGGCCAATGGGCGGGATCGTCTCGGGAAGCGGGGCGAGCGAGAACTCCGCCTTTCCGGAGGGGGTCTGGAACACCCGCTCTCGCGCGGCCTGCCGGAGGCGAAAGCCATGCGGCGCGCGGACGCGCCGGTTGAAGTCCTCGAAGCCCTCAAGCGAATGAGACATCCGTTCGCGGACCAGGTCGAGGTCCCCAGCCCAATCGGCCCACGGCGTGGGCGAGCCCTCAAGCGTGGCCATGGCGATGCCCGCGATGATCGCGGGCTCGGAGCGCAGCAGCGCAGACGCCGGTTGCCGATGGCCGGTCGAGAGGTGCACGGTGCTCATCGCGTTCTCGATGCTCACCGATTGCGGCCCCTTGGCGCTGGCGTCGAGTTCGCTGCGCACCAGGCACGGCAGGATGAGCGCCTCGCGGCCATGCACCAGATGGCTGCGATTGAGGCGAGTGCTGACCTGCACCGTGAGGTCACACCTTCGCATGCCGTCGAAGGTCGCCTGCGGGTCGGGTGCGGCCATGGCAAAGTTCCCGCCCACGCACACGAACACGTTGACATCGCCGCCGGCCATCGCTGCGATTGTGCCCACGGTTCCGAGCCCCGCCTCGCGCGGCGAGCGGATTCCGCAGGCGGCATCAAGCTTTGCGAGCCACGCTTCGGTGGGACGGGGGTTCTGCCCGCACGTACGGTTGCCCTGCACGTTCGAGTGGCCCCGGATCGGCATGGCGCCGGCGCCTTCGCGTCCGACGTTGCCTCGGAGAAGAAGCAGGTTCGCGATCTCGCGGATCGTGTCGACCGAGTGCTCGTGCTGCGTCAGCCCGAGGCACCAGCCGAAGATCGCGGAGTTCGAGCGCCGGTAGATCTCGCCCAACTCGCGGATCGCCGCTTCGGCGACGCCGCACTCGCGCTCGATCTGAAGCCACGGTGTCGCCTCGACGAGCGTCCTGTACGCATCGAAGCCACGTGTGTGCTGCTCAATGAAGCCCGTATCGATTGCATGCGGATCCTCCGCGAGGCGCTCGAGGAGATGCTTGGCGACGCCTCGAAGGAGCGCCATGTCGCCGGCGATGCGCGGCTGAAGGGCGAGAGAGGAGGTGTCGGTCGCGCGGAATCGCGCCATCTCGCCAAACTCATGCGGGATGATCGCGCGGGTGGCGGCTCCTTCGAGGAGCGGGTTGATGTGCACCACCGCACCGCCACGGCGCCGCAGCCTCACGAGGCTCGTGAGCAGCCGTGGGGTGTTGGACGCGGCGTTGGAGCCGATCAGGACGATCAGGTCCGTCCGCTCCAGATCCGGCAGGTCTACGGTGCCCTTCTTTGTGCCGATCGAGGCGAGCAGCGCCCGTCCGCTCGCCTCGTGGCACATGTTCGAGCAGTCCGGCAGGTTGTTGGTGCCGAACTCCCGCGCAAACAGGGAGAACATGAAGGTCGCCTCGTTGGAGAGGCGGCCCGAGGTGTAGAACGACGCTCGGTTCGGATCGCCGAGCGAGCGGAGATGGCGCCCGATTGTCGCGAACGCCTCGTCCCACGGGACAGGCACGTAGCGGTCGCTCGCGGCGTCGTACCGCAGCGGTTCGACGAGCCGGCCTGCCTGCTCGAGGGCGTGATCAGTCCATGTCGAGAGCTCGGCGACAGTGTGCCTGGCGAAGAAGATCCGATCGGCCCGCGCCTGCGTCATCTCCCACGCGGCATGCTTGACGCCGTTCTCGCAGACATCAAGCTTGAGATCGCCCGGATCGTCGGGCCATGCGCAGCCTGGGCAGTCGAAGCCACGATCGGGATGGTTCATTCGCAAGAGCGCAGCGGCCTGCTCTATCGGCTCGCCGCCCTTGAGCAGGACTGCCGCGACGCTTCGTGCGGCACCCCAACCCGCGACCGGATGGCGATATGGCTCCTGACCGAAGGGCGCTGAGGACTCCGGTCCGAACCCGCGGGCGGGATGTTCGGGCGGCGTCGGATCGGCAGGATGCGGCATTGCGGGTGCAGGATATCGGTCGCCTTCGAGTGCGACCTCAGCCAGGCTGCGGCACTTGTCCGGTGAGCACGCGCGGCGGAGTGGAATAGTGTCATTGATCGGGACGGAAAGCGCTTGCTACCGAGCCAGTCCGGTCCATGATCCACCATCACCCTCCCGGTTACTGTGGGAACTGCGCGCAGCTATGCACTTATGTACTCGTGCGCTGCCGCCTGCATGCCCCGGACACACTCTGCAAGGAGCATCCCATGTCACGTCGCCTCGCCCTCCCAGCCGTATGTGTCGCTGCGCTCATGCATGCAACGAAGGCAGACGCTGGCGTCTACCAGTTCATCGGCGTGCTCGACAATGGCTACTCGGTGCAGGGCATCCTCGAGACGAACGACTCCGCACCCGTGTCCTTCGTCGAGAGCAACCCGAACTTTCCGAACGCGCCCTTCTCCACGCAGTACCTCCAGGCTGCGAGCCTGACCGTGGCTCGCTTTGGCGCCACTCTGGGTGCGGGGCTTCCGATCGTTGGCGGAGTGTCGTACGACCCTTACCTGTATGTCGGCTTCAGTTCCGAAACTCCAAGCATCTCGGCTCTCGACCTGAACACGAGAGCCATCGGCACGGGCACTGCGCCGTACTACTTCATCTCGAACGGCGTGCTGCCCGACTACACCTCGGTCGCATACGGCACCACCAGCTACAACCTGTTCCTGTTCGACCCGGTCACGTCGACGGCGACTTTCCTCGCGTCCACGAGCGCGATCACGGTGACGGCGATTCCGGCGCCGGCGGGCCTGCTCGCGTTCGCGCTGCTGCCTGTGATGCGTGGGCGCAGGCGGCGCTGAGCACCGGATGGACCGTCACGTGCACGGTCTCCGCTCTTGGTCACTTGGGCGGCAGTCTGCGCCTGCGCGTTCCAGGACGGCACGTGCGGGCCCGTCACGACCGCGGAGATTCCCAGCGTTCTCGCTTGCAGGCCACGGATCTCGGGCTACTCTCGCCGCGCACAGGTCCGGGTTGGGATACCTGCTCCGAGCGTGCTCGTGCACGATCTGCAAGCAGGATCCGATTGGAAGCGACCTCGTCCGAGAAAGTGGATTCACATGACTCTTCGTCGTTTTACCCGCCAAGGAAGTGCCGCTGTCGTCGTGGCGTCGGGCTTCGTCACCGCGACCGCTGACGCGAGCGTCTACTTCACCATCTACACGCTCAACACGCCCTACACAGTCACATCACCCGATGTGACGCAGGTGCTGATGAGCTGGTCCACCGACCTCACCAGTGGCGTTGTGGATCAGGGCGACCTCACGGACTGGAGCATCAGCTTCCTGAGCGGTGGCAATCTGTTCTACACCGACAACATCGTCACAGCCGGCGCCGTGCAGTCGATCGGTGGCGTGAGCCGCGGCATCACGGACATCCTCTTCAGCTTCAACCTCGACACGCTCACCGCGGGCAACTTCGACAACATGCTTCAGGGCGCGCTGCTCGCCGGCGCCTCGGAGCCCGCGTACAACGTGTACAGCTACCCAACTGGACCGTTCGGACCGCCGTACTCGACGCTCGGCATCTGGGCCAACGGCAGCGAGTCGACCCGCGAGCTTCCCGGCTACTCGTCGGTCGTCACGGTGCCCGCACCCGGCGCACTCGCGGCAATCGCGCTCGCGGG
>CAZKTN010000039.1:12739-17223 GCA_964555705.1 uncultured Isosphaeraceae bacterium | reverse complement strand
CCTTGCGCGCGCGCAGCACGGCAACGCCGCCGCCGGGGAGGATGCCCTCCTCGACAGCCGCGCGGCACGCATGCAGCGCGTCCTCGACGCGAGCCTTCTTCTCCTTCATCTCGACCTCGGTCGCGGCGCCGACGTTGATCTGCGCCACGCCGCCCGCGAGCTTCGCGAGGCGCTCCTGGAGCTTCTCGCGGTCGTAGTCGCTCGAGGTGATGTCGATCTGGGCCTTGATCTGCTCGATGCGGCCCTGGATGTCCTTGGTCTTGCCGCCACCCTCGACGATCGTGCAGTTGTCCTTGTCCACGGTGATCTTCTTGGCGCGACCGAGCTCGTTGAGCGCCATGTTCTCGAGGTTGATGCCGAGCTCCTCCATGATGGCGGTGCCGCCGGTGAGGACCGCGATGTCCTCGAGCATCGCCTTGCGGCGATCGCCGAAGCCAGGGGCCTTCACCGCACAGACCTTCAGCACGCCGCGGAGGCGGTTGACGACGAGGGTCGCGAGGGCCTCGCCCTCGATGTCCTCGGCGACGATGAGCAGGCTCTTGCCGCTCTCGGCGATCTTGCCGAGCAGCGGGAGCATGTCCTTGGCGCTGGAGATCTTCTTCTCGTGGATCAGGACGTAGGCGTCCTCGAGCACGCACTCCATCGCGGCCGGGTTGGTCACGAAGTGCGGGCTGAGGTAGCCCTTGTCGAACTGCATGCCCTCGAGGAGCTCAACCTCGGTCTCAAGGCTCTTGCCCTCCTCGACCGTGATCACGCCGTCCTTGCCGACCTTGTCCATCGCCTCGGCGATGATGCCGCCGACCTGCGTGTCCTGGTTCGCCGAGCAGGTGCCGACCTGCGCGATCTCCTTCGAGTCCTTGACGGGCTTGGACATCCGCTTGAGCTCGGACACGACGGTGTCGACCGCCTTGTCGATGCCGCGCTTGACCGCGTTGGCGTTGGCGCCGGCGGTGATGTTCTTCAGGCCCTCCTGGAAGATCGCCTCGGCGTAGACGGTCGCGGTCGTGGTGCCGTCGCCGGCATCCTTCGATGCCTTGCCGGCCACTTCCTTCACCATCTGCGCGCCGATGTTCTCGTAGGCGTCCTCGAGCTCGATCTCCTTGGCGACGGTGACGCCGTCCTTGGTGACCGTGGGGGCTCCGAAGGACTTCTCGAGGACCACGACGCGGCCCGAGGGGCCGAGCGTGACCTTGACGGCCTTGGCGAGCTTCTGCACGCCGCGGAGGATCTTCTCGCGCGCGTCGTTGTCGTATGAGATGTGCTTTGCTGGCATGTGTGTGTCTCCGTGTGTTGTCTGGTGTTCCGGATCAGCTGATGACGCCGAGGATGTCTTCCTCGGTCATGATGAGGTAGGTCTCGCCGTCGATCTTGACCTCGGTGCCCGAGTAGGTCGTGAAGATGACGGTGTCGCCCTTCTTGACGGTGAACGGCATGCGCGTGCCCTTCTCCTTGTTGAGCGGGCCGTCGCCGAGGGCGATGACCTTGCCCTGCTTGGGCTTCTCCTTGCTGGACTCGGGCAGGAAGATGCCTGAGTCAGTCTTGGTCTGCGGATCGTCGCGCTTGACGAGGATCTTGTCTCCGAGGGGCCGAACCTTCATTGCCATGGTGCTGTCTCCGTTATCGAAAGTGGGAAGTGAGAAGAAGGATGTGGAGGCCCGTCACGCGACGGGCCAGTGCCCTCCGTGCTGACGCGCAAGCACGCGACGAAGCACTTCGAGCATTGATTCAAGAGGGCATGGCTGGTCGAGCACCGCGAAGGCGCCCTGGCGCAGCGCATCATTGAGCGAACGGCTCGCGTCGCGCATCACGGGGCTGCGCGGACGCACCACGACGGTCGCGGGCGGCGCAGCCATGCGGCGCAGAAGCTCAAGGACAAGCGGTCCGCCGGCCTGGGCGCGACCCGACTTCGACTCGTCAACAGGAGTCTCGACGTCGATCACAGCGATGTGGATGCGCTCGCGTGCGGCCAGTGCGCGCTCGGCGATCACGGTGGCCTCGCGGGCGGTGCGGGCGAGCAGGCAGTGAACGCCCATCGGGGCAAGCAGCGGAGGGAGCTGGTCGGCGAAACTCGGGGTGCGCCAGCCGCTGTCGGCAAGCAGGAGGTTGAGCCGGCCGCCGTGGGATCCGTGGCCCGCATTCCCAGCCTGACCGCCTTGGGCATGACCCGCGCCGCCAGGGAGCGGGCTGTCAGGGATCAGGTATCGGAGTGCGTAGCCCATAGGAACTGCGTGGACCTCGCCTGTAGTGCAAACGGCGTGCCATCCATAGCCCCAGTGGGCATCCATGATTGCCATGCGAAGGCGACGCTTGGCGTGCCCAGCCCCATCTGCCCTGCCGCCATGTCAGTTACGACAGCAAATTGCTGTAACTGATGTATCTTGCCAGTATATTGCTGTCATTCATATGCCTCGACCCTCCCCTCTGAATTGGGTGCCCGACGCGTCGATGTCCATCGATCAGGCGGTCGAGCGGGCCAATGCACTTCTCGCTGCGGCAACGAGCCCGCAGCCCGATGGCCGGGTCCGGCCCACACTCGATGGCCGCACCATGCGCTACTACCAGACGCTTGGCATCGTGCCCCCACCCCGCCGAGCCGGTGGGCGCCGCGCGGTGTACCGATCGACGCACCTCGTGCGCGCGGTGATGACCAAGCTGCTCCAGGCCGGAGGCGCGCGCCTTGGGGATGTTGCCCGCAGCTTGGCGAATCGCTCGGACCAGGAACTGTGGCAGCAGGTCGGAGACCTGCTTCAGTCGGGGTCGATGGGCACGACCGATGGGTCAAGTGACTTCCCGGCATCGGTCAGGTCAGGCATTCAGGGACACACGCCGGCGCACCTTCAGGAAACACCGCCCGCCGCAGCGCGAATCGCTGGCGCGGGTGCGGGTGCCGGTGCCAGCGCCGGTACCGGCCCGACCCAGCCGCGCGCCATCACGATCCTGCCAGGCGTGCACCTGCTCATGGAGGCCACAGCGACAGCCGATCCCGATGAGCTGCTCGACGCGATGCGCGCCTTCCTCGCGCGCCACGGCAGGTCGTAGCGCGATCATCACCCCCTACTCTCTGCGCACCATGATTGACGCTTCGGTCGCATCGATCTTCCGTGATCACGCCTCCTACCTTGGAAAGCAGGTGCGCGTGAAGGGCTGGGTCCGCACGCGCCGCGACTCGAAGGCCGGACTCTCCTTCGTGCAGATGTCCGACGGATCGTGCTTCGATGCATTCCAGGTCGTGGCGCCCAACGCGCTTGCCAACTACGCATCCGAGGTGATGAAGCTCACTGCGGGATGCGCCGTGATCGCCGAGGGCGAGATCGTGCCGAGCCAGGGCAAGGGGCAGCCTGTAGAGATGCAGGCATCCAAGGTCGAGGTGGTGGGGTGGGTTGAGAACCCGGACACCTACCCGATCCAGCCCAAGCCGCACACGTTCGAGTACCTGCGCGAGGTGGCGCACCTTCGCCCGCGCACGAACACCTTCGGCGCGATCGGACGGGTGCGCCACTGCCTGGCGATGGCTGTGCACCGCTTCTTCCACGAGCGCGGGTTCTTCTGGATCCACACGCCCATCGTCACCGGCAGCGACTGCGAGGGCGCAGGCCAGATGTTCCGGGTGTCGACGCTCGATCTCGCGAACATTCCCCGAACGCCTGAGGGCAACGTCGACTTCGCGCAGGACTTCTTCGGTCGCGAGACGCACCTCACCGTGTCAGGCCAGCTCAATGTGGAGACGTGGGCGTGCGCGCTCAGCAAGGTCTACACGTTCGGGCCCACGTTCCGCGCCGAGAACTCCAACACCGCACGCCATCTCGCGGAGTTCTGGATGATCGAGCCCGAGATCGCGTTCGCCACGCTCGTGGAGGATGCGCAGCTCGCAGAGGACCTGCTCAAGTACATGTTCCGTGCGCTGCTCGAGGAGCGGGGCGACGACCTGAAGTTCTTCGCAGACCGCATCGACAAGGGCTGCATCGCGCGGCTCGAGGCGCTCGTAGGCGCATCCTTCGAGCGCATGGACTATGGCGAGGGAATCCGGCACCTCGAGGCGGCCATCGCGAAGGGCCGCAAGTTCGAGTTCCCCGTGTCGTGGGGCGCTGACCTTCAGAGCGAGCACGAGCGCTACCTCACCGAAGAGCTGGTCGGTCGCCCCGTGATCCTGATGAACTACCCGAAGGACATCAAGGCCTTCTACATGCGCATGAACGAGGACGGCCGCACGGTGGCTGCGATGGACATCCTCGCGCCGGGCATCGGCGAGATCGTCGGCGGCAGCCAGCGCGAGGAGCGGCTCGACATGCTCGACCGCAGGCTCGACGAGATGAAGCTCGACAAGGATGCGTACTGGTGGTACCGAGACCTGCGCCGCTACGGAACGGTGCCGCACGCAGGATTCGGGCTCGGCTTCGAGCGCACGGTGATCTACGCCACCGGCATGGCCAACATCCGCGACGCGATCCCCTTCCCGCGCACGCCCAAGAGCTGCGACTTCTGAT
>CAZKTN010000039.1:8664-12639 GCA_964555705.1 uncultured Isosphaeraceae bacterium | reverse complement strand
TACGACTGCGGGATCAGCGAGCGGTTGATGATCGGCGGGATCACGCCGGGAAGCAGTCGCTCGCGGAAGTGCATCCAGTCCTGGCGCCACGGGCTTCCGGCCGAGTCAGGCGGCTGCGCGTAGTTGTGGTCAGCGCCAGGGAACGGCGGACCGACGATCGCGCGCTCGACGTTGGGGTTGATCATCTGGTACGACTCCGTCGAGCCGTCGACGTAGCTGTACGTGATGTACTTGGAGTCCCAGAAGGCCGGCCAGTCGATCCATCCGTTCCATCCGCCAGCGATGCATGCGCCCTGATTTGGCGTGCCTACTGGCGCGCGCGGGTCGATCACCCAACCGTTGTTGTTGAAGTAGTTGCCGCTGCTCGCACCCGCGAGGCGAGTGTCGTCCTCGATGATCGACATGATCGTCTTGGATGGCTGCGGGATCTTGGAGCGCTTCGTGGTGTTGAACTCGCCTGGGGCAATGCCCTTGCAGCCGATCCAGCTTGCCCAGTTCTGGATGTAGTAGGCGGCGTCCTCAGGGACGGTCGATCCCACGAAGGAGTTGATCGAGTAGCTGCGCAGGCGCTTGGTGGGGTCGTAGGGCGACCTGTAGCTGCCCACACTGCCGATGTACGGGTAGAGCACGCCGGAGGTGATGGCCGACTCGCGCTCGGTCTGGCCCTGGCCCGGCACGTTGGCGACATTGGCCCCGTAGGTTCGAACCCAGCAGTGGTAGCGGTCCTGGTTGGTGTTGCCGTTGTTCAGGAGATATGGGTAGTTCGTGCCGTTGATGTTGACCGTGAACGACACCTGGCTCCACTGGCTGCCGCCGCTCAGGCCCTCCGTCCGGTTGCTGGCGAAGGCATCGTTGTTGTCGGTGGCGTAGGCCGACTGCGCATTCGTGATGGCGCGCTGCTGGCTCAGGTCCTTGGAGACGCGGGCAAGGGTCACCACCTTCTGTGCGCCGAGCACCACGATGGTCACGAGCAGCGCGATGATGCCGATGACCACCAGCAGCTCGGTGACCGTGAATGCCCTGTGGTTGGCCTGCGATCGGTGCATTTGATCGAGGATATCAGCGCCCTTGCGGCCAACGAATGCCCGAGCGGTACCATTCCTCATCATGGATCTTCGCTGCAGATGCGTCGCGGTTGCGCTCGGTTGCGCTGGTTTGGCGATGATTTCCGCCGGCTGCGGCAAGGATGAGGCGCCGCCGCCGCCGACAGCCTCCGGCTCTGGCGGCGATGCCTCGGGAGCGCCTGCCACTGCCGTCGGCGCCGCATCGCAGTCGACTCCTGCGGCACCTGCCGGATCGATGCCCGCGGGCGCTGCGGCGACAGCCCCACAAATGTCTGCGCCGAAGGATGCGGCCCCGAGCGGGTCCACGAGCGCGGCCGCATCAAGTGCGGCGCCTCCCTCGAGCGCATCGGCGACTGCTGCTGCACAGGTCGCAGCGACCCCGTCTGGTTCGGGCTCGGCAGCGAGCGCGGGATCGGCACAGGCGGGTGCCGCGCCGAAGTCGGGTGCGGCACCGCAGGCTGGCGCTGCGCCCGCAGCGGCGTCGAGCTCTTCATCCGCACAGGGCTCCGACGATGTCGGAGGCACCGACTCGACAGATCCCGAGACGCGGCGGCTTGCGGCGCTCGCGCGAGATGGCCGCTTCGCGCCCTACCGCCGCATGGCAAAGGAGCGACTTGCCGCCCAGATGAGGATGGCGTCGTTCCAGGTCGACACCTCCTCCGAGGCAGCGCTCGAGTCGAGCCGCAAGGAGTACGCGCGCCTCCGAGCCGAGTACGACATTCACAGCGCGGCCATGGACAAGTTCATGACGGGCCAGAAGTGGTCGGAAGAGGACTACGCCGTGATGGGGTTCATCCTGGCGCAGGTCGAGTCGTCGCGCACGTCGAAGTGACTGTGGAGAGCCCATGCCGCTGACCTGCAACATCGACCGCACTGGCCGCCGCATACGGCTCTTCGCGGGCATCATCGTGGAAGCGGCGGGAGCGATCGTCATCCTGCTGCGCGCTGCTGGAGTCCTTGAGGGCAACTGGCCGTGGATCGTGGGCCTCAGCGCCATCATCGGCGGGTCGTTCATGATCTTCGAGGGCGTGATGGGCTGGTGTGCCGTGCGCGCGCTCGGCTTCCGCACGCCTGTGTGACGAATGGGCGCCCGCTGCGGACATTCCGTGGCGGGGAGCACGCTCTCGACGCATGCGCCCGCTGCGCACACCAGCCTCTGGCGTGCGGTGATCGCCGATCCTGACCTTGCGACTGCGCTCATCTGCGGGGCGCTGCTGCTTGCCGGCTGGATCTGCTCGCTCTCAGGCGTGCCCGAGCCTGCCGTGATGGGGCTCTACATCGCGAGCTGCCTCACTGGCGGGTGGCGCACCACGATCCATGCGGTGCAGCAGCTGCTGAAGCTCTCGCTCGATGTCGACATGCTGATGCTTGTGGCGGCGCTCGGGGCAGTGGCGCTCGGACGCCCGGGCGAGGGCGCGATGCTTCTGTTCCTGTTCTCGCTCGGCCATGGCCTTGAGGGATTCGCCACAGACCGCGCGCGCAATGCCATCCGCGCGCTTGGGCAGCTCACGCCGAAGTTCGCGCGCGTGGTGCGCCAGGGCGTGGAGCAGGAGCTGCCGGTCGAGGCGCTGCGTGCAGGCGATGTGGTGCGAGTGGCACCAGGCGACCGGCTCCCCGTCGACGGAGTGGTCGAGGACGGCTCGTCGAGCATCGACCAGTCGCCGATCACCGGCGAGAGCGTGCCCGTGCACCGCACTGTCGGCGATGGTGTCTTTGCGGGAACCGTGAACGGCGACGGCGCGCTACGCATCCGGATGACGCGGCCTGCGTCGGAGAGCACGATGGCGCGCATGATCCGCCTCGTGGAGGAGAGCCAGCAGAACAAGGGCCAGACGCAGCGCATGACGGAGCGGTTCACGCGCATCTACACGCCGATTGTGCTTGTGTCGGTGCCCGTGCTCGTGGGCGTGCTGATGGGCGTGTTCGGCATGACGTTCGCGGATGCGTTCATCCGTGCGATGGCGGTGCTGGTGGGCGCGAGCCCATGTGCACTGGTGATCTCGACGCCGAGCGCGATGCTCGCGGGCATCGCGCAGGCCGCACGCAAAGGCGTGCTGATCAAGGGCGGTGCGCACCTGGAGAGCCTGGGCACCGTACGCGCGATCGCCTTCGACAAGACCGGCACGCTGACGCGCGGCAAGCCGGAGGCCACCGACGTGATCGCAGCCGAGGGAGCCACCGAGCCCGAGGTGCTGGCTGTTGCCGCGGCTGTCGACAGCTCCTCATCGCATCCGCTCGCCCAGGCGATCGTGCGCCGCGCCCGCGAGGAGCGTGCTCTGTCGCTTGAGGCATCCGATGTGCGGCTGCTCTCCGGCAAGGGCATGGAGGGTGTGGTGGGCGGACGTCGCGCGCTGGTCTGCGCACCGGGGATGCTCGACGGCACTCAGGCGCCTGCGATGCCTGATGATCTCGCACCGCGCGTGCGTGCGCTGCAGGACCAGGCGAAGACCGTGAGCATGGTGGTGCACGGAGACCGGGTGATCGGGGCGGTGGCGCTCGCCGACACAGTGCGTCCCGGCGCGCGCGAGATGCTTGCGGGTCTGCGGAAGGCGGGAGTGTCGCGGCTCGTGATGCTCACCGGCGACAATGAGCGCGTTGCCCGCTCCATCGGCAGCCAGGTGGGCATCGACGACGTGAAGGCGGGGCTGCTGCCCGAGCAGAAGATCGGTGAGGTGCGCGCGCTGCTGGCGTCGTACGGGCGTGTGGCCATGGTCGGCGACGGCGTGAACGATGCTCCAGCGCTTGCGGCGGCGACCGTCGGTGTAGCGATGGGAGCTGGAGGCACCGATGTGGCGCTCGAGGCCGCGGATGTCGCGCTGATGGCCGATGACCTCAGCAAGGTCGGCTTCGTGATCGGGCTGTCGCGCGCGGCACGACGCATCGTCATCCAGAATGTCACCATCTCGATGGG
>CAZKTN010000039.1:0-8564 GCA_964555705.1 uncultured Isosphaeraceae bacterium | reverse complement strand
GGGAGCGCATGCGCACGCTGCTGCCGGCGTGCACCCATGCGATGCGATCGATGCTGGCTCGATCCGCGCCGACATCGCCGAGCTTGCGTCCGACGAGATGAATGGCCGCCACTGGCGGTCGGAGGACGGATGGCGCGCAGCGCGCTGGGTCGCGGCGCGGTTCGCGGATGCCGGCCTCGAGCCGCTTCCTGGCCGCACCGACATGTTCGTGGCGGTTACGGACGATGTGTCCGCCTCGCCGAATGTGGTCGCGTGGATCCCGCCCGCCGGTGGCGGTACGGGTACCGCGTCAAGCTCCTCGGCCGCGACCACCGGACCTGTCGTGGCGATCTCCGCGCACTTCGACCATCTCCGGCCGGCACGTCGTGGCGATGACCGAATCTTCAACGGAGCCGACGACAACGCAAGCGGCGTGTGCGCGATGATCGCCGCCGCCCACGCGCTGCACGAGGCACGCGAGCGCGGCACTGCACCTGGTGTCGGCATCCTCTGCATCGCCTTCACCGGGGAGGAGGCCGGCCTCATCGGCAGCCGAGCCTTCGTGCGTGATGCCACCGTGCCGACTGACCTGATGGTGGCGCTCGTCAACATGGATATGGTGTCGAGGTCGGACGATGGCGCGATTCGCGTAGATGGCGGCGACGTTGGCGCACCGGTGACCGCCGCGCTTGTGAAGCTGGCGCCACAGGCCAGCCTCCCGCTGGTGGTCGACACGCACCCCGAGTGGCTGCCTCGCAGCGACCAGGGACCGTTCCTCGCCAAGGGCGTGCCGTCGGTGCTGCTGAGCGTCGAGGACCACGCCGACTACCACACCGTCGATGACGAGGTCGAGCGGATCGATGCGGATCTTGCGGCGCGCACCGCGAGGCTCGTGTGCCGGACCATCGAGCAGCTTGCGGTGCCGGGTGCGTTCGCGCCGAGATGAGCGGCGTCAGCGGGCGGTGCGGCGGGTGAGGGCGCGCGCTGCCGCGATGGCGACAAGCAGGAGGCCAAGCGCGACCGCGATCGAGCCTGACGTGCTCGCATCCGTGATGCCCCACGACTCGAGGCCAGCAAGGCCAGGCACCGTCGTCGCCATCACGTGACCGAGCAGTGCGCCGAATGCGCCGATCGCCGCTGCGACCGTGGCCATTGCGCGAAGCGACGTGCAGAAGAGGCGCGCAGCCACGGCTGGTGTCACCATGGTGGCGATCACAAGGATGCTTCCCACCGCCTCGAAGCATGCGACGCATGTGGCAGCCGCCATCGCCATCACTGCCGCATCCATCAGGCCCGTGCGTACGCCACTGGCCTGCGCATGCGCGCGGTCAAAGCTGGCGGCAAGCATCGGGCGCCACAGGAGACCGGCGACCACGAGATTGGCCGCGAAGACCGCGAGCATCAGCACCGCGGCGCGGGGAACCAGCATGCCGCCGAGCGGAAGCGCATCCAGCGGCGCCACCTCGAGCGACCCGAAGAGCACGCACGATGGATCGATGTCAACCTTGCGGGCAGCGCCCGACGCAAGCAGCACACCGACTGCGAACAGCGTCGTGTAGGTGACCCCAAGCGCCGCACCGCGCTCAAGCCTGCCGGCAGACCTCAGCCACACCGTGACCCCGGCGAGCGCTGCTGCCGCGACCATCGCACCCAGCAGCATCCACCCCGGTGCGCGGGAGCCAGAGACGAGGAACGCGATGGCGATGCCGGGCAGGACCGCATGCGAGAGCGCATCGGCCATCATCGCCTCGCGGCGCGCCACGAGCCAGCTGCCTGGGATGCTGCACGCGAGCCCCGCGAGCGCACCGATGGCGACGATCCAGCCGTCGACCGCCCATGTCCAGGCCGTGAGGCCGCTCATGCGGTGCCCCATCCTGCGCCCCGGATGCTGCGCACGGCGACCGAAGCCGCCAGCAGCAACGCACACGCGATGACGATGAGCGGTCCTGTGGCGAGGCCTGGCACCATCGCGCTTGCCGCGGTGCCGGCAGCTGCAGCAAGCGCACCAAGGACCGCCGATGCGATCACCACCGTGCCGAACCGGTCCGACAGCATTCGTGCGGCGGTCGCAGGCATCACGAGAAGCGCCACCACAAGCACCAGACCAACGGCGTGGGTACCTGCCACAATCGCGCACACGATGACAGCCGACGCGAGTGCCATCACCATGGACACAGGCCTCCCCACCATGCGCGCGTACTGCTCGTCAAACGCCGCGGCACGAAGGTCGCGCCCAAAGGCCATGAACAGCGCGAGCGTCATGGCCGCGAGCGCTGCGGCGGCGAGAAGATCGTGCATCACCAGCGTCGCCGCGCGACCGACAAGGAGCCCATCAAGGCCAGCCTGATGGCCGCCTGGCGCCTGCTGCACCACGGAGAGCAGCGCGACGCCGAGCCCGAAGAGCGTGCCAAGGGTGACTGCCATCGCCGCATCGGCGCCGATCCTGAGTGTGCGCTGCAGCACGTGCATGCACGCCATGCCAATGCCCGCTCCGGCGATGGCGCCCGGCATCAGCAGCCAGAGCTCGCGGCCAGTGCCGCCGAGCGCGATTCCCGCGAGCGAGGCTCCCGCGAGCCCAGGCAGCGTCGCGTGACCCACAGCATCGCCAGCGAGAGCACGCGACCGCAGCGTCAGCATTGTGCCGATGGCGCCTGCGCTCGCGCCAAGCAGTGCAGTCGTCGCGATCACCCGCAGCGCATGAGGGTCGCCGATCCACGGGGACTCAGGCGCCGACATGCGCAGCCCCCAGCGGCGTTGCGGCCCCCGCCACAATGAGCCGGCCCCCATACGCCTCACGCAGGTTCGGCTCGGACATGACGTGCTGGATCGGCCCCGCGGCGATCACCCGGCCGCCAAGCAGTACGCCCCAGTCGAACATCTCACGCGCCATCTCAAGGTCATGGTGCACCATGATGACGGTGCACCCCGAACTGCGAAGCTCACGCAGCGCGTCGATCACCACCTGCGCAGACGCCGCGTCGACGGATGCAAGCGGCTCGTCCATCACGTAGGTGGTTGCGCCCTGCGCGAGCGCACGTGCGAGGAACACGCGCTGCTGCTGACCGCCCGACAGGGCACCCACCGCCCGGCCTGCAAGGTCCCCGATGCCGAGGCGGGCCATCTCGCGGCGCGCGATAGCCCTTGCCGCACGCGTTCGCAGGCCCATCCATCCGGTTCGCACGTGCGCACCCATCGCGACCACATCAAGCGCGCTGATGGGGAAGTCCCAGTCGACGCTCTCGCGCTGCGGCATGTACGCGATGTCGCGGCGACACTGGGGCAGTGGCCGCCCTGCGAACAGCACGGAGCCGGAGTCAGCCGGCAGCAGCCCGAGGCACGCCTTCAGGAGCGTCGTCTTTCCGGAGCCGTTGGGTCCCAGGATGCCGGCGATCGTGCCGCGCGGAACATCGAAGCTGCAGCCATCGATGGCACACCGCGCTCCGTAGGAGACCGAGAGGCCGCGCACTGCAAGGGCAGGCGCTGCATCCCGGGCTGCAGGCCCCTGAGTGCGCGCATGCTGGGCGGTAGCGGGTGTCATCGAGTCGCATCCTCAAGGGCGGATGGATCGCCGCCGAGCGCACCGACGATCGCGCGCACGTTTGTTCGCATCATGCCCTCATACGTGTCGGCCCCGCTGCCTGGCGGGCCAAGCGCGTCCGAATGGAGCGCTGCAGCGTTGCGGAGCGTGTGGCCCCGCGCGGCCGCGCTCTCGATGAGCGCCTCGATCGCGCGGTCCGGAACGCTCGTCTCGTGGAACACCGCAGGAACCCTCCGCTCGACGACCTCGTCCACGAGAGCGCGCAGGTCCGCTAGGCCGGTCTCCGCCTCGGTTGAGATGCCCTGCACACCGCGCACATCGAGGCCATATGCGGCGCCGAAGTGCCCAAACGCATCATGTGCGGTCACCAGCAGCCGGCGCTCGGGCGGGATTGTGGCAACGGCAGCCTTGACCTGCGCATCCAGCGCACGCCAGCGCGCCGCCACACGTGCGGCGCCGGCACGCAGCGCATCGGCGCAGTCAGGCATCGAAGCTGCCAGCGCCTCGCCCGCATGCAGCGCCGCGGCGGACCACATCGAGGCGTCCATCCAGATGTGCGGGTCGTCGCGCGCATCGACCGCGTCGCTGAGCACCACCACCTCTGTGCCTCGGCGATCCAGCTTCGGCCACAGGTCCTCCATGCGGCCCTCAAGGAGAAGCCCGTGCGCCACCACCACCTGCGCGTCGGCGAGTGCGCGAACGTCACGGACAGTCGGGCGGTAGATGTGCGGGTCGACGCCAGGACCCATCATCGAGATGACGCTCACCCCGGGCACATCCGCGCAAACCTGGCGGGCCAGGTCCGCGCCGATCGATGTGGTCGCGACCACGCTCACCGGCGAGTTGGCCGCAGCGTGGCGGATCGCGACGGGCCTGCCCGGCGTGACGTCCGGTGCGCCATCGGCTGGACCTGGCATCGACGAGAGGGTGCACATGCACGCCGCCGCTGCCGCAACCGCCATCCAAGGTGTAGCCATGGCTACACTAGGGTAGCCCATGGGACGGCCGCAGACAAACATCCGCAGCGCGGCACGAGGCGCCTTCCAGAAGGTGCGCCGGGACCACGCCCAGGAGACGGCCGAGGACTACGTGGAGGCGATCGAGCAGATCCGGCTGAGGCTGGGGGCGTGCCGGGTGGCCGATCTGGCGCGGCTGATGCAGGTGAGCCACGTCACGGTCGTGAAGATCATCTCCCGGCTCGTCGCCTCGGACCTGGTCAGGAAGACGCCCTACGGGCCGATTGAGCTCACCCGGTCAGGCGCGTCGATGGCCCGTACCGCCCGGCTCAGGCACGATGACGTGGTGGGGTTCCTTCGCGAAATCGGTGTTCCCGAGCCGCACGCATCGCTCGACGCCGAGGGGATGGAGCATCACCTCTCGCCAGTGACGGTTGCTGCGATGCGGCGGTTCCTCAGGACGCGCGGACGTACGCGGACCTGAGCGCGTCGAGGCGCGCGTGCGACTGCGCGATCCGCTCGCGTGGCAGGCGTCCGCTGCGCATCGCATCCGCAATTGCGGCAATCGCGGCACGCTGCCGATCGAACTCATGGCACACCAGCAGGCAGTCGCAGCCTGCCTCAAGTGCGCGCACGCAAGCCTCGCCGAAGTCCATCCGGTCGGCGATCGCCTTCATCTCGAGATCGTCGCTGAAGATCACGCCTTCGAAGCCAAGGTCGCGGCGCAGCAGCCCCTCCACTGCGCGTGCGCTCATCGTGGCCGGCACGCCCGGGTCGAGCGCCTCGAACACGACGTGCGCCGTCATCACGGATGCGACACCTGCGGCAATCGCGTCCCTGAAGGGAGGAAGCTCGACGGCAGTGAGCCGGTCCAGCCCGTGCGGCAGCACCGGCAGGTCAAGGTGGCTGTCCACGTGGGTGTCGCCGTGGCCAGGGAAGTGCTTTGCGCACGCCGCAACGCCACCGGCCTGCATGGCGCGGATGAACGCCGACGCGCATTCGCCAACCCGCACCGGTTCATGCGAGAAGCTCCGTGCGCCGATCACTGGGTTCGCGGGGTTGCTGTCGACGTCGACCACTGGCGCAAAGTTGACGTCGATGCCGGCGGCACGAAGCTCCTGCGCAAAGAGCGCACCGACCCATGCGGCCTCGGCCGGGCCCGCGGCGCCGATCTCGCGCATCTCCGGCACTGCGGTGAATCCATCGCGCGCACGGACGACGCGCCCGCCCTCGTGGTCGATCGACACGAAGGGCGCAGCCCGGCCGCCTTCGGCAGCAGCACGCTTGACTGCGCCCGAGAGCGCGCTCACCTGCGCCGCGCTTGTGGCATTGCGCGCAAAGAGGATCACGCCGCCGACTCCCTCGGCGAGCATCTCGCGGAGTCCCGCATCCACCTCAGGTCCAGGGAACCCTACACAAAGGAGTCGGGCAGCCATCGCTCGCAGCGGATCGTGCATGGTGCGTGGCACGATAGTGCGGGCGGTACGCTCGCCCACCTTGCGCGCCGTCCGCAGGATCGCCTCCGACTTCGCACGCGCCCCGCGCGAGCCCAACTACGCGATCTTCGCCGTGGCCTTCCTCTGCTCTGCAACGGCGCTGCAGATGCTCTCGACCACCGTACTGTGGGAGATCTGGGAGCGCACCCACGATGCGCTGATGCTCGGGTACGCGGGGCTCGCGCGCGCGCTCCCGGTCTTTGTGCTGGCGCTGCCCGCCGGCCATGCCGCGGACAGGTACAGCCGCAAGCGGATCCTGATCGCGACGTGGGCCGCCTACGCGCTGGGCGCGCTTGGCTTCGCGGCATTTGGGGCATCAGCTGATGCGCCGATCTGGGTCTTCTTCGCGCTGCTGTTTGGGCTTGGCTGCGTCCGCAGCTTCAACGCGCCAAGCCGGGGATCGCTGCTGCCGCTGCTTGTGCGCGAGGACTCGCTCGAGAACGCGCTGGCGTGGAACAGCGGCATCTTCCAGGCCAGCTCGATCATGGGTCCCCTGCTTGCCGGCTACGCGCTCAGCGCCGACATGCCCACGTGGGTGGTCTACGTGACGTGCGCCGCGCTGCTGGCGCTGGCCGCGGCGGCAACGTGCGCCCTCAGGCCGCGGCATGCTCCTCAGGCCACAGGCGGCCGGGGGTTCGGCGCCATGCTTGCGGGGATGAGCCACATCTGGAAGGAGCGGACGGTGCTCGCTGCCATCACGCTCGACATGGTGGGCGTGCTTCTTGGCGGTGCCACCGCCCTGCTGCCGCTGTTCGCGGATGAGATCCTCGGTGGGGGTGCAGCCACGCTTGGGTGGCTTCGCGCCGCGCCCTACATCGGCGCGCTTGCGAGCGCGATCGTCCTCGCGGCGCGGCCGCGCTTCACCCGCGCGGGCCCGGTGCTGCTGGTGGTGGTCGCCGCATTTGGCCTGTGCATGGTGGTGTTCGGCATCTCCCAGATCGTGTGGCTGAGCTTCGCGGCGCTGCTTGTGTCGGGCGCTGTCGACAATGTCAGCGTGG
Organism: uncultured Isosphaeraceae bacterium; assembly: GCA_964555705.1. GTDB lineage: Bacteria > Planctomycetota > Phycisphaerae > Phycisphaerales > SM1A02 > ZLKRG44. The sequence continues at coordinate 1,597 of CAZKTN010000039.1, read as the reverse complement.
TGATCCGCCACGCGCTGGTGCAGCTGCGCACGCCGAACCGGCTGCGCGGCCGCGTGAGCGCGGTGAACGGGCTCTTCATCGAGTGCAGCAACGAGCTAGGCGCGTTCGAGAGCGGGCTCGTCGCGCGCTACTTCGGTCCCGTGGTGTCGGTGGTGTCGGGCGGCATCGGGACGGTGCTCGCCGTCGGCGCCATCGCGTGGATGTCGCCGGAGCTCCGCAGGCTCGGCGTCATCCGCGAGATCGAGGCTGAGGAGGAGCGGCCGACGATGTCGGCTTGAGCGCACAGCTCCCCTGCGGGCCCCTACTGCGTACGGGAACGCGTGCCATCACGGGCCTGTCACGGGCACGGGCCCCATGCGCCCAGCAGGTACGTGAGATCGCCTGCACCCACGATGCCGTTGCCGTCGATGTCGGCCGGGCCGCCGAAGGTGCCCCAGCTGCTCATCAGGTACGCGAGATCGTCGCCATCGACGACCCCTGCGCTGTCATCGTCACTGCCATCGCCAGGCCAGATGTCGCCCGAGCAGGGCGGCGGGTTCTCAGGCACGACCTCGACGATGCGGATCTCGCGCGAGACGTTGCCCGCCACGTCGACCGCAGTCCACCGCACCACGCTCATGCCGACGGGGAAGGCGGCGGGCATCGTTGTGACATCCGACCCGTCTGGCAGCGTCACTCGGAGCGAGACCGTGACGACGCTGTCGTCGCATGCGTCGATCGCGTACACATCGGCATTCACGTACGGCGGGATGACCATCGAGTCGCGGCTGGGGCCCGCGTACGCGAAGATGTGCTCAGGAACGCCATAAATGATGGGTGCCGTCGCATCGAAGGCCATCAGCGCCTTCTCGTAGAGGGTGTAGCCCGTGAGCGGCCCGGACGCGCCGGAGACCGTGTTGTCAGCGGTACCGCCTGCGAACCACATGATGCTCTCAGGCACGCACACCTGCGCATTGGATGCCTTCACCAGGATGCGGGCCATGATGACCTCGGGGGTCGTGGACTCTGGCCCTGTCGCCTGCACCCTGAGCCGAAGCGTTCCGACGCCGCCCGACACGTACTCGTCGTCGAGATACGCGTCGTAGTGGGCGTCACCCTCGAGCACGATGTACTCGATCAGCGAGGCATCGAAGTTGAGGTGGAACGATCCGGAGAGGATCTGCTCGGTGAAGCGCGTCTCGGAGAGGTCAACGTAGAAGTAGCCATCCGGCTCGACGGTGGAGGCTGCAGTGGTGAGCCTGATCGCCGGACCCTGGCACTCGTCGATGATGCCATTGCCGTCGAGATCGAGGTTGGGGTCAGCCGCGATCTCGCACGTGTCGAGGATCCCGTCATCGTTGCAGTCGTAGAGATCCGGGTCCGCGGCGATCGGGCACGCGTCACCGATGCCGTCATCGTCGCAGTCGACCTGGGACGGGTTGGCCACTGCCGGGCAGTTGTCGCCGTCGATGGTGGCGTAGCTCTCCGGCGCGGCATCGGCACAGAGCTGCACCGCGTCGCCCGCACCGTACCCGTCGCCATCCGCATCGACGTAGTAGGTGAAGGTGTCAAGGCCCTCGTCGACCTGCTCGTTGCAGTTGTTGTCGCGGCCATCGCA
>CAZKTN010000038.1:0-17566 GCA_964555705.1 uncultured Isosphaeraceae bacterium | reverse complement strand
ATCCGCTGGCTCTTCGAGAACGACCTGCGCTTCCTGCGCCAGTTCGGGTGAGCGGAACGGCGGCCGCACAGCGGCGCACGCCACGCGAGCCACGCGGGCGGGCCGTTCGGGTGCACGTTCGATTCAGGCGTGCCAGCCCAAAAACGCACGCGGCCGCGCTCGAGGCGCGGCCGCGTGGAAATCTCTCTGCAACGTGCGGGGCGAGCGCCCCGCGCGCGGTCATCAGCCCTGCTCGGCCGCGGACTCGCCGCCCGCGCCGTCAGCCTTCGCCGCCGGCGCAGCAGCCGCCGCGCCAGCCTTGCGGGACTTCGCCGCGAACGCCGTGCGCTTGTCCGCCTGCGAACGGCGGCCGCTGCGGCCACCGCTCACCTGCGAACCCGACTCCTTGCCGACGAGCTGCAGCACGACGAGGTTCGTCGCGTCGCCGAGGCGGCGTCGGTCGAGCTTCACGATGCGCGTGTAGCCGCCGGAGCGGCCCTCGAACATCGGCGCCACCGTGGTGATCAGGTGGTGCACCAGGCGCGGCGCCTTCCTGAGCTCGCCGTAGCGGTTGAACTCGATCGCGCTCTCGGGGGGAAGATCCCAGAACTCGCTCTTCTTGCGCGACTCCTTCACGTTCGGGTCAGCGACCCACGCGAATGCCGCGCGGTCGTTGATCCTCGACTGGATGAGCCTGCGCGCCGCCAGCGTGCGCCGGCGGGCGAGCGTGATGAGCTTCTCCACGTAGGGCTGGACCGCCTTGGCCTTGGGCAAGGTCGTGACGATCTGGCCGTGCTCGATCACGCCAGCCGCGAGGTTTCGCAGCATGGCGCGACGGTGGTCGCTCTCGACGGAGAACTGTCTTCCGGCAATACGGTGACGCATGGTTCAGGCTCCCGAACTCTGGGTGAAGCCCTCGGGCAGACGCATGCCCAGGGCGAGCCCCAGCTCATCAAGCTTGCGGACGATCTCGCGCAGCGAGGTCTTGCCGAAGGCGCGGATGCCGAGGAGCTCGTCCTCGGTCCTCTGCACCAGCTGCGCGACGGTGCGGATCTGCGCGCTCTCGAGGCAGTTGCTCGCGCGCACGGAGAGCTCGAGCTCCTCGACGCCCATCCCGAGCTTGCGCTCGAGGTCGACGTCGGCATCCTGCTCGGGCGAGATGCCGCTCACCGCAGCGACCGATCCGGCCGAGTCGTAGGACACGAAGGGGTTGAGGTGCTTGCGGAGGATCTTGGCGGCCTCGACCAGCGCCATCTCGGGGCTGATGGTGCCGTTGGTCCAGATGTCCATCAGCAGGCGGTCGTAGTTCGTGCGCTGGCCAACGCGCGTGTCCTCCACGCGGTAGCGGACGCGCTGCACCGGGGAGAAGATCGCGTCCACCGGGATCTCCCCGATGACCTGCTCCTGGCCGTTGGCGTACGCCTCGCTCGCGGGGCGGTAGCCGCGGCCGCGCTCGATGACCAGGTCCATCTCGAACTTGACGTTGTCGGTGAGCTTGCAGATGTGGCGCTCTGGGTTCAGCACGCGCACGGACGCATCGCTCTCGATCTGTCCCGCCGTCACGTCGCCTGGGCCCTGCGCACGGATGCGCACGACCTTGGGCTCGTCGCTCTCGCTGTCGACGATGAGTCCCTTGATGTTGAGGACGATGTCGACGACGTCCTCATGGACACCGGGGATCGTCGAGAACTCGTGAGTCACGCCATCGATGCGGATGCGGGTGACCGCTGCGCCCTCGAGGCTGGAGAGGAGGATGCGACGGAGGCTGTTGCCGACCGTCGTGCCGAAGCCGCGCTCGAAGGGCTCGGCGGCAAAGCGGCCGAACGTGTCTGAGAGCGACTTGGGATCTGCTGTGACCTTTGCTGGCAGCTCAAGGCCGCGCCATCGAACATGCATGTCTCAAAACCTTCCTTTCCGGCAGGACTGGAACGGCTCGTGACGGCGCGCGCTGTGGCGTGCCGGACGGGCCGGGTGAGGCGTCCGCTCCGAGCGGGATCCGCGCCGCCCTGCCGGGGCGGTGGCGCGGCCCCTTCAGTGGAGCCGGACGCGACGGACGGTCAGACGCGACGCTTCTTGGGCGGGCGGCAGCCGTTGAACGGGATAGGCGTGTGGTCCTCGATCGAGAGGACCTTCAGCCCGTTGGCCTGGAGCGCGGTGACGGCGGACTCGCGGCCGGGGCCGGGTCCCTTCACGCGGACCTCGACTTCCTTCATGCCGAGCCTCTTCACCTTGCCGGCGACGCGCTCGCTGGCGCGGCTGGCCGCGAAGGGCGTGCTCTTGCGCGCACCCTTGAAGCCGACGCTGCCGGCCGAATCCCAGCCAAGCGTCTCGCCGTTGGTGTCGGTGATCGTGACCATCGTGTTGTTGAACGTCGCGTTGACGTGCACGATCCCCTTGATGACGTTCTTGCGGACCTTCTTCTTTGTGGACATGGTGTGTTCTCCTCAGGAAAGGCGCAGGATCAGCCCTTCACGCCCTTCTTGCCGGCGACGGTCTTCTTGCGGCCCTTGCGGGTGCGTGCGTTGGTGCGCGTGCGCTGGCCGCGCGCGGGAAGGCCCTTGCGGTGGCGCTCGCCGCGGTAGCAGTGGATGTCCTTGAGGCGCTGGATGTCCTGCTGCACCTGGCGGCGCAGCGCACCCTCGACGACGTGGCGCTCGTCGATCTCCTTCGAGATCGAGGTCAGCTCGTCGGGCGTCAGCGTGTGCGTGCGGCGGTCCCCGTCGATGCCGGTCTTGGCAAGGATGGATGCGGCCACCTTCGGGCCGATGCCGTGGATGTACTGGAGCGAATAGAGGACCTTCTTCTTCTCGGGGATGTCGACGCCTGCGATACGTGGCATGGTGTGTCTCCTTGGTGCCGATCAGCCCTGGCGCTGCTTCAGGCGTGGGTTCTTCTTGTTGATGACAAACCGCTTGCCCTTGCGGACAACGATCTGGCAGTCGAGTGTGCGGCGGCGGATGCTGCTTCTGACCTTCATGGGTGTCGTTCCTGTGTCGTTTCTGGAAGGGGTTCGGGTTCGGGAGATGCTCAGTACCGGAAGATGATGCGGCCCTTCGTCATGTCGTATGGGCTCATCTCGACGGTCACCTTGTCGCCAGGCAGGATGCGGATGAAGAACTTGCGCATCTTGCCGCTCACATAGGCCAGGATCTCCTGGTCGTTCTGGAGCTTGACGCGGAACATCGCGTCGGGCAGCGCCTCGGTCACTTCGGCGTCAAGGGTGATCTTGTCTTCCTTAGGCATGGATCCTCGTTCGGGTGCGTTCGGTCAGGCTCTCGCAGCCGGTGCGAGTCACGGCGATCGACTCTTCCGCGTAGCAGCCCGGGAGCCCGGACTCGATGCGCAGCGTCCATCCGTCGAGCGATGCGGCGAGCGCGACAGGGCGCGCGAAGCCGTGGGCGTCGACGCAGCCGGCGTCGCCATCGGGCCGGAGCGCAATGGTGGGCTCGACGGCGATGACCATCCCGGGGCGAAGCGTGAAGTCGTTTCGCTCGCGAAGCCCGCGCACGACCGCGCACGGGGCCTCGGGCGCCTCATGCAGCTCGCGGCCGATGCCGTGGCCTGCAACGTCGGTGACGATCCCCACACCGCGCGACTGCGCGACATCCTGCATTGCGGCGGCGACGTCGCTCCAGCGCGCACCCGGCGCCATGGTGCCCATCGCCGCGCGCAGCATCGCGCACGCCGTGTCGGTGAGCGCATGTCCCTCTGCAGTGCCCTGACCCACCACCGCGCTTGCCGCGCAGTCGGCGTGCCAGCCTCGCAGGCGCACCGCCACATCCACGGTGACCACATCGCCGTCGCGCAGCGGCTCCGCGGTTGGAAGCGCATGCACGAGACGGTCGTTCACGGCGATCACGCAGGCCGCGGGATACGCGGTGCCGTCGTCGCGGCGGAAGCCGCGCGCAGCGCTCTCGGCGCGTGCAGCGGCAATGACGCCCTCGACGACCGCATCAAGGCTCTGCGTCGTGGCGCCAGGCACCGCCGCACGGAGCGCGGCGTCGACGGCGGTGCGCGCCACAGCGCCCGCCGCGCGGATCATCTCGATCTCCTCTGCGGTGCGGATCGCGGGCTCGCAGCCTGGCTCGCGCCAGCGCGGCAGGCCGGAGGCACCGACACGTGCCTGCGCAGGAGTGGTCACCATCGTGAACGGGTAGCTGCCCTGGCCAGCGCGCACCGGTGCGGGCGCCGCGTCAGCGGTCCTCGAGATTGTCCCGAGGAATGCGGTCATGAGGTGATCCTGGGCTGGCTGCGTCCTGAGCGGATGCGCGGACCGGAGTCCCCGTCGCCCGAGAGGAAGCCCGCGTAGTTGCGCATCAGCAGGTTCGCCTCGAGGCGCTGCACGATGTCGAGGCTGACGCTCACGACAATGAGGAGGCCCGTGCCGCCGAGGAACTGCGCGACGAAGAACGGGATGCCCATCTGGTCGGCGACGAGCGTCGGCACGATGGCAATGACCGCGAGGAAGCCCGCGCCAACGTAGGTCACTCGCGAGATCACCGTCTCGAGGTACTCGGCGGTCCGCGGCCCGGGCCGCAGTCCGGGGATGAACGAGCCGTGCTCGCGGAGCTGCTTGGCCATGTCCTCGGGCGAGAGCTGGATAGTCACCCAGAAGTAGGCGAAGAAGTAGATGAGGGCGACCTCGACGAGCGTGTAGGGATACGCGCCCATGTTGAAGTTGACCGCAAGGAAGTTGCAGGTCGAGGCCCACCAGCCATCCGGGTCCGTGGCCATCGCACGCGTCGAGAGCCACCCGAGGATCGTCGCCGGGAAGATCATCAGCGAGCTTGCGAAGATGATCGGCATGACGCCCGAGTGGTTCAGGCGCAGCGGCATGTAGTGGCGCTGGCCGCCAAAGACCTTGCGGCCCCGCGTGTGCTTGGCCTGCTGGATAGGGATGCGGCGCTGCGCGATCGTGATCAGGATCGCCCCCGCGACGACGAACACGAAGCCGCCGATGAGGAGCATGAGGCCGAGCACGCCGAGCTTCGTGCTGTCCGTGCCCTGGATGCTGGGGTTGAAGTTCGCGACCACCCACGAGATCGCGTCGGGCATGCGAGAGAGGATGCCCGCCGTGAGGATGATCGAGACGCCGTTGCCGATGCCGTACTTGTCGATCTGCTCGCCAAGCCACATCAGGAAGAGGCTGCCTGCGGTCAGGGCCGCGATGCCCGCCACGTAGTAGAAGATCAGCCCGGAGCCGCCCTGGAACATCGGCTGCACGAGGTTCTGCGTGCGCATGAACTGCAGCCACATGAGGCCCTGGAGGATGCACAGGCCCACCGTCGCGTAGCGAGTCCACTCCTGCAGCTTCTGCTGGCCGGACATGCCCTCCTTCTTCAGCTCCTGCAGGCTCGGGACCACCGCAGTGAGCAGCTGGAAGATGATGCTCGCGGTGATGTAGGGCATGATGCCCAGGCCGAAGATCGTGCTCTGCTGCAGCGACCCGCCCGAGAAGATCGACGCGTACTCAAGCAGCCGGCCGAACCCCGTCTGGTTCTGCGCCGCACGGTCAGCCGCCGCCGCAAGCTCGGTCTGGTCGACGCCCACGAGGGGAATCCAGAACCCGATGCGGTAGATGGCCAGCATGCCCAACGTGAACATCACGCGGTTGCGCAGCTCAGGGATTCGGAAGATGTTGATGAATGCGCTGATCATCCGTGGGTGGTCTCGTGCGGTGGGGTCCGGGTCTTTCCGTGGTGCCGGGGCCTGTCAGTTCACTCCGCTGCGGTATCCGTCGATGCGGCCGCGGGCACGGTCGCGTTGGCGCTGCCGCCCTTGGCCTCGATCTTCTTGCGTGCGCTCTCGCTGAAGCGCGCGGCGGTGACGATCAGCTTGTGGCCGAGGTCGCCGTTGCCGAGCACCTTGAGCGGGAGCTTGCTGTCGCGCACGAGGCCGACCTTCACCACGGCGTCGATGTCGACGTGGGCTCCGGCCTCGAAGTGCTTCGCCAGGTCGGCCACGTTCACCACGTGGTAGTCCGCGCGGAAGCCCGCGTTGGAGAAGCCGCGCTTGGGGAAGCGCCGCATGAGCGGGGTCGATCCGCCCTGGTATCCGGGACGGCTGGTCCAGCCTGCGCGGCTCTTGGCACCCTTGTGGCCGCGGCCGCTGGTGCCGCCCTTGCCCGAGCCTTCACCGCGGCCCACGCGCATGCGGAGCTTGTGGCGACCGGTCTTGGCTGTGATGTCATGGATCATCATGGCAGGTGTTCTTTCGGTTCTGGTGCGTGCGTCACTTGGCGGGAGCGTCTGGCGACGCTGGCGCTGCGGCGTCAGGCGAGGCCGGGGCTGCGGCCGGTGCGCCACCGCCGAACTCCTCGCGACGGCGACCGCCGCCGCGCGGGCCGCCACGGCCACCGCGGCCGCCGCGACGATCGTCGCCAACGGTGTTCACAGGGGCCTGTGCGCGCTCGCCGGTCTTCTGCTGGGGCATCGCGGCCATGCCGCGCTGGATCGCGTCCTCGACGGACGTCGTGCCGAGCGAGACGCCACGAAGCGCCTCGACGGTCTCGCGCGTGCGCAGCGAGGCAAGCGCCTCGAAGGTGGCCTTCACGAGGTTCTTGGGGTTCGACGACCCGTAGCACTTCGTCAGGCAGTCCTGCACGCCGAACATCTCGAGCACCGCACGGACCGCGGCACCGGCGATGACGCCGGTTCCCGGCGACGCCGGCACCAGGCGCACCTTGGATGCGCCGAAGCGGCCCTCGGCGGTGTGGGGAATCGTGCGGCCCTGCAGCGGGAATCCGCGCATCTTGCGGCGACCCTCGCGGGTGGCCTTCTCGACGCTGGTCGGGACCTGGTTGCTCTTGGCGTAGCCGAGCCCGACCTTGCCGCGGCGGTCACCGACGACGACGAGCGCGCTGAAGCTGAAGCGGCGGCCACCGGCCACCGTCGAGCTCGTGCGGTACACGCCAACGGTGACCGAGTCTGTTCCGGAGTCTTCGAGGAGATCTGTTGCCATATCTGGTGTGTCCTTCGCCGTTAGGTCAGAACTTCAGGCCGCCCTCGCGTGCGCCCTCTGCGAGGCTCTTCACGCGACCGTGGTAGCGGTAGCCCGCCCGGTCAAACACGACCGCGCTGACCCCTGCCTTCTGCGCGCGCTCGGCGAGCGCCTTGCCCACCGCATGCGCAGCCTTCGCGTTGCCGCCGTGCGACGACCCGAGCTCGAGGCCCGACTCGCGCGACGACGCTGCCGCGAGCGTCTTGCCGGCGAGGTCGTCGATGACCTGCACGTAGATGTGGCTGAGCGAGCGGAACACGCACATGCGCGGCCGGTCGGGGGTGCCACGGATCCTCTTGCGCATGCCCTTGACGCGGCGCGCGCGGCGGGTGACTCGGATGCTTCTCTTGTCCATGTGTGGAATCCTCGATCAGGATCAGGCGCCGAAGGCCTTGCCCTGCTTGCGCTGGATGACCTCGTCCGAATACTTGACGCCCTTGCCGTTGTAGGGCTCCGGCTTGCGCTGCGAGCGGATCAGCGACGCGAACGCGCCGACCTTCTGCTTGTCGACGCCGGTCACGGTGACGTTGACGTTGTTGTCCACGGTGACCGTGACGCCATCGGGCACGGTCAGCGGGATCGGGTCGCAGTAGCCCACGGTGAGCACGAGCTTCTTGCCCTGGAGCTTCGCGCCCCAGCCGACGCCCACGATCTCGAGCTTGCGCTCGTAGCCCTTGGTCACGCCCTCGACCATGCCGGTCAGGCACGAGCGGGTCGTGCCCCAGTAGGCGCGGCCATTGCCCTCGGTGGCGTACTCGGGCTTCGACAGCGTGCACACGATCGCCTTCTTGGCCTCGTCGAACGCCACCTTGACCTCGGGGCGGTGCACGAAGTGCAGCTTGCCCTTGGGGCCCTCGATGTTGACCGTGCGGGAGGCAGCGTTGACCGCGACCTTGACGCCGGACGGGACGGGGATGGGTTGCTTGCCGATGCGGCTCATTGGGGTGCTCCTGACTTCGATCAGCTGACGGTGCAGACGACCTCGCCGCCCACCTTGAGCTCGCGCGCCTTGCGGTCGCTCATGACGCCATGGCTGGTGGACAGCACGCTGATGCCGAGGCCCTGCAGCGGCCGCGGCAGGTCCGACACGCGGCGGTACACGCGGCAGCCGGTCTTCGACACCCGGTCGAGGGTGTTGATGAGGTTCTCGCCGCGCGGGCCGTACTTGAGCTGCACGCGCAGCAGGCCCTGGCGGCCGTCCTCGACGGTCTCGTAGCCGGTGATGTAGCCCTCGTCGCGGAGCACGTCGAGCACCCCGCGGTTGAGGCGGTTGTTGAGGCAGGTCACGCTCTTGCGACGCGTGGAGGTCGCATTGCGGATCCGGGTCAGCATGTCTGCGGTCAGGTCCTGGAGGGACATGGTCTGTTCCTTTGCGGAGGAGGTCTGAGTGTCACCAGCTCGCCTTGCGCATGCCGGGGATCAGGCCCTGCAGCGCGAGCTCGCGGAGAAGGATGCGGTTGATGCGGAACTTGCGGTAGTAGCCACGGGCGTTGCCCGTGATCTCGCACCGGTTGCGGTGACGCGTCGAGAACTTCGGCGTCCGCTTCATCTTGCTGAACATGCGCTTGCTTGCCATGGTCTGTGTCTCCGTGTGAGGTGCTGGCGTCAGCCGGCGCCCTTGGCTCCGCCCTCGTGGCGCACGAACGGCATGCCAAGCTCGGCGAGGATGTAGCGGCTCTTCTTCGGGTCGCTCCCGTCGAAGACGATGTTGATGTTCATGCCGTGCGTGAACGTCACGTCGGCCATGTTGATCTCGGGCCACACGGCCTGCTCGGTGAGGCCGAAGGAGTAGTTGCCGTCCTTGTCGAAGGCCTTGTCCGGCACGCCGCGGAAGTCCTTGATACGCGGGATCGCCAGGTTGAAGAGGCGGTCAAGGAAGCTCCACATGCGCTCGCGGCGCAGCGTGACCATGAAGGCGCTCGGCGCACCCTCGCGGACCTTGAAGTTCGACACGGCCTTCTTCGCGGCCACCATCACGGGCTTCTGGCCGGTGATCGTGGACAGCGTCGAGATGACGGTGTCGCGGTACTCGGGCTTGAGCTTCTGGTTCTCGAGCTGCTTGCCCACGCCCACGTTGATCACCACCTTGGCGATGCGCGGAAGCTGGTGCACGTTCGAGAGGCCGAACTCCTTGAGCGCCTTCGGACCCACCTCGGTGTCGAAGACGCCCTTCAGGCGCGGCGCGGCTGGTGCTGTGGCGCTCATCGGTCATTGCCCTTCCTGCTGGCGGCAGTTCGCAGCGTGTGGAGCTCCTGCCCGTTGCGCGCGGCGACGCGCACCTTCGAGCCGTCCGCCTTGGTGACGAACCGGACCCGCGATGGCTTGCCGTCGGCGACGGGGCTGACATTCGAGATGTGGATGGACGTCTCGGCCTCGACGGTGCCGCCCTGCGGACGCTCCTGCGTCTTGCGCAGGCGCTTCGTGCGGACGTTGACGCCCTTCACGGTGACGCGGTGGGCCTTGGTGTCGATGGCGAGCACCTCGCCGACGGTGCCGCGGGCATTGCCAGCGGTGACGATCACGACATCTCCCTTGCGGACGTGGCGTGGCATGGTCAGACGACCTCCGGTGCTAGGGACACGATCTTCATGTAGTTCCTCTCGCGCAGCTCGCGGGCCACCGCGCCGAAGATGCGGGTGCCGCGCGGGTTGCCGTCCTTGTCGATCAGCACGCACGCGTTCGAGTCGAAGCGCACGTAGCTGCCGTCGGAGCGGCGGATTGGGTACTTGGCGCGCACGATCACCGCGAGCGCCTTGTCGCCGGCCTTCACGTCGCCGTTGGGGATGGCTGCCTTCACGGCCACCATCACGCGGTCGCCCACGCTCATGGTGAGGCGGCGGAATCGCCCGCGCGCGGTGGACGCGCCGAGCACGCCGATCACCATCGCCTGGCGCGCGCCGCTGTTGTCGGCGACCTCGAGTCTGCTTTCCTTCTGGATCATGGTCGGTTGCTCCGGTCAGTCTCAGTCGTTGTCGTTCGCGGCCTTCACCTGCTCGCCGTAGACGATCTCGGCCCTCTGGGGCGCGCGCTCGACGATGCGGACGAGGATCCAGCTCTTGGTCTTGGAGATGGGGCGGCACTCCGCCACCTCGACACGGTCGCCCAGGCGCGACTCGTTGCGCTCGTCGTGCACGTGCAGCACGGTTCGCCTGCGCACGAACTTGCCGTAGCGCGGGTGGCGGACCGAGTAGCCGATCACGACCTTGCGGGTGCGGTCGCACGCCGCGCTCTGCACGATGCCCGTGCGGCGGGGGCTCTTCTCGGGAATGGCGACTGGTTGCTTGCGGCTCACGCGTTGCTCCTGGCTGATGGCGCCTTGGCGATGCGGCGGCTCGAGGCCTCCGTCATCAGCCTGGCGAGGTCCTTGCGGGTCTTGGGGAACTGCGACGAGTCGACGACCTTGTCGGTGACCGACTGCGTGCGGAGGTCGAAGATCTTGCGGCGAAGGCGGGTGGCCTCCATCGCGATCTCCTCGTCACTGAGCCTCTTGATCTCTCGCATGTCCATGGTGCGTTCCTTCCTTCGTCGGGTCAGACTGCCACGCGCCGGCCGACGAGGCGGCACCGGACGGGCATCTTGTATGCGATGCGTGCGAGCGCCTGCTTGGCGACATCCTCGCCGACGCCTGCGATCTCGAAGAGCATGGTGCCGGGCTTCACGCGCGCGGCCCAGAAGTCGACATCGGCCTTTCCGGTGCCCATTCGCGTCTCGAGCGGCTTCTTGCTGATGGGCTTGTCGGGGAAGACGCGGATGTACAGCTTGCCGGCGCGGCGCAGGAAGTGCTGCGCCGCGATGCGGCCCGCCTCGATCTGGCGGCCGCTCAGCCAGACGGTCTCGAGCGCCTGCAGGCCGTAGTCGCCGTAGGCGACGTAGTTGCCGCGCGTGGCGTTGCCCTTCATCTTGCCGCGCTGCTGCTTTCGGTACTTGACTCGCTTGGGCATCAGGCTCATTGCCGGTTCCTCAGGTCAGGTGCTCTGTGTCGTGTCTTGGGGTGATGAACGGTTGGGCGCGTCAGCGTCGGCCGCGCGCACGAGCGCGCCCGCCTGCTGCGGAGGACACGTACTCCTCCTGCTCGCCTGCCTTGTAGACGCCCTTGAAGACCCACACCTTGATGCCCAGGGCGCCGTAGGTGGTGATCGAGTGGGCCACTGCGTAGTCGACGTTCGCCTGGAGCGTGGACAGCGGGATCGAGCCCAGCCGGGTGTCGAGCGCGCGGCTCATCTCGGCGCCGCCAAGGCGGCCGGAGATGAGGATGCGCACGCCCTTGGCGCCGTTCTGCATCGCGCTCTCGCAGCGCTGCTTCACGAGGCGGCGGAAGTTCGCGCGCTTCTTGAGCTGCTCGCCGATCGTCTCGGCGATGAGGCGCGCGTCGATCTCGGGGTTGCGGACCTCGACGACGTTGATGACGACCTTGCGGCCCGTCAGTCCCTGGAGCTCGTTGACGAGCTGCTCCTTGCCGGAGCCCTTGATGCCGAGCACCTGGCCGGGGCGCGCGGTCTTGATGACCACAGTGAGCTCCTCGCGGGTGCGCTCGATGTGGATGTCGCTGACTGCGGCGTAGGGCGGCGTGCGGTTGAGGCGCTTGTCGAGGTACGCGCGGATGCGGTAGTCCTCGACGAGCAGCTCGCCGAAGAGCGCCTTGGGCGCGAACCATCGGCTCTTGTGAGCCTCAGTGACGCCGACGCGGAATCCGAATGGCTGGACCTTCTGTCCCATGGGTGGCTCCTGTTCAGTCTCGCTCGCCCACGGTCACGCTGATGTGGCTCGTGCGCTTCATGATCGGGTGAGAGCGGCCGCGGTCCTTTGGCTGGAACCGCTTGATGGTGGGCCCCTCGTCGACGGTCGTCGACACGACCTCGAGGCGCGCCACGTCGGCGTCGCGCTCCTGGGCGTTGGCGATGGCGCTCTTGAGGACGGCGCGCACGAAGCTGGCGCCGCGGCGCGGGCTGAAGTCGAGCGTCGCGAGCGCGGTGGCGATGTCCTTGCCCCGGATCATGTCGATCACGAGACGGGCCTTGCGCGGCGCGATGCGGCAGAACTTGTGGCTTGCGGTGTAGCTCATGGCTTCTCCGGTGCAGTGGTCATCAGGTGGCGGCTCAGGACTTGGTGCCGCCGTCGATGCCTTCCTTCTTGTTGGTGTGGCCCTTGAACAGGCGCGTGGGCGCGAACTCGCCGAGCTTGTGGCCGACCATGTCCTCGGTGACGAAGACCTCGGTGAAGCCGCGGCCGTTGTGCACCTGGAACGTCGTGCCGACGAACTCCGGCACCACGGTGCATGCGCGCTTCCACGTCTTGATCGGCATGCGCCGGGCGGACGACTGCGACTTCTCCACCTTGCGGTAGAGCTTCTCGTCGACGAAGGGGCCCTTCTTGAGTGATCTGGACATCGTGTGTTCCTTGTGTTCTCGTGCGGATCAGGCTCAGAGCACCAGCTGGCCGTAGCGGCGGCTGAAGCGCCGGCGCAGGATCCGCTTGTCGCTCGCCTTGCCGCGACCGCGCGTGCGGCCGCCCTTCGCCTGGGTGTTGCTTGCGTTCGACGGCGTCTGGCCGCCCTTCGAGCGGCCCTCACCGCCGCCGTGCGGGTGCTGGTGGTGGCTCATCGCCATGCCGCGGGTGCGCGGACGGCGGCCGAGCCAGCGCGCGCGTCCGGCCTTGCCGAGCTTCACGAGCGCGTGGTCCGCGTTGCCCACCGCACCGATCGTGGCGCGGCAGTCGAGCGACACCTGGCGGATCTCGCCCGAGGGAAGCACGATGGTCGCCCAGCGGCCTTCCTTGTTGGTCAGGCGCGCGGCCATGCCCGCCGAGCGCACGATCTGGCCACCCTTGCCGGGCACGAGCTCGACGTTGTGGAGCTCGAGGCCGGTCGGGATGTGGCGGATCGGCATGCAGTTGCCCGGACGCGGGTCGATCTGCGAGCTGCTGCTGATGACCGTGCTGCCCACCACAAGGCCCTTGGGGGAGAGCATGTAGCGCACCGTGCCATCCTCGTACTTCACGAGCGCGATGTGGCAGGAGCGGTTGGGGTCGTACTCGATGCCCACGACGGTGGCGGGCATGTCGTCCTTGCGGCGGGTCCAGTCGATGAGGCGGTAGCGGCGCTTGTGGCCGCCGCCCTGCTGGATGACGGTGAGCTTGCCCTGGCAGTTGCGGCCGCCGGTCTTGTGGAGCGGGCGGAGCAGGCTCTTCTCGGGCGAGGTCTTGGTGACCTCTGCGTGCATGTTGACCGAGGCGTTGCGACGCCCGTTGGTCACCCTCTTGTAGACGCGGATCGGCATAGGTGTTCCTTTCGCTGCCTCTGGATCAGAGCAGCTCGATCTTGTCGTCCTTGTGGATTCGCACGATGGCCCGCTTCGTGATCGCGCCAGCGACCAGGCCGTAGCGGTAGCGGCGCGCGGCAGCCTTGCGCACCATCGTGTTCACGCCGATGACGCGCACCTTGTAGAGCTCCTCGATCGCGCGCTTGATGTCGGTCTTGGTCGCGCGGCGGTCGACCTCGAACGAGTAGCGGTTGACCTCGTTGCCGTGCGTGGCCTTCTCGGTCACGACAGGCGTGCGGATGACGGTGGTCGCGTTCATCAGTTGGCCTCCTCGCCGGCGGCGAAGCAGGTGCCGTCGATGAAGGACTGCAGCGAGCCCTTGTCGACGAGCACGTAGCGGTGGTTGAGCAGGTCGAAGGCGCTGAGCTGCTCGACGCGGGTCGTGCCCACGCCGTCGATGTTGCGCGCCGAGAGGCGGGCGTTCTCGTTGCCGCCTGCGGTCACGACCAGGCAGGAGCGGTCGATGCCGAGCGCGCCCATGATCTTGGCGAACTCCGCCGTCTTGGGCGACGCGAAGTCAAGCGCATCGATGCACTTGACCTCGTTGTCGACGAGCTTCGCGAGAAGCGCGTTGCGGTTCGCGAGCCGGCGCATCTTCTTGGTGAGCTGCGTGCGGAAGTCCTCGCGGGTGCGCGTCTTCGAGAAGGCCACACCGCCGCCCTTGCGGTTGGGGACGCGGGACGCGCCGACGCGCGCGTTGCCCGTGCCCTTCTGCTTGTAGAGCTTTCGGGTCGAGCCCTCGACGGAGCCGCGGCTCTTGGTGCGAGCCGAGCCCTGGCGCTGGTTGCCGTGGGTGATGACGTATGCCTGCTTGAGCAGCGAGTACCGCACCTCGGGGCCGCCGAGAGTTGCGGGATCGACAGTCATCGTGCCGACCTGCTTGCCTGCCTTGGAATAGACGGGTACTTCGATCATGGGTTCATGTCCTCCAGCGGCTTCTGCCGCTCAAGTGCCTTCGGGCACCTGTCTCGCCTCCCCCTCGCATCGCCACTCACATCAGGCGGTGCGCAGGGTTCGACTCGGATCTGTCAGTTAGGTCTTGTGGCGGTCGCGCGGTTCCGCAATGGGCCTGCGCGACCCGGTGCCGCCCCATCAGGGGCAGCGCCGTTCTCACGAGAGCTTCTTGGCCTTTCGCTTGTAGAGCCGACTCGCAGCTCGCACCATCAGGTATCCGTTGTTGGGCCCGGGCACCGCGCCCTTGACCACCAGCAGGTTCCTCTCAGGATCGATCGCGACGACATCGAGGCTGCGCACAGTGACGCGCTCGTTGCCCATCTGACCGGCCATCCGCTTGCCCTTCTTGATCTTCGCGCCGTGACCGCGGTCCGTGCCGTGGCTGCCGATGGAGCCGCCGGTGCGGTGCTTGCGCTCGGTGCCGTGCGTCGCGCACATGCCCTTGAAGTTGTGGCGCTTCATCTGGCCAGCGAAGCCCTTGCCCTTGCTGGTGCCGACGACGTCGACGTACTTCACGCCCTCGAAGGACTTCACGTCGACGGTCGAGCCGAGCTCGAAGCCCGTGGCCTCGTCGTCGCTGTCGCAGCGCATCTCGCGGTGCATGTGGCGCGGCGAGACGCCGGCCTTCGCGTCGTGGCCGATCTGGGGCATCGTGCTGCGGCGCGGCTTGATCTCGCCGAAGGCGAGCTGCACAGCGCTGTAGCCGTCGTTCCCGACGGTCTTGACCTGGGTCACTGCGCACGGCCCGGCCTCGATCACCGTGACGGGGATGTGCACGCCGTCCGCCGTGTAGTGGCGGGTCATTCCGATCTTGCGGCCGATGATTGCAGCGGGCATGGCTGGGTTCTCTCGCTCTTGCTCTTGTTCAGGCCTTGATCTTGACGAACACGCCCGCGGGGACCACGAGGCGGTTCAGCGCATCGACGGTCTTCGAGTTGGGCTCGGTGATGTCGATGATGCGCTTGTGGGTGCGGATCTCGAACTGCTCGCGGCTCTTCTTGTCAATGAACGGCGAGCGGTTGACGGTGTAGGTCTCGCGCCGGGTCGGCAGCGGAACGGGGCCGGCCACACGGGCCCCGCTGATCTTCGCCTGCTCCACGATCTCCTTGGCGCTCGCGTCGAGCACCTGGTGGTCGTAGGCCTCCATGCGGATGCGGATCCTGCCGTTCATGAACGAGCGTCCTCGCTTGAGCCTTGTGGCTTGAGCCTGTGTCCTGCGCCAGCTGTCGCGGATGCGCATGCATCCCGTTTGCGCGGCACGCGCCAGCGACAAACGTGCCCCGGACTCCATCGGCTGCAGGACGCGACCGGTGGGTACGGGGCAGAACGGACTAGATTAGTGAAATGCCCGATCCTGTCAAGGGTTGGGGTTCGTAGTCCGTTGGGACCCGGTTAGCATCCCCGACCCGTGAGCCACTCCGACCGCCACCGGCACCTGTGGAGCAGACGGATGCCGCCCACTTCTAAATCTGATGGCGGTTCGGGGGACGCAAGCCGGAACTTCGGCCACGCCGAAAATCAGGTTTCGCCCCCGGAGACCTCAAGAGCGGTCAGGAGGGGCGCGCTAGAAGGTCCTAGAACTCGCTTTTGTAGCGTGGCGCTGACCGCGGCGACCATCACGTGGATGCTCTCCCTGCCTCTGCAGGCGGCGGCGATGAATCCCCAACCTATCCAAGGGGCGCCCACTGGCTCCTCCGCATCCAAAGGTGCCAATAATACTGGTTCCAGAGCGCAGAAAAGCGGATCTGCGACTGCCAGGGAAAATCGAAACAATTCGCAATCGGCCAGTTCATCCACAACTCCTGCACGGGCCGGTTCGATGCCCGCCACCACACAGAGCTCAAGTTCAGGATCCGCAAAGCCTTCCGTATCGGCACCCGCGGATGGGCTTGATGCGTCCCCCACCCGGCTCGAGAGCCTTGGGGTCACCTTGCGCATTCCGCGGGGTGCTCGGGTGACCAAGATCACGGGTGGCGGCCTCCCCGTGTACGGCATCGATGACGGGAAAGACCCCCCCCGTTTCCGGTTCCAGATGCAGCCGCTGGTGTCGAGCCTTCCCAAGCCGACGCCGGAGCTTCAGGTCGAGCAGTACCTCGATACGGCTCGGGAGAAAGGCCAGACATTCACGATCCTGCGCAACGAGCCGCGCACGATCGGTGGACAGCCCGCACGCATCCTGTACACGTCAACCGACCTCGGCGATGGCGTGACGGCTATCCAGGGATGGCTTGTCATCCAGCTCGGCGAGTTCGACTTCATCGTGGCATCGGTGATCTCGTCGGGCATCGACTTCCCCACAGCGGATCCGCTTCTTGAGCAGTGCTTCGCGACGATCGGGTTCGAGGACCTGCGGCAGATTGCGGCATCGCGGAACGCGCGCGTCGAGGCGGGCGCGCGCATGCTCGCGGCGATCACGCCCGATCGCATGAGGGCCGCGGCCGACGGCTCATGGAGGCTCTACCGCACGACACGTCCCGATGCATCGGGTGCGATGACCGAGGTCGGGTACTACGAGGTGCAGGCATCACCAGGACACCTCGAGGACGCATCGTCCTCTGCTGATGTGCAGCGCGACGAGAAGCGCGGATCGAAGGGCGAACCGACTGGCATGCTGGTGACCGTGCGCGGGCGTACCGTGATCGACGCTGCACTCAAGCGCGTGGCGGACACCGACGCGCGATTCTGGGTGTCGTGGGACAGGGGCTCGGAGGCCTGGACCGTGCGCGTCACCGAGCGAGGTGGCGGACCGGAGCGCACCTATGGCCAGATGGGGCTGCGCACCGCGCAGGACGTGGGCAATCCCAAGCCGAAGCTCATCGTGGTGGACTCCGATGCGGACCAGCGCACCCGCAACGAGCGGCGATGGACGGTTCCCGAAGGGCTCTACCTCTCTCAGGCGGAGCAGCTCGTGCTCGGTCGGCTGGTTCCCGACGGAGCGGCGCCCGCCGGAGACATCTCCTACTACTGCTTCGATGCGCGCACGTCGCGCATGCCACAGCGCGTCGAGAGCTGGACGCGCTCGGGCGACGGGTCGTGGCTCGCGGTCACGCGACCTGGAGTCGACGAGGACCCCGAGGTGCTCTCGCATGATGCGCAGGGCTGGCGCAAGCGTCGTACCGAGCCCGACGGCACTGTCACCGAGGTCACCGATCTCGAGTCGATCCGCCGCGCGTGGGCATCGAAGGGATTGCCGGTCCGATGAGAATGGGCGGACACGCGAACCGCGCAGTCGCAGCGCTCGCATGCCGCGTCGCGGCTTCCGTGGCTGCGACCGGGCTGACCGCGTGCGCGCGCAGCGCGCTCGCATTTCTCCTCGC
>CAZKTN010000037.1:0-18792 GCA_964555705.1 uncultured Isosphaeraceae bacterium | reverse complement strand
GTGCGGCAGCTTGGATACGAGCAGGCGAACCCAAGCGCAGTGGTCATCCGGCCCACCACGTGGAACGGTGCCGTGCCTGTGCTGCCGTACCTGCCCGACTGGTTCATCAATGGAGTGCCGAGCGCATGGTTCGGCTTCGGCGACTACGGGATCGGCGAGGCGCCGGGATCCAAGAGGATTCCCAACGTGCCGCGCGAGGTCGTGAGCGTGCAGTGGCCGCGCACCTGGTTCTGGCGCAACGCGCAGACGCCCTACGAGATGGTCATGTTCCAGCAGTCCGCACCCGTCCACTACGAGCCGATCGATGGGGCGCTTCCCTCACGCATCGAGGGTCCGCCGGTAAATGCTGGCGGCGCAGCGTCGAGCAACGGACCCTGGACCCGGCCATACGGCGGTGGAGTGCCGGTCTACGTGTACACCGCAGTCTTCGGCTTCAACAACGAGCATCCCACGGAGACCGTGACCGTGACAGACAACACCGGATTCACGACCACCAACACGGTGCTTCGCGATGACTTCACGCCTTGGCCGAGCGCGCTCCGTTTCACGATGCGCATCCACGATGCGGGAGGCAAGCTGGTGGAGGGCCGTCCATACCAGTTCGTGGTGGATCTCCCTCGACGTGGCATCCGTGCGCCCGCTGCGCAGGCCAATGGGCAAGGGGTGCTGCGATGAGCCGCGCTATGCGTCGTTCGGCCGGTCGTCGTGCTGCGGTATCTGCGCGGGCGCGCCGCGGCAACACCATCGTGCTTGTGACCGCCATCCTCGTGCTGCTTGCGGTCGTCGCGACTGCATTCGTCAGCCGCACGCAGGCGTCGCGCGTGGCGGCAGGCGCGCACCAGCAGGCGCGCGCGGTCGATCAGCGAAAGAGCCCGATCCTCAGCCAGGTGGCGGATCAGGTGGCGCAGTCGCTCTTCGTGCGTCCCGTGACCGTGCTGCCGGCGACAGGCATGCCGGACGGGTGGACGCCGGGCGATCCTGCGATTGCGCGCTCCTCCGTGCCGCGCCGCGATCCGCTGCCCACCGCAGTCCGCTACGGCGTTGACTTCCTCGACTCCATGGATAACCGCACCGCTGGCGCGCTGCCGGGCGGCGATGGCGTGGTGGACGGCTACAACTTCGCGTCGTTCACGGTGTTCCCATGGACCAACTGGCCCGACGTGTACGGGCCCGGGGTTGGGTACGGGCCGTTCTTCCCATGGCCGCCGCCGGTCGGAGGCACGCAGATCGCGCTCGACGGGAATCCGGTCGGGAATCCGGGTTTCGGCGACGCGCGCTGGCTGAGAAGCACGGAGCCCGCCCGCGTCACGCTGGGCACGGCACCCAATGGCGTGCCGCGCGAGTTCTTCACGCACTGGCCGCACCTCTCGTGGATTCCGACGGCAGAGAACGGCTGGCGTGTGTGCATCGACATCAGCGACCTTGGGTCGGGCTCGCTCATCGCGGCGCCGCCGACGATGCAGCCCGCGGCGTTCTTCCCGAACGTGCCCTACAGCGACGTGCCCCCGGCGGTGGGCGCGAACCTCAACCGCTGGGGCCTCGACGTTCCCTACGAGCAGTGGCTCGCGGATGCGCCGCCTGCGCTTCGGTGGATCCAGGCAACAGGCATCGATACTGGCAAGCTGAGCGTTCCCGTCGCGGCGATGACGCCCGAGTGCGCGGCGTACTGGTTCAGGCTGCTTGCCTTCGGCAACGCAGTGCAGCCGCCGCTCGCGCCGTTCCAGTGCAGCAGCACTGGCGGGTTCGCGGGGGTTCCCGGCGGTTGGTTCTCGCCCAACCACTGGTCGGCGATGCAGCAGCCCCAGTTCGTGATGCCGAACTTCCTGCAGCTCAAGTGGTTTGGTCCGGCGAGCGACGAGTTCATCTGCGACTCCCCGCGCAACGTGATCACGCGCACGCTCGCTGACGCCGACGGCGACGGCTTCACCGACAGCTTCTGGTTCGTGGCGCCGGCATCCGTCGACCGCAGCATCAAGCATGTGGTGGCGGTGAGCGTGGTCGACAACACGGGCCTGCTCAACGTGAATGTCGCGAGTCGCTTTGACCGGGCCAACACGGTCGGTTCCACGCCCGCGGATGTGGCGCTCGTCACGCGGCTCGACACCAACAATCCCGTGCGTGCCGACGTGCCCGTCGGATTCCTCAACACTCCGCTCAACCAGCAGTCGGGGCAACTTGCCACGAGCCCGATCCCGCCCCCGGGAACCGCGGTCAACGGCGCCCCGTACCCCGACACGTCGGTGCAGTTCGACCTCGCCAAGTGGGGGGTGAACGGGAACACGGGCGTCGCCACGGGAAGCGCGGCAGACCCCACGTTCCTGCGCGAGACTGGCGTGCTGCGCGAGCTGCAGAACGGAACCGCGCAGCCCGTGCCGACCGTCGACGAGTCGCCCTTCCGGCTGAGCATGGCGCTGCCGTTCGAGCGCGCGCGCTACTTCAAGGCGATGGCCGACGGTGGCCGTGTGGGTGACTACATCGACAACCAGGGCCGGATCCACATCGCGTACGGCGATGCGGCGCCCGCGTACCGCGAGCGCACGCCGCAGCTGACGCCTTTCGGCATCGCCGACGAGTACGAGCTTCGCGCGCGCCACGGGTCGAACGACCCCGCGCTGCTGTCGCGGCTCGAGCGCGCACTCGACTCGAACACCCTTCGCTTCCTCCGCTCCAGCCCCGAGCGCGAGGAGACCAGCGAGTACTTCGACTCGCTCACCAACGACCAGCTGCTGCACGACAACCGGCGCAAGATCACGACCGTCAACGGCGCGCGCAACGACATGATGCCACCGTGGATGTGGACGCTGCCGCCGGTGCGCGGCATCGGCCAGCCTGAGCTGCGCTCCGTCGCGCGGCGCACTCCGTACCTGCCGTGGGGACTTGCACCGGTGCTGCGCGAGCCCTCCTACGGGCCGGCGGGCCCGCAGCCTGTGTTCCTGCCGCGCATGGGTTTCGCGCCGGGACCTGACCTTGTGGCGCAGTATCCCGATGGCGACGCGGATGGCGATGGCGTGCCGGGCACCGCGCGTGATGAGACTGTCGCGCGACAGGCATACCTCGACTGGAACCGCAAGCTCGACCTCAACGAGCCCTATCCGACCTCCGCCGATGCGAACGCCGGCGAGTACGGCAGGCTGCTCTTCGAGAGCACCTACAGCTGGCTGAACCGGCTCACGAACATCCTGCAGATGTCATTCATCGACCGACGCGGGCAGTCGGTGATCGGCGGCGCGCAGCCGGTGTACACGGTCTTTGCCGGCTACGACCGGGCGACCAACGTGGGCAACCCGAATGCCGAGGTGTGGGCGCAGCGCCTTGCGGCGAGCTGGGCCACGAACATCCTCGCGGCACGCGACCGTCCCGTCCTCTCGGGCATCGTGGAGCGTGACCAGCCGCTGCCGCCAGCGCTGGGCCTACAGGCCGTGAGCCCCGGTGCGCCCAGCGATCCGATGGTCTTCATCGGGCAGGAGCCGCAGCCCTTCATCGCACAGGCGTTCTTCGCGTTCGTGTACCCGCGGAGCCGGGTGTCGGACACGGTCTGCAACCTGCTGCAGAACGAGGGCCAGCTCTGGCCCGGCGACACCTGCCCCGGCGCGAACCGCATGCCGGTGCCGTTCATCGGCGGCGGCGAGTACTTCATCAACTACGACCGTGACGATCCGGCGGCCCTCCCTCCTGCGCCGGTGCTTGTGGTGCAGATCGTCAATCCGTACAACCAGCCCGTCAACCTGCGCAACTTCACGCTGCGCGCGTTCGGCCAGACCTTCAACTTCTCGCGACCGCCCAACTCGGGCTGGGGCTACGGCATCGACCCGATCCTGGGGCCCGCGACTGAGGAGTCGCCGCGCTCGGCAATTGTCTTCGCGTGCCCGAAGGAGCTTGGCGGTGACCCCAACTTCCGTGCGAAGATGATGGGGTTCCTCGACCTGACCCATGACTGGTTCAGTCCTACGGGTGCGGATCCCTCGGGGAACCCTGCGGTTGGCCAGAACTGGCCATCGAACATGCGCACGGAGCTTGCCGCGGCCCAGTCGGAGCTCGGCGCGCAGGGCATCAGCATCTTCCCGGTTGGGGCGGGCGGCCAGATCGGCTCGGACCTGTTCGAGGACCCCAACACGGTGCTCGCGGACACGCTCATCTTCAACGCCAGCGATGACGCCGGCGGCAACTGGACCACGGATGAGCTGTACTACCGCAACCTGTTCCAGGGACTCGGCGTGGACGACCAGACCATCGAGCTTCGCCGCAAGGTGAGCTGGGTCGGACCCGACCCGAACCTTCCGCCGCCGCCGGGCACTCCGCCGTCGCCGATCGAGGTGGTGGTGGACCGTCTGCGCAATGCGTACGACCCGAACGAGACAAGCCCGCTCGCGGGCGGCGGTGGAGGCAGTGCTGGCGGCAACGCATGGAACGACATCCTCGAGCGCATCGCGACCGATCCGCGCTACGTGCCGCCTCAGGTCAATGCCGTCTACTCGCCCGACAACCCGCCAGACCGCAACACGTATGACGCGTTGCTGGTTGGCCAGAGGGGACTCTGGTACAGCACGTGGGCGCGCGTGTCCCGCGCGTGGTCGTGGGACGTCAACCGCGACGGCGCGATCACCGCCGACGAGCGGTCGCCGCGCTTCGTGATCGCCGCCCAGGACGAGGTGGTGCAGGCATCGCCCCAGGGCAGCACGCCCGCCAACCCGCACATGGTCATCGGGGGCGCCCGCACCTTCGGCATCCAGGGCGACGTGGCGATCGAGAACACGAGCCCCGACGGCGCGCCGTTCGACCCCGTGAATCCCACGGGGAACCTCTGGATGGTTCGGCCTGCGTACACGGGACCCTTCGGCTACTCGATCATCGGCAAGCCCACCAACTTCCCGCTCCGCACGGTGGCGGTGGCAGGTGATGACCTCAATCGCCGGCTGCGCATCTACCCCGACTTCAGGCTGCTCTCCTCCGCGGAGGCGACTCCGGGCTACAACGTGATCGGCAACTGGCCCGGTGTGGTGGGCTCCAACCTTGCGCCGAGCGAGATCCTCGGCGACACGGGCGCGTCGAGGTTCGTCCATCAGGCGTACAGGCACCCCTGGCGGATGACGCACCGGGACGGCAACTTCGAGCAGGTGGCGGAGATCTTCGACGTGCCGGTGCACGGCCCGGTGCTTGAGGCCAACACCGTGCTCGGCAACGAGCCTCGCACGATTGCCACATTTGGCGAGCTGATGGCGGGCGCGCCGGCTGTTGACTTCAATTCGCCGCAGGCGGGACAGCAGGTGGTGTTCCCCGACATGCCGGTGCAGGCGATGGGCCGATTCACCCTCGAGCCTCGCCGATGGACTCCAAACCAGGGGCTCGCGCTCGGCAACTTGCCTGATGGGTCGCCCAATGCGCGCTTCCAGCAGGCGTACGTGCCCGCGCTTCCCGCGGGGGCGTCGATCCTCGACTGCCTCACGATCGATGGCGGCGGCGCGCGTCCAGACACCGGCTGGAGCATGGAAGTGCTGGCCGGCGCGAACGCGGAGGAGCGCCTGAGGCAGGCCGTGCTCGCCGAGGAGCGAAGCCCGCGGCTCGCGCGCGGATTCCGCGGCGAGGCGACGCCGGGCCTCATCAACATCAATACGGCGCCCGTCGAGGTGCTTCGCGCGCTGCCCAACATGACGACGCTGTCGCTCAACGACGACGCGCTGGGCACCGCGATGCCGAACCTGCAGGTCGGCGTGAACCCGCAGGTGGGCATCACGCCCGACTCCGGACTGTTTCCGCTGCCGCGCACCCGTCTGCCCGAGACGATCGTCAACTACCGCGACCAGACGCTCACCTACCCCGGTCCCGCATACGTCGACCGTGGCTTTGTGCCGGCGGGCTTCACGGCCGCCAACGCGTCTGCGCAGCAGCTCGACCTTGCACCGTTCCACCCAGGCATGCGCCGAGAGCGCGGTATCGCCTCGGTGGGCGAGCTTGCGCTGATGTCGAGGCATGTTGGGTGGGGTCCGCAAGATCCGCCGCCGGCAGGCATCCCGCTGGAGCCCAACTCCACCGTGGCGCAGACGACCAACTGGTCGTGGAACCGTTCGTGGAGCGTTGACTTCGCGGGCACCGATCCGTTCCGAGGGGACGAGGGACCGGCCCCGCCACCGACTCCATCTGGACACGGCGGAACAGTGCCGCAGCCGACGCCCTTTGCGGCGGCCGGCTTCGGCTACACGGCGCCGGGCACGGGTGGTGGCGGCACCAATGTGGGACTGGCCGCCCGCATGTCAACGGACCGCATCCCGATTACCGTGCAGAGGCCGCAGCCATTCACGCCGGGTCCCGACGAGCCCCTGCGGCTTGAGCTTCCGCGCACCGCAGGCGACCAGTTCGAGAAGAACCTGCTCCTGAAGGGCGTCGCGAACCTGGTGACGACGCGCAGCGACGTCTTCACCGTGTACGTCAAGATCCGCAGCGTGGCGCAGAACGCCGGCAGCGGCAAGTGGGACGCCACCGACCCCAAGAACGTGATCGAGGACACGCGCTGGGTGATGGTCGTGGACCGCAGCCGCGTGAACCGCCCGGGCGACCAGGCCGAGATCCTCATGATGCAGAGGGTGCCATGACTGATGCTGCAGCCGCAAGAGTTCCCAGGCACGTCGCCATCATCATGGATGGCAATGGGCGGTGGGCGAAGTCGCGGGGGCTTCCGCGCGCGGCAGGGCACCAGGCTGGTGCGCGATGCGTCAAGCCCATCCTCGAGCATGCTGCGCGCCGCGGCATCGAGGCGCTCACGCTGTACTCCTTCAGCAGCGAGAACTGGCGTCGTCCGGCGGACGAGGTCGATGCGCTGATGTCGCTTGCGCATGCGAAGCTCATCGAGGAGCGCGACGCGCTTGTGCGCAGCAATGTCCGCTTCCGGCGCATCGGCCGCCGCGACGGGCTTCCGGCTCGCGTACTCGAGCAGCTCGACGCCACCGAGGCGGCAACTGCCCAATGCACAGGCATCGCGCTGGTGCTTGCGCTCAACTACGGCTCGCGTGCTGAGATTGCCGACGCTGCTCGGCGGCTTGCCGAGCGGGCAGCGGCAGGGGCGATCAGCGCCGCTGACATCGACGAGAGGATGATTGGAGCGGAGCTCGATACCGCGTCGCTGCCCGAGCCGGACCTGCTGATCCGCACCGCGGGCCAGATGCGGCTCTCGAACTACCTGCTCTGGCAGCTCAGCTATGCCGAGCTGATGTTCACGGATGTGCTCTGGCCTGATTTCGGCCCCGCTGAGCTGGACTCCGCGATCGCTGAGTTCGCGGCACGCGAGCGCAACTTTGGCGCGGTGCCTGCAACCCAATCGGCCAACCCGTGCGATTCGCGGTTGGATCGTCCTGCCGGGAACCTAGACTCCACTCACGGGACGCCCGCCCGCGAATCAACCTCCGGCGCCTTGTCGTGATGCGTCATGACCCAACATCCTCTTGCCTTGGCGTTGTGCAGACGGCGCACCCGCGCGGCCCGCGCCGGTCACTTGCGGTTGCCATGGCGGTGCTGGCGGTGGCGCTGTCGGCCGTGCTGCCCGCGCGCGCGGCCGATGTCCTGTGCGGGTTTGCGTTCGCGGGGGACCTCAACGGCGACAACCTGATCAATGCCGTCGACGTGCAGATCTACGACGCGGCGGTCGCGAACGGCGAGTACCTCGTGTGCGCGGATCTCAACCGCAGTGGGGCGCTCGATGTCGAGGACCGCAAGACGCTGCTGCGGCTGCTGCAGTTCTCCAGCACCGGGTTCATCGGCCAGGGCGGCAAGGGCAGGGTGCCCAACTTCACGATCTCGGAGATGCGCATCGGCGTCAGCGATGCAACGATCCCGTCGCAGCAGCGCTACGCCGAGTTCCGCGTCCCGAACCTTCCTGCCGACTACCTCTGGAACAAGACATTCGGAGAGGGCTACTACCTTCTCTTCCTGTCGAAGGACGGGCAGGTGGCCTCATCTCAGGGGGTGATCCGGGCCGTCGTGCCGTTGCAGGGAGTGGAGTTTGCTGCCGCCGGCCAGAGCGCCGGGCTCGCGCTGCTGACCGACCCGACCTACGCGTTGCCGGTGCCTCCCGGAGCGGTGCGGACCCAGACGACGGTGGGGCTGACCTTCGCAGGGTTCCGTGACCTCGACATCAACGTGGCGCTCGTGTACCGGCGCCCGAGCGAGTCCCCCTACACGTCGCCCGTGCAGGTGCCCGCAATCAACCAGCGCGTGGACCGCAACAACAACTGCGAGTGGGATGCGAGGTACTTCCCTGGCTTTCCTCCCGTCAATGGCCAGGGACAGCTTCCGCCGTGGGATGTCGTGCTCGACGTCTTCTCCCTCGCGCGCGTCACGCCGAGCGTGCCTAACGAGCAGACGTTCGGATGCCTCTACGGCCGTGAGTTCGTGTACGGCAATGGCCCTGTCACGGACGCGAACGGCGATGACGTGCTCCCGCTGCATGCCTTCAGGTGCGTCGACGACCGGGGAGTCCAGTCCGGCCAGCTCGATGTGCAGGTGGGGTGGGACACGCCTGGGCTTCCCAACCGCGACTGCGATGCGGGAAACCTTGCGTGCGGTTCGCCGGATGCAGGCTCGTGCCTGAAGCCGCACGGCACGCCCTACTGCAATGACGAACTCGTGTGCATCTTCGTGTGCGCCACGAACCCGCTGTGCTGCTCCGTGTCCTGGGACGCCTCCTGCGTGGCGATCGCGGATACCGCCACCGGCTGCGGCGGGCCCGCCACGGGCGGATGCTTCGCCGAGCACGGGAGCTCGCCCTACTGCTCGATCACGGACTGCTGCGAGGCGGTGTGCCAGCGCGACCCGACATGCTGCATCATCGGGTGGGATGCGGGATGCGTGAGCCTTGCAATCAGCCAGTGCATCTCCTGCGGGGACTCCGATGCAGGCAGCTGCTTCATTCCCCGCTCGATCCCGTACTGCAGCGACGGCGTCTGCTGCAACGCCGTCTGCGCGGTTGATCCTGCCTGCTGCTCCACCGTGTGGGACCAGTCGTGCGTCGACTTTGCGGGGCTGGTGTGCCAGGAGCTCGCCTGCGGAAGCGCGCAGGCCGCGAGCTGCTGCCTCTCCCACAACACTCCGTTCTGCAGCGACGCCGAGTGCTGCAAGACCGTGTGCGCACTCGATCCCTTCTGCTGCGAGGGCCGGTGGGACACGACCTGCGTCGCGGAGGCGATCACCTTCTGCTCGACCGTCAGCTGCGTGTGCGGCGGAGGCGGACCGTCGGCGGACTGCTTCACCGAGCACGTGGCGCCCGGCTGCAACCGGCTGAGCTGCTGCGACTCGGTGTGCCTCTCCGACCCGTTCTGCTGCGTGGCGACGTGGGACGCATCCTGCGTAGCCGCGGCCCGCGTCTTCTGCGCGGAGAACCCCGCGTGCGGCCAGGTGGGCAGCGGAAGCTGCCTTGTTCCGCACGCATCGCCAGGCTGCGACGATGGCGGATGCTGCGACGCGGTGTGCCGCGAGCGCCCCGAGTGCTGCACGATTGCCTGGGACGCCATCTGCGTGAAGCTTGTCGCACGGGAGTGCGAGGGCTGCGGGTCCGCCTTCGCGGGAGAGTGCACCACGACCCACCTCACTCCGTCCTGCGCCGACCGGGTCTGCTGCGAGACCGTCTGCGACGTTGACGTCTTCTGCTGCAGCGAGGCATGGGACTCGGTGTGCGTCCAGATGGCGCAGTCGCTCTGCGGCACCGCACCCTCCACGTGCGGCAGCGAGGGCACCCGTCCTTGCTTCGTGCCCAGCTTCGTGCCCGGGTGCGATGACAGCGGCTCAGGCGCATGCTGCGAGGTGGTGTGCGAGATCCTCGATCCCTTCTGCTGCTCGGTGCAGTGGGATGCGATCTGCGTCGAGCAGGCGTTCAGCGCCGCTGCCGCCGGGCTCGGCTCCTGCAGCCTCCCTCCGACGGGCTCCGGATTCGGCAACTGCCTCGCCCCCCATGGCGGCAGGGGCTGCGCCAACCGCGACTGCTCCGCATCGGTGTGCAGCATCGACCGCGCGTGCTGCCTTGTGGCGTGGGACGAGGGCTGTGCCGCGATCGCGGAGGTCGTGTGCATCACCGCCAACACCTGCCCTGGCGAGGGCGACTGCTTCGGCATCGGTCCGGGACCGGGCTGCGCTGACGTGGCCTGCTGCAACGGCGTCTGCGCGCAGGATCCCTCGTGCTGCAATGACCGCTGGGACCAGGCGTGCGTGACGCTTGCGCGCACCACCTGCTTGCCGTTCGCGACCTGGCGGTGCCCGTGCGCGGGGTCCTGCTTCGAGCCTCATGCCAATGGCGGATGCGACGACAAGACGTGCTGTGCGGTCGTGTGCCGCGCGGACCCAAGCTGCTGCGTCATAGAGTGGGACATCGAGTGCTCGTCGCTTGCGCGCGGACTCTGCTGCGGACTGCCGGGCTGCGGAAACGGCTGCAACGGATCGTGCCTGCTGGCGCATGACACGCCCTACTGCGACGACCCCTCGTGCTGCGCGACGGTGTGTGCGCAGGATCCCTTCTGCTGCCTCTCGGGGTGGGACGCGTTCTGCGTCGAGTATGCGCTCGAGCGCTGCTCCAAGGGCTGCGGCGTGACCACATCGGGATCCTGCTTCGTGCCGCGGCCCACCGGCGGGTGCGCGCAGGGCGACTGCTGCATCGCGGTCTGCCAGCAGGACGTCTTCTGCTGCGACACGGCGTGGGACGATGTCTGCGTGGAGATGGCCCAGGCCGCGTGCCCCGACGACGTGCCATCGTGCGGCAACGCCACCGGCAACTGCTGCGATGCGCACCTCGGACTGGCCTGCGAGGACGAGTCCTGCTGCGCGGTCGTCTGTGCCGCCGACCCTGTGTGCTGCGAGGGCGCGTGGGATGCCACATGCGCGAGTCAGGCCCGGACGCTGTGCCCCGACCTCTGCGGCGTCGAGTGCGGCGACGAGTGCGCCGGCGACTGCTGCACGGCGCACGACAACCCCTCGTGCAACGACTCGTCCTGCTGC
Organism: uncultured Isosphaeraceae bacterium; assembly: GCA_964555705.1. GTDB lineage: Bacteria > Planctomycetota > Phycisphaerae > Phycisphaerales > SM1A02 > ZLKRG44. The sequence goes on along the minus strand of CAZKTN010000037.1, from coordinate 7,821 downwards.
GCGCAGGTGTGCGCGGCCGACCCGATCTGCTGCGAGGCGCGATGGGACTTCGTGTGCGCCAATTCGGCGCGTGCGCTCTGCGGGGGACCCAACGATGCGTGCCCGCGTCCGCAGTGCGGCGACAAGGGCAGCGGGGACTGCTGCCTGCCGCACGAGGGTCCGGCCTGCGAGAACCGCTCGTGCTGCTCGTCGGTGTGCGCGCAGGACCCCATCTGCTGCCAGGTGACCTGGGACATCCAGTGCGCCGGCATCGCCGCATCGGTCAAGTCGTGCGAGTGTGGCGAGGCCTTCGAGTGCGGCGCATCTGCCGCAGGCAGCTGCTTCAAGCCCCACAAGACGCCGTTCTGCGACAACTTCGCGTGCTGCTCGATCGTGTGCAAGATCGACCCCAACTGCTGCCAGATCGCATGGGACCAGACGTGTGTCGACTTTGCGACCTCGGGCATCTGCCCCTGACGCCGAGCACCCGCCTTCGGCGCTCGGGGAGGAGGGGATCCGGCGCGCGGCCGCGGCGCGCGCCAGCGGCAGTCACACTGCCTGAAGCGTGTGCTTGCGGTCCGGCCCGACGCTCACCATGTCGATGGGCAGGTTGAGCTGCTCCTCGATGAAGGCGAGGTAGCGCTCGGCGTTGGCGGGAAGCTGGCGCCGGTCATCGACCTCGCGGAGCGTCTCCGTCCAGCCAGGAAGCGTCTCGTACATCGCCGTCGCCTGCTCGAGCCGGTGGGCGTCCGGGATGAATCGCTCGGTGACGCTGCCGTCGGCGAGCCGGTACTTCGTGCAGATGCGGAGCTCGTCGAAGCCTGTCAGCACATCGAAGAGCGTGCACGCGACGCCCGTCGCGCCGCAGACCATCGCCGAGTAGCGGACGGCGACCAGGTCGAGCCATCCGCAGCGGCGGGGGCGGCCTGTGGTGGTGCCGAACTCGCGCCCTCGCTCGCGGATGCGCTCGCCGATGGCGTTGCTGAGCTCGGTGGGGAAGGGTCCGGCGCCCACGCGGGTGCTGTAGGCCTTCATGATGCCGAGCACCCGGCCGATGCGGTCGCCTGGCACCCCGGTGCCCGCAGGGATGCCGAGCGTCGAGCAGTTCGAGCTCGTGACGTAGGGGTAGGTGCCGTGGTCGATGTCGAGAAGGCACGCGTTGGCGCCCTCGAAGAGGATCCTGCGGCCCGCATGCAGCGCATCGTGCAGCGCGTAGGTGCTGTCGACGATGTGCGGACGGAGCTGCTCGCCGAGCGCCGCGTAGCGGTCCGCGAGCGCGTCAGGGTCGAGCGGGCTCGTGCGCACGCCAAGCGCGGCAAGCTCCGCAGTGCGGAGCCGGCAGATCACCCTCAGGCGGTCGCGAAGGTATGCGTCATCGAGCAGGTCCCCGACGCGGATCGCGGTGGAACGGCTGATCTTGTCCGCGTAGGCGGGGCCGATGCCGCGGCGCGTCGTGCCGATGGCCAGCGACCCGCGCTCGCCCTCGGCGACGTCGGCGAGGAACTCCTCGAGCGCCGCATCCTGCTCCTTGTGGTAGGGCATCACGACGTGCGCGCGGTCGCTGATCAGCAGGTTGCGCGCCCCGATCGCGACGCCGCGCGAGCGCAGCCGATCCATCTCCTCAAGGAGCTTCTCGGGATCGACGACGACGCCGTTGCCGATCACGCAGGTCTTGTCGGGATACAGGATGCCCGAGGGGATCAGGTGCAGCGCGTAGCGCTCGCCGGCGACCTCGACGGTGTGGCCCGCGTTCGCGCCGCCGTTGTAGCGCGCGATCACGTCATGGTCGGCCGTGAGCACGTCGACGATCTTGCCCTTGCCCTCGTCGCCCCACTGGAGCCCAACAACGGCGGTATGCGGCGTGCGGCGGGGGTGTGCTGTCGGCATGACCGCGCGATGCTACGGGCGTGCCGCGCACGCTGCCCTACGCTTGCGCCATGGCGTCGCCCATCAGGCCGACAATCGAGGGACGCGCGGCATCCGTGCCGGAGCCGGTGGCGGCAGCGGACCTTCGCGGCGGAGTCCCGGCTGGTGCAGCTCCGTCAGCGCCTCTGTCTGCAGAGATGGTGGCGCCGGCCGAGGGCACACGCTGGCGCGGCGCCTACATCCACGTTCCCTTCTGCGCCCACAAGTGCCACTACTGCGACTTCTACTCCTTTGTGGACACCGAGTCGCGGCAGGGCGCGTTCGTCGAACGGCTCGAGGCCGAGATGCGCGCGGTGGCCGACCGCTTCATCCGCGAGCCGCTCGAGACGGTGTTCTTCGGCGGGGGCACGCCGACACTGCTCGAGCCGCCGCTGCTTGAGCGCATGCTGAAGTCGATGCGGAGCATGCTGCCGATGGCGCCGGATGCCGAAGTCACCGTCGAGGCCAATCCCGAGACGGTGACGGATGAGGTCGCAGGCATCCTCGCATCCGCTGGAGTGCGCCGCGTGAGCATGGGATGCCAGTCGTTCGAGCCCCGCCTGCTGCACGCCCTCGAGCGGAAGCACCGGCCAGAGCGGGTCCCTGAGGCGATCGCCATGCTGCGCGCTGCGGGCGTGCCGCAGGTCAACCTTGACCTCATCTTCGGGATCCCAGGCAGTTCGAGTGATGACTGGATGCGCGACCTCGATGCGGCGCTCGCGCTCGCGCCGGACCACGTGAGCGCGTACGGCCTCGTGTACGAGCCGAACACGCCGCTGCATGCACGGATGCGCCGTGGCGACGTCACGCCCGTCGAGGAGGACCTCGAGGCGCGCATGTACGAGCACGCGCTGGACACGCTTGCGGCCGCAGGATTCGAGCGCTACGAGATCTCCAACTGGTCACGCGCTGGCATGGCGTGCCGCCACAACCTCATCTACTGGACCGGAGGCGACTGGTGGGCGTTCGGGCCCTCGGGCTCGGCGCATGGAGCCGGCGTGCGATGGAAGAACGTGCCGCGCCTGGGCGACTGGCTCGCGACGGGCCCCTTTGCGCCGGTGCAGGATGTCGAGCGGGTGGATGCCGATGGCCGCGTCGGGGAGCGATTCATGCTCGAGCTTCGGCTTGCCCAGGGGATCGCAGAGGACGAGGTGTCGCGGATGCTGCAGGTGGGCATGCGCGGACCGTCGCGTGCGCGTGCCATCGAGAGGCACGAGTCGGGCGGACTGCTCGAGCGGTGCGGTGGGAGGCTCAGGCTCTCGCGCCGCGGCCTGCTGCTCGCGAACACGGTCGTAGCTGATCTCGTGTAGCGCGCCTGGTCACTTGCCGCCGAAGAAGCGGGAGATGCTGCGCACGGTGACCTGTCGGCCGATCTCGGCGATCGACTCCGTGAGCGGGATCTCCTTCGGGCACACCTTCACGCAGTTCTGCGCGTTGCCGCAGTCGCTGACGCCGCCCTGACCCATCAGCACGTCAAGGCGCTCGCTCTTGAGGGTCGCTCCAGTGGCATGGGCGTTGAAGAGGCGCGCCTGGTTGATCGCGTGGGCACCGACGAAGGAAGTGTCCCACGCCGCGGCATCGCCCTCTTGCGTGAACTGCGGGCATGCCTCGAGGCAGCATCCGCAGCTCATGCAGGTGCTCATCACGTACCGCTTCTCCTGCGACTCGGGGGACTCCTTGGGGCCTGCCCCGAGGTGGAACGTGCTGTCGATGGGGACCCAGGCCTTCACCCGCTCGAGATTGTGGAAGAGGCGCGATCGGTCGACGCTGAGGTCGCGGATCACAGGGAACTTCGACATCGGCTCGAGCGAGATTGCGCCATCGGGCGTCGCCACCTGCCTGACGAGCGCGCTGCACGCCTGGCGCACCCGGCCGTTGATGACCATGGTGCACGACCCGCAGACCTCCTCGAGGCATCCGGCGTCGTAGCAGACCGGGGTCGACGGAGCGCCTTCGGTGGTCGTGGGGGTTGCCGCGATGCTCTGGAGCACGCTGATGACATTCGCGTCTGCCGCGACCTCGACACGGAACTCCTCCCATCGGGGCGTTCCGTCCGGGGTGTCCTGGCGCTTGATGCGGACCGTCAGGGGGCGCTTGGTAGAGGTGTCGGTGGCGTTGGCGACCATGGGTCGGAAAGTGTATGCACGTCAGGCTCCGAGTGGCATTCTGTGCAGGGTGCGGGCGGGGGGGGTCGATACTTGCACCATGTCGGCGTGGCTGAGGCTCATCCGTCCGGGCGACTGGACGAAGAACGTCTTCGTGCTTGTGCCGATCATCTTCTGGCTGCCGGGCGAGGGGCGGGTTGAGGGCGCGCCGCCTGCCTCGTCCCTGCTTGTGGGGGTGGCGTGGATGTTCGCTGCGTTCTGCCTCGCGGCCAGCGGCTTCTATGCGATCAACGATGCGATCGACGCGCGGAGCGACCGGCTGCACCCCGTCAAGCGCAGGCGCCCTGTGGCCAGTGGGGCGATCGGATCGGTGCAGGCGATGGCGGTGGGTCTCGCAATGGTTGCGGGTTCGCTGGTGTGCGCCGCGATGGTGTCCAAGGCGGCCATCGCCGTATTGGCGGTCTACGTGGCGCTGCAGGTCGCCTACAACCTCGGGCTGAAGCGGATCGCGTTCCTCGACGTGACGTGCCTTGCGGTCGGCTTCTGCCTGCGCGCGGCGGGAGGCGCGATCGCCATCAGCATCGCGATCTCGGTGTGGCTGCTGCTGTGCGTCTTCTTCCTCACGCTGTACCTCGGGTTCATGAAGCGCCAGTGCGACATGGTGAGCGCCGGCAGGGATGGCGCGGCGTGGACGACGTCAGCGCCGTACCGCGGCACCGCGGAGCTCGACTGGCTCATGGGCGTGTCGGCCACGATGACCACCCTGATGTACCTCATGTACGCGCTGAGCAGCCACGCGCGAGGCATCTTCGGCGTGCGGGCGCTTGGACTCGCGCTGCTGACGCCGCTGGTGCTTCTGGTCGTGTACCGGTTCTGGCGGCGCGCGGCCGAGGGCCGCTCGGACAGCCCGCTGTCGGCGCTCATCGAGGACCCGCTGGTGCGGTTCGGGATTGCCGGATTTGCGGCCGGCGCGTGGGCCGTGCTCTATGTGCCCGGCGTGCAGGCCGTGCTTGAGCGGGTGCTTCTGGTGTGAGTGGCGCACGCGCACGTGCGTGGTGCCTGCTGCCGGTCGCTGCGCTGGCGCTGCCTGCGCTGGCGATCGTGGCATTGCGCGTGTCGGTTGGCAGCTGGGGCTTTGACCAGGACCAGTCGCACCTTCCGACGGTGCACCAGTTCTCCGCGCAGTGGCCTGCGCCTGACCTGCGGGACTACCGGAGCACCACAGGGCCCGTGTGGCACATGGTGCTGTCGCTGCTGCACCGGGCTGGCGCTCCCGATGCCGTGCTCCGCATCGCTGGCGTGGCTGCAGGTGCCGCACTGGCGGCGATGGCGTGGTCGATGGCCCGGCGGAACGCTCCGCCTGCGGTCGCTGCTGCGCTGGCGCTGCCTCTGGCGTGCAGCCCCTTCGTGCTCGGCGGCAGCGCATGGATCACCACCGACGTGCCTGCCGCACTGTGCATGACGATTGCGCTCGCGTCGCTCACGGCACCAGCGGGCCCGATGCCTGTGGCTGGCCTGTGGGCGGCGATCGCGGCTGGGATCCGGCAGCCGCTGGCGTGGCTCGCCGTGCCGACGCTGTGGGTGGCATGGAGGGATCGGTCGTGGCGCATTGCGCTCGCGGCCCTGCTGCCGATCGCGGTAGTGGGCGCGCTTGTGTGGATGTGGGGCGGACTGACGCCGCCGGCGTTCCGTGCGCTGCACGACCGAGGGGCCAATCCCACTGCGATCACGCTGATGCTTGCGCTCGCGGGCGTGTGGGGACTTCCGTTCGTGCTTTCGGGCACGTCGCGCGTGCCGTGGGCCCCTGTCGCAGGTGCAGCGCTGGTTGCGGGTGCGCTCGCGCTCTCGTTCCCGAGCTCTCACCTGCGCGAGGCCGGTCGGTGGGGCGGCCCCATCTGGCAGCTCGTGGCGCTTGCCCCGGCGCCAGGGGACCGCTCCATCGTGCTTGTGCCGCTTGCGGCACTCGGGGGCGCGTGCCTCGTGGCGCTATCGCTGCGCGCGTACCGCGCAGGGCAGGGCGCGACGGCGGGCGTGCTGCTGGTGTCGCTGGCGATGGCAACGCTGGCCAATGCCGCAAACTCCCAAGCGTGGCAACGCTACGCAGACCCGACGCTGCTGCTGATCGTGCCGTGGCTCGCAGTGCTCGGATGGGAGGCCGGAGTTCCTCGCTGGCGCCTGGTTGTCGCTGCAGCGGCCGTGGCCGCCGCGCAGGTGGGCATGTCAGCCGTCAGCGTCTGGCAGCCCCTCGCCGATGCACTCGTGACCCGCGTTCCGGCGCCCTGAACGCAAGTGCCCGTCGTGGCGCACATGGTGCGCCACCGCCCGATCGGCTGGTGCGCCGTTGGCCGCGCTACTGCGCCGCTGCGCTCGCCGGCACTGCGGAGGCCGCAGGCTTGGTGGCTTGCGCCGACGAGTCAACGCGCCCGTAGGTGCGCTTTCGCGGCTGCACGAGGCCGTGGTTCACGGGAAGGAAATCGATGCGCGAGCGACCCGCCGCCGCATCCCACTTCGCCACGGTGGTGGCCAGGAAGTTGGCGTCGTCGCGCTCGGTGAAGTCGGTGCGGTAGTGGCTTCCGCGGCTCTCGCGCCGGGCGACCGAGCCCTCGATGATCGCATCGGCAACAGCGAGCATGTCGCCCACGGCGCGCGCGTGCGCGAGGTTCTGGTTGGTCCACGCTCCGGTGTCGCTGAGCCTCATGCGCGAGTAGCGCTCGCGCAGCTCCGCGAGCTTCGCGCGCGCCTGCTCGAGTCGAGCATGGCTCTTCACCACAGTCGCTGCAGCGGTCATCTCCTCGCCGAGCTCGATGCCGATGCGGTAGGGGTTCTCGGTGCCCGACGACGAGAGCAGCCGGTTCATGCGGTCGCTCTCTGCCGCAACGCCAGCGTCAAACGCCGCCGCAGGCGCATCCTCATGCGGCGCCGACTCGAGCGCGTACTTGGCCACGCCGGCGCCGCAGAAGAGGCCGTCGAAGATGCACGAGAGAAGCGCGTTGGCGCCGAGCCGGTTCCCGCCGTGGTACGCGAAGTTCACCTCGCCGAACGCGTAGAGGCCCTTGATGTTGGTGACCATCGAGTCCTCGGACCCGTAGACCATGCCCTTGCCGTCGGGCTTCGCCTCGTAGGTCGTCCACAGCCCGCCCATCGAGTAGTGCATGCCCGGGAAGATTCGCATGGGCATCTCGGAGGGCTCCTCGCCCACGAACTTCCGGTAGATCTCGAGGATGCCGCCGAGCTTGCGGTCGAGGTACTCGCGCGTCAGGTGCGTGAGGTCGAGGTAGACCTGGTTCTGGCCGCTGACGCCCATGCCCTGGTTCACGCACACGTCGAAGATCTCGCGCGTGGCGATGTCGCGGGGCACGATGTTCCCGTACTTGGGGTACTTCTCCTCGAGGAAGTACCAGCGCTCGGCCTCGGGGATCTGGCGCGGGTCGCGCGCGTCGCCCTTGCGGCGCGGCACCCACACGCGGCCGCCCTCGCCGCGCGCGCTCTCGCTCATGAGGCGCAGCTTGTCGGCTCCGGGGATGGCGGTGGGGTGCACCTGGATGAACTCAGGGTTGCCGTACCACGCGCCAAGCTGGTAGCAGCGGCTCGCGGCCGCGCCAGTGCACATCACCGAGTTGGTGCTCTTGCCGAACACGAGCCCGCATCCGCCCGTGGCCATCACGACGGCGTCGGCGCGGAAGGCGCGGATCTGCATCGTGCGGAGGTCCTGCGCGACGATGCCGCGGCACACGCCCGAGGCGTCGATCACCGGACGCAGGAACTCCCAGTGCTCCCACTTGGTGACCTTGCCGTCGTGGGAGAACCTGCGCACCTGCTCGTCGAACGCGTA
>CAZKTN010000036.1:16186-19026 GCA_964555705.1 uncultured Isosphaeraceae bacterium | reverse complement strand
CGAGGCGGGCCTTGAACTCCCCCAGCTGGACTCGAACCAGCAACCTGGCGGTTAACAGCCGCCCGCTCTACCATTGAGCTATAGGGGATTGAAGCGGCAAATAGTAGCCGAGGGGAGGGATGCGTCAAGCGGAGTCGCGCCGCGCATACCGTTGCGCCATGGGAACTTGCGGCGCTCCTGCGCACTCCGGCAACTATGTCCTCGGCACCGATCCCGCTGAGCGCGCGCGGCTCGAGCTGCAGCACAATCTCTGGCGGCCTGCGCTGCGCGATGCGCTCGCTCGCGCTGGCGTCACTGCCGGCCAGCGCGTGATCGACGTCGGTGCGGGTCCGGGCCTCGCGACAGCCGACATCCTCGACGCGGTCGGTCCGCACGGCACGGTGCACGCGCTCGAGCGCTCGCCCGCATTCATCGCCGAGCTCAACCAGCGCTTCGCGGGCGATGCGCGCGTGAGTATCGCGCAGGTCGACCTCGTGCACGACGAGCTGCCGCTTGCGCCATCCTCCGTCGACGCGTCATGGTGCAGGTGGGTCGCCATGTTCCTGCCCGCGCAGGGCCCGGAGCATCTCGTGCGCCAGCTGAGCCGCGTGATCCGCCCGGGCGGTGTCGCGGTGTTCCAGGAGTACGTGCACTACCAGACGTACGGACTCATGCCGCACGACCCCGACATCCACTCCTTCCACGAGCGGGTGATGCGCAGCTTCGCGTCTGGAGGCGGCGAGGCGAACATCGCGGGCCGCCTGCTGCGCGCGCTCGCCGACTCAGGATTCTCGATCGAGCACGCACGCACGATCGTGCATGCCGCTCGCCCCCAGGACCCGTTCTGGCAGTGGCCCTCGAGCTTCCTCCGCATCTACGCGCCGCGGCTCGTGGAGCAGGGGCTCGGGGACGAGCAGTGGATGTCGCGCGCGCTCGCCGCACTTGACCGCGCCGAGCGCGATCCCGCGTCAGTGTTTGTCACGCCGATGGTGATGGAGATCGCCGCGCGTCGCCACGGGCAATGATCGAGCGCGCGATGCGCTGTCCAACCCATGCCGCAGCGGCCACGCCGGCGAGATTGAGGGATGCGAACCACGCGGGGTGCCGGATCAGCACCAGGTTGAGCGCACTCGCGCCCACGAAGAGGATTCCGGCGATCCACGCCATCGTCCGCGGCTTGCCCGATACGAGGCCCGCAAGCATGGTGCCGAGCGCCACCATCACGATGTAGTTGGCGAGCAGCGCGAGAAAGTGCGTGCTGTGCGCACGCTCGAGCGCCTGTGCAATCTGCTCCAAGGTTGGGTTCTGCGGCACATCGAGCGGCATCAGCCGCGCCAGCAGCACCTGGCCGAGATTGATCAGCATGCCGGTGCCGAGCACCGCAATCAGGAGGCCTCCGATGATCCGGAAGATTGCCATGCGCGGCCTACGAAGTCCCGGTCAGCCGATCCGGTCGATGCCGCCCATGTGCGGGCGCAGAACCTCGGGGATGCGCACCGATCCGTCCGCCTGCTGGTGGATCTCGAGCAGCGGGATCAGGATGCGCGGGCTCGCGAGCACCGTGTTGTTGAGCGCGAACGCGTGGCGGATCTTGCCCTCGCCATCGCGGTAGCGCAGGTTGAGCCGGCGGCACTGGTAGTCCGCGAGGCGGCTCGCCGAGTGCGTCTCGCCGTACGCGCCCGCGGGTTTGCCGTCGGGACCATCGTCGCCGCGGCCGGGCATCCAGCACTCGACATCGATCATGTCCTCGTTCTTCACGCCGAGGTCGCCAGTGCAGCACTGCAGCAGGCGGTAGGGCAGCTCGAAGCGCTGCAGGATCGTCTCCACAAACCCGATCATCCTGCGGTGCCAGTCGCGGCTCTGCGCGTCGTCCGCCTCGCACACGACCACCTGCTCGACCTTGTCGAACTGGTGGATGCGGTAGAGACCAGCAGTGTCCTTGCCTGCGGCACCGGCCTCGCGGCGGAAGCATGTCGACACGGTTGTGTACCGCAGCGGCAGCGCATCAAGCGGAAGGATTTCGTCAGCATGCAGGCCCATGAGTCCGACCTCGCCAGTGCCGGTGAGGAACAGGTCATGCCCTGACCCTCGCGCGCTTTCCGCGATGTGGTACGCCTGCTCGCGGCCCGCGGGGAAGAACCCGGTGCCCACCATGCACTCTTCCTTGACGATCACGGGAACGCCGGTGGCGTTGAACCCGTTCTCCTGCGTCATGAAGTCGAAGGCGTAGCGGAGCACCGCCTGGTGCAGCCGCATGCCCATGCCCGTGAGCACGTAGTGGCGCGTGCCGGACATCTTCACGCCGCGCTCGAAGTCGGCAAGCTTGAGGTCGCGCACGATCTCAAGGTGCGTCTTGGGCGCGAATCCCCGCTGCGCTGCGAACGGCTTCGATGCGTCGAACGCCGGTGGGTTCCACCGGCGGATCTCGACGTTGTCCTCGCTGCCCGCGCCACGTGGCACATCGTGCGCAGGCGGTTGCGGCACAGTGAGCAGGATCGAGTGCCATTCGGGCTCGATGTCATTCAGCATCCGCTCGGACACCGCGATCTCGTTCTTGAGCTTGACCGGGCGCGCCTCGAGATCGGCAAGCTCAGCCTCAAGCCGCTCCCGCTCCGCGCCCTGCGCAGACTTGAGCTGGCCCTTGATCTTGCCCATCTGGGGGCCGATCTCCTTGCTGATGCGGTTCTGCTCTGCGCGCTTGGTCTCGATGTCGGCCAGCAGCTTTCGGCGCTGCTCGTCGAGCGCCGTCAGCCGGTCGAAGTCGACCGTCATCCCCTTGGCTGCGGCGCCATCGCGGAAACGCTTCGGGTCCTCTCGAAATGCCTTGATGTCGATCATGGGCGCGGCAAGGCTACCGCGCA
>CAZKTN010000036.1:0-16086 GCA_964555705.1 uncultured Isosphaeraceae bacterium | reverse complement strand
GGGTCCTCTCGAAATGCCTTGATGTCGATCATGGGCGCGGCAAGGCTACCGCGCAATTCAGGCGCCGCGCTCGCGGTAGTTGGGCGGTGCGGCCCAGCGCATCTTCGAGAGCAGCGTGCCCCAGTAGCTGCCGTCAGGATTGCCCACGAGCTGCGACTTCGTCGCATAGCGCGCGATCTCGACCCGGTCGCCGGTGCGCAGGTTGATGTTCACGTGGCCGTCGAGCACGAGGGTCGTGCCCTCATTTGCGCGCACGACCTCGATCGAGATGCCCATATCGCTCGGCACCACGATGGGCCGGAACGCAAGGCTGTGCGCAGCATTGGGCGTGACCACGAACGCGTCGACATCAGGATGCACGATCGGACCGCCCGCGCTCACGTTGTATGCGGTCGATCCAGTCGGCGTGGCCACGATCAGGCCGTCGCCGGAGATGTCAGGACCCACGTCGCCGCCGAAGCGAAGCCGCGCCTCGATCATGCGGTAGGGGGGGCCCGAAGTGACGACCGCGTCGTTGACGGCAACCTCCGGCGCCACCGACGAGCCGTCCGCACGCCGCACGCTCACTTGCATCACGATGCGCGTGCGCAGCAGTGGCTCTGGTCCGAACACCATCGCCGCATGCCGCTCAAGGCTCGCGGGGTCGAACTCCGCGAGGAACCCGAGCCGCCCCGAGTTCACGCCCACGATCGGCACATCGCGGTCGATCAGGCGCCGTGCGATCGCGATGAAGGTGCCGTCACCCCCGATCGCCACCGCGCGGCAGAAGTCGACGTCCTTCGGCAGCGGCGCATCCGCTGTGGGCATCTCGCCCACGATGCGCGCGTGCGCGGACACGATGCGGCGCACATCCGGTAGCGCCTGCGGCACTCCCGGCCGGTCGGGGCTCGCCACCAGCAGCACGTCGTTGCACGCGCGAGACTCGGCCATCACGCCACCAGGCCCTTCGTGAGCTTCATGAAGGCGGTCTCGAGGCTGACCTGCTCCTGCGTCAGCCGCGCCACGCGGAAACCCTGCGCGATCAGCCGGCTCGGGATCTCGCTGATGGGAAGGCCAGAATCGGGATCGAGCGTGAGGTCGATGCGGATGATCGACTCCTCGCGCGCGAGCGCCACCTTGCGGATGCCCTTCACGCGCGCGAGCAGCTGCGCGGCCTCCTGGTGCCGCTCGTCCACGACCACATGGATCACGGTGCCGCTGCCGGCCTTGGCCATGAGCGCGGTGACGGATCCTGCATAGACGAGCTTTCCCTGCTCCACAATGCCCACCTCTGTGCAGAGCTCGGCGAGCTCCGACAGGATGTGGGAGGAGATCAGGATCGTCTTGCCCATCCGGCGCAGCTCCTTCAGCAGCTCGCGCATCTCGATGCGCGCGCGGGGGTCGAGGCCGGAACTTGGCTCGTCCATCAGAAGCACCTTCGGGTCGTGCAGCAGCACGCGCGCCACCGACAGCCGCTGCTGCATGCCGCGAGAGAGGCCGTTCACGTCGGCCGTCGCCTTGTGCACGAGATCCGTGAGCTCGAGCACCTCGCTCACGACCGTACGGCGCCTCTCGCCGTGGATCCCGTAGCACGCGGCGAAGAACTCGAGGTACTCGCTGACGAGCATGTCCTCGTAGGCGCCCATGAAGTCGGGCACGTAGCCAATGATCGGCCGGATCAGGTGGTTCTGGTAGCCGACCACCTTGCCATCCACGCGCGCCTCGCCCCACGTGGGCTTGAGCAGCGTCGCGAGGATCTTGATGGTGGTGGTCTTGCCTGCGCCGTTGGGGCCGATGAACCCGAAGCACGACCCTTGCTCGATCGTGAGGTTCAGGTTGTCGAGCGCCGTGAGCTCGCCGTACTTGCGGGTGAGGTTGACCGTCTCAATCATCGCCATGGCGCGCCTTGCGGTGGAAGCCTATCTCGCCTGAGGCGCCGCAAAGCGTGAGTCCGTCGGCAGCGGGAAGATGCAGCGCACCACCACAAGCCCGCTCGATGGAGGCCTCTCGCCGTCGATGGTGATCGGCACCGGGCACTCGGCGGCGTCGAGGTATCCCCACACGATGAGGCAGGGCCGGGTCAGCCACGGCGAGAGGTCCATGCCGCGGCCGAGCACTCGGCTCGCACGCACGGAATCCGCCGCATTGCCCACGCCGATCGCGCCCTCGGGCGACTCCGTGTCAGGCGGTGCGCTCCGCACGTACTGCGGCGGCTGCAGCATGTGGTAGAGCCCGAGCATGTCCAGGAACAGTCTGTCCCTGTCGGCGGTGATCATGCCGGTCATTCGCACGCCGAAGCGGTCCTCGATGAACGGTTCCGCGTAGCGCTTGGCGATGCCGTCCTCGATCGAGCCCAGCGCCGACCGAAGGTCGTCTGGTCCGCCGGGGAACAGCACCTCCGCAATCTCGATGGGCTTGCCCGCCGGCCATTCAGGGATGATGCCGAACTTGCCCAGGTTCGGCAGCGCTCCACTCGGCTGGATCAGCGGCAGCGCACGCGTCGCGAACCGCGGAAGCTGTGTGCGCAGCGGCGACACGTAGAGCAACCTGACATCCTTGAGCGTCGCAGGCAGCGAGTGCGAGAGCACACCGCTCAGGCGCACGCGCGGCGGCGCGCCAGGAACAACGTCCTGCACGAGAGGCCGCGCATCATCGGCGGACGGAAGCGAGCCCCAGCGCGAATCCACCACACCGAGCCACGAGGCGGAGAGCTCGCTGCTTGTGGCGCGCGCCGGCAGGTTGAGCGTCGCGGGCGAATCAAGCGGCACGCGGTAGCGCGCGGAATCCGGGAATCGGTCGATGCTGCCCTGCGGAGGAGGCGACCATGTCGAGACCCAGTTGCGCACGGGTGCGTCGCCTGCGATCGAGATCGGCGTGCGTCCGTATCCGGGCAGGAACGCACTGAACCACACGCTCGCACGCTGGTACACGGGCTCGTCGCGGCGCTCCTGCGATGCGGGCCTGCGCACGGCGTCGAGCACAGTCAGGTGCTGCACACGCGTCTGCGTGGATCGCGTGAGTCCGCCGATCATCCACGCGCCGGCGCCGAACGCGAGCGCCGTCACCGCGAACGCCACCCACGCGTGCCGCTCCCATCCCTTCCACTTGAGGAACGCGAATCCCGCCGGTCCCGCCACGAGCCAGTAGGTCAGGAAGAGACCGAACGCACCGAGGATGCCCAGCGCAGCCTGCCCTCGCATGCCGATGACGCTCGACACGAGCTCCCCGCGCCCGAGGTCGGTCATCGCCGGGTTGCCCTCAAGCAGGCGGCTGGGCTTGGCATCTCGCAGCGCGTCGTACTCGGCGGTGCTCGGCGCATCCGCACGGCGCGCCAGGATCCGGTTCCAGAAGATGTCCGCCTGCGGCAGGCCGCCAGGCTGAAGCGCCCGGCGGTGCAGCGCATCAGCGTCGAGCCCGAGCACCGTCACCTGCCCATGCCCCCAGGTGCGCTGCAGCGCGACCGTCACGCCATCGAGCGAATCGGGGCGCGGCTCGGGCAGCCCGGTGGCGCGCGCGCGCTTGACAGGCATCAGCACCAGCGGATCCCACGCGCTGCCCGGCGACCTCGCCTCGCGGAACACCACGAGCGGCGTCGTCGCCGACGCGTTCGCGAGCTGCGCTGACTTGCTGATGATCGGCATCAGTTCGCGCACTGGCACCGCATCGAGCCGCTCCGCACGCCAGTCGGGCATCAGTGCGCGAAGCGGATGGTCTGACGCGGTGACCACGCCCCACGGGTCGCCCGTCTCGGGAAGCACGATCACGAGATTGCCGCCGCGGAGCACCCACTCCTGCATCGCGCGTGCCGCATCGCCGGACAGCGCAGCGGGGGACCCTTCCGTCCAGATGATCGCTCCGAACGAAGCCAGCCCCTCCCACCGGTCTGGCATATCCGCGGGCCGCATGCCGCGGCCGATCGCGGTGATCGAGTTCATCGATGGGATGTAGGGGCTCCCGCCGTAGGGCGTCGCGAGCGCATCGAGACCCATGCGTGCCTGCCCGAGCACACCGATGAGGTCGTGCTCGACCTCCACGCCGAAGTTGGGCTGCTCCGCGGATCGCGGCGAGATGCGCGCGGCCGCAAGCTCCCGCACGCGCTCGCCGCCTCGCTCCTCGTACACGCGCACCACCATCACCTGGTCATCGAGCATCCGTGCCTGAGACGAGGGCGGCAGCTGCGCGTACATCCACGCGCGCGTGGTGGATCCGGGATCGACCACGATCCTTCGCTCGTGCTCGGCAATGTCGCCCTGTCCGTCGCGCACTTCCCACACGAGCTGCGCGGGCGTGCTCTCGGTCACGTCGCAGCGCACCGTGAAGCGCGCGCCGACCCAGTCGCCCGGCCGCCACATGCCGCCAGCGCCGAACCACTCGAGCGCGATCGTGCCCTGCGCGAGCGCCGGAGCCGAGCACATCACCGACGCCGCCACCGCGAACGCGCGCATCAGCATGCGCACGGCCCCGGCGATGCTGGATCCTCGCGCACGCATCACCGACGCATCAGGCCAAACTCGTGGAGCATCGCGGCGTGCGAGAGCGTGCCGTTGAGGAGGCAGCGCAGCTCGAACTTCTCGTTGGGCGAGTGCACGCAGTCGTCATCGAGGCCGAATCCCACAAGCAGCGCATCCGCGCCCGTGAACTCGCGGATCGCGCCCACCGCGGGGATGCTGCCGCCGGAGCCGATGAGCGCCGCATCGCGCCCGAACACTCCCTTGAGCGCGCGCTGCGTCGCCTCGAGGAAGGGGTTGTCGTCGCGCACGCGGAACGCAGGCGCTGCGCCGAACTCGGCGAGCTCGTAGCGGCAGCCTGCAGGCAGCCTCGCCTCGACAAATGCGCGGATGCCCGCGAGCACCTTCGCCGGATCCTGCTCGGCCACCAGCCTGCACGAGAGCTTCGCGCTCGCATGCGATGCGATGACCGTCTTCGCGCCCGCACCCGTGTACCCGCCCCAGACCCCGTTGACGTCGCAGGTGGGGCGCGACCACGTGCGCTCGAGCGTCGATCGTCCGCTCTCGCCGAACCCGGCCTTGAGCCCGATGTCTCCGAGGAACTCGCCTTCGGGGAAATCGAGCTTCGACCACTGCCCCTTGACCGCCGCGCTCACCTCGCGCACATCGTCGTAGAAGCCTGGAATCTGCACAACGCGGTTCGCATCATGGAGCTGCGCGATGATCGAGGCAAGCACGTTGCATGGGTTCGGCACCGCACCGCCGTACATGCCCGAGTGCAGGTCGCGCGACGGCCCGTGCACCGTGATCTCCACGTACACGAGCCCGCGCAGCATCGTGGTGACCGCGGGCGTGTCGATGTCCCACATGCCCGTGTCGCTCACCACGCACACATCCGCGGCGA
Organism: uncultured Isosphaeraceae bacterium; assembly: GCA_964555705.1. Taxonomy (GTDB): domain Bacteria; phylum Planctomycetota; class Phycisphaerae; order Phycisphaerales; family SM1A02; genus ZLKRG44. The sequence continues at coordinate 10,755 of CAZKTN010000036.1, read as the reverse complement.
GCATCTTCGAGTGCGCCTTCAGAAACGGCTCGAGGCTTGCGCTGCCCGACTCCTCCTCGCCCTCGAGCAGCACGGTGACCGGGCATGGCAGCGTGCCGTGCACGTCGCGCCATGCGCGGAACGCCTCGATGAAGGTCATCACCTGGCCCTTGTCGTCGACGGCGCCTCGCGCCACCACGCGCTTGCCCTTTGGCCCGTCCACGATCGTCGGCTCGAAGGGCGGGCTCGTCCACAGGCCAAGCGGATCGGGTGGCTGCACGTCGTAGTGGCCGTAGTAGAGGATGCGCGGACCGTCCCAGCCGGGCGGCCCCTCATGCGTCGCGACCACCATCGGGTGGCCCGCCGTTGGCATCAGTTCCGCGTTGAGGCCCGCAGACCGCAGCTGCTCAACGCACCACGCGCCCGCCTGCGCGGTCTGTGCCTTGAAGGCAGGGTCCGCGCTGATGCTTGGGATGCGCAGGAAGTCGCAGAGTCGCTGCACGGAATCGGGGTGCGCAGCCCGGACCCGGTCGAGCACAGCCTTGAGGGATTCGCTCATCGGGCGAAGGGTATCCCGGCTCGGAGCCACCTTGCCGCATCGCCGAGTGCCCACGCCACTAGCGGATCGTGCTGAGCTCCGCCTGCCTGAGCGTTGTGCAGCATGGTCTCGGCGTACATCCGCCCCTCAAGTCCGCCGAGCGCAAGAAAGGCGTGGATGCCCCACGGCCGGTTCGTCGCGTTGTCGGGCTGCGTCCACTCGAGGTGCCAGTCCACCGCAGATTGCAGCCGCTCCCGCCACCACGGGTCATGTGCCGCAATCCTGATCAGCGCATGGATGGAGCAGAGCTCGCCCTCGGTCCACGTCTCGATCGTGTCACGATCGCCGTGCACAAGCAGAGGTCCAGGCGCGGCTTGCACCATCGCACGCAACTGGGCACCGATCGCCGGCGCCGGCACGACGCCGGTCGTGCCCTGGGCCGCGTTGCCGGTCGCACCCGCCTCCGACACAAGCGACCAGATCCTGCACTCGGGCCGTCGCGGGTCGCCAAGCAGCGCCGGATCGGGGACCGCAGAGCCGCAGGGGGGTGCCGCCGACTCCAGCAGCCGGATCCACAGGTCTGTCCACGAACGATCCTCAGCGTGATCGGACATTGCGCGCTCACGCTAGCACCTCGCGAATGCAGGGCTACACTTGGGTCGATGTCCACGCCCGTGCAAGCATCCCGTCTGGCCGTGCGCCGCTGCCGTCGCTGTGGCGGAACCGCTACGGGCCGCTCGGGACGCACATGCACCGCTTGCGGATGCGACTTCAAGGCCCGTCCCCCGATGTCGTATGCCCAGATGGAGGGCATCGAGACCGCCCCCGCGACCGCCCCGGAGCGCGCGGAACCCGCCGTGTCCACCGATGACCTGATCGGCCGCCGCCTCTGGGTGGCCTTCGCCGTGTCCCTGCTCGCCATCCTGGCGGTAGGCATGGCGGCGTCATTCGTGGCATGATGCGCGCGACATGACCGAACCCCACTCCTCGCGTCGGGTGATCGTCGACGCCATCGACCTGCGCCGCGCGCTGATGTTCCCGCGCATCATGGGTGCCATCGCTGCGGGCTTGCGCCCGGGCCGCGTGTTCATCGCGTTCGCGATGCTCATCGTGCTCTCCGCGTTCGGCAGCGTGTGGGATGCGGTGATGCCGGCCACGGTGTCGCCGTCGGGGCTCTTCGTGGGCAAGCTCGACGAGCGATCGGAGCGAGCATCACGGGACCTCATCCGCTCGCAGGTCGTGATGCGCCTCTCCAAGGAGCGCCTCGGCGACGCCGACCCAGACAGCGTCACCGCCGCACAGGCGCGGCGCATGCTTGAGGCTGCTGTGGCTGCGGGCGATGATGTGGCCAAGGATCCCGCGGCCGTGGCGCGCATGTCTGCTGCGATCGAAGCTGCCCGGCCGCGAGGCTCTTTCGAGGCACTGCGCGATGCCGTGTCGATGCAGTGGTTCGCGCTTGTGCGCTCGATGGTGTCGCTTGATCCGGGTGCTGCGGGCGCTGCGCTCGGCGGCATGGTCTTCACCATTCCATCGCGCATGTGGAGCGTGTCGCCAGTCTTCTGCATCGTGTTTGGGTTCATTGCGGCGACGGTGACCGGTCTTGCAGCGGGCGCGCTCGCCCGCATGAACGCCTTCGACCTCGCCGAAGCGGGCCACCCGACGGTGATGGATGCGCTCGGCTACTCGCGCCGGCGCATGCACGCGCTGGCGATCGGCCCAGTGCTTCCCTTCGGACTTGCGGTGGTGTGCATGGCGGTCGCCACTGGCATCGGGTTGGGAATGGCACTCCCGGTGCTCGATGTCGCCAGTGCGGTGCTGCTGCCGGTTTCGCTGGGATTTGCGTTCGTCGCCGTGCTGGCCGTGATGGTGGTGGCCTTCGGCCTCACGCTCTTCGCGCCAGCCGTCGCATGCGACGGCGCGGATGCGGTCGAGAGCGCGCAGCGCGCTGGCGCCTACCTGCTCGCGCATCCTCTGCTGGCGCTTGGCTACGCGGCGGTCGCGCTTGTGGCGCTGGCGATCGGCACCGTGATGGTCGACTACGCGCTGACGCAGGCCTGGAACTGGACCTTCGACGCGTATGCGGTGCTCGGCGAGAGCACGCCCGCGCGCACGGCGGGACGCTTCATGTTCCTGGAGTCCGCTGCGCCTGGAGTCGGTGTGCCCGACGGCATCTCTGCGCGGATCAGCGCGGGCGCGCTGGGGTTCTGGCGCACCGTGATGTGCGGCCTCGAGGGCGCCGCGATCCTCTCGATGACGGTGGCCGCGTCGACCCGCGTCTACCTGCTGCTGCGCCGTGCAGCTGACGGTGTCGAGCCAAGCGACATCTGGGCGGACCGCCCGCTCTCGGGATCGTGAACCAAACTCAGAGGATTGCGCACGAGGCGGCGCGCCGGCTCCGAGAGGGCAAGGCGCATGACATCGCCGACGCGATCCGCGGGGCAGTGGGGCACCTTCGCCTTCGCGACGCCGATCTCCCGAGCCACGCGCTGGTGCGTCAGGTCACGCAGGCAATGCAGCAGGCGGAGTTCGGTGCAGAGGCCTACGCCGAATCGGTGCAGGCCCGCGACCGCCAGCTCATAGACGTCATGGAACTGCTCGCACAGGCGCTCGACGCGTACGTGACTGTCGCCGGCCGCGCCGCGCGCGGCGAGTTCGACGCCGACCCGCGCGCCCACCTTCGCATTGTCACGGACCGGCGCATCGGCGCCGCCGCAGCCGCGCTCGTCGCTGCAGGCTGGGACGAGCCCGAGTTCACCACGCTCGAGACGACCTTCGGCCGCTGTGACCAGCTTCACTCCCGAAAGGAGGGGCTTGCGCTGACGCTCACGCGGATCCCCACTGCGCTCGCGCCCCACGGCGACGATGCCCACGACATGGTCACGGGAAAGCCCACATTGGTCGCCACGGCCGCGCAGGTGCGCAGCCGCGCGCACATCACATGATGCCGCCCTTGAGCTCGCGGTTGCCGCCGAACTTCGCGAGCAGCTTCTTCATCGCGGGATCCACCGCGCGCTCGCCCGGCTTGTCCGAATCGCGCGGCCCGCGCTGCTCGCGGCCGCCACGCGCATCGGTGCGAGGCGGCGGGTCCTTCAGCGCCTTCACCGACAGCGACACTCGGCGGTTCTTGCGGTCCACCGAGAGGATCTTGACGTTGATCGTCTCGTTGATCTTCAGCGCATGGATCGGGTTGTGCACGCGCTCGTGCGTGATCTCGGTCGCATGCACGAGCCCCTCGAGCCCGGGCGCGATCTCGACCAGCACGCCGAACTCCATGTAGCGGGTCACTCGTCCCTGCACGGTGCTGCCAGCGGAGATCGACTCAAGCGCCGTCACCACGGGATCCACCATCACGCCCTTGCGCGACAGCGTGACCTTCGAGTTCTTTCCCGCCTTCTCGACCCGAAGCACCTTCACCTCGACCTGGTCCCCGGGGTTCACGACCTCGGAGGGGTGCTTGATGTGCTCGTACGCGAGCTGCCCGATGGGGATGAGGCCGTCAATGCCGCCAAGATCGGCAAATGCGCCGTAGGGCTGCACCGAGACGATGGTGGCGGTGACGCGCTGGCCCGGCTTGAGCGACTCGAGCAGCTGCTTGCGCTTCTCGTCGCGCTCGCGCTCGAGCACCTTGCGCCGCGAGAGCACCATCCTCCCGCGCTCCTTCTTGAGCTCGATGATCATGCACGGGAACTTCTCGCCGATCAGCGTCGACGTGTCCTCGATGTGCCTGATGTCGATGTGCGCCGCGGGCATGAAGGCCCGGTGGTGCGCGACCTCCATCTCCAGGCCGCCCCGGTTGACGCCTACGCATCGCGCCTCGACAACCTGCCCGATGTCGAGCGTGCCCCACTCGGCGCGCGTGACCGCGCCGGGCCGCGACAGGATGAGCACGTTCTCGAAGGGGTCGAGCCGCTCGACCATGAACTCCATCTCGGTGCCGGGCTCGGGCGGCGTCTCGAACTGCGCCACAGGGCAGACGCCCTGGCTCTTGGGCCCGAACTCCACCAGGACGTCGCCGTCGCGGACCTGCATCACGCGGCCGCTGCGCATCTGCCTGCCACCCGTCGTCCGGTGCAGCGGCACGCGCTTGGGGGAGCTGTCAAGCAGGTCCTCGACGCTCAACGAGCCGAGCGCAGCCTCGATCTCCGCCTCAAGCGAAAGGTCAACGGCGGGGCGGGCTTGCGGGACGCTCGACCCTTCTGTGTCGCTCCGCGGGGCGTCCACGGTGGGCTCAGGGGCGCCCGGGACTGATGCCTGCTCATGCGGATTCTCGGGATCCATGGGCGCCATGTCCCAAGGGTAGCGGGACGACGCATCCTCAGACCAGTTCCAATCCGTATATGAGGGGGGGATCGCCACGGGTTGCTGCGATCGCCTTTATGATGTCGCGCCCCTGCGGACCCGCTCGCCGGCCGCGCAACACATGACCTGAACGGCCCGTCCGCCGCCCCGAACTACGGCACCCTAGGCAAGGAGACTGACCCGACTATGGCATTGAAGAAGGCTGCTTGGGGCATTGAGGTGGGCACTGCGGCGATCAAGGCGGTCCGCCTCGCCCGGGATGGCGACGATGTTGTGGTCACCGACTTTGCGGTCATCCCGTATTCCAAGGTCCTCACGACCCCGGACCTCGACGTTGACGGCATGATCCGGGTGGGCCTGGGCCAGTTCGTGCAGGCCAACTCCGAGAAGCTGGGCAAGGAGCCGATCGTCGTCAGCATTCCTGGCCAGATGGCGTTTGCTCGGTTTGCCAAGCTGCCTCCGGTCGAGCCCAAGAAGATCCCTGACATCGTCAAGTTCGAGGCTGCGCAGCAGATCCCGTTCCCGATCGACCAGGTGGAGTGGGACTACCAGACATTCCAGCAGAAGGACAGCCCGGAGGTCGAGGTCGGCATCTTCGCGATCACGAAGGAGCGTCTTGCGCAGCGGATGGCGCTGTACGCGGAATGCGGGCTGTTCCCGGAGGCCCTGACGCTCAGCCCGCTGGCGCTCTTCAACGCCGTGAGCTACGACTTCGAGCTCGCGGACGGCGCTGCGGCGCTGGCTGTCGTCGACGTCGGCACAAGTGCGAGCGACGTCGTCGTGGCGCAGGGCGGGCGCTGCTGGATCCGCACATTCCCGCTGGGCGGAACGCACTTCACCGAGGCGATCGTCGACGCGTTCAGCGAGCGCGGGGTGAACTACTCGCGGGCCGAGCGCCTCAAGCAGGAGGCCGCGACGCACAAGAACGCGCGCCAGCTCATGGCCGCGATGAAGGGCGTGTTCGAGCAGCTCGTGGAGGAGATCCGCCGCTCGCGCGGCTACTACGAGACCCTCAACCGCGACACGCCGATCCAGCAGGTGCTCGGCGTCGGCTCCACGCTGAAGATCCCGGGCCTCAGGAAGTTCCTCTCGCAGCAGCTCGGCGTGGACATGCAGCGCATGGACGAGTTCAAGCGCATTCGCGTCGAGGGCTCGGAGGCTGCAGACTTCTCGAAGCACTCGGTGAACCTTGCGACCGCGTACGGCCTCGCGCTGCAGGGCCTCGGTCTCGCGAAGATCAGCGTCAACCTCACGCCTGCGGCGAACCTGCGTGCGAAGATGTGGAAGGGCAAGACCAGGTGGTTTGCCGCAGCCGCGTGCCTCTTCATCGCGGCCGGCGCCCTCATGGTCGTGCGTCCGGCGATGCAGATCGCCACGATGCAGAGGGGCGGCGTGCCGGCAGTGGTGGAGGACGCGATCCGCAGCGGCAAGAACCTGCGCGACCAGTACTCGTCGCTGCAGTCGAGCTCGGCGCTCGGCGCCACTGCCAGCAACATGATGTCGCTGGTCGACTACCGCGACGTCTGGCCGCACATCGTGAACGATGCGTTCGCCGTGCTCGCCACCGCGAATCCCGATCCCGCGCTGCGCGGCTCGGACGTCGAGGCAATCCGCAGGATTTCCGCGGCTGAACGCACGCTCGTGTCGCTTGAGGCTCTCGCCGGCGAGTACGCGCAGGAGCCTGCGGCTGCCGGCGGTCCCCCGGCGCGGCGCATCCGCGTGGCCATGACCGTCACGCTCACGAAGAGCGATCCGGAGCGTTTCGTGAACCAGGCAGGCGGCATCATCGACTGGTTCCGCAAGAACGCCGACCGGGCCGACGTCCCCTACACGATCGTGGGCGAAGTCGCGGTGCCGAACTTCACCCGCTACAAGGGCGGCAAGGAGGAGGCCCAGTCCTTTGCGTCCGCGTCGCAGGGCGCGGTCTCGGATGCGGCGGCAAGCCAGGACGCCGCGGCTGCAAGCAAGGGCACTGGCGGCGCCGCGTTCAAGGGCCGCCGCGCGTTCAGCGGCGTCGTCAACACCCAGGCAACCGGCGTCGGTGTGGCGTCCGGCGAGAGCAGCGGTGACGGCAGTGCGGCATTCGATGCGGACGCCGACCCGACGGAGGCCCGCAAGAAGAGGCGCGAGCGGGGCGCGGCGACGCTCGATCCCGCTGCGGCAAAGATCGACATCGCCAAGGAGGCGCCGATACCCAAGGCGCCGGTGCTGGTGGGCGACGACGACTACGTGTACCGCGGCACGATCGTGTTCACGGTGCAGCTTCGCGACAAGGGTGCCGCTCCGGCGCCAGGGATGGTGACGCAGTGAAGGGTCCAAAGCTCGAGCTGAAGCTCAACTTCGACGCACAGAAGGTCCAGGCGTGGGCGAAGGACAACCTGCTGCTTGTGGTGCTCGGCAGCGCGTCCGTGGCGTCGCTGGCCGGCGGCTACTTCGCGGCCGACATGATGGCTTCGGGCGTGATGGAGGAGGCGCAGTCGAAGGCCGCTCGCATGACCGAGCTGAAGGACCTCGAGCGCACGCAGGTGACCCTTGAGGTGCCCGGTCAGGCGCCCTTCTCGCAGAACGCGATCGTCAACCAGAAGCTCCTCGAGGAGTACCAGGCGAGGATCGAGACGCTCCGCAAGGACAGCGTGCAGGTGCGCGAGTTCGCTGTGGAGCGAAACAGGGGAGGCCACCAGCCGATCATGTCGCTCCGGCTTCAGAAGGGCGATCCCGCGCTCGAGCAGATCCACCTTGACTTCTTCGATGCCGTGTCTGCGGCGTACGGCAAGCTGCTCGGCGATGCGCGGCTCGGGTCGGTACCCGACGAGGCGGAGGTGCAGGCATTCCTCGTGCGCCGCAAGGAGCAGTTCATCGCATCGGACCTCAAGAAGGGGCCCACAGAGCAGCTCAATGCGCAGGAGGCCGAGGCGCTCGCGCGCGAGCTCGGGAACGCGCGCCTGCAGGCGTACAACGAGGCCGCGCGCGACTTCGCGATGTATGCGGACGCAGACACTCTCCGCGTGCCGACGTCACCCTTCAAGAAGGACGCGCCGGACGTGATCCTGCAGAGCCTCTGGCGGCAGCAGTGGGAGTTCTGGGTGCTCTCCGACATCCTCGCCGCCTTCGCGCAGGTGAATGGCCCCGACGCCAACGTGCAGACGGCCGCCGTGAAGCGCATCGACGAGGTCCGCTTCATCGGCCCCATTGGCGCCGGAGGCGCTGCGCCTGCAGGCGGGGATGGCGCTGCGCCTGCCATGGATGGGTCGATGGGCGACGGATCCACGGGCGACGGTTCGATGGGTGACGGGATGGGGGGCGGAATGGGAATGGGGATGACAGGAACCCCCATCGACCCCGCAATGCCGGTGGCGCTCGACAACTTCGCGGCGAGCTTCACGGGGCGCCGCACGAACCAGCTCTATGACGTGTTTGCCACCGACGTGTCGTTCGTCTGCGAGACGGCACGCATCCCGCAGGTCTTCGACGCGCTTGCGAAGCAGAACTTCATCACGATCACGATGGCGTCCATCCGCCCTGAGGATCCCTTCGAGGCCGCCGAGGAGGGATACATCTACGGTCCACAGCACGTGTCGATCGTGCGCCTGCGGCTTGAATCGGTGTGGCTGCGCGAGTGGACGGGCCCTCTCATGCCGGATCCCGTGCGCAAGAAGCTCGGGACCAGCGGGACGCTTGCAGGCGCCGCGCCCGCGGGCGGCGACATGCCCGCCGATGCAGGCTCGATGAACTACGGCCAGGGTGGCTGATTTCGGAGCACGATGACGATGCAAAACAAGGGAATCAACCCGTTCGAGCAGCATGTCGAGAAGATCGCGGTCGGCGTAGGCGCGCTTGCCATTGTCGGCGTGTTCGCCTGGCAGTTCGTGCTCAGCGAGGCCAGCGTGAACGTCGATGGCCAGGATGTCGCTCCCGGCGCAGTGGACGAGCTGCTCGAGGAGAAGGCGAAGCGGATCAACAGCCGCCTCGGCGCCAACGCGGGGAGTCCCGTGCAGTTCCCCGAGATCACGGTGTCGGGACGTGCATCGATCGAGGAGGCACTGAAGCGGGGCGTATCGCCCAAGAGCGAGCTCTTGCCGACGCATCCTGCGCTTGGCGCGCTCATTGCGCCAAGCTCGGCGGCCTCGGACCAGTGGTACCACGAGCCCGCATTCGCCTCGCTCCAGATGATGGGCGCTGCGGTGACCGCAGATGCGCTTGACGTCGAGGCGATGCCGGCCGAGGACGAGTTCCGCAAGGCGCTCGAGGCCTCTGCCGACCGTGACCGAACGTGGGTCACTCCATTCGCGCGCATCGACCTCAAGGGCATGCGCGCCGAGCTCGCGGCCGCGAAGCCCGACGCCAAGCCGCCTCGTGTGGCGATTCCGTCGCCGTGGTTCAACGACTCGCTCTATGTGGTTGACCTCGTCTTCGAGCGCCAGAAGCTGCTTCCCTCGGGCTCGTGGAGTGCCGCGGAGATCGTCAAGACCGCGCCGCTGACTGAGCAGCCCCTGCGTCCCGAGCTTGCGAAGGTGGACGTGGGACTGCGCAACTTCGTCTTCGACGTGCTTGCCGATTCGCGCGCGCAGATGGACATCCTTCAGCCGAAGGCCCCGCCGACGGTGAACTCGCGCTGGCGCGAACCGGGCAGCGCCGCAGAGGCCCTGAAGGCGACCACGCCTGAGGAGCTGGAGTTCCTGAAGGCGAAGAAGCGCGCCGACGAGATGCGCTCGCGCCTCGAGCGTCTCGACGAGCAGCTGAAGAAGATTGGCGGCGAGCTCGAGCCACCGAAGGCGCCTGGATCAGACGGGCCCGCCGGCGACGGCACGGGCGGCGCCCCGGGCGGTCCGGGTGGCGGCGGCGGTCTTGGCGGCGGTGGCGGAGGCAAGGGCGGCGGCGGCCTCGGCGGTGGCGGCGGTCTCGGTGGCGGCGGCTCGATGAAGAAGGGCCAGCGCGCTGGCGCCGACGATGAGGCCACGCGGAGCCGGCGCATCGCGATGACGCGCCAGAAGCGCAACTTCGAGAGGCAGCTCGCTGACCTCGATGCTGCTGCGGCGAAGCTTCGGCCCAAGAGCATGGAGGAGAAGGACCCCAAGGCGGCGGCACCGAAGGCGATCCAGTTCTCCGCGCTTGAGGAGCTCCTGGTGTGGACGCACGACTTCGACGTGGTGCCTGAGGGCACGTACCGCTACCGGGTCGCGGCGCTTGTGTTCAACCCTTTCTACGCGCGCGGGTCGCTGCTGGTGAAGGACCAGGTCGCGCGTGCGGAGGCCTTCACGATCTCCACGCCTGTGAGCGCGTGGGGCGACCCTGTGCAGATCTCTGCGGACGTGATGTTCTTCGTGACCACCGCGAATGCGCGCGAGGGCCTTGGGGGAGGCGGTCGCGCCACCGTCGAGGTCTTCAGGCTTCTCAACGGAGTTCAGCGCATGCAGACGCTCGCGCTCGAGCCGGGTGACCGTGTGGGCCGCAGCGAGGATGGCGACGCGGGCGCTGACTTCTCCACGGACTGGTTCGTGGTGGACGTGTTCGAGGATGTCGCCGCGGCCGGCACTGCGACGAGCGCGGACCGCGCGTCTGTCGTGGTGCTTGGGCGGCTTGGTCCCGATGGCCAGATGATCACGATCACGCGCCGTCCTTGGGAGGATTCGAAGGATGGGCGGCGTGATGAGCTGCGCCGCGAGGCTGAGGTCGCTGAGTCGCGCGCAAAGACCGCCTTGGGCGGAAATGGCGCAACCGCTGGCGGTCGGGCAACGGGCGGCTGACCGCTCTTGCGGCTCAGACGGCCTCGACTCGCCGCTGTTCGCTCCCCAGTACGGGGCAGGGGGCCTCAAAGTCTGTTTTATTGGACATTCTTCGGGGGAAAGGTGTGGACAACTTGGCGATGGCGCAGGTATCGCGCGAAGGGCTTGACAGGCTGCGCCATCTCAGTATCCTTTCTCGTCTGCGCCTGATTTCAG
>CAZKTN010000035.1:2699-19369 GCA_964555705.1 uncultured Isosphaeraceae bacterium | reverse complement strand
CGCGTCCGATCGATGTCTCGCCTCTGTGCGGAGCGCATCGGGCAGCTCCGCGATGCTCGGCTCCGGCAAAGGTGCCCGCACCGAGCAGCCCCTCTCGACGATCCGCCGGAAGCTCGAGAAGACATCCGGAAGCTCGTCGAGCGGAAACGGCAGATCGCTTGCCGCAATCATCGTGGTCTCGTCGTGCACCCTAAGCGCGATGCCGCACTCATCGAGCGTACGGGCTACCGCATCGTTCTCCTGTTGCTCGTCGTAGGCGAGGCATGGTGCGGTGTGCACCTCACGCACCCCGAGGTCGCGCGCGAGCGACGCGACGCACTGGGACGGATCCCCTCGCATCACGTAGAGCGCCGAGCCACTCGCATGCCAGGCATCACGCAGAGAGTCGATCGCATCAAGCAGGAACCCGGTGCGCCGCGGGCTCGCACGCGGGAAGCCAAGCGGCGATGCAAACCGCCCCCGTCCGAGCCGTGCCTCCTCACCCAGATCTTCAGGCAACACGTAGACGCCAGCAACACGACCATCTGCAGCTTCGGCCGCTGCAGTCACCGCCGCATTGTCCACGCACCGCAGGTCAGTGCGGTGCCACACAAGGGCGGTTGGCGATGTTGCGGCGCACATGGAGGTCTCTCAGCGCTCGTTCTGAAGTGGGATGCGGACGGCGCTCATGTTCACTTGCCAAGCCAGCGCTTCGTGTCGCCACTGGGCGCGAACCAGACCCAGTCGATCGCGCGCTCGCCGCTGTCAGGCATCGGATGCGTGCTCAGCTCTGGCGATCCGGCCGAGAAGGGATCGCCTCCGTCATCCACGCCATTCCGGCCCACGGACCACATGCGGAACCCTTGGGCATCGCTTGACATCCTGATCGGCGCATCCACCCATGGGTCGGCGGGCGCAACACCGCCATTGAATGGCGCAAGGTCGGCCGGCGATGCAGGCCACGAGCCCGTCACACGGCGGCACAGTTCCGCGGCGATCGCAGTGCACGCTGCGTGGCGGCTCGCCCGGTCCAGCGCGTAGCTGCGCATCACTTGCGGACTTAAGGTCATGATGAGCGCCTCGAGGAAGTGGGCGGTGACCTGATCGGGATCCTGCAGCATCCGAACACGCTCTGCCACGACTTCTTCGCACGCCGTGATCTGCTCGCGCAGCGAACCCTCGGGCACCTGCTCGATGCGGTCCGACGACGCGTGGTAGTGCGCGAGCGCATCCCTGCGGCCGGCGACCATCGGGGTGCCGATGGGTCGAAGCGGCCATACGAACGCGCCAAACACGAGCGGCGACGGCTTGGAGTTCCCGCCGCCAGAGATTCCAAGCAGACTCTCAAGTGTTGCCAGCTGGCGCATGGTCGGCACGAACCACCCGTCGCCGCTCCCGTCGTCGGAGTACGTGCGCTGCACGGTGTCCTCGAAGAGCATGCGCTCCGCCGTGAGGTCGAACCACTCCAACTCCGGCGGCACGGAAAGAAGCGCTCCCTGAATCCTCCTGAGCTGATCGTCACTGAACACCTCGGGCTTCCACTCCAGCACGGAGACGACGTACGCCACGCACATCTGGCGAATGGCGAGGGAGACGAGGTCGCCGATCAGGAGCCTACCCTCCGTCACATGCCTGCTGAGCCGCATGATCGCCTCAGCATCCTGCGTGGCGCGCTCGCCTTCACCGAGCTCGACCGCGCGCTCGAGGTCTGATGCCAGCGCGCGAGCGACCTGACGAAGCGGACCGTAGTGCGGCGCCGCAAGGTGGTCGAACTGAAAGTGCTCCCGGTCCAGTGGCGATGGCGGCGCCGTGCCGGCGATAGGTCCTCCATGGAAGTAGTCGGCATCGGCACCGGTGTAGGGGCGTCCGATCGGGAACCCAAGGATGGGCCGCTTCGCCGCCGCACGCATCTCCGCGATCGTGTCGGCATTCGTGTCGATCCATGCGGAGATGGTGGGCCATCCCTCCTGCCCTGCCCGCACTCCGAGCAAGCCCAGTGTGTCGGTGTTGCCGGGTCGCTTGCTCCCGAATCCCAGCTGCACCAGTGCGTCGCGATAGGCCGGCCATGCGGCATCGCTTTCGCTAGCGGGCTTGGGAAGCGAATCGACGAGCTTCTGGACATAGTCGACCCGCACCACCACGGGGCGAGTCGCGAAGTAGAGGACGAACCCGCCGTACGCGACCAGCATCATCACGACCGCAAGTCCGATGTCGCGCAGGATGGTCCGCCGCGGGCGCGGCAGGGTGGATGCTTTGGTGCTGGCGGGTGCGGCAGGATCCATGGCAGCTCCGTGCGTGAGGGTGTGCGCGCAGGCTAGACCAGCAAGGCATGCAGCGACTCGGCTGTCCGTGACGTACCTGCCGTGCAGCCCACGATCGGGTCGGGCTGATTCGCCATAATGCCCGCATGTCGCTGCCTGAACCGGAACAGTCCCTCTGGAGCTCCGTCGACCGTGCGCTGGAGTCGTGGCTCGCCCCGGAGGATGCGGCACTCACCCATGCGAGCGACATGGCCGCACGTGCGGGGCTGCCCGAGATCGCCGTCGCGCCGGCGCAGGGGCGACTGCTTGAGGTGCTTGCGCGCGCGATCGGCGCGCGGCGCATCCTCGAGATCGGCACGCTCGCCGGCTACAGCGCGATCTGGATGGCACGTGCGTTGCCCGCCGATGGCGAGCTGGTCACGCTCGAGTTTGAACCCGCACGGGCGCAGCTGGCTCGTGACAACATCGCACACGCGCGCATCGCTGCGGGCGTGAAGGTCATCGCGGGTCCGGCGCTCGATTCGCTTTCACAGCTGCGCGCCGCCGCCACCCCGCCCTTCGATCTCATCTTCATCGATGCCGACAAGGAGAACTGCCCCGCGTACCTCGAGCATGCGCTGGCGCTTTCGCGCAATGGCACGCTCATCATCGTCGACAACGTGATCCGGCGCGGCCGGCTGATTGACGGCACGACAGGAGATCCGAGCGTCGATGGCGTCCGCACGATGATGGATGCCATAGCGCGGCACCCGCGGCTTGCTGCAGCGGGCGTGCAGACCGTGGGCGCAAAGGGATATGACGGCATCCTGCTCGCGATCGTCGGGCCTGCTCGCTCTGCGCCTGAGCCCTGTGTGCCTGTCCCCTCTCCGCCCGCACGCTCGGCGGATCCGCTCGACATCCTGCTCGAGCACAACGTATGGGCCACGCGCGAGGTGCTCCGGGCGTGCAGCCATCTCTCCGACAGCCAGTGGCACCAGCGCTTTGAGATCGGGCTCGGCTCGCTCCACGACACGGTGACGCACATCGTTGGCGCAATGCTCCGGTGGGCCGACCGCATCGACGGCCCGCCCCGCGCGCTGCGGCCATCTGTCGAAGACGGAACCCGGAGGTCGCCGATCGAGCTCGCATCGGTGCTCGATGCGGCTGCGCGCGACCTCTCCGACTGCGCAGCCCGGGCGCGGCAGCGTGGACTCGCGCATCAGATGGACGTGACGCTTGGCGGCTCGCCCTACCGATTCACGCTCGGTGCGATGCTCGTGCACGTCACGACGCACGGCACGCATCACCGCGCGCAGTGCCTCAACATGCTCAGGCGCCTCGGCGTGCCCGGCGTCAGCGACCGGCTGCCCGAGATCGACGTGCTCGAGCGCGAGACCACGGCCCCGCTCGCCGAGCCATCGCCCTAAGGACCATCACGGCTTGCGGCGCGCGATGGTGTACTGGCAGAAGTACTCCTTCGAGAGCTCTGCGCGCGGCTTGCCTTCGCCGTAGCCAAGCGCATCGAAGCACCCGACAACCCACTCCTGGTCGGACACGTCGAAGGCGATCACCTCGAAGCCGGCCTTCTCGAGCATCTCGCGGGGAAACGGCGACGCGCCATCGGCCCACGGCAGGTACTCCTTGTCCGGGGGATTCTGCGGCGGGCAGATGTTGTAGATGACGAAGACTCCGCCGGGGCGCAGCGCATCATGCACGTGCTTCACATAGGAATCGTCACTCACGCCGAGCTGGATCAGCCGCTTGGGATCGACCGTCTGGCCCTGTGCCGGTGCCGGGTGGATGTAGCCGTTCTTGAGCGTGTTCTTGCTCGTGATGAGCGAGAAGCCAGCGCCGATGGCCTCGCGAAGCGGCTGCTCGGCGGGCCACTGCCCCTTGTGGATCGACACTGATCCGGTGCCGATGCTGCCTGTATCGCCGGGCTCGCTGTAGAGCGCCGAGAACAGCGGCTCCACGTCCACGCCGTACGCATCGAACCCGCAGTGGGCAAGCAGCTGCAGGTGGCCGATCGTGCCGTAGCCGAAGTCGAGAAGCTTCGGCCTCGCATCAGGCCGTGCGCTTGGGAGGTGCGGCGCCGCAAGGTCGAGCGCGCGCACGTACACGAGCGGCGACCCGTACGCCGTCTCGAAATAGAAGTCAGGCGTGCACTCGCGCGCAGCGAATCCCTCTCGCTGATCGGCGCTCATCGCATCGAACGCACGCGCCGTGACGGCGAGCCCCTTCTCGCGGTTGCGGTACACGGTGCGCGTACCGGGATCGGACAGCTTCGCCGTCGCACGGAGGAAGCTCTTGGCCAGGTCGCTGCTGACCGTTGGCGCAAGCGCCGTCGCATCCGCCTTCATGCGTTCTGCGATGGATGGCGCCTCCGACTTGCCAGGCCCAGCCGTCGGGGGATCGGCGCTTTGCGCGGCAAACGCGGAGATCGCGACAGCCAGTGCGGCGAGTGCGGCGGCGTTGGGCATCGAAGGCTCCTGCGCCGCAATGTAGACCGCGACGCGAAGGGCTCAGGAGCTTCGGCGAATCTCGGCCGCCTCGAGCCTCCGCTGCTCAGCCTGGCGGTACCACCGCGGAATCATGAGCCCGCTCGGAAGGACTGACGTGAGCAGGATGGCGCCGAGGAGGATTGGCCACATCCACACGTGCCGCGGCTGCCCATTGACGAGCGCCACCGCACCAAGCGCAGCGCTGCCGATGGCGATCGCGCAGAGCAGCGCAAAGCAGCCATACACGACCGGCTTTCCGCGGCCACGCGGCACGAGCAACCCTGCTGCTGTCCCGAGGATGCCGCCAAGCAATCCGCACGCCGCGCCACCGATCCCGAAGATCATGCCAGTCGATTGAGGTGACCACCACTCGCTCATGTGCCTCTCCTTTGGCCGTTGCCCGAACGCGATGACTGCGTGCGCAGCAGGTCGCGAAGGGCACGCGCACCTGCGGTCGAGATCTCGCCCCGTTCCACAAGATCCGCCACAAGCTCGATCACTGGATCTGGCGCTCGTCCGGCGAGCACCTCGCGCAGCCGCGCGATCGTGCGGTCGAGCCGGGCGCGAATGGTCGGGTAGCTCACCTCGTAGGTGGTGGCGAGATCCTTGAGCGATCCTGATGCCAGCACGAGCTGGACGACCAGATCGAGGTCCTCCCGTGGGAGCGCCAGCAGCGGATGATCCGGTGCACCCTCGCTGCCCTCTGGCTTGAATGATCGTGAAGTCACAGTTAACAAAGTACAACCAAAGTTTCGATTTGTCAAGTATGGCTTTTACAAATCGAAAGCCATGAGCCACGTGATCTAGGCGCATCCAGTGCGCCAAAAAACGAGAACGCGCCCGCATGACGGGCGCGCCTCGTGAATCATGAAACTGACGAAGGGAGTCAGCGGCGCCAGATCACCGACGACCGCTGTGGGTGGTTCAGCTGCCCCAGGACGCAAGCAGCGCGCTGAGGTCAATGCCGTTCACCACGCCGTCGCCGTTGAGGTCAGCAGAGCCGCTACCGCCCCACTGCGCAAGGAGCGCGGTGAGGTCGTTGCCGTTCACCGTCCCGTCGCAGTTGAGGTCAGCGTCGGTGCAGCCCGGCGTGACCTCGATCACGCCCTGTGCAACTGCGCCGTTCTCGTCCGTGTAGCGGACCGGAATCTGTGATCCCTGGAAGTTGGCAGGAATCGTGAATGAGAGGCGAGCTCGGCCCGTGGCATCAGTGATTGCCTGACCCACCATCGTGCCGCTGACCATCGCCGACACGCTATGCCCGACATTCGCGATGTTCTCGCGCATGCTCACTGCAGACAGCTCGACCGTGCTGCCAGGCGAACCGATCGCAGTGAGCGGCTGGATGGAGCTGTTGCCCACGTCAAGCGCCCAGAAGCCGGGAACTGAGAGACCGGTCACGCCATCGGTCGCAGAGCCGAACACGAAGCCGTTGTTGCCGACGCCACCGGGGAAGGCGTACCGCTGTCCCTCGGGCATCTCCAGCGGCGTGAACACGCCATTGACCCACGCCACACCCTTGATCTGGAACTGGCCTCCGCTGAGGTTGTAGTAGTAGCCCGCCACGATGCCGTTGCGGCTCATGGTCGTCGCCGACGCACCGGCGAAAAGCTCAGCGGGCACGTTGAGGACATTGACGGCGCCATCTGGCTCCACAATCGCGGGCGCTCGGGACGCGCCGCCGTCGAAGTAGCCGTTGATGAGGACGCCACCCTCGTTGTCGATGGAAATGCCCTTGGTCTCAAGGCCTTCGCTCGGCACGATCGAGACGGTGCCGTCCACGTCCCAGCGCACTGCTGCCGAAGGCGTCCCCGAACCTGCCATCGCACGCACGGTGCCAGTCACGACACCGGACGAGTTCACGCTGTTGGCCAAGGTCCACACGATGCCGTCTGGCGTCTCGAACTCGGGAACCGCAAGAACCTCGAGCTTGCCGCCCACCCAGCGTGCAGCACGGTAGTTGCCGTTGGAGATCACCGAGCCGATGACCACGCCGGACTCGTTGATGTCGTTTGCGTATCCGCCCTCGCCCAGATCAGGCAGGACCACGCGCTGCGTGCCACCGATCAGCATCACAGGCGTGCCGTAGACGCCCGCAGGCTGGAACTCGGTGACGGCGATATCGCCCGCAGAGTTGATCGCCATCGCATAGCCGCCGAACTGATTGGGCAGCTCCACCGGGACGGACGTGGCCGTCTCCCAGATGACGGGGACAGAGGAGTACGGACCGTCGACACGCACCGAACCGACAATGCGTCCCAACGCATTGACGTCAGACGGTGAGCCGCCCATGCCGAAGTCGGCGAGCCGCTGGAACGGGACATCGGCAGTGGCCGCGGAACCAAGAGCCGCAGAGACGATCGCCAACGCTGCGGGCAAGAACGCTGGTCTGAGAAGGCGCATATGGGGTCAACTTTCCTGTCGTAGGGGCCTGTTGCAGGGGACCGAGTGCCACGCACCATGCGTGACTGCCTCTGGCTTCGCGTATCGCGGCCGATGGGATGCGCAATGCGGCCGCGCGCACTCAGTTCCCTGACGCTCATCACCCGATTGGGGTATGCCCGCACCCCCGCGAGGGCTATCCGGGCATGCGTAGGCGGTGCACGTCGACGCCGATCGCATACCCCGTGACCCCCTGCGCCGAGCGGATCAGCCGGATCTTGTTCACGGCGTTTCCGAAGTGCGCCCTCGTCCATGTCCTCCCGCCATCGGAGGTCGCGAAGCCGTGCGGCATCGCGCCCACCCATCCGGTCTGCGCATCAAGGAAGGCGATGCCGAACTCGCGCACCCGCGCGTCATCCACCAGCGGGATCTCGCTCCACGTGCGGCCGCCATCAGTGGTCTTTGCGACGACGCGATGCGAAGCCGACGGATCCGGGTTGTACGACTGGACCGTGCAGTAGCCGGTGGTCGCGTCAGGGAACGAGAACTTCCAGGTGAGCTCGAACGGCCGCGTGGATCGGTACACCTCGCTCCATGTCGAGCCGCCATCCTCAGTGGCGAGGATCAGCGCGTTCGACATGGAGACATCTGCGTGCGTCGCCGAGGCGATGAACCCCCGGCGGTCGTCGATGAAGTGCACGTCAAACGCCATCGTGCAGATCTCGGGAAGCGTCCCCTGCTTCCACGACTTGCCGAGGTCATCCGACCAGATGTACGCCGCAGGGCCGCCCACGCGCCCGACGCCGATGATGCGCGGACGGCGGTCGAGGTTGCCCGCATTCACGAATGGCACCTGCACGATGTCGAATGCGCACAGACCAACGACCGGTGCGCCATCGATTGACGTGACCGGCGTCCACGTGTCGCCGCCATCCTCGGTGCGGTAGACCGGCACCGCATCCGTCACGCCGGGGAAGTAGCCCGGACCGATGTTGCCGAGCACGCCGACCTTCTCGTCGACAAACGCGATGCACCGCACAAATGTGCCTGGCTGCTCCCAGACCTTCGTCCACGTGTCGCCGCCGTCGCTGGTGCGGAACACCTTGCCCGCGCCGTTCCCGTACCAGCCCGTCCGCTCGTTGACGAAGAAGATGTCGTCCTGCTTGCCCGGGTAGGGCTCTGTGGGGAGCTTTGTCCACGCGGGCACACTCGCTGCTGAAGGCGCCGGCGCGGAGGCATTCGGCGCGGAGGCATTCGGCGCGGAGGCATTTGGCGCGGAGGCATTTGGCGCGGAGGCATTTGGCGCAGCGGCCTGCGCAGAGGCTGGCGCCGCAGGCTTGCCCGACTCCACTGATGCGATCCACTCGAGCATGCGTTTGGGCAGTTCGGCGTCCCACTCGCCCTGCCCCATCGCCATCACGCTTGCCTGCAGTGAGTCGTGCGTCGTGAAGGCATGGTCGGCCTTGGGCATCACAATCGATGCGCCAGCGCCGGGAGTCCGGCGGTTCACGATCCGCGCGATGGTCTCGTGGTCCTCCTGCGAGGTGACCCAGTCGTACTCGCCGTACACGGCAAGCACCGCACCCGAGGACTCCTGCCACGCCCGAGCGAGGTTGAGGTCCTGAAGCTGGTGAAAGAAGGCCATGCTCCGCGTGGACATGTGGTTCTCGTCGAGCATGATGCCTTGGGTGGGCTGGCGCAGTTCGGGCCAGCGCGCCCATGCATCACCGAGCGACTTCTTGTCGACGAGCAGCATCGAGCTGAGCTTTGCCTCGGCGAGCACGGCATCGGTGATGTCGGCCTCGGAGACGCCCGGCTGCAGCGCCGACTGGCGACGGACATTCTCGAGCTGGTACTCGAACCAGGTGCGCACCAGCGTTCCGTAGACGATGCTGCCGCGCACAGGCACAGCCTTCGCGAGGTACGGAGCCATCACGCCGCCCATCGAGTGGCCAAAGATGTAGATCCGCTCGGGATCGACGCTCGGCATCTCGGCGAGCTGCTTCAGCGCGGCAGTGAACCCATCAAGCTCAGTCTGGAGGTCGATCTCGCTGCACGGTGGACCCTCGCTGTCGCCGACACCGGGCTTGTCGACCCGCATGGTCACGAAGCCTGCGCCGGCGACCGCATGCATGATCCGCGTGTCGGCCAACTCAGGCATCAGGGGATTGTCGACAGACTGGCAGATGATGCCCTGCACATACATGAGTGCAGGCATCTTGCCGTTCACCGCAAGCGGAGAGGCTTCGGGCTCGGTCACAATGGTGCGGAGCCGGTAGCCGGCAGGCACGCGCACGCTCCCGTAGTGCACCACGCTGCCGGGCACTGACTCGGATGCCGCTTCCATCGCGACGGCGAACGTGCGCGGAGCCTCGTCGCCCCGCTGCGCCTTCACCTGCACCGTGCTGCCCGCCATCACCGTGCGCATCGCAGCCTGCACATCCTCGCGTGACGCTGTGGGCTTCCCGTTCACCTCGACCAGACGCATGCCGGCCTCCATGCCGGCCTTCGCGGCAGGCGAACCTGGAACCACTGCGTTGACCTCCATGGTGCCGCCGCCAGGACTCTCAAGCCGGACGCCCATGGGTCCCGCGCGCCGTGGCAGCGGGGAGTTTGCGTCGGCATTGGCTTGCGAGGCCTGCGCGGCATCACTTTGCGGCATGTTCACTGACCGTGGCGCGAGTGCTGGTGTCAGGGCCGAAGCGAGTGCGAGAACTGCGATGGGGTGAAGCATGATGGGAATCCTTGATCAGTTGAGAGGCCCCGGGCGGCTGGAGCGGCTGGAGCGGCCTTGTTCGCGACGACCGCATGTCATCGGTGACTCGCCCGTGTGCGGCGGCCGCCTGATGCGGACGATGGGGCCTCGGAGCCCTTTGCGCCACGTCGCCGCACCACCGGGCATGCGATCGAAATGGTCAGGTAGAGGGTGCCCGTCGAGCGGCGCTTGCCCTGGTCCATCAGGTCCTTGATCGCCTGCACGTGCCGGCGAAGGCGCTGGAACATGGCGGGAGTGAGTCGGCCGAGCTCGTAGCTCATGGAAATGTTCCGACCTCGGGCACGCGTCACCAGCGCCCGCGCCGATGCGGCATCGCGCACCGTCCGGTCCATGGCGCGCAGCAGTGCCGATGCGGTCTGGTGCCCGAGCCGGTTCTCCAGTGCCGAGGACGCGCCACGGAAGTCGGGCTGGATGTTTGTCGCGCGCATCGCATAGAGGGCCTGCACGTGCCGCCCGTCGCGGCGCTCGCCGGCCGAGATCACGATGCCCGCGCGGCGCAGCTTCTGCAGGTGCGGGTACAGCGTGTCCGCAGGGCGGTTGGTGACCGCAGCGATCTCGGCGACGGAGCACGCGCCCAGCAGCGTCACGGCCTGTGCGATCTCTGACCGCACTGGCGACATCATGGTCAACCATGCGGCGGGCGGGACTGGCGTCTGCGGGCGCTTGCGTGCCATGCCTGCATGGTACACGATTGTGAATATGTACCGTTTTCACAATCGACATCTTACGCTGCATGCGCCACCTACGGCCCTCGCCTGCCGTGTCACGCCGTGGGGCTCACGCCTGCCGCAGCCGCCGCGTGAGCTGGGCGCGGCTCGTGATCCCGAGCTTGCGGTAGATCGCCTTCGAGATGGATGCGATGGTGTGCGCGCTGAGCCCAAGCTGGCTGGCGATCTCCGGCCGGCTCATTCCTCCCTCAAGGAGCTCGGCGACCTCATGTTCCCTCGGGGAGAGGAGCTTTCGGGCGCTTTGGCCGAGCAGCTGCGACTCGCGGCCGATCAGCTTCGACTCGAGCACGAAGAACTCTGCCATCGGGAGGTCGGGCTCCCACAGCTGCTGCAGGTTGAAGGCCAGGTGGTACGGCGTGCGGCGAGTCGACTCTGGCGCGTCCCGGGCGCGCTGGTCCGCCTCGGCGAGCATCGCATACAGCGATCGCAGCGCCTCCCGGATGCGCTGCGCATCCTCCTCAAGCAGCGATACCGAGGTCGCCGCGCTCACTCCTGACCCGCCCAGCTGCTCTGCACCTGAACGATCTGCCGCTTCGTCCATGACTCGCCGGCTGTGGTCGCGCACGAATCCCGCGAGTGCGCGGCGCGCTGCGATGTCGCGCGGATCGCGGCTGTCCCAGAGCAGCAATAGCCGCTCCCGCGTGACGGCGTAGGTGATGTGGCGCCGTCGACCCGATGCGGGATGCGCAGTGACCAGCCTTGCATCGATCAGCAGGTCGAGGGACCGCTGCACATCCGTCGCCGACGCTCGCGCCCGCTCCGCGAGCTCGGCCACAGAGAGTCCTGTTCGCGACCGGCGGAGGATCTCCCATCGCTGCATCGCCGGAATGCTCTGCAGGGCGCTGAGCACGCGCGGGTCCTTGAGCTCCAGATGTGCGGGCGCGTCGTGCGAGGCGGCTGCACTTCGCGCATTGCCTCTGCGTCCGCCGCGACCCTGACCACTGTCTCGAACGCTCATGGGAGCAAGGTACGAGTGGCGGCACGGTCCACTCCATCGCGGCACTGTCCCACCCAGCCTGCCGGCGCCACCCCCAATCGGGGTATGGCCAAGTTCGGCTGCTATACTTGCATCATGGTGCAAGTACGCAAGCGACGCCCCTTGAGCCCGCGCCAGGCGGCGTCATGCTGCCGGCCGGTGGACGGGCTGCTCGATCCGGCACTTTTCAGGGTGCTGGGCGACCCGACACGCGTGACCATGCTGGCATGCCTGATCAAGTGCGGACGCGAGTGCACGGTCAGTGAGGTTGCGGAGTGCTGCTCGGTTGACCTCTCAGTCGTGTCGCGGCACCTGCAGGCGCTTGCACGCGCGGGCGTGCTGACCGCACACAAGTCCGGCCGTACGGTGTCCTACTCGGTGCGCTATGCCGATCTTTGCCGCACCCTGCGCGACCTGGCGAACTCCATTGAGGAGTGCGCGCCGACCGGCACGTGCGGCGCTGCCGCGGGAGGACGATGTGGGCGCTGCTGAACCTCGCACTCCGGCGCGGCAACCGGGTCGCGCGACGCCCGCAACGGAGTCGCCCACGGCGGTCGCCGGGGCCACGATTCCGCGCGTCCTGTTCCTCTGCACGGGCAACTCCTGCCGCAGCCAGATGGCCGAGGGTTGGGCACGCGCACTGCTGTCCGGGCGAATCGAGGCCCACTCTGCCGGCACCCACCCGCATGGCCTCAACCCGCGTGCGGTTCGCGCGATGGCGGAGGCGGGCGTCGATATCTCCCACCACAGCTCAAAGCGGCCCGCGGACATCGGGGTGCCATTCGACGTCGTGATCACGGTCTGCGACTCCGCGCACGAGGCATGCCCGGTGCTGCCCGGATCGCACATCCTCCACGTGCCGTTCGACGATCCGCCACGACTTGCAGAGCATGCTGCCTCAGAGGAAGAGGCCATGGTCCACTACCGCCGCGTGCGCGACGAGATTCGCATCTTCGTGGATCGCCTGCCCGAAGCGCTGATCACCCTCACGCCAACATCGTCAAGAAGGAGTACCTGACCATGGATACATCGCCTCACGCACCGAAGAACACCCCACCCCAGACGGATTGCTGCAGCGCTCCCGGCTGCTGCGGGCAGGCCGCGGCAAAGGACGTGTCGCCCGACGCAGTGCGGGACCAGGTGCGCGCCGGGTACTCGCAGATCGCCGCCGTCGGCTCGTGGTCTGCACGCCAGTCGCCGCTGTCGCCTGCGTCAGCCGCATCACCCGCGCCGTCGGCGTCATCCGCATCATCCGCATCGCCCACGTCGCCGGCATTACCCGGGCCAGCCGCAGCGTCCTCATGCTGCACGCCAGCCGGTGGCGGCTGCTGCGGCCCTGCCACGTTCACCCCAGCGCAGCTCGCGCAGGCGATCGGCTACTCGCGCACCGAACTCGACGTTGCCCCGGAGGCATCGAACATGGGGCTTTCCTGCGGGAACCCCACCGCAATCGCATCGCTGCAGCTAGGAGAGACGGTGCTGGATCTTGGCGCAGGCGGCGGGTTCGACTGCTTCATCGCAGGTGCCAAGGTGGGACCCGGCGGAAGGGTCATCGGCGTGGACATGACCCCCGACATGGTCAGCCTCGCACGGCGGAACACGGCGTCCTACGAGTCACAGACCGGGCTTTGCAATGTGGAGTTCAGGCTCGGCGAGATCGAGCACCTGCCAGTGGCTGACGCGACGGTCGACGTGGTGATCTCCAACTGCGTGCTGAATCTCTCGCCTGACAAACCGCGTGTGTGGCGCGAGATCGCGCGAGTGCTCAAGCCAGGCGGGCGAGTCGCCGTGTCGGACCTCGTGCTGCTCAAGCCGCTTCCTGATGCGGTTCGTCAGGACCTCGAGGCGCTTGTCGGGTGCATCGCGGGTGCAGCGCTCGCCCACGACCTTCGCCAGCAGGCTTCGGATGCCGGACTGCGCAGCATCAGCATGCAGGCAAAGCCCGAGTACGTAGATGCGCTTACGCGCTGGGAGGACCCGCTGTACCGCCGCATCATGGACGCGCTGCCGCACGGCGCCACCCCGAGCGACTATGTGGTCAGCATGGACATCACCGCGATCAAGTGACTCGCGATGAGCGACCCTACACCCTGCTGCGCGGACCGCCCCTCCCGCCTCGGGTTCCTTGACCGCTACCTGACGCTGTGGATCTTCCTCGCGATGGGTGCAGGCGTCGCCATCGGACGGCTCTTTCCCGGAGTGAAGGGCGCCGCCGATGCCGTGACCTTCGGCACTACCAACGTGCCGATCGCGATCGGACTCGTGCTGATGATGTATCCGCCGCTGGCGAAGGTGCGGTACGAGGAGCTGCCCCGGATCTTCGCCGACTGGAAGGTGCTCGCGCTATCGCTCGTGCAGAACTGGGTTGTGGGACCTGCGCTGATGTTCGCCCTTGCGGCAATCTTCCTGCACGACCGTCCCGAGTACATGCTTGGGCTCGTCATGGTTGGGCTCGCGCGCTGCATCGCCATGGTGCTGGTATGGAACGACCTTGCCCGCGGGAGCGCGGAGTACGCCGCAGGCCTTGTCGCCTTCAACAGCATCTTCCAGGTGCTCTTCTTTGGCGCGTACGCGTGGGTGTTCATGACATGGCTGCCGCCGCTCGTGGGCCTTGAGGGCGCTGTCGTCGATGTGAGCATCGGACAGATCTTCGCCAGCGTGGCGATCTACCTTGGCATTCCCTTCGTGGCCGGAATGCTCACGCGGCTCGCGCTCCGCGGCATCAAGGGAGACGCGTGGTACGTGCAGCGGTTCCTGCCGCGCATTGCGCCCGTCACGCTCGTGGCGCTGCTCGCCACCATCGTGGTGATGTTCAGCCTGCAGGGCGACCGGATCGTCGCATCGCCAGGCGACCTCCTGCGAATCGCCGTGCCCCTGGTCCTGTACTTCGTGATCATGTTCTTCGTGTCGTACGCCATGGCGCGGCGCGCCGGCGCCGAGTACGAGCGTGCCACGACGCTGGCGTTCACCGCCAGCGGCAACAACTTCGAGCTTGCCATCGCGGTCGCGATCTCCGTGTTCGGCATCTCGTCGGGAGAGGCGTTCGCAACCGTGATCGGGCCGCTGGTGGAAGTGCCGGTGCTGATCCTGCTGGTGGGTGCTGCGCTGCGGCTTCGGGCCAAGTCGTACGCGGCGGCACGCGGGTGATCGCCAAGTGGAGCGGCGCACTCTCGGCGCTGGCCTCGTTGGGCTTACGCGGTGCTCGTGCTCGCCTCGGCATCGCACGTGGACTGCAGAGGCATTCGCGGAAGCCCATTGGGCGACTGTGGCCACAATCGCTGGTACCGTGACACTCATGGGTGACGGGCGCGCCACGCTCACGGACTTTGAGCGAAAGTTCGCGGAGATCCGATCCGAGAGCGAGCGGGCCATCGCCCAGCTCGACGCCACCTCGATCCGGCGGTCCCTCGATGGTGACGTCAACTCGGTGGCGATCATCATGAAGCACGTCGGGGGCAACCTGCGCTCGCGCTTCACCGACTTTCTCACGAGCGATGGCGAGAAGCCGTCGCGCGACCGCGAGCAGGAGTTCGTGGATGACTTCCCTCCCGGCGAGGAGGGTCGCGCTGCCGCATTCGATGCGTGGTGCGCGGGCTGGCAGTCACTTGAGCGCACTCTCGCTGCACTCACTGACGCTGACTTGCGCCGCACCGTGCTCATCCGCGGCCAGCCGCATAGCGTGGCGCTTGCGCTTGCCCGCGCCATCGCCCACCTCGGCTACCACCAGGGTCAGATCACGCTCATCGCGCGCATGCTGGTGGGGCCATCGTCTTGGAAGACAATCTCGATACCGCTCGGCGGCACGTCGGCGCATCACGCGAAGCTGGGGTTTGATCCGCGTGCACGCCCGGGGCGCTAGCGCGCGGAGCGCTCGCCGTCGGATTGATCCGCACCTGTCGCCGTGACGTGAAGCAGCAGTTTGAGGAACTCGGGGTCGGTGAACTCCTGGCCGCCCGCAGTCATCTCGGCGAGGCGCACGACCACCATCCCGTGCTCCGGCAGCAGGTAGAGCCTCTGCTTGCCTGCGCCTGCAGCCATCGCAACCTTCACCGGCGTGCCATTGGCGTCGCGCACTGCCTCCGTCTGACCCGCCGCACGGGCCTGATTGCCCGCGCGCCGCCTGAGAATGCCGCGGCGACCTCCCCCATCGTCAGCCGTCTGCGCGACCGAACCATCCGCACCCGTGAGCAGCCACCAGGTGAGCCCGTACTGTGGATTCGCCTTCGTACCGACGAAGCACTGCTCGAGCGCATCGCGGTCGATGACGGGCGACCAGCGCTCGACGGCAACACTGTCCCTGGTCGCATTTCCATCCTTGACCTCGGCCTTCCCAACATCGCCCGCGACCTTCCCACCGTCCTCTGCCCTCGCGCGAACTGCGCATCCGCGCCGCACAAACTCACCAAAGGCCGCCCACTCGCGCGCGGTGAGGTGCGCACCACCGGGAAGGTTGGGGTTACCCGCCTTGTCGAGCGCGAATCGGCTCTTGGGGAAGTCGAGCCCCGCCGGCTCGAGCACTCGTGTGCGCATGTACTGCCAGTAGGAGCGCTCAGGACGATCGCTCGCCGCAAGCTTGCGCGAGAGGAACTCGCCCCACGCATAGAAGTGAGAGGGCCCGTACCTGAACACGGTTCCCGGATCGCGAGTCACGGGCACCTTGACGGCCGCCGCGTACCAGTTCTCAGGCGCCCGCTCCCCCGCTCCGCCCCGGAGCGCGCCCGCAAGGTTGCTCACGCGCCCCAGGTCCTTGATCCCGTATCCGGCGCGGCCGAACCCCTCGCTGTCTGGGTCGAGCCCGCTCGTGAGGCTGAGCAACTGACGCACCGTGATGCGGCTCGCGCGCGCATCGTCCTTCCACTCGGTGATCGTGTCGGCGACATACTCGTCAAGAGACACGAGCCCGTCGGTGACTGCCGCAGCAGCCGTGATTCCGGCGAAGCTCTTCGTACCGCTGGCGAGCGGATGCGGACGGTCCGCGGTCCACCCGCGCGCATACCGCTCGAAGATCACCTGCCCATCCTTCATCACGAGCATCGCACGGCCCGCGTGTGACTCGCTGTACTCGGCGGCACGGGCGAGCGACTCCGC
>CAZKTN010000035.1:0-2599 GCA_964555705.1 uncultured Isosphaeraceae bacterium | reverse complement strand
TCGCACGGCCCGCGTGTGACTCGCTGTACTCGGCGGCACGGGCGAGCGACTCCGCTGAAGGGGCAGGCGATGGCGCAGGACTCGGATTCAGGAACCGGCCGGGCGCGACTGCCTGAGCTGATGCGGTGTCCTGATCGGCAACTGGATTGGCCGCGGGAGCTGATGACCTGCCGGGTGTGCCCGCAGTGTCATTGCCCTTGGGTGGCGTGCGGGGCGCGCTGCTTGCGGCAGCGATCGCAGCCGCAGAGGCAACAAGCACGATG
This sequence comes from uncultured Isosphaeraceae bacterium, assembly GCA_964555705.1. Lineage (GTDB taxonomy): Bacteria > Planctomycetota > Phycisphaerae > Phycisphaerales > SM1A02 > ZLKRG44. The sequence continues at coordinate 2,336 of CAZKTN010000035.1, read as the reverse complement.
GCAGCGATGCGGCGGGTCATGGCGGCACAATCAGTATGCCAGCGACTGCGTTCCGGGGACAGTCATGCGTGATCCGCATCGGGTGCACGACGCAGCGGGATGCCCCGAATACGCTCCAGCGATGCAACGGTTCCACTTCGCCGCACTCCCTGCCATGCTGTGCCTCGCGCTTGTGTTCACTGGCTGCTCATCGCCTGCGCGGAACGACGGTGCGGCCCTGGCCCCTTCGGCCGCAGGTGCAGCCGCATTGCCGAGCCTCACTGGAACCGACTGGAACTGCATCGAGCTGATCGGCCCGGATGGCACCTCGGTGTCGGTCACCGACCGGCCACCCACGATCTCCATCGCGGCCGATGGCATGGCTTCTGGCTTCGCCGGAGTGAACCGATTCTTCACGGAGGCGACCTTCGGCAACACCACCACTGCAGTCACTCCACTCACGTTCGGACCGGTCGGCGCGACGCGGATGGCGGGACCGCCCGAGCGCATGCAGCTTGAGGGCACGTTCACGTCCATGCTCGAACGAGTGCGCTCTGCGCAGGTGGTTGCGGGGACCGGGGCCTCCGCACGTCCCACACTCGTCCTCAGTGACGGTGAGCGCGTGCTCGCGCGCTTCACGCCTGCACCCGCAGAAGCGCCTGCATCTCCCTGACGCCAGGCTCCATGCGCAGATACAGCTTTCGCGATCACCGCTCTGAATCACAGAGCGGCACGCGCACAGCGCTCACTGCACCACACCCCATGCGGCCAGCAGAAGGGCCACGTCGACTGCGTCCACATTGCCGCTGCCGTTGATGTCGGCGACGCCGTAGCCCGGCCCCCACGCGGCGAGTACGGTCGCCAGGTCTACGGCGTCCACCGCTCCGCTGCAGTTGACGTCGGCCGGCTGCGTGCATGGAGTTGCGAGCGCGTCAATGTAGAAGTTCCAGCCCTCAACGCCGAGGCCCTGCACCGTGAGCAGCGCATCGTGGCCGACACCGGGCACGACGACAAGCTGGTGCGGCACTCCAAGCGACAGCAGGTGGGCGTGGAAGTCCTGGTTGGGCGGCAGCATCGCATCAAGGGCGCCGACGCCGATCCGAATCTTGGTGCACAGCGCAATGTGCGCCTCGGCACGCTGCGCAGCGATCGTCCACGGGTGCTGCGCGAGGTAGTACATCGGATCGCTGCCCCACACTCGCTCGAACAGCTTCGCACGCTGTTCCGGCGGCACGTCGGTGCCATCAGGTGCATCCATGAAGTCAAGCTGCATGGGCCCTGCACCGAGCATCGAGACTCCTGCAAAGAGGTCCGGCCGGCGAAGCGCAAGTCGCCCGCTTCCCGAACCCCCCATGCTGAATCCCTCGATGATGCGTCCGCGGCGCGATGCGATCGTGCGGTAGGTTGAATCGACATGCGGAATCAGGTCCTCGATGACGACCGTCTCCATGGGCACCGCGCCATCCTTCGAGTCGCACCACATGCTCGCGCCCATGCCGTTGGGGAAGACGATGAGCATCGGGGGGATCCGCCCCTGCGCCATCGCGTTGGCGAACCAGTTTCGCACTGCGGGGATGCCGGCAGTCGGGCTGCCGGAGCCGTGGAGCCAGTAGAGCGTGGGAAACCGAGCGCTTGGATCGGCGTCGTAGGAAGGCGGCACGAAGATGTGGAAGCTCACCGTCGCCTGCGCTGCAGGGCTCCAGAACGTGCGGTACTGGAGGCCCGGCGCGGTGACGGGCGGTGTGGTCCACTGTGCGGCAGCTTGGGAGGTGACAGACGCCGCCATGATCCATGACACGCACAGGCAGGAGATGGTGTGGAGCGGCGATGTCATGTGCGGCGATCCCCTTGAGTTGCTGCTCTCGCGTGGCGTTCCAGTTCGGCTCCTCGCACTCGTGAAGCCTACGTGCACAGTGTGCCGCAACAACCAGCGGCAGGACAGCCAATCGTGACCACCCAGCACCCAATCATCCTCTTTGATGGCCAGTGCGGGCTGTGCGCCTTGAGCGTGAGGTTCGTCGCCGCACGGGACCGTGCGGGCACCTTCCGCTTCGCACCCCTGCACGGCACCACTGCGACAAGCGAGTGCGCACGCCTGAGAGTCGCCCTGCCCACGCTTCCCAATGCCGATCCAGGCACGATGATCCTGATCGAGGCCGACAGGGTCCTGACCCGATCTGATGCCGCGCTTGCAATTGCCGCGCGTCTCTCGCTGCCCTGGCGGCTCTTCGCCATGCTTCGCATCGTGCCCCGGCCACTGCGCGACGGCCTCTACCGATGGGTGGCGCGAAACCGCTACCGGTGGTTCGGCTCCTCCGACAGGTGCCCTGCCCCGACGCCTGATCTCCGCGCCCGGC
>CAZKTN010000034.1:0-19972 GCA_964555705.1 uncultured Isosphaeraceae bacterium | reverse complement strand
CTCATCGCCGACCGCTCACCTCGTAGATCCACGCGAGCTCGACATCCACATCCTCGGGCGACACGCTCTCCTGAGTGAGGATCTCGCGCAGCGCGCGCTCGAACCGCGCATGTCCGAGCCGCGCCAGCGTCCGAGCCGACTCGGCCTTGGCGGCCTTGTCGACGCCATCCGCCGTACGCGAATCATCTGCCTCCCCCGCTCCGCCTCCGCGCGCAATCCCTTCCGCGACGTTTGCGTACGGCACCCCGTCGATCACGTGCCGCCTGAACGCATGCCACGCATCCGCGCGGCCCTCGGCTACAAGCTGCCGCTCAGCGCGCGCAGCCGCCTCGCTGAGCACGTGCCGCGCCCATTCGCGCTCGAAGGTCTGGTAGGCGCTCGGCTCGTGGCGCTCGAGCGACGCGGGATCGGTTGCGGCCACGCGCTCAGCCTCGCCAGCAACCATCCGCCGCGACCGCGCACGCTCACGTGCATGCAGCAGCATGCCGTTCACAAGCCACCGCCGCAGCGGCAACCCGCTTGTGCGCCACTTCGCGAGGTAGCCATCACGCGACAGCCTGCTCGCGAAGAATGCGTTCACGAGCTCGTCAGGCTCCTCGACCCCGCGCAGGCTCGACGCGCGCACATACGCCGAGAGCGGCCCGGCGTACCTGCGCATCACATGCCCATTGAGCTCGGCAAGCGCGGCGCCCGCAGCCTCGCCGCCGCCTTGCATGGCATCGAGCCGCGACAGGATCCACGTGCCGTGGGTGCTCGGAAACTCATCGACCCCGGCCATCGCGCCTCAGATCACGGAGTCGTGGCTGGGGATGTTGTGCGCGGGCGCGGTGTTGAGCTGCACGAGCTTGCTGCCCTGCGCTGCCTTCGCCGCATCGGCATCCACGTAGTCGCTGTGGCAGCTCGCCTTGCCCTCGTCTGCGCCCACCGCCTTGCGCGTCTTGCTCGCAAGCTTGTGGATCTCGTCGGGGCTCAGCACGCCACGCTTTGCGAGGATCTCCTGCTGCTCAGGCGTCAGCGCCGCGCTGCGCGTGGGCTTGCCGCGCTCGAAGCCCTCGGCCTTGCCGCTGGCGAACTCCTGGATCTCCTTCGAGATGCGCACGCTGCACCAGTCGTGCCCGCACATCGCGCAGAAGTCGGTGTCGACGTCGAGGTCCTCGTCGTGGTACGCGCGCGCAGTGTCGGGGTCGAACGAGAGCTCGAAGTGACGCTCCCAGTTCAGCGCCGCGCGCGCCTTCGTCAGCGCATCGTCGCGGTCTCGCGTGCCCGGGATGCCGAGCGCCACATCGGCCGCATGCGCAGCGATCTTGTAGGCGATGCACCCCTGCTTCACGTCATCCTTCTTCGGGAGACCGAGGTGCTCCTTCGGCGTGACGTAGCAGAGCATGCTCGCGCCGTGATAGGCCGCAGACGTCGCGCCGATGCACGAGGTGATGTGGTCGTAGCCCGGGAAGATGTCGGTGACGAGCGGGCCGAGCACGTAGAAGGGCGCGCCATGGCAGAGCTGCCGCTGCAGCTTCATGTTGAACTCGATCTGGTCGAAGGGCACGTGGCCCGGACCTTCGATCATCACCTGCACGCCCTTTCGCCACGCGCGCTCGGTCAGCTCGCCGAGCGTCGCGAGCTCCGCAAGCTGCGCGCGGTCGGTGGCGTCCGCGAGGCCGCCGGGACGCAGGCCGTCGCCGATCGAGAACGTGACGTCGTACTCGCGCATCACGTCGCAGATGCGCTCCCACCCCACGTACATCGGGTTCTGCGCGTTGTGCACAAGCATCCACTTCGCGAGCAGGCTTCCGCCTCGGCTCACGATGCCGATCAGCCGGTCCTTGATGAACGGCAGGTGCTCACGCAGCACGCCCGCATGGATCGTGAAGTAGTCGACCCCCTGCTGCGCCTGGTGCTTCAGCGTGCCGAGGATGATGGACTCGTCGAGGTCCTCGATCTTGCGGCCGATGATCATCGAGTAGATGGGCACCGTGCCGATCGGCACCTTCGAGTTGCGGATGATCGCATCGCGGCAGGCGTCGAGGTCGCCGCCGGTGGAGAGGTCCATCACGGTGTCCGCGCCCCAGCGCTCGGCCCACTTGAGCTTCTCGACCTCCTCGTCGGTGCCCGAGCTCACGGGGCTCGCGCCCATGTTCGCGTTGATCTTGGTGAGGCTCGCGCGCCCGATGCACATGGGGTCGAGCTGGTAGCCCAGATGCACGCGGTTGGCCGGGATGACCATGCGGCCGGCGGCGACCTCGTCGCGCACCTGCTCGGCGCTGAGGTGCGGCTCACGCTCGGCGACGCGTCGCATCTGCGGAGTGACGATGCCAAGGCGCGCATGCTCGAGCTGGGTGACCGGCACGAAGCCGGCCGGAGCCACTGCCCGGATGTAGAGCCCCACATCAGGATGGTTGTGGCCCGCGCACCCATCGTGCCACGAGGTCACGGCCTCGACGCGCCAACCCTGCGGCAGGAAGTCCCACGCGGTCCTGTCGCTTGGCGCCGGCATGCCCGGGGTATCAGGCGAACTGAACGAGAGCGGACCGCCAATCTGCGACCGGTTGGCGAAGCTGCCAGGGGTGGTGCCCTCAGCATTCGAGCTTGGGTTGGTGGCCCCGTGAAGAGGAAGATGGGCGTTCGCGGGAACGGCGGCGGACGGGCTGTGCTGAATCATTATCGGAACTCGCTTTCCTACGCCGGTGCTAGCCGGATCAGGTTCCACGGGTGCATCTCAGCCCCCCTTCGGAGGGGCGCCCCGAGCGACAGAGTTGAGTGTAGCCACTCCGATTTGCGGGGATTTGGATATGTTGAGGCGCGTATCTGTGTAGGTTCCACGGAATCGGTCGCTTTCGGGGGTGCGTCCAAGACAGCGAATGGACGCTCGTCGGTTGATTGTGTGTCCTCGGAAAGACGCGATGCGAGGCGCTCTTCCCCGAGGAAATGAGTCGCCCCCCCCGCGATAGCGAGCAACAAGCAAGCCTTGGTCAAGACACTCTCGTGCTTCTGCGGACCCGATGCGCAGGCCTTCGACGACATTGACCTGTCGATCGCGAACTCCTTGCTGACCGATGCACGCAAGTCGGGGCGCGACTTGGCCAAGGAGACTGGACTCTCCGAAGCCAACGTCAGCAGGCGACTCGCGAGGCTCGTCGACGAGCAAGGGCTCCGCTTCCGCGCGTGGGTGCCGCCCGCGCTCATGGGCATCCATGCCGGTGCGGTGGTGTCTGTCGAGACGAACCATGATCCCGATGTGGTGGCGCAGGGAATCACCCACATTCCCGAGTTCCATGCTGTGCTGTCGATCTCAGGAGAGGCGGCGATCCTGGTGCTTGCGCTCGCGCGAAGCCCGCGCGAACTGATGACCGTGTGTGACCGGGTGGCCGCCGCCGCTGAAGGCGCGAAGCGGGTCGTGCTGCGGCCGCTGCTGCACATCTTCAGCCCTCGGGACTGCCATGATCCAGCGCGGATCCTGCGCTGCGAAGGGGCGACACTCACCGACCCGCCCGGCGACTTCGATCAGATCGACCTCGCGATCCTCGGGGAGCTCCAGCGCGACGGTCGAGCGAGCTTTGCACGCATGGGCGAGGTCTCCGGCATCAGTGCGACTGCAGCCGCTGAGCGCTTTCGCCGGCTGCTGGCCGCGAACGCCGTGGATCCCTTCGTGCAGGTCGAGCCGCTTCGCTCGGGCGCGCCCCTGTCGGCGATCACCGAGGTGGAGGTCGAGGGTCCCGTGCTCCATATCGCCTCGAAGCTCGCAAGCATCGTCACGCCGCTCCACATGGGCATCGTCGGCGGCACGCATCCCATCCTGATGCGCTTCAACGTGGCCGACGAGCCGGCCCTGCACCAGCTCCGGTCGACCATGAGCGAGATCAAGGGCGTCAAGAGCGTGCGCGGCGCGATCGTGCGCACGCTGCACAAGGACACCTTTGACTGGAGCCATCCGCCCGCGAAGGGCTGACCTCGCCTCCGCGACGCGTCCAGGCCTGGCCCGGCACCGCCGTAGAGTGCACGGATGGAATCACCCGCGACGCGGACGTACGCAGTGTCGGTGGATGACGTGCTCGCCGCGCGGGAGAGGATCGCGCCCTGGGCGCGCCGCACGCCAGTGATGAGGAGCGCATCGCTCGACGCGCTCGCCGGCCGCGCGCTGCACTTCAAGGCAGAGCCATTCCAGCGCACCGGGTCATTCAAGTTCCGCGGCGCGACCAATGCCGTGCGGTCGCTCGGCGATGCCGCTGCTGCGCGTGGCGTCGCCACGCACTCCTCAGGAAACCATGCGCAGGCGCTGGCGCTTGCAGCGCGGCTTCGCGGAATCCCTGCCCACATCGTCATGCCCTCGAATGCGCCCGCCGTGAAGCGCGCCGCAGTCGAGGCCTACGGCGGCATCGTCACCACATGCGAGCCCACGCTCGCCGCACGCGAGGCTGGTCTCGCGGAGGTCGTCGCGCGAACGGGAGCGGTCGCCATCCCGCCATTCGACCACCCGATGGTGATCGCAGGACAGGGCACGATCGCGTGCGAGATCCTTGAGGATGTGCCGCACGTGGACACCATCATCGCACCAGTCGGCGGCGGCGGCATGATCGGCGGCATCGCCATCGCGACCCGTGCCCTGTCGCCGCGCACGCGCGTGATCGCCGCAGAGCCTTCTGGCGCTGCGGACGCGGCGCTCTCCAAGCGCACCGGAGTGCGGCAGCCGATGGTGTCGCCTCAGACGATCGCCGACGGGCTTCGTACCAGCCTCGGCGAACTCACGTTCCCCATCGTGCGCGACCTCGTCGATGAGGTGATCGTGGTCGAGGAGCACGAGATCGTTGCGGCGATGCGGCTCGTCTGGGAGCGGCTCAAGGTCGTGATCGAGCCGAGCGCAGGAGTGGGCGTCGCCGCCGTGTTGCGCGATGAGGTTCGCGCCCGCAGCGACCTCGGCGTCGCTGCCGTGGTGCTGTGCGGCGGCAACGTCGACGTGACCGCGCTGGCGTAGCGCATCAGCGCACGCCTGGCCAGCGCCCGGGAACGCTCAGCTCCAGCTGGCCAGCAGTGTTGCGAGGTCAACCCCGCCCACGGTGCCGTTGCCGTCTAGGTCGGCTGATGCGTCGTCCGTGCCCCATGCCGCAAGCAGCGCGGCAAGGTCCTGCGCATTCACGTTCCCGTCGCCGTTGATGTCGGCGCTGACCTGCCGCGTCCCCTCGGCGACGAGCGCCACGGAGAGCCCGGTTGTGATCGTGCTCTTCCCGAACGCACCGCTCAAGAGAAGGTTCGCAGTTCCGCCGGGCGGAAGCACTGTCGGGAGGGAGAATGGCTGCCCCTCGACCGCAGGCAGCGCGGGCAGGCTCACCGACTGCTCATCCACGGTCACAGTCGAGGTCACCGTGATCGAGGCACCCGATCCCGTGATGCGACCTGCAAGCGCGAACAGGCCGGGTTGCGGCGCGCCGCCGAGCGGCGTGCCCATGACCTCACCCTCGAGAGCGATGTCAACGGGCACAACCGACATGAACGGCGTGCCCTCCATATCGGGGCTGCCGAACATGACCATCGCGGTCGACGTCTGCGTGACAGTCGCAGCGGTGATCACGCCGCCCATGATGGGAATCGGAATCGTGAAGCCGCCGAGATAGGCAGAGCTGGGGTTGATGGTCCGGAACGTCTGGTAGTTGATGTTGAAGGTGACGCCAAGCTCCTGCGCCGCGCCACCGGTGAGGTCCATCGCAAGGCCCGTGATGGTGCCGGCAAACGGCGTGATTGCCATGGTGAAGGAGCCAGTCGGCGATGCGCTGAACCCGGCATCGGCAACGATCGTCGACGTGTAGCTGATCGGGTTGTTGCCGCTGCCGCCGGAGAGTCCTGGACGCGTCTGCGTGCCACCCGGATTCGTCGCCGCGTCATAGTTTCCGATGAACGTCCCTGAAAGCGGGAGATTCACCTGCCCGACGCTGCTGGCGCTGCTTGGCGCAACCAGTTCGCAGACGTACGTGTCCGCCTTCGCTGCCGGCAGCGCAACGAGCCCCCCGAGGATGGGGCCGACGAGGATGAGTGAGCGTGTGAGCTCCCTTGGATCTTGGGGCATTGGCTGGTGTCTCCTAAGGGAGCAACATAGCCGTTGGATCGCGTTGTCAAAATCGCCGAGGGGCAATCTGACGCAAAGCGGGGCCCGTAACCCCACTTCCGAGGGGCCCACGCGCCCTCTCAGCCTCCTGACGCCGTTCCGGGCGCCGCCGTCTGCTGCTCAAGCAGCGCATCGATGCGCACGAGGCGTTCCGCGTGACGGGCGTTTGACGGCTCAAGAGTCACAAGCGCGGCGATGTGGCGCCGCGCGGCGCGCATGTCGCCAGCCTCGATCGCCGTCGACGCGGCGAGCTCGCGCATCGCCGGGTCGTAGGGGTCGATGCGCACCGCACGCTCGGCATGGGATGCCGCCTTCGCGGGGCTGCCCTCAGCGCGAGCGATGCGCGCGAGCTCGAGCGCGAACGACGGCTCGCTGTCCGTGCGCGCATCGAGGAACTCAAGGTGAGGCACCGCCGACTGCGCATCGCCGCGCGCGAGCGCATCGCGCGCGAGCTGCTGGTGCGGCCACGGGTCAAAGGGCCGGACCGTCGCCAGCCGGCGCAGCAGGTCGCGCTCGCGTTCGCCGAGCTCGCCCTGCGCCGGCGCCTTTGCGTCCGCCTCAGCCACCGCGCGCCGCGCGGCGATCTCGAGCAGGTCCGGATGGTCGGGACTGGCGTCGAGGGCCCTCGCGACGGTCGCCGCGTCGATCGGCGCGCGACCCTCTCCACCTTCGCGCGCGGGAAGCAGCGTCGCCACATCAGGCTCCGCCGCAAGTCCCCACGACTTCACCTGCGACTGCGCCCACTCCAGGAAGTCCTGCATGAACTGCTCGCGCGTCATGCCGAGCACGGCCTGCATCGCCTGCGCCTCGCTCTCGCCGCGCTCGTAGCGCAGCAGCAGGCGCGGCAGCGCGTCAGGCCCATGGCGCTCGCGCATGAACTCCACCATCCAGTGCCCCTGCGCGTACGCAAGCGCGCGGTCGGTCTTCCGCTTGGGCCTCACGAATGCCCACTTGATCTCGTCGAGGTCGAAGAGCTCGTCCTGGTCGAGAGCGCGCGCGAGCAGCTCGTGCGTGCGCCAGTCGCGACGCTTGTGCTCCATGTCGACGGCAGCCGCCTCCGTGAGCCAGTGCGGGATCCTGTTCGCGGTGCGGTCGAGCGTGACCGTGTGCACGTACTCGTGACGCACCGTGTCGAGCCAGTCGAATCGCCCGAGGTGCTTGCCTGCCGCCCCCTCGCGCGGCGGCTCGAGCGCGATCACCGGACCTGTACTTGCCGCCACAGTGTGGATCCATGGCATGCCGGTGATGCGCACCCCGAAGAACTGGTGGTCCGGCAGCAGCTCGATCGTTGTGCGCTGCGACGGCTCATGGCCGAATCGGCCCGTCACCTCCGTATGCACCGACTCGAGGCTCTCCACCATGTCGCGCGCGAGCACGTCGTCGATGCCGGCGCGGTAGCGCACCCTGAAGTGCGGCGTCTCGAGCACCTCCCAGCCCGACATCTCCTCCATCAGGTAGAGGCTGAACGCCACGCGCTTCTCGTAGGGGTCCATGCGCGCGGCCTCGCGCAGCGCCGCGAGCGCGCGGTCATCGCGTCCCGACTGCATCTCGAGCAGGCCAAGCTCGTTGCGCGGCGCGCTCCATGCGGGCTCGCGCCTCGATGCCTCCTCGAGCATGTCCGCGGCCGCCTCGTACTGACGCGCCATCGCAAGCTGCTCGCCTACCGCGAAGTGGGCGCGAGCGCTGCCCGGGCTCAGGGAGTCGTGCAGCTCAAGCGTCGCGCGCATCCGCTCGTCGTCCCACTTGAGCGCCTGCGCGCTCGCCTCGAGAGCAATCGCCTCGCGGTGCGAAGGGAGCGACCCGCGCAGCGGCGCGAGCTGCTCGAGCGCCGAGTCGGGGTCGCCGCGGACCAGCGCCGACTCCGCACGCAGCAGCGACGCGAGTGGCGCAGTGCCCGGCCGTGGCGCGTCGAGACCCTGCACCGATGCCACTGCCGCGTCGATGGTCGCGGCCGCCGACTCCGCAAGGTCGAAGTCAAAGCGCATGAGCGCGAGCCGCCCGATCGCGAGCGCGGCTTCCGCGCTTCTGGGGCACAGCGACGACGCCTCCTTCGCGGCGGCCATGCCGTCCTGCGTGTTGTGCTTCTCGACGAGGATCAGCGCCTCGGCAAGGCGTGCAGGCCAGAAGAGGCGATCCTCCTGACGCGCGGCACCCAGCGCATCCATCGCCGCCTGCCACGACGATGCGTCATGCGGAGTCAGTCGAAGGAGTATCTGGATGGCCCCAGCCGCGGCAGCCAGCTCCTCCGGCGTGCGCGCCTTGCGGTCCACGAGGTCACGGAGCCCCTCGCGTGCGGCGGCCGCAGCCTCCTGCATCCGGCCGAGCGACTCGAGCGACCGTGCGCGCAGCAGTGCAGCCTCAGGACCCGGCATGTCCGTGAGCGCTGCAAGCGCGGCGTCGGGCTCACCACGGATGAGCGCGAGCCGTGCGCGCAGCGGCGCGGGCAGCGACGCATCAGGCGCCACGCTTGCATCTGCCGCGATCGCCGCCGCGCGCGCGCGCATCTCGGGATCGCGGAGGTCATCCGCGGTCCACACGCCATGGAAGATGCGTGCGTCACGCCGTTCGGCAGGCGTCAGCCACTCGGCAGAGACCGCGGCCTGTGCGGCGGGCGGCAGTGACGGAGTCGCGCTGTCGCGTTGGGGCGCAGCCACGCGAGCCTGCTCGGGCTTGGGTGCCGGGGGATCGGATGGCGGCTCCTTTGCGGCGGGAGCGGATGGTGCAGCTGGTGCCGAAGGAGGCTGCGCGACCGGTGGTGCCGCAGGAGGCTGGACTGGTGCGGGCGGCGCATCAGCCGGAAGCGGGCGCGAGTCAACTGTCCATTGGGCGGCATCGAACTGCGGAGGCGACAGCAGCGCACGCTTGGCATCGTCGAGGCCCCCATTGAGCGAAGCATCGCGCAGAAGCACCCGGGTGATGTCGTCCGTGTCCGCAACAACCTCAATCGCCACCGGCGCGAACGTGGACTTGTCGTACGCCACCGTGACGCGCTTCACGTCACGCGCCAGCGGCCGGCCCTGACGCGGCACGAGCGCGAGCGCAAAGAGCCCATCCGCCTGCTCGGCGAGTCGCCTGAACAGCGGAGCATCCGGGATCGCGCACACGGACACATCGAACTCGCGCTCGATGTCCGCACGCGGCTGGCCGAGCGGCACGGGGAACGGCCCCTCGCCGACACGCAGCGGATCAAGCGTCTCGCCGGCGCGCACGAGCTGCCGCCGCGTGAGCCGCTTGCGTGGAGTGTCGAACTCGAGAAGCCACCCTTGCTCGAAGATGAAGAGCCGGTTGTCCGCGCTCCCCCTTCCGCTCCCGTCGATGTACTCCTCCATGTGCACCGCGATGCGGCGGCCAGGGCCAGGAAGCCCGTCGACCACCACGCGTCCGCGGCGCACCTCGCGGTCATCGCTGAGCGCATCGATGCGCTCCATGGTCACGCCCGCGAAGAAATCGCTCGTTGCCTTGCCCGACCGCTCAAGCTGGTCAAGCCAGTGTCCGGCATCCGCCCGGGGCGTAGCGCCGCTGCTCGGCAGCACCGACCCATCGGCCGCCGACCCGGCTGCGGCGGGCGAGCTGGGTGAGCCGGGCGCAGCGGGCGCGCCCGATGACGGCGCTGGCGACGGCGCCGCAGACTGCGGTGCGCACGCCATGGAGTTGGCGATCGGCGCGAGTGGCACACACACGCCGGCGCACAGGCCGCCCCACACAAGTGCAGCACCCACGCGCCCGCCTCGCATCGCACGCACCGGCTGCGCCAGGCGCGCCTCAGCCAAGCGGCACCTGCTCGACGATGTCGAGCCCGAATCCATGAAGCCCCGGCATCTGCTTTGGATGGTCCGTCAGCACGCGAAGCCTGCGAAGGCCAAGGTCCCGGAGGATCTGCCCGCCGATGCCGAACTCGCGCGCATCCATCGGGCGGGCGCGCCCGCCAACTCCCTCCGGTCGCGTGAGGTCGGGCGCGTTGCAGTCGTCTCCCGCAGATCGCTGCACACGGTGAAGCATCTCGGACAGGCCATCCTCGGATCCCTCAGGCCTCAGGTACACGAGCGCGCCGCGTCCCGCGTCACGGATTGCGCGAAGCGACGCGCGCACCGTCTCCTGTCCCGTGCGGCCGGGCTTGCCCCCGCTCCAGCCCCCGAAGATGTCACCGAGCACATCGCGCCGGTGCATGCGCACCAGCACGGGAGACTCGATCACCGGCACTTCGCCCGTGGCGCCGGGCACCCCGACGTCGAGCACCAGCGCCACATGCGGCAGCGGATCGACAGTGCTGCGCCATGCGAGCATCGTGAAGGGCCCTTCGGGAGTGCCGATCTGAACGCCACGCGACGGCTCGATGCGCGAGATGAGCGTCTCCTGCGCAAGCCTGTGCTCGATGACCTGCTCCACCGAGCACATGCGAAGGCCAAGCTCGGCGCACATCACCTGCAGGTCCGGCAGGCGCGCCATCTCGCCGTCAGCGCGCACGACCTCGATGATGCACGCCGCGGGGCGAAGTCCCGCGAGCCTGCAGAGGTCGACGCTGCCCTCGGTCTGGCCGGTGCGCACAAGCACGCCACCGTCGCGCGCGCGAAGCGGGTTGATGTGCCCTGGGCGAACGAAGTCATCTGGGCGGCTCGTCGCCGACGCGAGCAGCTGGATGGTGGCGGCCCGGTCGCGCGCCGAGATGCCTGTGCCCACGCCATGCCGGGGATGCCCGTCCACGCTGACGGTGAACGCAGTGCCGCGCACGCTCGAGTTCACGCCCGTCTGCGGGCCGAGGTCAAGCCGCTCGCAGGTGCCGGAGTCGAGCGCCACGCAGAGGTATCCGTTGGCGGTGCGCGTCAGCCAGTTGACGAGCTCTGGGGTCGCGAACTCGGCCGCGCACACGAGGTCTCCCTCGTTCTCTCGCGCCTCGTCATCGACGAGCACCACCGCCTTGCCTGCACGCAGGTCGTCGAGGATCTCACTGATGGGCGCAAACGGCATGGATGACTCTATGGCTGCGGGTGCGTGTCGGACGGAAGGCGATTGCGTACAGGGCGGAGATGCGCTCATGGGCTGTACGTGAACCGCTGCCACATCGGCTTTGGGCCCGCGGTGTTGAGGGCGTACACGATTCCGTCCTCGTCGACCGCGAGGAGGGTGGAGTTCCAGCGTCCCGATGGGTTGAGGTCAAGTGCAATGCCCACCATGCGCGATCCGCCGCGCGCTGCGCCTTGGGCCTGCGCCGCTGGGGAAGCGGCCTGCGGCGATGCAGCGGCGCCGCCTGCTCCACCGGCTGCCGACGCGTCCTGCGCATCGGGCGCCGACGGCGCCGACTTCGAGGGCGGCTGCGCCGTCTGGGACGTCTGCCCCTGCCTCTGCTGCGGAGCATCCTTCCCCGACTGGGCGCTGCCTGCAGCGATGCCCGCGCCGAAGAGGATCGCGCCTGCGCACAGCTGCGCGGCAAGCCGCCACCTGCGCAGCGCCCGGTCAGTCCGCTCGAGCCGCGCGAGCAGCGCGTGCGTGACCTGGACGGTTTCGGTGCTGGATGGGTTCGTCTCGTTGTTCTGCTGTGGTGTGGTCATGGTCAGTCCTTGTGCGGATCACCCTACCATCGCGCGATGCTCCGCGAACAGCAGAGAAGGGCGCACGAGACGTGGCTGATGGAGATCACGAGCCTGCCGACCGCAGCCGGCCGCGAGGAGCGGGTGCTCGCATGGCTCGATGCCTGGATGCACGCTCGGCGGTCGAGGATCCGCGTCACGCGCGACGATGCCGGCAACGTGCTGATCCTGCGCAAGGACATGAGGCGCGGCGACCGCCCCGTGCTTGCAACGGCTCACCTGGACCATCCGGCGTTCGTCGTCACCGCTGACGGCACGGCGGCGCGCACCGGGTCCCGTGCGAAGAGCGCGCGCACTGTGCGTCCGATCCGGACGCTGACGCTGGAGTTCCGCGGCGGGGTGCACGATCCCTACTTCGCCGGTGCACGCATCGAGGTGATCGACATGATCGGTGGCCGACACGGCGCGCGCATCACATCGCTCGATGCGGCCGCGAAGCCGTTCAAGCGCGTGAAGGTGACGCTCGATGCGCCAGCGCGCGCAGGATCGATCAGGGAGGGCGACATCGCGAGGTGGGCACTGCCCGCGCCGCGCATGGTGCACCGCGAGATGCCCGCGGTCGCGCCCGGCGGACGCCCACGGAAGGTGCGCATCATCGAGACTCACGCATGCGATGACCTTGCTGCGGTGGCCGCTGCGTGCGCCGCATTCGACAGCCTGCTCGCGAACGCCCGCGCACGCCGCTTCGGGCTGCTGTTCACGACGGCCGAGGAAGTGGGCTTCATCGGCGCAATCCATGCCGCCCGCGGGGGATTCGTGCCTCGCGGCGCACGGCTCATCTGCCTCGAGAACTCGCGCAGCTTCCCGCACGACTCGCCGATCGGCGCAGGCGCCATCCTGCGCGTGGGCGACAGGCTGAGCGTGTTCAGCCCGCAGCTGACCAATGCGCTCAGCGAGCTCTTCGCGGCGCACGCGAAGGCCACGCCGGGCTGGGCATGGCAGCGAAAGCTGATGCCGGGCGGCGCGTGCGAGGCGACCGCGTTCGCGTCGTACGGGATCGAATCCACCTGCCTCTGCCTGCCGCTTGGCAACTACCACAACATGACGGACATCGATGGCGTGCTGGCGGGCAAGCGGCCTGCGCGCGTGGGTCCCGAGTTCGTGTCGGTCGATGACTTCCACGGGCTCGTGGACATGCTCCGCGTCGCGGTGGTCGGGCTCGGTGCGGGCCGTGCGTCGGATGAGCCGGCACACCGGCCGCTGATGGAGCGGCTGTACCGCGAGCGCGAGTCGGTTCTCGCGGGCTGACCCTCGCCGATCCGTAGGATCCGCATCCCGATGAGCGATGCACCATCCATGCAGACAGGCGCGGGCTCGGCGGCGCCCTCGAGCGGCCATGCATGGGACATCGCGGGTGCGCTCGCAGGCGTGCTCCGGCGCGCCATCGCCGATTCCCTCGGCGTGGCCCCGGATGATGCGGACCCCGCGCTCAGGTCGAGCACCAATCCCAAGTTCGGCGACTACCAGGCCAACTTCGCGATGGCGCTCTCGAAGAGTCTCGGGCGGCCGCCGCGGGATATCGCGTCCGCTGTCGTCGAAGCCGCGCGCGGTTCGCTCGCCGCCATCGCCGAACCCCCCGAGATCGCCGGTCCCGGCTTCGTGAACGTCCGAGTGCGCACCGAGGCGCTTGGCGCCGCGCTCGCCGCGATCGACTGCCCAA
Organism: uncultured Isosphaeraceae bacterium; assembly: GCA_964555705.1. Taxonomy (GTDB): domain Bacteria; phylum Planctomycetota; class Phycisphaerae; order Phycisphaerales; family SM1A02; genus ZLKRG44. The sequence goes on along the minus strand of CAZKTN010000034.1, from coordinate 6,633 downwards.
GCCTCGGCGTGCCTGACGTCAAGGGCGCTCGCACGATCGCGGTCGACCTTTGCGGCGTGAACGTCGCAAAGCAGATGCACGTCGGTCACCTGCGCGCCACGATCATCGGCGACACCGTCGCGCGGCTTCACGAGCGCATGGGGTGGCGCGTGTGGCGCGAGAACCACCTTGGCGACTGGGGACTTCCGATCGCGATGGTGCTCGCGAGCCTCCGTCGCCGCGGCGCCAACCTCGACGCCATCTCGCTCGCGGACCTCAATGTCGCCTACCGCGCCGCGCAGGCGGAGTCCGCCGACGACGAGGCGGGGCTCGCCGCAGCGCGCGCGACCGGCGCCGGACCGCACCGCATCATCGAGCTGGAGGCGCAGCACGAGGGCGCGTCCGCGGCAGCCGAGGACGCGCGCCGCACGCTTCGCATGCTGCAGACGGGCGACGCCGCCACCGTCGCCGACTGGCACAAGCTGATCGACGTCACCATGCACGAGGTGTTCGAGACGGCGAGCACGCTCGGCGTGGACCTCCGGCCCGAGCACAGCCGCGGCGAGAGCTTCTACCGCGACCGGCTCGCGCCCACAGTGGATGCGTTCGTGCGCAGCGGGCTCGCCACAGAGGACCAGGGCGCGATCATCGTGCGGTTCCCCGAGCGCGAGCGCCCCCTGCTGATCCGCAAGAGCGACGGCGCGTTCCTGTACGCCACCACGGACCTCGCGGCCGTGCGATTCCGGGTGCACGACCTCGGCGCGGAGCGAGTCGTCTACTGCGTCGACGCGCGCCAGCGCGACCACTTCGCCGACGTGTTCGACGCATGCCGCATGATCGGGTGGACGCGGCGCGGCGACGGCACCGACGCGGAGCTGCGCCACGCCGGGTTCGGCGCAGTGCTCGGCGCAGACAAGCGGCCGCTCAAGACGCGCTCAGGCGAGAACTTCACGCTCAAGGCGCTGCTCGACGAGGCCGTCGAGCGCGGCACGCTCGAGGTGCGCCGGCGCGCCGAGGACCCTCAGGCTCCCACGCACGGCATGAGCGATGCCGAGCTCATGCGCATCGGACGCGCCGTAGGCATCGCCGCGGTGAAGTACGCGGACCTCTCGAGCGACATCTCGCGCGACTACGTCTTCGACCTTGACCGGATGATCTCCTTCGAGGGCGACACCGGCCCCTACCTGCTGTACGCGCACGCGCGCATATGCGCGATCATCGCCAAGGCAGGCGAGATGGATGCCCACGCGGTCATCACGCCCGCCGCCCCCGAGGAGCGCGCGCTCGCGCTGGCGATCCTGCGCTGGCCGTCGACGGTCGTCGATGCGGCGCATGCGCTCGAGCCGAACCGCATCTGCGGGTACCTCTTTGCGCTCGCGGGCGCGTTCAGCGCCTTCTACCAGGCGTGCCCCGTGCTGAAGGCCGATGACCCGGCCATGCGCGCATCGCGCCTTCGCCTGTGCGCGCTCACGCGGCGCGTGCTCGCTGACGGTCTGGGCATCCTCGGCATTGACGCGCCGCCGCGCATGTGACTCGCCGCGCCGCGTGCTGCGGTGCGGACGCATGTGTGCGGGTCGCGCCCCCATCGCGTCCTCGCAAGCCCACGTGACAAACTAGCCTTCGCACATGCCCTCACGATTCCCCAACCTGCGCCACGTGGACCACCCGCTGATCCGCCACAAGGTCGGCAGCCTGCGCGACCGCACCACGCCGCCGCACGAGTTTCGCCGAGTGCTGTCGGAGGTTGCAGGCCTGATGACGTATGAGGTGTGCCGCGAGCTCGAGACGGGACCGGTCGAGGTCGAGACTCCGCTCGAGCGCACGACTGCGCACCGGCTCCTTCGCCCGATCACGATCGTGCCAGTGCTGCGCGCAGGGCTCGGCATGACGCAGGGCATCCTGCACCTGATTCCCGAGGCTCGCGTGGGTCACATCGGCGTGCGGCGCGACGAGCTCTCGGGCCAGCCTGAGGGCTACTACGTGAAGCTTCCGCCGGACGTGGGCGCAGGCCCCGTGTTCCTTGTTGATCCGATGCTCGCGACGGGCGGCTCCGCGGCGCACGCCTTCAACCTGCTTCAGGGTGCAGGATGCACTGACCTTCGGCTCGTGTGCCTCGTTGCGGCGCCTGAGGGTGTCGCGCGGCTTGGCCGCGAGTTCCCCACGGTCCGCATCTACACCGCGAGCCTCGACCGCGAGCTCGACTCGCGCCTCTACATCAGGCCCGGGCTCGGCGACGCCGGCGATCGGTGCTTCGATACGTGACTCGCAACCCACACGCGGACGCGTGCGCAAGAACAACGCCGCCTGCGCGCGTCACGCCTTCGACGGGTGCCACGGCGTGTCGCCCACGCCCGCAACCGCATTCGCCCGCCGCGCCATCGCGAAGAGCATGTCGCTGAGCCTGTTCATGTAGCGCATCGGGCCCGCACCGACAGGCTCCACATGAGACAGCGACACCATCAGCCGCTCGGCGCGGCGGCAGATCGTGCGCGCCAGGTGCAGCCGCGACGCAAGCTCGCCGCCGGAGGGCATCACGAACGTCTTCAGCGGCTCGTTTGCGCCGTCGATCTCGTCGATCCAGCGCTCCACCTCGTTCACGTGCGTCTCCGTCACCCGCATGATGCGGTCGCTGTTGTTCGCGCCCTCGGGCGTCGCAAGGTCCGCGCCGATGTCGAAGAGCCGCGACTGCACCTGCAGCAGGATCTCGTGCACGCGCGCCTCGAACGCGACGTCGCGCCTGCACGCAGCCATCGCCATGCCGATGCTGGCGTTGGCCTCATCGACGGTGCCGTAGGCCTCGATGCGAGGGTGGTCCTTGCTGACGCGCGCTCCGCTGAAGAGCCCGGTCGTGCCGTCGTCGCCTGTGCGTGTGTAGAGCTTCATGGTGTGGGGTAGTTCAGGGTTTCGACGGCGAGCGCCCTCAGGATGCAGCGTCGTACGCAAGATTGGTGTCGGTGGCGATTGGCCTCAGTCAGAGCGCAGCGTGACTGCTGGCGGCTCCGTACGGGTGCCTGAGGCGTCGGTCACGGCAACGAGGAATCCCTCGCGAAGCGCGGCGCTCGCCCACTCGCCGCTCGCGGAGAGCGCGATCATCGCAACCTGGTGCGACGGCTTCAGCTCGCGGGAGCGCTCGATGCGGCGGAGCACCTCGACCAGCGCATCGACCGGCGAGGCGCCGCGGCGCATGCACTCGACCGCAAGGAACGAACCGCACACGCCCATCACGAGCTCGCCTGCGCCAGTTGCCGTTGCGGCGCCAGCCTCCGGATCCACGTAGAGCCCGTGGCCAGGGATCGGCGAATCGCCCACACGGCCAGGCAGCTTGAAGGGAAGCCCGCTCGTCGTGCACGCGCCCGCGATGGTGCCGCGCGCATCACGCGCGATGACGCCCACAGTGTCGTGGTCGGCCCATCGCCGCTCGCCGAAGAGCGCACCTGCGCCGCCGCCCTGATCGGTGGGACGGAGCCCTCGCTGGTCCACACCATCATCCTGCGTGCGACGCCTGCCCGCCTTCCAGTCCTCCCACGCCGCGCGCGCGCCGTCGGTGAGCAAGCTCTCGGGACCAATGCCGACAGTGTCGGCAAAGGCATCGGCACCGTCACCAACGAGCATCACATGTGGCGTGCGTTCCATGACGGCGCGCGCCATGCGTGCGACCGAAAGGTGCCTCGCGACCCCAGCCACCGCACCGCAGCGCGCCGGACCCAACATCACGCACGCATCAAGAGTCATTCGGCCGGATGCGTCGGGCAGTCCGCCCCTGCCCACCGAATCGATCGACTCGTCACGCTCGGCGATCTCAGCCACCGTTGACACGGCATCGAGCGCTGAACCGCCCTGCGACAACTCTGACCAAGCCTCCCGACTCCCCTTCATCGACATGCTCCATGTCGACAGGAGCAGCGGGCTAGACGGTGTATGGGTTATAGGACTGCACTCGGCTGGCATCGAGCCAAAAGTGTAACTCGTCCCACGAACATGAAGACTGCTGCATCACTCAGGCTGATGCACTCGTATACTTTCGCAACACGGTGTTTTCCCGCCAATGGCGGGCAAACGGGACCACAGCAGGCGCTCCGTGCATTTCTGTCCCTGCCTGCAACTCATCTCGGGTTCACCCCCGACCGGAACCAAGCCGACCCGATCGATCGGCGTGATCCTCCGGACCTGACTGGAAAGGAACGTCATGAAGAAGCGCACAGGATTCACGATCGTCGAGCTGCTCGTCGTCGTGGCCATCATCTCGCTGCTGATCGGCATTCTGCTGCCGGCCATCGGCAAGGCACGCGATGGCGCGTACGTCACGCAGAGCCTCGGCAATCTCCGCAACCTCGCCGCCGCAAACGCGCACTACGGTGCGGACTACCAGGATCGGCAGTTCTCGCTGTCGCCGGATGACCTGGGCCTCTATGGCGGCAACTGCCAGCAGTACGTCGCGATCACCTGCCCCGCGCAGCCCATTCTCGGATGGGACTCGAGCGGTGGCCTCTGGGGCTACTGGTTCCCTGGCCCGGTTCCGCCGTGCAACCAGTATCCCGGCAACTGCGGCAACTTCGTGTGCATCTTCCCGATGAGCTTCAACGCGGGTGACGGCTTCTTCGGCACCTGGCAGATGTGCAACCTGAAGGCCTTCAACCCGTACGTGAACGCACGCTGGTACGACAAGGTCTTCTTCGCGCCCAAGGACAAGTGGTCACTCTCGCGCGCCGAGCGCGGACTCAACAACTCGGGCGAGTTCACCATCCTGCCCAACATCCCGGGCCAGGTCGTGTTCTCCACGTATCGCTTCAGCCCCGCTGCGATGTGGGCACCTGACGTGCTCAGCTCGAACGCACAGCAGGGCGCGAACGCCGGCCGTCCGCAGAACTGCGGTCCCGGCGCGTGGCGCACCCCGTCAGTCGGCCAGTCGAAGTTCCCCGACCTGAAGACGCGCATGCTCGAGCACTACTGGCTCCAGAACCGCGACGGCGGCGAGTACAACCCCGGCGTCGCGCCGCAGACACCGTGGTTCTTCAACCACGGCTACAACTCGGCCCCCGCCACGCTCTTCTTCGACGGTCACGTCGCCATCGCCGGCGTCGCCGAGGCGCAGGAGTCCGACGGCCGCGTTGCGCGCCAGAACCAGACTCAGGCTGCTGGCCAGCCCGCGCTCCACCCCGGTGGCCGCGGTCTCTGGCACCGCGGCACGCCGCTGGGCGCGAACGGCTACTACAACCAGCTCGCGTACGACATGGTCGTGGACAGCGCGTACCACATCCTCACGACGGACGGCATCCTCGGCCGCGACTTCATCGGCGCGAAGTGACCTGCCTGACGTGAGGTGACCTGCGGCGAGGCAAGCTCGCCAGAAGGTCGCTAGGTTCGATCGATCTGCCGGCCGCTCGCAAGGGCGGCCGGCGTTCTTTTTGCGGTGGCGGACCAGCAACTACGTGGACCGCGCAGGCTGCGCAGGTACATTTCACCCAACAGAAAGGGGTGGCATGACCCGATTCCCCCGCCGCCTGCGCGGCTTCACCATCGTCGAGCTTCTCGTGGTCGTGGCGATCATCTCGCTGCTGATCGGCATCCTGCTGCCTGCCATCGGCAAGGCGCGCGACGGCGCGTACGTCACGCAGAGTCTCGGCAACCTCCGCAATCTCGCGGCGGCGAATGCCCACTACGGATCCGACTACCAGGACCGGCAGTGGACGGGTATCCCCGACGACTTTGGCCTCTATGGCGGCGGCAACTGCGCGCAGTACCAGGCGATCACGTGCATTCCGCAGATGATCGCGGGATGGGACTCCAACGGCGGGCTTTGGGGCTACTGGATCCCCGGTCCGGTGCAGCCCTGCCCGCAGTTCCCAGGCAGCTGCGCGAACATCGTCGTCTACTACCCCAATGAGTTCTCGTACGCCAACGGCGTCTTCGGGAGCTGGCGCCTGTGCAACTACAAGGCGTTCAACCCGTACGTGAACGCGCGCTACTACGACAAGGTGTTCTGGGCGCCGAAGGACCGATGGAACCTCGCGAAGGCAGAGCGTGCGATCAACAGCCCGGGCGAGTTCGCGCCTCCATCCACGGTGGGCGGCAACTCGATCCGATCGACGTACGTCTTCAGTCCCGCCGCGATGTGGGGCCCTTCAGTGCTGAGCTCACGCGCCGCTGACGCGAACACCGCGGGCCGGCCCAACATGTGCGGACCGAGCGCGTACCGGTCGCCGTCGACGGGCCAGGCGAAGTACCCGGACCTGAAGACGCGCATGCTCGAGCTCTACTGGCTGCAGAACAAGGACGGCGGCGACTACAACCCGGGCATCACGCCGCAGACGCCGTGGTTCTTCAACCACGGCTACAACTCGGCGCCGTGCACGCTCTTCTTTGACGGGCACACTTCCGTGGCCGGTGTGGCCGAGGCGATGGAGAGCGACGGCCGTGTGGCAAGGCAGAGCGCGAACGATGCCAGCGTCGGCGCGAATGCGCGCGGCCTCTGGCACCGCGGCACCCCGCTCGGCGGCGACCAGTCGGCCTTCTACACGAACCAGGCATATGACATGATCGTCAATACGGCCTACCACGTGCTGACGGTCGACGGCATCCTCGGCCGCGACTTCATCGGCGCGAAGTAACTGAAAATCGTCTCCCGCTGCACAGCGCGGGCGACAACCTGCCCCT
>CAZKTN010000033.1:0-22608 GCA_964555705.1 uncultured Isosphaeraceae bacterium | reverse complement strand
AGTCGACGGCGATGTCGCGCGTGCCCGCCAGCGCGGGCTCAAGGCACCGGTGGGCAGCATCAGCGGATGACTGGTCAAGGCGGCCGGACCACGAGACGGCAAGCGCATCGCCATCGGACCGCCACTCGATCTCAAGGGCGCCCGCCATGACCTTTGCCGCGTCCTCTGACATGGGAGGCGAGACTACTCAGGTGATGGGTGGCGCGGACCCTCGCGCTACGACCAAGTGCCAGCCCTCACGCAACGCTTGCACATCGCTAACACACGCACACACGCCGACGCCGGCCGATGCCGGCCGATGCCGGATCGGCAGCCGATCATGAAGTTCGCGTGAGTGCGCACCGGCTGGTGCAGCGGGGCAGCGCCGCACTCCGATACACATGGCGATGCCGAGCGACCAGCCCATGAGTTCGCAGGAGTTCCTCGCGGAGCTTCTACGCCGAGGACCGATCACGGCTGCCGAGTTCGACCGGCTTCCGCGCGACATCCGGTGGGCAATCGAGGTCGAGTGGATCCGTGCGTGGCTTGCCGGCAGCACACCCGAGGATGTGGCGGCCGCCACCTCTCGCGAGGAGATCCTCGAGAGCGCACGGATCCGCGCGCTCGACCGAAGTGCGATGCTCGGCTACGGACAGTCTCTGCTGCAGCGCGACCGTCGAGGCGCGGCGCCGCACGGAGACAGCGCCACATCCGACGAGTGAGCGCCGGAAGCGCCCCTGACAGTTCAGCGACGGCGGCGTCGTGCAGCGCCAGCGATGGCGAGCAGCGAGAGCGCGCCCGGCGCCGGGATGAGCGCCATAGCCGAGCCAGGCGATGCCACGTTGCCGAGTGCGTTGGTGCTGGTGAAGCTCACCTGCGAGCCGATGGATCCTGGCGAGCTGACCTGGCCGTTGAACGCAGGGTCAATCATCCCGCCCACGGTCCATCCGTAGAAGAAGCTGCTGCCGGTGGTGGCTGCGCCGAAGCTCACTCGGCTGATCTCGGCGCCTGCGCCGGTGAAGATGATCGCGCCGTCCCCATTCGAGCTCAGTCCGAGCCCGCTGCCGCTGTAGAAGCCGACCTGCACGCCGGCAAGCCCGCCCCAGAAGCTGCGGAACGACGAGATGTTCGCGCCGCCGGCGCTCTCGATGAAGATGACGCTCTCGCCAGCGCCGATCGTGGTGACGCCGTTGAGCGCCTGCGACGAGCCGAAGCTGAAGGAGCTGTCGTCGAAGCGCCATCCGGAGATGCTGATCGCGCTGGAGCCGTAGTTGGTGACCTCGATCCAGTCATCCGTGCCCCCGCTTCCGCTGGAGCTCATGACCTCGGTGATGTGGACCTGCGCTGAGGCGATCGATGCGATAGCGGCAACCGAGGTTGCCGCGACAATGCGGAACGGATGGCTCATGGAGATGGCTCCCGTAGGGGTTGGGAGGCGAGAAAGGGAACCCGGCGCACAGCCTTGCCAGGCGACAGCACCCACAGTAGGGCACGCGCGGACGCAAAGTCACGTGCAGACATCGTTAAGGATTTGTGGGGCGGCCCCGGACCGCATAGGCGCGGGCTGGCGTGCCTGGAGCACCTCCTGCGGGTTCACACATCCTGAACGCAATGCTCGCAGACCTTGAAACCACGCTTCACGGGAAACGAGGGAATGCGGTCTACGTTTCTCTCAATCAACCACCGGTCGGTTGGCGACGCCGTCAGGCATTCCCCTACTTCACTTTCACTCCCACTTCCAAAAGGACAACGTCATGAACGTCCAGCTCAAGAATCCGCTGCTTGCCACAGGTGCACTGATCCTGTGCGCCTCCGGCGCCAGCGCCGCCGAGATCCTCGTCACCCAGAACATCGCGACCTCCACCACGTGGACTGCGAACAACACCTACAACCTGCAGCAGCAGATCTACGTGCTGCCCGGCGCCACGCTGACGATCGAGCCCGGCACGATCATCGCCAGCACCACCAACCTCGGCGGCTCGCTGGCCGTCACCCGCGGTGCACGCATCTTCGCCCGCGGCACGCAGGAGAACCCGATCATCTTCACGTCGAAGGCTGACGTCGCGACGTGGACCGACGGCAACCCCAAGACCGGCACGTGGCGCGCCGTGTGCAACGAGTGGGGCAACCTCACGATCATGGGCCGCGCGTACATCAGCGAGAACGCGGTCACGAGCAACACTGCGACCTTCAACGCCAACAACGTGGCGGCGATGGAGGGCCTCATCGCCTCGTCCCCCACTGACCAGAACGTGCTGTACGGCGGCGGCAACGATGACGATGACAGCGGCTCCCTGTCCTACGTGTCGTTCCGCTACGGCGGCCGCGTCATCGGACTCAACAACGAGCTCAACGGCCTGTCGCTCGGCGGCATCGGCCGCAACACCGTCATCGACCACATGGAGATCATGAACAACGTCGATGACGGCATCGAGATCTGGGGCGGCACCGTCAACCTCCAGAACTTCGCGATCTGGAACATCGGCGACGACAGCCTCGACATCGACCAGGGCTGGCGCGGCAAGGCGCAGTTCGGCCTCATCGTGCAGGGCTACTCGGCGAACGCAAGCCAGGGCTCGGGCGTCGGCGACAATGCCATCGAGATCGACGGCGCAGAGCAGTCGGACTACCAGCCCGTCACCACGTGCGTGCTCTACAACATGACCGTGATCGGCGACCGCGGCACCACCGGCGCCAACGGCTGTGACCACGGCGTGGCGTACCGCGACAATGCGCGCGTCCAGATCCGCAACTCCATCTTCATGGACCTTGGCGAGCGTCTCGTGGCGATCGACAACGTCGATGGCGACGGCGGCGCCGGCTACGGCCACAACGGCACGCTTCCGTGGGCTGCCACGTGGACGACCCCGTACAGCACCTTTTCCACGGTGAACGCGCCCGCGAACCCGGCGTTCTTCTACCGCGCCCAGGTGGACGGCAACCTGAACGAGATCAAGGACTCGGTGTTCTTCAACAACACGTTCAGCTCCGCATACACCGAGGCCGACGCGCGTGGCGTCCGCAATCCGGCGAACAACAACGTGACGGCGACCGCCAGCCCGATCGTGTCCCTGACGCGTGGAGCGACCGTCTCCCCGACGGCCACCCTCCGCATCAGCCCGGTGACCGGCATCGACCCGCGTGCCGCGAACGATGCAGTGACCTCCGTGGGCTCCGCTCCCAACGACGGGTTCTTCGTACCCGCCAACTACCGTGGCGCCTTCAGCCCGGAGACCCACTGGCTCTGCAGCTGGACCGCGGCTGACGCGTACGGCTTCGTCACCGCACCTGCCAGCTCCTGCACGGTCGCTGGCGCATGCCCCGCGGACATCAACGGCGACGGCTCGGTCGGCGGAACGGATCTCACCCAGCTGCTGGCAGCCTGGGGCTCGAGCGCCGCGAACGCGGACCTCAACGACGACGGGACCGTCGACGGTATCGACCTCGCTGCGGTGCTCGCGGGCTGGGGTCCGTGCAACTGAGTCTCTTGGCCTGTGATTCCTGATTGAAGGGAGCGCCTGGCGGCGAGACGTGATTCCGCCAGGCGCTCCTTGACTTTTTGCCCCGTCCTCACCACGATCGGAACTTCGATGCGGCACCATCCAGCCCTCACGCGTGACTCCATTCGTCTCTCGGCGGCAGCGCTCTTCGCATCGCTGTCACTTGCTGGCGGATGCTCGGACTCCGGCAGCGCTGTGCGGAGTCCCTCCGATGTCGCGCCGTGGCGAACCGAGCTGCTCGGCGAGGCGTTCGAGATCGCCAGCAGCATTCCCGAGGAGCCGCACCTGCGCGACAAGGCGAAGGCGCAGGAGTGGTGCGCGGCGGCCGCGCTGGAGCTCGATCGCGTCGACCTTGCACGGCAGTACGCGGACGGCATGAAGACGTGGCGGCAGGCGACCGTGCTCGCCGACATCGCGGGCTGGTATGGCGAGCGCGGCGACACTGCCATGACGGAGCAGCTTGCCGAGCGAGCGCTGTCGCTTGCCCCGCTCGCGCGCGACTGGCAGCAGGAGCGCATCAGGGTGCACGCTGCACGCGCCTACGCAAAGGCGGGCCGCGACTCGAGGGCGAAGGCGCTCGCCTCTGGAGTCGGCGAGGCGGAGCAGGGCAAGGTTGAGGCGGTGGTTGCCGCGAGGAGCAGCGCCGACGGCGCCAAGCCGCCAGCTGATGCGGGCACGCCCACCTTCGAGGCCCAGATGGCTCAGGTCGACGAGTGGATCATGACCCTCAACTTCGACCTCACGCGCAACGCCGCAGAGGTCTGCATCGCGCTGTACGCGGGGTGCCAGGACAACGCCGAGCAGTGCGCGCGAGTGCAGCGCTCCATCGAGGCAGCCAACGGCAAGCTCCCACCTGATGTCCGCATCGCCAACCTGCTCGCCCTCGCGCGCATCGCAGCCGAGGCAGGTCACCGGGAGCGTGCGGCTCCGCTGGTCGAGGCTGCGGAAGGCGTGCTCAACTCGGGCACCTGGATGCCGGAGGACGAGATCGTGCAGGTGGCAGCCGTTGCGCTCGGGAAGCACGGCATAGGCCGCACAGAGGACGCGCGTGCCGACCTCAAGCAGGCGCTGGCGCTCTTTGGCGAGAAGCGCGAGTCCATCATCGACATCTACCGGGCAGCTCCCCTGCGTGCGGTCGCGGTGACGCGGGCGAAGATGGGAGACCGCGCGGATGCGCTCGACACGTTCCTCATGGCGATCGCCGAGGGCACTGCGAACCCGAACGCGCGCCCCCGTGCGGAGGACCTGACGGAGACGTGCGTGGCGATGATCGTCAACGACATCGATCCCGGTGACGCCGGCCGCTCGCGGATCCGCGAGATCCGCGCCGGACTCAAGGACCCGTGGTGACGCCTCGCGGCGCCTTCACAATTCCTTGACGATTCGCTCACACTCACAACACGGATTGTGAACTCAGGTTCACAGTCGCAGACCTACTTTCCGTGCCTCGCGTCGAGGGCACGCCGCTGTGCGTGTCGGATGTCCCGCCCTGCCCCACCGCATTGTGCGCATGATCACGCCGTCACATGTCTGGACTGCGTCCGGAATCGCGCTTGTGGCGGCCTCTGGCGCGTTCGCGCAGGATGTGGGCACGCTCCGCGGCGTGATCTCCGATGCTGACTTCGGCGATCCGCTGTCCAAGGCTTCAATCACGGTGGTCGAGACGGGCGCGAAGGTCCAGACGAACGACCAGGGCAACTTCTCGGTCAGCCTTCCCCCGGGCCGCTACACCGTGATCGTGGCCAAGGAGGGCTACGTCCGCCAGGTGAAGGCGAACGTCACCGTCACAGTCGGCCAGCTTGCGGACCTCGACCTCAAGCTCGTCGCCGAGTACGAGGACATGGACGAGTTCATCGTCCAGGAGATCGAGCTTGGCACTACCGAGCAGACGCTGATCGAGCTCAAGTTCGAGACGCCGCAGCTCCTGGACGCGGTAAGCGCCGAGATCATCTCGCGCGCTGGCGCAAGCGATGCGGCGCAGGCGCTGCTGCTCGTGCCAGGCGCTTCCGTGCAGGAGGGCCGCTATGCGGTCATACGCGGACTCCCCGACCGATACGTGGCGACGCTCCTCAACGGCGTTCGGTTGCCGACCTCTGCCGCGGAGCGGCGTGCCGTCCAGCTCGACCAGTTCCCCACCGCGATCCTCGAGACGGTGCAGGTCAGCAAGTCATTCACGCCCGACCAGCAGGGAGACTCCTCCGGCGGCGCGATCAACATCGACCTCAAGGACATCCCTGAGGAGACCTCGTTCCAGATCCGCGGGCAGGTAGGCGCAAACTCGCAGGTCGTGGGCGCGGGCAAGGACTTCCTCACGTACCGCAACGGCAACCTCAACTACTGGGGCAACAACCAGGGTACGGACATCCCGACGAACCTCATCGGGCAGTCGTGGACCGGCTACCCCGTGGGCACGACCACCCAGGACTCGCCCTACCTCGACTACAAGTGGTCGGCATCCGGCGGAGGCAAGTGGGAGGTCGCCGACGGCGTGAAGGTGGGCGGATTCGGCAGCTTCTTCTACGAGACCGACTACTCGTACTTCGACAACGGCGTCTCGGACCAGTGGTGGATCACGCCGTCCGAGGGCCTGATCCCGCAGTACGGCCAAGGCGCACCGGGCCTGCTGCAGTTCCAGACGAACCTGCTTGACGTGACCGAGGGCGCAAAGAGCGTGCAGTGGGGCACGCTGCTGTCAGGTGGCGTCGAGTCTGACCGGCACAAGATCGGCGGCACGTACCTGTACTCCCGCATCGCCGTCAACCAGGCGACGCTCGCCACCAACACGAGGGGCAAGGAGTACTTCGCCGGGCCGGACTTCGACTGGAGCGCGTACGGATTCCCATTCTCGCCGCTCCCGCCGTACAACCCGAATGACCCGAGCAGCATTGCCAACACCGACCTGCTCCTTGCCTCCCCCTACCAGCGGCTCGAGACGCTGCAGTACACGGAGACCTCGACGCAGTCGGTCATCCTCAACGGCAGCCACAAGCTCGGAGACGAGGACGGGGAGTTCCTGAAGATCCCCGAGCTCGACTGGACACTTTCGCAGAGCACGGCGACCTACAGCCAGCCCGACAAGACGCAGTTCGCATCGGTGTGGCTGCCGCCGTCCGACTTCATCGATCCCACGCTTCCGGGCATCTGGATTCCCTACCAGCCAGCCGAGAACATCAATCTTGGCTGGGCGCAGCACATCTGGCAGGACATCGAGGAGAAGAGCTCACAGCTCTCGCTCAACCTCAAGCTGCCCTTCGCCGTCGACGAGGACCGCGAGGGATTCGTCAAGACAGGCTTCTTCGGCGACTGGGTCAGCCGCACCTTCACGCAGGACACCTTCAGCAACCGCTTCTCGCCAGGATCCCCCACCGATTACATCGGCGGGTGGGACGACCCGTGGAGCGCGGTGTTCCCCACAGAGAACCACCCGATCTTCGAGTCGACGCAGGACGTCGACTACAACGGCGACCAGCGCATCATCGCCGGCTACGGGATGGCCGAGTACCCGATCACGAGCGAGCTGAGCGTGCTCGGCGGCGTGCGCATCGAGAGCACGCAGCTGACGACGCAGGTGTTTGGCGGCCCTGACGCGGTGTGGTTCCCGCCCGGTGCGCTCGTGCCCGTCGACTTCGCGACGAATCCCGACGCCGCCAACGTCGACTACAACGTCCTGAACTTCCTGCCGGCGTTCTCGGTGAAGTACGAGCCGATCGAGAATCTTGTCTTCCGGGGCTCGTTCACCCAGACGATCGCGCGCCAGACCTTCCGCGAGATCACGCCCGTACTGCAGCAGGAGTTCCTTGGCGGCCCGATCTTCATCGGCAACCCGGAGCTCGAGATCGCCAACCTCGACAACTACGACGTGCGCGTCGACTGGACGCCCTACGACAACTGGCTGCTGTCCGGCTCCTTCTTCTACAAGAGCCTGCGCAACACGATCGAGTACTCGCAGTTCGAGGCGCCCCAGGGCTTCGTCTACACGGGCCCGGTCAACTACCCCGAAGGCCACCTCTACGGCATCGAGCTCGAGGCGCGCGTGGACGCAAAGGCGATCGAGGAGAGCCTGAAGGGGCTGCAGATCGGCGCGAACCTCACGCTGATCGAGTCGGAGGTGACGATCCCCGACAACGAGCAGGCGCTCTTCCAGACGATCGGCTTCCCGCTCAGCACGCGCGACATGACGGGCGCGCCGGCCTACCTCGCCAACATCAACGTCACCTACGAGTACGAGGAGACGGGCACGCAGCTCGGCGTCTTCTACACCCTGACCGGCGAGACGCTCGAGACCGGCGCCGGCATCGACACGAACAACTTCGTGCCCAGCCTGTACTCGCTCGCGTACGGCACGCTCAACCTCACCGTGCAGCAGCGCATCGGCGAGTACCTGCGCCTGACGTTCCAGGCGAAGAACCTCCTCAACCCCGAGATCCAGACTGCGTACGAGGGTGCCTACGTGAACGGCAGCATCCTCAGCACATCGTTCACGGCCGGCATCGACTTCTCGATCGGCCTCAGCTTCCAGATGGACTTCTGAACCATGCGACACCCAACCAGCACGATTCTCATCGCCGCACTTGCAGCGCTTGCGCTGTCATGCGCGGCCGCCGCGCAGGACGCGCCTGCGGAGCCGCCGACGGCCCCTCAGCAGAGTGAGCCCTCGCCACTGCCGGCGCCGAAGCCAGCCCCGGCGCCAACGCCAGCGCCCGCACCCGCGCCTGCTGCCGCATCACCCGCGCCCGCTGCCGCATCACCCGCGCCGGACCCGGTGCAGGTGCAGATGCGCATCGAGGAGGCACGCGCCGCAATGCAGCGGTGGGTCGAGACGCGCCGCGTCATCAGCGACGAGTCCCAGGAGTGGGCGCTCGGCAAGGAGCTGCTCGAGTCGCGCATCGACATCCTCGCGCGCGAGCTCGAGTCGGTCAACGAGCGCATCGCCGAGGCGGAGAAGTCGATCACAGAGGCCGATGAGCGCCGCGCGGCCCTCGTCGCCGAGAACGACAAGGTGCGCGCGGGGTCAGCTGCCCTTGCGAAGGTTGCGGCGACGATGGAGAACCGCACCAAGCAGCTCGTCGCGCGACTTCCCGACCCGATCCGCGAGCGCATCCGCCCGCTGTCCTCGCGCCTTCCCGAGGACCCGAACACAACCACGCTGCCGCTGACGACGCGCTTCCAGAACGTGGTGGGCATCGTCAACGAGGTCAACAAGTTCAACCGTGAGATCACGACCACGACCGAGATCCGCAAGCTCGCCGATGGGTCGAGCGCGGAGGTCACGGTCGTGTACCTGGGCCTGGCACAGGCGTTCTTCGTCGGAGGCAACGGGCGCATTGCCGGATACGGCGGCGCCAATGCCGACGGATGGACGTGGACCGTCGCCAACGAGCACGCCCCGCAGATCGCCAAGATGGTGGCGATCCTCAAGAACGAGAGCCCCGCAGAGTTCGTGCTCCTGCCGCTCAAGCCCAAGCAGAACTGAGAGACCACGGAGTCAACATGATCACCGCAATCCGTTCAATGCTCGTCGCAGCGGCCGCTTCGGCCGCCGCGCTCTCCCCCGACGCCCACGCCCAGGCGCCGGCAGCCGGGACAGCCGCACCGGCTGCTGCAGCACCAGCCCGCACGCTCAACGACGCCACAGGCGACATGCAGAAGCGTCTCGAGGATGCGCTCAAGGAGCTGTCGGACCAGCGCGCGCAGATCGCGCAGGAGAAGGTCCCCCTGATGCGCCGCCTGAGCGAAGTGGAGCAGCAGGTCTCCGACGCGCGCAAGAAGTTCCAGGAGACGACACGCACGCTCGACACCCGGTCGCTTGGCCTCGGCGACCTCCAGAAGAACATCAAGGCAGGCGAGGAGGAAGTGGCGTACCTCGCCAACCTGCTCGTCGAGTACCTGCGCAACTTCGAGTCGGGCCTGCACATCACCGAGCTCCAGCGCTACCGCGAGGAGCTCGATGCGGCCAGAAAGGCCTCCGAGAACGAGGAGATCAGCCAGCGCGACCTCTTCGAGGTGCAGGCGACCGTGCTCGCGGCGAGCCTCGAGCGTCTCCATGGGGCGTTCGGAGGTTCGCGCTTCGAGGGGTCCGTCGTGGATCCGGAGGGAAGCGTCAACCAGGGCACCTTCGTGCTCGCTGGACCCTCGGCGATCTTCCGCGCGATGGACGGGAGCACCGCCGGCACGGCCGAGCAGAAGCTCGGCTCGCTAGAGCCGTCGCTCACGCCCTTCCAGTCGCCGGAGCTTCGCCAGCTGGCCAACGACTACATCGCCGATGGCGTCGGGGGCATGCCATTCGACCCGACCATGGGCAACGCGCACCGCATTGCGCAGACCGAGGAGACGATCCAGGAGCACATCATGAAGGGAGGCCCGGTCATGTACCCGATCCTGGGGCTCGGGGCGCTTGCGATGCTGGTGGCGCTCTACAAGTGGGTCGTGATGCTCTTCGTGTGGCTGCCGAGCCAGCGCAAGGTGCGCGCCATCCTCAAGGCGATCGGCGCGGGCGAGTTCACCAACGCCGCCAACCTTGCGGGCAAGATCCGCGGACCGATGGGCAGGATGCTGCAGGCGGGCACCGCCGTGCTGGGGCTGCCGCGCGATGTCGTCGAGGAGTCGATGTTCGAGGTGATGCAGCACACGCAGCTGAGGATGCAGTCAATGCTTCCCTTCATCGCCATCTGCGCGTCGGCCGCACCGCTGCTCGGGCTGCTCGGCACGGTGACGGGCATCATGAACACCTTCACGATGATCGAGATCTACGGAACCGGTGACGTGAAGACGCTCTCGGGCGGCATCTCCGAGGCGCTCATCACCACCGAGTTCGGCCTCATCGTGTCGATCCCGTCGCTGCTGCTCTACGCGTACCTCTCCTCGAAGGCACGCAAGGTCGTCAACCGCATGGAGTCGACGGGCGTCTCGTTCATGAACGAGGTCGCGCGCCGAGAGTTCACGGGGAACGCAAAGGCCGCCTGACGATGGATAGCGCGAAGGAACAGACCCCATACGAGCAGCTCGTCGGGCTCATGCCCGACGTGGTGCAGCCGTGGATGGCGAATCCACCGCAGATCGTGGAGCGCGCGGTGGAGATCACTGCCGCAGGCGGCACGGCGATCCTGGCGATCTGGGTCGTCGCCTTCATCATGTGCGCGCTCGGCGTGAACGTATGGCTCACCATGCTCGTCAGCGGGATGCGCGGCAGGTCGAAGGGACGCGTCAAGCGGATCATCGCCAATCCCGAGAGCGCACGCACGCAGGTGGCGTCGCTCGTGGCGCAGGCATCGAAGTCAGAGCATCCGGACGGAGCCTCGCTCGCCTTCGACGAGTACCGCGCGTACGAGCTCGAGCCATTCGAGCGCCAGCTGCGCTTCATCAAGGTGTGCATCGGCGCGGCGCCGCTGATGGGGCTCTTCGGCACGGTCACCGGCATGCTCGCGACCTTCGCGGCGCTCTCCTCAGGCACGCGCGGCGAGCAGACGATGGGCGCGATCGCAGCCGGCATCTCCGAGGCCCTGATCACGACCGAAGCGGGGCTGATCGTCGCGCTGCCCGGCCTCTTCGGCCACTACTACCTTTCGCGCAAGCTTGCCGGCTTCCGCGACTTCCTTGTCACCGCAGAGGGCATGTGCCGCATGGCGATCCGCCAGCGCCGCGCATTCCACTGACCACCCAGGAGCACACATGGGACGATTCAGGAGCGCACATTCATCGGACGGCGGAGAGCCGGCGGTCGACCTCGGGCCGATGCTCGACTGCGTGTTCATCCTGCTCATCTTCTTCATCGTGACCACGACCTTCGTGGACGAGACTGGCGTCGAGGTCGACAAGCCGCAGGCCGCGTCAGCGGTGCAGCTCGAGAAGACAAGCATCATGATCGCGCTCACGAAGGGCGGGCAGGTCGTGTACGGCGGAAAGGAGATCGGCATCAACGGCGTGCAGACGCTCGTCAAGCGCATGATCGCCAAGGAGGATGTCCCGGTGATCATCCAGGCCGACAAGGACGCGCCCGCCGGAATGCTGGTGCGCATCATCGACGAGTCGAAGCTTGCAGGCGCCACGAAGGTGAGCGTCGCCAGCGCCAAGAACAGGTAGCGCAACCCACGCCCATCGCCAAGCCGCCGTGAGACGCCGCAGCGCCATCCTCCTGATCTCGCTCCCCGCCGTGCGGGCGATCGCTGTGGTCGCAGGCCTTGCGATGACCGGCGGGCTGATGCTGCTGCTGCCCTTCCTCGAGGCGATCACCTCGGGACGCGACGACGACCTGGTCGTGCAGGCGGTCAACACCGCAGCGCTGCCCCCGCCTCCTCCCCCGATGGAGGAGGAGAAGCCGGAGGAGGAAGAGGAGGAGCCGCCTCCGGAGCCGGAGCCGCCCAAGCTCGCCGAGGACTCGGCGCCCCTTGACCTCTCGCAGCTCGAGCTTGCGCTCAATCCCGGCACGGGTGGCGGCGTCGGCGCTGACGTGGAAGTGAAGCTGCCCGTGGCCTCGACCTCAGGCGACGGCAAGGACGGCGGCAGCGACTTCGATGCGCTCTTCTCGCTCGCGGACCTCGACGAGAAGCCGCGCGCGATGTTCCAGCCCGGCCCCACCTACACGACGGAGATGCAGCGCGCCGCGCCAGCCACCGTCTACATCATCTTCACGGTCGACCAGCGCGGACGCGTCGAGAACCCGATCGTGCAGGGCACAAGCAACCCGATCTTCGACACCGCTGCGCTCAATGCCATCAAGCAGTGGAAGTTCGAGCCTGGCAAGCGCAACGGGCAGCCTGTCCGCTTCCGCATGCGCGTGCCGATCACGTTCCCCAAGACCAAGAAGTGAGCTGACCATGTTCCCCCGCAGGAGCCAGAGTCCCATGACCACGATCCTCCCCACCCTCACGCTTGCCGGCGCACTTGCGCTCGTGCCGTCCGCAACGCTGCTGGCGCAGTCGTCCAAGCCCGACGCGAAGGCCGCGCCCGCGGCTGCCGGCAAGGCCGGTGCGAAGGACGCCGGCGCCAGCAAGAAGAAGTCCGGCAAGGGCAAGGGCGACGAGGAGCCCGATGCGTACCCCGAGGTGCCGCCGCCAGACCCGTACGTCGCGACCGTGCCACTATGGCCAATCCCCACCGTGCCGCCCGAGCGCCAGGTGCGCCTCGCTCCTGAGCTGCTGACGATCCTCAACAGCCCTGACTACACGCGACGCTTCAACGAGAGCTACATCTCCGAGACGGACATCGAGCCCAAGCTCAGCGATGCGGAGAAGCCGCAGATGTCGGAGGTCTTCCGGCTGATCCAGGAGGACAAGCTCGCCGAGGCTGGCGTGATGATCGACCAGAACCGCAACGTGGAGTCGAGCGCGATGTTCGACTTCACGATGGGCAACATCGCCTTCCAGCTCGGGAACATCCCGCGCGCGATGGAGGAGTACGAGCGGTCTGTGCAGCGCTTCCCCAAGTTCCGCCGCGCCTGGCGCAACCTGGCGATGCTGCGCGTGCGCGCGGGCGAGCTCGAGAAGGCGGTGCCTGCGCTGATCAAGGTGATCGAGCTTGGCGGCGCCGAGCCGAGCATCTACGGCGTGCTCGGCTATGCGCTCTCCAACAGCGAGAAGCCGCTTGCCGCGGAGAGCGCCTACCGCATGGCCATGCTGCTTGACCCGGGCACGCGCGACTGGAAGCTGGGGCTCGTGAAGTGCTTCTTCAAGCAGAAGCGCTTCGCCGACGTGATCGCCATGACCGATGAGCTCATCGGCGAGACGCCGGATGCCCCTGACCTGTGGATGCTGCAGGCGAATGCCTACATCGGCATGGGCAAGCCGATGATGGCCGCGCAGAACTTCGAGATCGTCGACCGCATGGGCAAGACCTCCATCGAGGCGCTCAGCATGCTCGCCGACATCTACGTCAACGAGGGGCTCTACGACGTGGCGGTGATGTACTACATCCGCGCGCTTGGCATGGAGCCGCGCGGCAAGGCAGAGCGCCCGATCCGCGCCGCGAAGGTGCTGGTGGCGCGCGGCGCCAGCAGCTCCGCGGAGACGCTGCTCGCCGAAGTGGAGCGGGTCTTCGAGGGCGAGCTCACCGACGACGAGCGCAAGGACATGCTCAAGATGAAGGCGCGCATGGCCGTGGCGCGCGGCTCGGGCGAGGAGGAGGCCGAGATCCTCAACGAGATCGTCACGCTCGACCCGATGGACGGCGAGGCGCTCATCCTGCTCGGCCAGTACCACGCGCGCAAGGGCGACGCAGAGCAGGCGGTGTTCCTCTACGAGCGCGCCGCGAAGATCGAGAAGTACGAGGCGGATGCGAAGGTGCGCCACGCGCAGCTCCTCGTCGGCAAGGGCAACTACGCCGAGGCGCTTCCTCTGCTGCGCAGCGCGCAGCAGATCAAGCCCCGCGAGAACATCCAGGCCTACCTCGAGCAGGTCGAGCGCGTCTCGCGAGGGCGGTAGGTGGGGCCCGCCATGCACGCGTTCTTCACGCAGCGCGTGCGCTCGGCGAACAAATCACTGACGGATCCTTGCCGCAGCGTTTACGGCGGCTGAGCAAAGGCGGTCCATCCTTCGGGTGCGTCATTCACCCCCGCTCCCAAGGATGGAGATCCCCTGACAATGCTCACCCGCATCGCCGCAGCGCTGACTGCCGCGCTCGTATCCGCCTCGGCTCTTGCCCAGTCCGGCAACTTCCGCCTGACCGTCCTCCACACGAACGACACCGAGAGCAAGCTGCTCTACCCCTCATCGTCGCTGCAGTCCTACGGCGGCGCGGCGAGGTTCAAGGCAAAGGCCGACCAGCTGCGAGCGGCGGCGCTCCTCGAGGGCGGATGCGTGATGGTCTCCTCCGGCGACAACGTGCTGCCCGGACCGGAGTTCAACGCGAGCTTCTCGCTTCCCGCCGGCAGCCGCCTCTACGACTCCATCGCCCTCCAGGCGATCGGTTACGACGCGATCTGCATCGGCAACCACGACTTCGACTTCGGCCCGGACGTGCTTGCGCAGATCATCCGAGGCTTCACCGACGGCACCCCATTCCTTTCGAGCAACCTCGACTTCGGCCCGGAGCCGGAGCTGGCTGCGCTCGTCTCGAAGGGTCGCATCGCCAAGCGCACCACGCGTGTCACGCAGGGCGTGACGGTCGGCTTCGTCGGCGCCACGACGCCTGACATCGCGTTCATCAGCTCGCCGGGCGATGTCGGAATCAATCCGGACGTGCTCGGCGCCATCCAGGCCGAGGTTGATGCGCTCACCGCATCAGGCGTGAAGCACATCATCGTGATGACCCACCTGCAGGGCATCTCGGTGGAGCGGGCGCTCGCCCGGCAGCTCCGTGACGTTGACGTGCTGGTTGCCGGCGGCGGCGACGAGCTGCTGTGGAACCCGGGGCAGCTGCTGCTTCCCGACGATGCCGTCGACGCGAACGGCGATGGCGTGCCTGACGCGCGCTACGGCGCGTACCCGATCTACGAGACTGACGCGAGCGGCAGGCAGGTCTCGATCATCACCACGCGCGGCGACTACCGCTACGTGGGCCGCCTCGTCGTCGACTTCGATGCCAAGGGCAACGTGGTCGGCGTGGACTCATCGAGCGGCCCTGTGCGGGTGGCGAGCACCGCATTCACCGACGGTGTGATTGAGGACCCGGCGGTAAAGGCACAGGTGACGGATCCGGTCGCGGCCTCCGTGGCCGCGCTGGCGTCAAACATCATCGGCACTAGCGAGGTGCCTCTTGACGGCCGCACGAGCACGATCCGAACGCAGGAGACCAACGAGGGCAATCTCTGCGCCGACAGCCTCCTGTGGAACGCACGGCTTCTCGCGCCAGGCGAGGACGTGCCGCAGCCCGTCATCGCCTTCCAGAACGGCGGCGGAATCCGCAACAACTCGATCCTTCCCGCCGGGAACTTCACCGAGCTGAACACGTTCCAGTTCCTGCCGTTCGCAAACTTCGTGTCCATCATCCCCGAGCTTCCCGTCACCACCCTGAAGGACCTTGTCGAGAATGCAGTGAGCCGGGTCACGCCGGTGCCGTCGGGCTTTCCGACGAGCGGCAACGGGCGCTTTGCGCAGATCGCAGGATTCCGCTTCACCTATTCGGTCGCGGCGAACCCTGGCGCTCGCGTGATCGACATCGTGCTTGATGACGGCACCGTGCTTGTGGATGATGGCGTCGTGCTCAATCCGCAGCTCACGATCCCCGCAGCCACGATCGACTTCCTGTGCCGGGGCGGCGACGAGTATCCGCTGCAGGGTCTCACGTTCCGCAATATCGGCGTGAGCTACCAGCAGGCGCTCGCCAACTACATCCGCTCGCCGCAGGGGCTCAATGGCACCATCAGCGCCGCTGACTACCCCGCAGGCGGCGAGGGACGCATCGTCAAGTATGCGCCAAGCTCATCCTTCCCGGCCGACGTCAACGGAGACGGCATCGTGGGAGGGCTTGACCTTGCGGTGATGTTCGCCAATTGGGGATCGTCCGGCGCAGGAGATGTCGACGGCAACGGAACCGTCGATGCCCGCGACCTCGCGGTTGTGCTCGCGAACTGGACGATCTGACCGGTGCACCTAGGCGACGGGGGACCCGAGTTCGACTGGGCTCGGGTCCCCTTCGCTTGATTTGGGGCCGCGCGCTTGCGCCGCTCGCCATCCGGCATAGCGTGTGGCATGCGCCAAATCCCGTCTCTCCTGGCTGTAGCCACGTCGTGTGTCCTCTTGGGCGTGCCGAGCGCACGCGCCGAGATGGTCTCGTACACCTTTGCCTTTTCCGGCGCCACGGGATCGATCGGCAACTCGACCTTCGCTGACGCCACGGTCGCATTCACGCTGGTCGCTGACACGGCCGACGTGATGGCAGGTTCGCCCCGTGGCTTCCATGTCACGCCGCTCTCTGGGTTCGTCACGCTCGCAGATGGCAGCCAGGTTTCCATCAGTGCGGATGCGGTCGCGAATTCTGCAGTATGGACATACTCAACAGAGTTGCAGGGACTCAGGATCGGCTATGGCTCGTGGGTCCCCTTCGCAGACTTCACTTCGGGCAGCTACGCAGGACCGCTGGGTTGGTCGATGACATCGAGCTTCAGCGCCGCGGCCGTCGGCACCGACAGCATCCTCCGCGAGATCGGACCAGGCGGTGCTGGCATCAGCACGTCACTTGGGGCATTCAGGGTCAGCTCGTACGACTCGACCACCTTCGCTGCGCTAGTGGTGCCGGCGCCCCATGTGCTCGCGCTGGCGGCCACGGCCACGATGTTCCGCGGCCGGGCGCGCCGAAGGCGATCGCTGCCGCACGATGGCGGTGGCGCGGTGCATTCGTGCGCGAACCGCCGATAACGGACGCAAACCACTTCCGTCGCACGACTTGCGACTTGGCTTGCCGGCCACAGCGACTATTCTCTGCCGGATGCGGCGGTCCCTGTTCACGAGTGCGCTGCTGCTTTGGGCAGCACTTCTTGGACTCGGCATGCCCGTCGCCCGGGGCCAGAGCTCCGACACCTTCAACGACACGTCCCCGGGACCCTGGTGGGAGAGCGAGACGGCCAACGCCACGCTGACGATCGCGGAGACGAACAACCGCCTCGAGTTCTCGACGACGCCGAACCCGAACCTGACACCGCAGAGCTTTGCGGGGTACGCGGCGAAGAACTGGCGCGTGCGCGCGACCAGCGAGATCCGCGCGCGGGTCAAGTGGCGTTCGTTCACGAGCGGCACGACGAGCACGGTCGGGTCCGAGGCGGGCGTCGTCTTCTCGATGTTCCCTGCGGCGTCTGCCCGCCAGGCCACCGGGTACAGGTCTGGCCTGAACATCTCCATTGGCACGCACAACTTCAGCGGCGTGGGTCCGCGCCGCGACTTCAACGTCAACTACATCAACGCCACGGGCGGCGTGGTCAACATCTACCGCTTCTGGGCGTACTTCACCAACACGCCGTTTGCCTTCTACAACTACTACAGCGGCAACCCGGTCGGCACCATCCAGTACGAGGGGACCTTCTACCTCCAGTACTTCCCCAACGCCGACGTGATGTACGTCAGCCTCACGGGATACAACGACCCCAACGCACCGGCGGTCACGAACGTGACACTTGGGATCCGCGACCCGCAGATGTTTGCGGTGGGCGGGTACGGCACGCGCCCCGGCGGGATGACCGGCGCGAACGCGTGGCTCGACGACTTCGCGCTCGACATGGGCGTGATCGAGGCACCGCCCTCGAACGTGGCCGCGGAGGATGGCACCAACACCTCACGGGTGCGCGTGACGTGGACTGCTGCGCTCAATGCGACCGGCTACCGCGTGCTGCGCAAGGAAGGCACCGCGGCCCCGATCGTGCTGGCGACGCTGCCGGTGTCTTCGCTGAGCTTCGACGACACCACCGCGGTGCCTGGCACCCCCTACACCTACACCGTCCGCATGATCACGCCTACCGGCGATGCGTTCGAGGTGAGCGATGCGGGATGGCGAGGCGTGTCGGCGCCGACTGGCGTGGTCGCGACGGACGGATCGTCGACCAGCGCCGTGACGGTCTCGTGGAATCCCGTGACCGGCGCACAGCAGTATGCGGTGTTCAGGGCGCTCGGTTCGGCGGCCGCAACGGAGATCGGCACGGCGACCGCCTCGCCATTCGATGATGCGTACGCGGATGCCGGCCTCACCTACACCTACACGGTTCGTGCGAGGACGCCCGCAGGCGACTCCGCACCGAGCGCATCAGATACCGGCTGGCGCAACATCGCTGCGCCAGCGGACGCGTACGCATCCGATGGCACGTCGATCGATGCGGTCAACGTGACATGGAGCGCAACAGCGGGAGCGACCGGGTACCGCGTGTTCCGTGCGCAGGGCACCGGCGCAACATCGGAGATCGGGACAACCGCTGCGGACGCGCTGTCGTTCGGCGACACCTATGCGGTGGCCGGCACGGTCTACACCTACACGGTGCGCGCGCGCACAGAGGCAGGCGATTCTGCGGCGAGCGCCCCCGACACGGGCTGGCGCAATGTGGCGGCTCCGACGGGCGTGGCGGCGAGCGACGGCACGTCGACTGATGCCGTGAACGTCACCTGGAGTGCGGTGGCTGGGGCGACCGGGTATCGCGTGATGCGCGCTGCTGCTGGAGGTACGCCAGCCGAGGTTGGCACGCCCAACGGCGCGAGCTTCGCGGACACGGGAGCGGTACCCGGCGTGGCGTACAGCTACATGGTTCGAGCGCGCACGGCGGCGGGCGATTCCGCAGCCAGCGGTCCGGACCGCGGATGGCGCAATGTCATTGCGCCGCGGGATCTTGTGGCAAGCGACGGGACGAGCGCGGACGGCATCGAGCTCTCGTGGTCGAGTGCAGCGGCGAGCGACGGGTTCAACGTCTACCGCTCGGTTGGCGCTGGTGCGCCGACGCTGATCGGCACATCGCGCGCGCCGCGCTTCCGAGACACGACCGCCGAGCCGATGACGAGCTACTCGTACGTGGTGCGTGCGCAGGCGGGTCCAGGCGTGTCCGCTCCGAGCAACGCGGATCGCGGATGGCGAAGCGTGGCTGCGCCAGCGGCAGTGAGCGCCACCGACGGCACCGAGCGCGAGTTTGTGCGCGTGACGTGGACACCGTCGGCCTCCCCCGCCGTCATCGGCTATCGGGTGCTTCGCCAGCTTCCTGGCGGCGCGCTCACCCAGCTTGACTCCGTTCCCGCGTCGGCCGCGACCATCAACGACAAGACCATCGCGCCCGGAGTGATCGGCACGTATGTGGTGCGATGCATCACCGCACGCGGCGATTCGCCTGGCGGAGCATCGGACACCGGATTCAGGCCAACCGACGCAGACACGTCCGGCGATGATGGCGGTGGCGATGACGGCAGCGGCGATGGCGCACGTGGCAGTGGCGGTGATGGTGGCAGGCCATCCGGTAGTCCCTCACGCGATGGTGCCAACCCAGCCGGTGGTGCCTCGCGCGATCGTGGCGTGAAGTCGGACGGCATCGTGCCGACCTCCGGCAACGCGAGCGACCCATCCAATCCCAGCATCGGCGGGGAGCGATCGCCCGGCGACGCGACGACTCCCCCACCGACCTGCGACGAGCTCGTCGCCCGGCTCGAGTCGACGACGCCCGGGGGCCATCCCTGTCCAGATTGCGACATGCTCCTTTCCGGCGATGTGCCTGCCGCCTGTCGCATGGCTGCGGGGGACGTCAACCTCGACGGCCGCGTCGATGACCGCGACATCGCGGACTACCTGGTGGCATGGGCGAACCGTGACCTGCTCCGCGGCGACCTCAACCGAGACGGCCGAATCGACGGGGCGGACCTGAGCCTGGTGCTCGCGGGCGCCACGAAGTAGCCGGATCGACGCGCGCGCGTCGTAGACTGCCCCTTGAAGGGGCTCATGAAAGCAGCAGACTCGGCGGGTCGTCGGTCGGCGAAGGCGCGGCACATTTGCAGAGCCGTCCCATACGTCCATTCCAAGGATCTATCTCGGCAACAAGGTTGCAGGCAACCTGCATGAGCGCCACCAACGTTTTCCCATCCACGGATCGGACGGACCTCGCCGCGATGCTCGGCGGCGCGCCTGAGCAGCGGCTCGACGCAGTTAGGCTGCTGCTCGGCCGCTATGCGGATCCGCTCGTGGTGTACGCGCGCGGATCGTCGCTGCGCACTGTCGCGGACCCTGTCGAGCTTGTGCAGGGATTTCTCACCGACCGGCTCCTCCGCGATGACTACCTCCGCAAGTGGCTCGACTCGGGAATGGCGCTTCGGCGCTGGCTCATCAACGGGCTTCACCTGTATGCCAAGGAGACGCGTCGGGCTGACCAGCGGCACGTGTCTCTCGACACCGGGTACGACCCGCATGACCAGCGAGTTCCGGAAGCCGAGGCCGCCTGGTCCCGGGCGCTGCTGATGAACGCATGCGAGCATGTGGAGACGGAGCTGCGCCGCTCCGGCCACGACACCGCGTGGGAGATCTTCCGCAGGCACTTCATCGATGGACGCTCCTACCGCGAGCTTGCAGGCGAGTTCCACATGAGCCCCGCTGCGATGGCGGAATCCTCGCGCCGGGTCTCGAGCCTGCTGCGGGAGGCTGTCCGACTGCTACTCGTGCGCGAGGGTGTGGCGCCGCAGGATGTGGAGCGCGAGCTGTACGGCATGCTCGAGTCGCTGGAGGAGCACCGATCATGACCACCCCTGCGCCTGACCATCCACCTGCCGATGCGCTCCGCAGGCTCGTGCGCATCGCGATGATGCCGGCCGTGCGGCCCGCCGACCTGCTGATCGAGCATGCGCTGTCGCAGAGGAGCGATACGTGGATCGAGGCGGCGATCGCATCGCTTGCCGCGGATGCGGGGCCCGACGAGCCGTTACCCCATGACTGGGTCGGCACCGCGCCCAGCACGGCAGGCCTAGCCGCTGCCCGCGCCGGCGCCAAGCGCCGCTACGAGCGTGCCGATGCCAACGCCGCACGATGCGAGGCGCTCTTCGCATACGCATGGTGCGTGGCATGCGCCATCGTGCATCACCGCACAACGGGAAGCTCCGAGTCGCTCGACGCGATTCACGGTCTTCTCGGCGCGGCATCGGCCGTAGCTCCCCTGCACGCGCGCGACTTCTTCGCGCTCGCAATCGCAACGGACTGCTGATGCAGGAGGCCGGGGATCCAGAGCCGAACTCGCATGCGATGTTCGGCGTGCCGTCGCGGCAACAGTCAGATGACCCCCCGAAGATCGCGGGCTTTGAGGTCATACGGATGCTTGGTCGCGGCGGCCAGGCTGACGTATGGCTCGCGCACCAGCGCAAGCCGCTTAACCGTCGTGTAGCGATAAAGATCTTCAGTGCACGCGACTCCGCCGATGATGTCGTTCGCCGCTTCCAGGCCGAGCGCGAGGCGATCGCACGCCTGCCCTCTTCAGGATTCTGCCCGATCTACGAGGCTGGGGTGTCAATCGACGGCAGGCCATACCTCGTGCTCGAGTATGTCGGGGGGCCGAACCTCCTCGCGGCCGCATCGTCGCCCGAGGCCTCGCCGGAGCTCATGCTGTCGCTGCTCGAGCAGGTGGCAAGCTCGCTGGCGGTGGCGCATCGCATCGGCGTCGTTCACCTCGACCTCAAGCCGGGCAACATCCTCGTCTCGGCCTGGCCCGATGTCGCGTGCGAGCCGCGCATCATCGACTTCGGCCTTGCGCGCGATGCGGGATCTCGCATGCCGGCGTCGGGCACCCCGGGGTACGCGGCGCCGGAACTCGTGGCTGGCGGGGCCGCGAGCCCGCTCAGCGACATCTACTCGTTCGGGTGCATCGTGCGTTCAGTGCTGGATGCGTGCGAGGTGCTGAGGCGCTCGCGCGCTGCCATTGGGCTGCAGAGGCTCGCGGAGTCGTGCTGCAGCGCGGATCTGGCGCTGCGACCGCAGTCTGCGGAGGAAGTCGCGCAGCGGATTGGCGAGCTGCGCCTCCAGCCGGTGCGCGCGCGGCGACGGGCAGTTGGCACTGTGATGGCGTCGATTGCGGCTGTCGGACTCGGCTTAGTGCTCGTTCGGGGCGGCGGGCAGCCGAAGGCTGATGCGTCGCGGACGGTCGGCGCATACCGGTGCGTCGACCTCTCGCCCCACTTCAACGCGGGCGCGTCGCAGCTGCGCGAGGGACACAACCTGCCGGCGGGACTGCAGACGGCGGATGGAGTGCCGCTGCTGTTCGCCGCGCCCGTCGGCGAGGGCGGCGCGGCGCGACTCTGCGCGGTCAGTGGAGCGATCGGCGGTTCGGTGCAGGGTGACGAGCGCCGCTACACGATTCCGCTTGGCGTGCGCGGCGCCACCGAGTGCGTGCTGGTGCTCAACACGCTCTGGGGATCGCCCGGACAGGAGCTGATCGACCTCGAGTTCGAGGGAGATGGCCACGTGCAGCGGATCACGCTGCGGGCGGGACGTGACGTGCGCGACTACCTGCGTGGTCAGTTGCTTGAGCCGGGCATGGCCAGGCCGGCGGTGCGCTTCGGGCCGGAGCATGAGCTCGATGCGGTGACCGTGCCGCTTGATGAGGCCTTCAGGTCGCGCGAGCTGGCCTCCGTGACCCTTGTCGACCGCGGCAAGAACGGCGTGAGCCGCATCCTGCTGTTCGCGGTGAGCGTGCGGGGTGCGTCCGACTGAGCGCCACCCCACCCCGCTACAGGCCGCCAAGCCCAGCGCCCGAGGCCCCGAC
>CAZKTN010000032.1:0-23943 GCA_964555705.1 uncultured Isosphaeraceae bacterium | reverse complement strand
GTCGCGATCGAGCCGTCAGGAGTGACGCCGCCCGCTGCGGTCTCGACGAGTGCGGCGATGGCCGGGAAGTTCTGGTGAGCGGTCGCCGCACCGCCATCATCCGCGAGCAGGATTGACTGCCGGGAAAGCACCCACTGGCGCGCCTCGGGCTGCGAACCGTTGACGGTGGGCCCCCCACCGGACTGGCTTCCCGATGTCTCGAGCCGACCGGAGCCGGGCGCGTCCCACGCCCACGGCACAAGAGGGCCGTCATCGAACCCGATGGGGTCAAGCCTGTTGTCGGCGGTCTCGGAGATCGGAGTCAGGTCAGGCACCTGCACGCCATGCCCATAGACGATGCGCGTACTGCCTGCACGCGGCGGGAACCGGCCATTCAGGTCCGAACCGCCAACGTACTGCTGCGTGTCCTCCGCCCCCTTCATGAAGAAGACCACCTGGTCGCAGCGGAGCATCGCGTTGGGGTCGAGCACAGGGTTCAGGAGCGGCGCACTGTTGCCGTAGCGCACCCGATTGACGTCGTTGCGCACGCCCACGCACCGCACCACGAGGTAGCCGTCAAGGTCAAGTCGGGCGAGGTCCTGCCGCAGCTGCTTCTCGACGGCCTCCGCCTCCTGGGTCACGTTGGAGTTGGCCTCTCCGAGCCCCGACACCTGCGTGGTTGTGCCCAGGATCTTGCTCGCCGCAATGATCACCACCGCCAGCAGGCCGATCGCCACCAGCAGCTCCACGATGGTGAATGCACGGCGCAGCATCGATCAGAGCTCCTTCACCGTGGCGAAGACAGGCTGCAGGAGGAACCCGTTCTGGTCGCGGGTCGGCACGAACCAGAACTGCGTCACGCCCCGCGTGCGCATGTTGACTTCGTTGAGCTGCGCGCCGGCGCCGATGCCGAACAGCGCCCGGCTCGGCTCGAGCTCAGGTACAGGACGCGTGAGGAAGACG
This sequence comes from uncultured Isosphaeraceae bacterium, assembly GCA_964555705.1. GTDB lineage: Bacteria > Planctomycetota > Phycisphaerae > Phycisphaerales > SM1A02 > ZLKRG44. The sequence continues at coordinate 23,001 of CAZKTN010000032.1, read as the reverse complement.
GGCCCCTCGCGCGTGTTGCGCCTTCCCGAGGCGACCTTGTGCACCACGTTGTACTCGTCCACGATCCACTGCCCGGGTGCCTGCCACGTGGCCGCGATGGGAAGCTCGGCGGGAGCCCCGGCTGTCGCCGCGTCCGTTCCGAGCAGGCGAGCGTTGTCGAACACGGTCGCTGGATTCGAATCGGTGCCGCCGTACCTCCAGGCGAAGTTCGTAGGCAGGATGACGCTCATCGGCATCGCCGGAGGGATGCCGTTCGGTCCGGGCCCGGCTGTGGGGAGGCCAACCCTGTACGGCGCAAGCGCGTTCCGGTCCACGGAGTTCCCTACATCGCGCGCCACACCCGCAATGTCTCCACCTGCGGTCGACACGCGGTACACGAAAATCGCGACAAGGACCCTCCCCTCGAATCGGCGGAACATGCAGTCCCACACGTACTGAGGCCGGGGCTGCGGATAGGTGGCTTCGCTCGACATCGGGTAGCAGCGCTCGCCCTGCGTGATCAGGATCGCAGGCGTGAACTGGGGATTCGGCGGCGTGTAGATGCCGGCCACCGCATTGGTCACCCTGAACGTGGGATCGAAGACGCGCCGGCTCCACGGGATGCCCTGCATCGCGCCGGCTGCCGGCGTCTCGCTCAGCGCCGCGATGCCGCTGCGGAGCGTCCCTTGCGCCGCGATACCCCCGAAGATGTCGACCGCACCGATGAAGCGCGCGCTCGATGGCGTGGGGCTTCCCGCGGACACGAGCGTCGTCGGTCGCTTCCATCCCCAGTCACCCGGAATGTTGGGCGGCCTGACGGAGATCGTGCCGTTGCCGCTCGCCGGATCGACCGGGCTCGAGACGTCCACCGGGATGTTGAACTCCTCAAGCGTGCCGAACATCTCGGGCGTCAGCTTCGAACGGATGATCGCAATCGCGTTGTCGGCGACGATCGGGCCCACCACGTCATCGTTTGCGCGCTGCTGCATCGCGATCGCCGACGGGAGCAGCGCCGCGACCCCAAGCACGCCGATGCCGAGAATGAACACGGCCAGCAGGAGCTCGACAAGCGTGAACGCGCGCCGCATCACTGGGGCACCACCTCGGCCACGCCGGTGAAGCGGTTGAACTGGATGCGGTCGGCGTTCTGGTCGATGAAGACCGTGCGGTCGAAGTTGAGCTCGCGGCTGTTGGTCCCCCGCCAGCCGACCTGCGTCGCAGGCGGCGCCTGCTCCCGGAACTCCGCATCGTTGAACACGGCGAGGAACAGGCCGCAGTTGCCTAGCGGCTCGTCGTCCCACTCGTCGTAGTTGTAGTACATCGTGTCGGACCCGCCCGTGTTCGAGGTGCCGATGCTGATGAAGCCGTCGCGGTTGAAGTCGACCCACGGGCGCACGCTCGCGATGTCGTTGCCGGCGGTGACGTTGGCGGGAAGGGACGCGTTGCGCGTGATCGGCTTGCCGTCCGGCCCGAAGCGGATCATCATCATCGATGCGCTCTCCGGATTGGAGATCGTGCCGTTGACCGCGACCTGCGCGTTCTTGAGCTCAGGCTGCGACAGCCACACCCAGTCCGCCGGGGTGCCCGCGTCCGAGCCACTCGGGAATGCGCTGTTGGGCACGGCAATCGACTGTGCGAGGTCGCTGGCGGGCAGCGCGACCTTGATGCCCACCGGCAGCCGCTTGGGCTGGATGCCCTCCACCGGCCAGAATTCCTCCACGAGGATGTCGTCGTTTGCGTCGTTGCGGCTCGGCGGCACCATCTGCGCGTAGCGGAACCCGGAGTACGCGCCAGGCCGGGCCACGGGCGGCAGGAACTTGAGCACGCGCCCGGTCGCCTTGGCGATGACGATCTCCGTCTGCTGCGCCTTCGAGAAGTCCGGTCGCTCGAGCTGGCCGTCCTTCCGGGTGGGCTGGTAGACGCGAAAGGCGACGACGGTCTGCGTGCGGTCGCGCACCGCGATCGCCCGCGCCTGCGCAAGCGCCGCGATCACGTCGTTGGTTGCGGCCGAGATTCGCGCGCCCGTCGCCGCCTTGCTCACCCCGATGCCGACGATCACCGCGAGCACCCCCACGATGCCCATCACCACGAGAAGTTCGACGAGCGTGAAGGCCCGTCGCTTCGGCGCATCCGCATGCGTGCGAGCAGCCTTGCCGACGAGCACGGCGCCACGACTGGTCTCATCCGAGTTCAGGCGCATCATGGCTTCAGCGGCTCGTAGGAGAAGATGTCGTCACCGTTGCCGAAGCGGCCGTCGGGTCCGCTTGAGATGAAGTACGGCCGCCGGTTTCGGCATGATCCGAGGAAGAACTCGTCGCGCGTGCGCACGGAGCCGTCCGCGCAGTCGAGCTGCAGATTGCCGGCGGCGCACTGCTGCAGCTCCCCTCGGCAGAGCGGCCGTCCCGGGAACACAACACCGAGCCGGTTCCCCCACGGGTCCACCACCTCCTTCAGCACGCTGGTCGCCGCCGTCGCCGCCGGCATGCCGTTGGGGTTCGTGTTGCTCGCCGTGCCGTTCCAGTTGCCGGGCAGCGGGTCGAGCGGCTGGTTGCTCAGCGGGTTGCGCAGCACGGGCCGCAGGTAGTCGGGCTTGATGCGCGACAGCAGCTCGCGGCTCTCCTCCACCTGCGCCAGACGGTCCATGAACAGCACGATGATGTAGCGGCCGTTGAAGTTCTCCTCGAACAGGTCCGCCGCCGGCATGCCCTCGAAGCAGATGCCCGGTGTGGGCAACGCGTCGAGCGTCGGCGCCGCAGCGCCATTGACCGGGTCCACGCGCCGCTGGAAGGTGAGCTCGCGGCCGTTGGACTGCTGCCATGCGTCGAGCGCCGCATAGAGCTGCGTGAAGACCCCATCGAGCTCGCGCCTCTCGGCCGACTGCAGCACCGCGCGCGAGATCCCCACGAACAGCGCCGCCAGCGTGATGATCACGCCCAGCGCGATCACCAGCTCGAGCAGGCTGAATGCTCGCCGCATTACGCTCATGGACCTGTCACCACGATGTTGTCGGCGTTCTCCTGATTCAGGCCAATGCGCCGCCGCGGGTCCCAGCGCCTGTCGGGTCCCGGCGACAGCAGCGCGAACTCGGCGCCGTAGAGCTCCCGGCTCGTGAATGCGTCACCCGCCGCATCAGGCGAACCCTCCACCTGCGTGCCCGGATCGAAGCGCTGCGGCCGAAGCGCCGGCATGTCGGAGAGGTCGAACCCGCATGTCGGCGAGCCTGCCACCGTCTCGCGCGTGGCGACGTACCGCGGGTCACCGTTCACGTAGCCCTTGCGGTAGTAGATGATCGGCGAACCCCAGTAGTCGAGGATGCACATGCCGAAGTTCTGCCGCACGCCGTCGCTCACGCCCGGCAGCGCAGTCGGGTAGTTCGAGTCCGAGGGCCCAACCGCCACGGGCGCAAATGCCTCGCCGGGCGCAATCGGCTGGTAATCGAGCACCGCACCGATCGACTGCGGATCCTTGAGCTCAAGGTACGGGCCGTACACGCGCCCCTTCAGGTATCCCTGGTTGCCGCCGAGGCTCGCGGTGCTCCGCCGAGAGAACTGGCCCGGTGCACCAGGGCCGGACGCAAACGACGCGCCCCACACCCCGTCGCGGCCCGGATGCTTGATGCCAAGCGTCGGACGCTCCCGCGCTCCGGGCGGCGGGGAGCCCGTCGTGAACCCCGGATCGCCCACGCACCCGAACCCGTCCGCATTCCTGTTGCCGGCGCCGATGAGGTACGTCGCAAGGCTTGTTGGCGAGAACCACTCGCGCACCTGGTTCGCAGTGCCGTTCGTGAAGGGCCCGGGGACAGCGCGCAGGTCCTGCGCATACCCCGCGCCCGACTGCGTCGCGCCGGGCCCGAGCACCGGCGGCAGGTACCCGACATCCGCCTTGAAGCGCACCAGCGCGTTGGCCACCGTGGACATCAGCGCGCGCGTCTGGGCGCCCTGCGCCGCCCGTGCGGCGCCGCTGAGGCCGACGATGAGGATGCCCACCAGCAGCACGATGATGCCGACCACGACGAGCAGCTCGATGATGGTGAACGCGCGCCGCGGCATCGGGTGCTACTTGCCTCCGCCCGAGACGCTCTCGATCATCGCCACGAGCGGGAGGAACAGCGCGAGCACGATGGTGCCGACCACGCCGCCGAGGATGACGACCATGAACGGCTCGAGCAGCGACAGGAGGCTCGCCACCGCGACATCAACCTCCTCGTCGTAGTTGTCGGCGATCTTGGCGAGCATCACGTCCATGTCGCCCGTCTCCTCGCCGACGTCGATCATGTTCACGACGATCGAGTCGCAGGTCTTGCTCTTGCGCAGCGGCTCCGCGAACGACTCGCCCTCGCGGATCGAGTCGTGCACACCGGTGAGCGCCTTCTCGTAGACGTAGTTGCCCACGGTGTCGCGGGTGATGGTGATCGCCTCGAGGATGGGCACGCCTGCGCTGATCAGGGTGCCGAGCGTGCGCGTGAAGCGCGCAATGCAGGTCTTGCGCACGAGGCCGCCGATGACCGGGATCTTGCAGAGCACGATGTCGGTGCCCGCGCGGCCGAACCCCGTCTTGCGCAGCAGCTTGAAGAACATGAAGATGATGACCGGGCTGAACATGATCCAGATTGCGCCCGGCACCTGCTGCCCTGGCTTCTGGCCGGCCACCCACTTGCTCGCGTCGATCAGGAAGAGCGTCAGCGCCGGGAGCTTCACGTCGAAGTCGTTGAAGATCTCCTGGAACTTCGGGATCACGAAGTACATGATGCCCGTCACGATCGCCACCGCGATGAAGATCACGACCGACGGGTAGATCATCGCGCCGATGATGCGCCGCTTGAGCCGCTGGCCCTTCTCCATGAAGTCCGCCAGGCGCTGGAGGATGACGTCGAGCACGCCGCCGACCTCGCCTGCCGCCACCATCTTGCAGTAGAGGCGGTCGAACGCCTTCGGGTGCTTCGCGAACGCGTCCGACAGCGTGGTGCCGCTCTCGACGTCCTCGCACACGCCCAGGAGCACGGTCTTGAGCTTGCCCGGCTTCTGCTGCTGCTCGAGGATCTGCAGCGACCGCAGCAGCGGCAGCCCCGCGTCCTGGAGGGTCGAGAGCTGGCGCGTGAACGTCGTCAGCCTCTTCGCGCTGACCTTGCCGAACGAGAGCGAGAACCCGCCCTTCTTCTTCTTTTTCTTGCCCTCACGGACGACCTTCTGGCCCTTCTTGTCCTCGCGGACCGTGGACGGGAAGAGCCCCTGCGCCTTGATGCGCTGGACAGCCTCCTCGCTCGATGCGGCCTCGATGGAGCCCTTCTGGCTCTTGCCTGATGAGTTGAGCGCCTCGTACTGGAAGGTCGGCATGGTTCGTCTCTCGGTTCGGGCCTATAGGTCGCGTCAGGCTTCGTCAATCGTCTCGCGGACGACCTCGTCAATGGTGGTCAGCCCCTCGTAGATGCTGAGGAGCCCGCTCTCGCGCAGCGTCCGCATGCCGCGCCTGCGCGCCTCCGCACGCAGCACCGCGGTTGAGGCCTCCTGCATGATCATCTCGCGGATCTGGTCGTCGAAGCTCATGATCTCGTAGATGCCCATGCGGCCCTTGTAGCCGCTCTTGTTGCACTTCTCGCAGCCACGGCCCCGGAAGAACTTCTTGCCCTGCACGTCCTGGGGCCTCAGCGCGAGCTCCATGAGCTGCTCCTGCGTCGGGGCGAACTCCTCCCTGCACCCGACGCAGATCTTCCGCACGAGCCGCTGCGCCACAATGCCCTCCACCGTCGCCGTGAGGAGGAACGACTCGATGCCCAGGTCGATCAGGCGCAGCACGGAGCTCGGCGCGTCGTTCGTGTGGAGCGTCGTGAACACAAGGTGGCCCGTGAGGCTCGCCTGGATGGCGAGCTGCGCGGTCTCGAGGTCACGGACCTCGCCGACCAGGATGATGTCAGGATCCTGACGGAGGAAGCTTCGCAGCAGCTTGCTGAAGGTCAGCTCCTGGTCGAGGTTGACCTGGCACTGGATCATGCCATCGATGTCGTACTCCACCGGGTCCTCGGCCGTGAGGATCTTGGTGTCGACCGTGTTGAGCTCGTTGAGCGCGGCATAGAGCGTGGTCGTCTTTCCCGAGCCCGTGGGACCGGTGACGATGACGATGCCGTTGGGCCTCGCGATGAGCGACCGCAGCTTGGCGAGGTCGTCGGGGCGCAGTCCCACGCGCTCGAGCGACAGCTGCACGTTGGAGCGGTCGAGCACGCGCATGACCACGGACTCGCCGAACATGGTGGGCAGCACGGCGACGCGGAGGTCCACCGGCTGCTGGTTGACCACCAGGTTGATGCGGCCATCCTGCGGGAGCCGCCGCTCCGCGATGTTCAGGTTCGACATGACCTTCACGCGGCTGACGATCGCCAGCGCAAGGTGCTTTGGGGGCGGAGTCAGCTCGTAGAGGACGCCGTCGACGCGGCAGCGCATCTTGAACTCGTCCTCGAAGGGCTCGAGGTGGATGTCGGACGCGCGGTCGCGGATGGCCTGCAGCAGCACCAGGTTCAGGAGCCGCACGACCTGGTTGTCGTCGGCCGCATTCTCGAGCGATGCCAGGTCGATCGAGTCGCCGCGGCCTTCAAGGGCCTTCAGCGCATCCGACTGCGATGACGAGTCGGCATACAGGGCACTGAGGGCGCTGGTCCCAGTGGGGGCAGCCGAGTACCTCTTCTTGATGATCTCGTCGATCTGCTCCGGCGGGGCCACCACGGCGCTCACCCGGAAGCCCATCAGGAGCTTGAGGTCGTCGACCGCGCGGTAGTTGTCGGGAGTCTTGAGCGCCACGGTCACCGACTTGGAGCCGGGGTCGAATGCCACCGGCACGATCTGGTAGGTGTTGGCGGTCTCTGGCGGGATCGCCGCGAGGACTTCCTCCGCAATGTCGTTGATCGACACCTCTACAAAACGCATCCCGGCCTGACCGGCAACCGCAACCGCAATGTCCCGCGGAGTCACAAGACCCATCTCGACGAGCACCTCGCCGAGCTTCTTCTTCAGGGACGGCTGCTTCGCGAGGGCGGCGTGCACCTGCTCGCGCGTGACCTTGCCCATCTTGGTCAGCACGCGACCGAGGCGACGCCCCTTCATTTCGGAGGGGTCGAGCTCTGGCATACGTCCAAGAATACGGCGCCGCGACGGGGACTGTTCCCCCGATAGAACGCTTCCGACAAACGACACCTGATCGGTGTCGCTTTATCTCAGACCTTCACGTCCTCAACATCCCACTCCGCACGACCCACCGACCCGCCTGCGCGGTGGACACGGTCGCGCAGGTCGCCCGGGTTTCTGGCCTTGTCGATCATCTCCTCTGCCGAGATGAGGCCCTTGCTGAAGTGACCCCAGAGGTTGTCGTCGAGAAGCTGCATTCCGAACTTCTTGCCTGTCTGGATGGCCGAGTCGATGCGGTAGGTCTTGTTCTCGCGGATGAGGTTGGCGATGGCCGGGGTCACCACCAGGAACTCGTGGCCGGCCACACGCCCAGGCTTGTCCTTGCGGACCAGGAGCACCTGGCTCAGCACGGCGATGAGGGCCACCGAAAGCTGGACCCGGATCTGCTCCTGCTGGTTGGTGGGGAAGGCGTCGATGATTCGGTTGATGGTGCCCGCAGCGCCGGTCGTGTGGAGGGTGCCGAACACAAGGTGCCCCGTCTCGGCCGCGCGGATCGCCGCCTCGATCGTCTCGAGGTCTCTCATCTCGCCGACGAGGATCACGTCGGGGTCCTGGCGGAGCACGCGCTTGAGCGCCTCCGCGAAGCTCGGCACGTCGACATGCACCTCGCGCTGGTTGACGACCGACTTCTTGTGGTAGTGGTAGAACTCGATCGGGTCCTCGACGGTCACGATGTGCCGCTCGAGCGTGATGTTGATGTGGTCGATCATCGTCGCGAGCGACGTCGACTTGCCGGATCCAGTGGGGCCGGTGACGAGGAAGAGTCCTCGCGGGCGGCGGATCAGCTCGCGGCACATCTCGGGCAGGCCGATGTCGTCGAACGACAGCAGCTTGTTCGGGATCTGGCGGAGCACCATGCTGATGGCCCCGCGCTGCTTGAAGATGGACACGCGGAAGCGGGCCTTGTCCTTCCAGGCGATGCCGAAGTCGGAGCCGCCGACCTCCTGCAGCTCCTGCTGGTTGCGCTCGGGCGTGATCTGCTTCATCAGCGACACCGTGTCCTCGGGCTCGAGGCTCTTGGTCGCAAGCCGCTTCAGGCCGCCGTGAAGGCGCAGTGTCGGCGGGCGCCCGATGGAGATGTGGATGTCAGACGCGCCGGTGCTGACGCAGGTGTCCAGGAGGCGGTCCATCTGCATCGCCTGCATCGAGACTGACGGGTTGCTGGGTCCTTCTGAGGCCATGGATGCTCCTTGCGGGGTCTGGTGCGGCGTTGCGGCATCAGGCCGCGGCAATCTCCGCCGGCGTGAAGCCCTCGATCTGCGCGAACTTGGCGATCTCCTCAGGCGTCGTCATGCCCTTGAGGATCTTGATGCGGCCGTCACCGAGAAGGCTGCGCATCCCGCCGCGGATGGCCGCGGCGCGCAGCTGCGAGACCGTTGCGCGCTGGAAGGCGAGGTCCCGGATCTCGGCGTTGAGCACCATCATCTCGTAGATGCCGCGACGTCCGCGGAAGCCGGTGTTGCTGCACGCGGCGCACCCCTTGGGCGCAGGCTTCATGATGGTGCCACGCGCGATGTCATCCTTGCTGATGTTCACCAGCGCGCACATCTTTGGGTCGGGGCTGGGGTCGGGCTGCCGGCACTTCTCGCACAGCATGCGCACCAGGCGCTGAGCCAGGATGGCCTGGACCGAGCTCGCCACAAGGAAGGGCTTCACGCCCATGTCGACGAGGCGGGTGCACGCGCTCGGCGCATCGTTGGTGTGGAGGGTGCTGAACACCAGGTGGCCCGTGAGCGCCGCCTGGATCGCGATGTCGGCGACCTCACGGTCGCGGATCTCGCCCACCAGGATGATGTTGGGCGCCTGGCGCAGCATCGACTTGAGGATCGCGCTGAAGGTGAGCCCGATGCTGTCGCGCACCTGCACCTGGTTGATGCCCTTGAAGTTGTACTCCACCGGGTCCTCGGCGGTGATGATCTTCATGTCGGGCCGATTGAGCATGTCCAGCGCCGAGTACAGCGTGGTGGTCTTTCCGGAGCCGGTCGGGCCAGTCACCAGGAAGATGCCGTTGGGGCGGCGGATCACCCTGTTGAACACCTCGAGGGTGTCGCGCTCGAGGCCGAGGTTCTCGAGGCCGATGCGCACCGAGTCCGGCCGGAGGATTCGAAGCACGACGCTCTCGCCGTGGTACGCGGGGCACGAGCTGACGCGGAAGTCGACAGGGACGCCGTCCACCGGCAGCTTGATGCGGCCGTCCTGCGGGACGCGGCGCTCGGCAATGTTGACTCCCGCCATCAGCTTGAGTCGGGCCAGCAGCGCGCCCTGCATGCGCTTGGGGATGTTGTCGCGCACGAGGCACTCGCCGTCGATGCGGTAGCGCAGCACCACACGGTCCTTCATCGGCTCGATGTGGATGTCCGACGCGCGGCTCTTCACCGCCTCGATGATGATGCGGTTGGCCAGGCGGACGATGCCCGACTCCCCCGCCCCATCGACGTCGATCGACTTGTCGACCGAACTGTCGACGCTCTTGTCGACAGTGACGTCGACCGAGTCGGTCACGAGCGGCTTCTGGTCAAGGAGAGGCTTCTCCTGCGCACCGCCCTCGACGAACGACTTGATCTGCCTACGGCTCGCGATGGCCGTGTCGAGCTCGCACCCGAGGCGGAACCTGAGCAGGTCCAGCAGCTCAAGGTCCATCGGGTCGTGGATCAGGATCTTGAGCCGTCCGCCCTGCTTGGACAGCGGAAGCACCATGTGCTTCTTGATGACGTCCTCGGGAAGCAGCGACAGGGAGACCTTGTTGGACTCCTCCGGACGGTCGAGGTTCAGGAACTCCATCCCGAACTGGTGCCCGAGGGCCTTGGCGATGTCCTCCTCGCTGCAGGCGCCGGTCTCGATGAGCACCTCCCCGAGGCGCTTCCCGCTGCCGCGGCACTTCTCCAGCGCCGCCTGCACCTGCGTCTCCGTCACCGTCTTCCAGGCAACGAGAATCTCACCGAGTTTCTGTCTTACCTTTCGTGCCAAGGGTCCGGGCTCCGTGGGGAAATCGGAATCCTACACTGCTCGCCCCCCAAAGGAGACACCCAAGATGCAGATCGCGATGGTCGGACTCGGGCGCATGGGCGCAAACATGGTGCAGCGCCTCATCAAGGCAGGACATTCGTGCGTGGTCTACGACCGCAGCGCGGCAGCCGTCGCCGACCTCGTGAAGGCAGGCGCGACCGGCGCAAGCAGCCTGGCCGACATGGTGTCGAAGATGAAAGGCCCGAGGAACGTGTGGCTCATGATCCCCGCGGCCTACGTCGACTCCACGATCGCGGAGCTGCAGCCGCTGCTCTCCAAGGACGACTGCATCATCGACGGCGGCAACTCCTGCTACATGGATGACATCCGCAGGTCCAAGGGACTCGCGGCGGCGGGCATCCACTACGTCGACTGCGGGACCTCCGGCGGCGTGTGGGGGCTCGAGCGCGGCTACTGCCTGATGATCGGCGGCGATGACGCTGCCGTGAAGCGTCTCGATCCCGTGTTCAAGGCGCTTGCGCCGGGCCGCGGCGACATCGCGCGCACACCCGGTCGGGAGAAGCTCGGAGGCACCGCCGAGGAGGGCTACCTCCACTGCGGTCCCTCGGGCGCTGGCCACTTCGTCAAGATGGTCCACAACGGCATCGAGTACGGGCTCATGGCGGCCTACGCGGAGGGACTCAACATCCTCAAGATGGCCAACGCCGGCAAGCATGCGCGCGAGATCGACGCAGAGACGACGCCGCTTCGCAACCCCGAGCACTACATGTACGAGTTCAACCTCGCCGACGTCGCCGAGGTGTGGCGCCGCGGCAGCGTGATCGCGAGCTGGCTGCTCGACCTCACCGCGCAGGCCTTCGCGGGCGACCCGAAGCTCGACACGTTCGCGGGCCGCGTGAGCGACTCGGGCGAGGGACGGTGGACGGTGCAGGCCGCGATCGACGTCGGCGCACCTGCGCACGTGCTGAGCGCTGCGCTCTTCGACCGGTTCGAGAGCCGTGACGCGGCGCACTTCGCCAACAAGGTGCAGTCCGCGATGCGCTTCGAGTTCGGCGGACACCACGAGAAGCCGGCCGCACCGGCCAAGGCCTGACCGTGGCAGCCGACCCATCACAGGCGTGCGACGCCTTCGTGCTCTTCGGCGCGACGGGAGACCTCGCGCACAAGAAGACATTCGCGTCGCTGCAGTCGCTGGTCAAGCGCGGCCACCTCAACGTGCCTGTCGTGGGCGTCGCCAAGAGCGGCATGACCCTCGAGCAGCTCAAGGAGCGTGCGCGCGAGGGCATCGCCACCTTTGGCGGCGGCGTCGACGAGGCGGCCTTCGGCAAGCTGTGCAGCCTGCTCCGCTACGTCGACGGCGACTACGCGGACCCCGCGACGTTCGCCGCGCTCCGCAAGGAGCTCGGCGACGCAAAGCGCATCACGCACTACCTGGCGATACCCCCCGCCCTCTTCGGGAGCGTGGTGGCGCAGCTTGCGGCAGCCGGGCTCTCGGAGGGCTCGCGCGTCGTCGTCGAGAAGCCATTCGGCCACAACGTGGCGACCGCGCGTGCGCTCAACGCCGACCTGCACAAGGTCTTTGCGGAGAGGGACGTGTTCCGCATCGACCACTACCTCGGCAAGGAGGCGGTGCAGAACATCCTGTACTTCCGCTTCGCAAACGCGTTCCTCGAGCCGATCTGGAACCGTCACCACGTGCGCCAGATCCAGGTCACGATGGCGGAGAAGTTCGGCGTCGAAGGACGCGGCAAGTTCTACGACGCCACCGGCACCATCCGCGACGTGATCCAGAACCACCTCATGCAGGTGGTCAGCTTCCTCTGCATGGAGCCGCCCTACTGGGGCGACATGGAGCGCACGCGCGACGAGCAGGTGAAGCTCTTCCGCTCCGTGCGCACGCTCTCGTCGATGGACGTGGTGCGCGGGCAGTTCGAGGGCTACCTCTCGGAGCCCGGCGTTGCCCCCCGCTCGATGCGCGAGACGTACGCGGCCGTGCGGCTCCACATCGACAACTGGCGCTGGCAGGACGTGCCGATCTACCTCCGTGCGGGCAAGTGCATGCCCTGCTCGGCCACGGAGGTACGCGTGGAGTTCCACCGCGCGCCGCAGGTCGTCTTCCGCGAGCCGCAGCCGCCGCACCACAACTTCCTCAGGTTCCAGCTCTCGCCGCGCATCGAGATCGGGCTCAACGCGCAGGTCAAGACCGACGGCGAACGCATGGTGGGCCAGCCGCTTGAGCTGCTTGCGATCGACCAGCAGGCCGACGAGATGACGCCCTACGAGAGGCTGCTCGGCGACGCCATGCGCGGCGACTCCACGCTCTTCGCGCGCGTCGACTCCGTGGAGGAGTGCTGGCGCATCGTCGAGCCGATCCTCGATGACGCAGTCCCTGCGCACGCGTATCCCAAGGGCCAGTGGGGACCTGAAATCTCCAACGACTGGCTGCTGCCCTCGGGCGGCTGGCACGCGCCGAAGGACTGAGCGCGCTCAACGCCGGCGTCGCGCGACCGCCGTGTCCGTCATCACGTCGGGCATTCCCATCTGCATCGGATGCACGAACGCGAGGAACGCGAGCGCCGGCGCGAAGAGCACGATCCCCTTCAGCAGCGCACGGATCGCACGGCGGGCGCGCGATGCGGCTGGTGCTGGCCACTCCTCGGCGGGGGCACCCGCCCGTGCAGCCTGGTCGCGCGGCGCGAGCCGGTCGACGCGCACGATGCGGGACCGCCCTATGGCGAGCTTTCCCGGCGTGCTCGCGACCGCGACTTCCCACACGAGGCACCACACCATCGTGCAGCCAAGCATGATGGAAGAGGGAATCGCCTTCGCGGTGGCAGCTGTCCACGCGGGCATCGCGAGCAGGTCCTTGGGAGCGCAACCGGTGACTGCGATCGCGATGAGCGCACCGGGGACCATGTCAATCACGAGTCCGAGCGCGCGGCGCCAGGAGTCCATCGGCTCCCAGCCCGCCGGAAGCGCCGGCATTCGGTCGCCCACCGGCGGACGGATGAGGAACGCCGCAAGCAGCGCCGCGATCGTGAGCGCACCGATCAGCGGCAGGTGCAGCCACTCGCCCGCGGTGCTTGGGGCCTCGACGAGCGGAGCGGCCGTCCCGACCGTGCCCTCCACAGAGTCGACCGGCGCCGCGCTCAGCAGGCCGCTCTCGCCCAACGTGACGATCGAGAAGGAGTCGCCGACGCCTACAACTGTCCACGGCGCATCCGGAGCCTCGATACGGGCAATCTCGAGCGGCCCGTCGGCACGCGCATATGCGAGCGACCATCCGCCATCGCCGCCCAACTGGCGCAGCACGGTGGGACGGCTTGCGCCAGTCACCACAAGCCCAAGCCCTGCACCCGATCCGGGCATCGTTGCGCTCGACCACTCGAGGTCTTCGGTGCCGGGCTCCGGTGCGCGCACTGTCCACGTGCGCAGGTCATCGCCATCGCGCGCGACGAGCGCCCATCCGGACCCCTCGCGCGATGGCCACTGGTGCAGCATCGTGCCGTCGGGCAGGCCCTCAGGCACGGCGCGCACGGTCCACCCTGCACCGCGCTGCTCGAGCAGCACGTAGGGCGCCTGCCCCTGCAGCGCGAACAGCGAACGATCGTCCGATGCCGCACCCGAGAGGTGCCCGCCTGCAGGAATGCTCGGCAGCACCTCGAAGCGGCCGATGGGTTCGCTGAACCAGCGGTCGGAGATCGGGTTGTAGGTGGCGCGCACCGAGTACACCGGCGACACGCCCGTGCCGGCGGAGGGTGGCATCACCATCCACATGCGTGCGCCCGCCGCAACAAGCGCATCAGGCATCGCATCGAGCGTGCCGCACTCGCGCACCGCACCGCTCACCGAGTGAAGGATGCGCACGCCCTCAGGCTGCCCCTGCGGCGCCGGCGCGGCGACCCACAGGTGCTCGCCCGAGGATGCGGCGCGGAGCGTCGGGACCGAAGGAGGCACGCTCATGGCACCGTGGCTCCTGGCGAGGACTGCGGGGGTGTGGACTGCACGGGCGAAACCTGCTCGGGCAAGGCAACTGCGCCGCCGGCGCCAATGCGGCGCACAGACTCGGGCTTGAGTGCGGCCCGCAGCGACTCGAAATCGAAGAGCCGGTCACGGATGCGCGCGGCGCCGTCGGTCGGTGGCGCCGCGCTGAGCGAGAGCGTCGCCTGAGGCGCTGGCGCGCGCCCCTCGCGAACGAGCGCAGCATCCGCGGGCGGGTCGAACATGCTCACGGTGATGCGTGTGGGCACGAGCGCACCCGGCCGCGTCACCGACTCCTCCGCGCCTGGCCACGCGAATGCCGACATCTCGCTTCGCACCTGCACATCGCCGTTGGCATCGAGCAACTCCACGCCAACCGGAAGAAGCGACGCGTGGCGGAGCTCCACCGACATCCGCGAGCGTCCCTGCTGCACACTCGCGCGCCAGCATCCGAGCCTGGGATCCCAAGAGATCCCGCTCACCTCGGACGCGTCGATCGGCCGAAGCCCCAGCGTGGCCAGCAGGTGCGCGGGCCGCATCAGCGCGAGGAGGCCATGCGCATCGTCTGGCGAATCGATGACCCCCACCGTGACGCGGCTCGGCTGCGCCCTCGGCTCGAAGAGCCACCACTGGCCGTTGCCTGACCCAGCCCACATCACGCGTTCCCCGAACTTGGTGACGCGAAGCGACGTGTCGAGCGGCGCACGAAGCACGAGCTCGAAGTCACCGTCCTCGAGGTGCGCGCCCGAGTCGTCCGTCCACCGCAGTTCCGCAACGCCTCGCATGGCAAGCGTCGGAATCGACGAGAGCCGGGCCCTCTGCGCCTGCGCCACAGCCGCGGCATCGGGCGGCGGACCCTCTGGCTGCGGCACCGGCCGCGCGGCATCGCACGCACACAGCGCGCACGCCGCAATGGCCGACCACGCCGCCGCCCTCACCGCACGGGCGCTCACTGCATCAGCCCTCACCGTGCACAAGCTCGCCAAGCTGGTCCGCGAGCTCCCGCAGCTCCTCGTCCCGGATCTGCGGGTTCACCAGCCCGAGGGGCGCGGCCTCCTCAGGCGCGCCCTTTGCGCGCAGCAGCCAGCGCTCAACTGGCGGATCGTCCGCCGAGCGCTCCACACGGTCCAGCTTCAGCACCTTCCGGCGCAGCAGCACAAGCGCGAGGATCCACCGGTACGCGATGCGGCGCGGGTCGGTCTCGCCCTCGAGGCGCTCCACCATCTCGAGCAGCGTGTGGTCGTCAAGAAGGATGCGGCGGCGCTCGCCGGGGTTTGGCGCAGTGCCGCGCCAGAAGCACACGAGCCCCTCTGGACGCGCACCGCCGTCCCAGGCCTGTGCCGACCAGTCGATCCTGCGGAGCACCGGACGCCCCTCATCGACGGCCTCGGCAAGGCTCGCCACAAACGGGGTGCCTCCAGCGATCGCCTCGCCGGTGGCCGCGCACTGTCCCGTGAACCGTCCGATGTCGAAGCTGCCGGCTGTCCCTGCCATGGCGCTATCGTAGCGCTCACGCGATGCGGGTCGCGTGCCCATCATGCTCGAGTCGCTCCAGCAGCTGATCCCACGCGGCGAGTTCCTGCCTGTCATGGCGGAGCTCGCGGTGATCTGGGCCGTGGTGTGGCTGTGCCTGCGGTTCCTCGAGCGCACACGCGGCGCCGGAGCGATGAAGGGCCTCATCGTGCTCATCGCGGTGCTGCTGCTCGGGCTGCGCGTGCTCGGCGCATCGGAGAGCTTCTCGCGGCTTCGCTACGTGTCGGAGGCGATGCTGCAGTTTGTGGCCATCCTCGCGATCGTGGTGTTCCAGCCTGAGATCCGCCAGGGCATGGTGAGGATCGGGCAGGCGCTCTCGCGGCGCGGCCGGCGCGCAGGCATCGAGATGGTCGCGGACGCGGTCGAGGACGCCGTGCGCACGCTGAGCAAGGGACGCATCGGCGCGCTGATCGTGATCGAGCGCAACGTCTCCCTCGAGGGGATGGCCGCCAATGGCGTGACGGTGGACGCCCAGCTCGACGCGCGTCTCCTCGAGTCCATCTTCTGGCCAAACTCCCCGCTGCATGACCTCGCTGTGGTGATCCGCGGCAGCAGGATCGCGGCCGCAAGCGTGGAGCTGCCGCTCGCGGAGACGGGCAGCCTGTCGTCGGCGATGGGCAGCAGGCACCGTGCAGCGGTCGGCGCCACCCTCGACAGCGACGCGCTCGTCGTCGTCGTGAGCGAGGAGACCGGGCGCGTGCTGATCGCCGAGGGCGGGAAGCTCAGCGACCCGGTCCCCCTCGACGCGTTCCATGACGATCTTGTCCGGCGGCTCAGCGTCGATGTGCCCTCCCCCGCAGAATCTGCCGAGGAGGCGAGCTGAACATGCGCATCTCAAGCTTCCTCGTCTCAAGCTTCCTCAAGGGACGCACCTTCAACATCCTTGTGACGACCATCGTGACGCTGCTCATCTGGAGCTGGGCGTACGACGCGACCCGCTCGAGCGCGGATGCGACCGGCAAGGTCGTGGTGAGGGCGCCCGCTGACTCTGCACTGCACGTGGAGCCTGCCGCGCCGACCACGGTTGCCGTGAAGTTCAGCGGTCCGCAGTCGGCGATACGAGCCGCGCAGCAGGCCATTGGCGCAGGCATCGAGCTGACGCTCGGCTCCGGTGGCGTGCCCTCGGCACCCGGCGAGCACGTGCTCGAGCTCCCGGAGATCCTTGCGCAGCGCCCCGAGCTTCAGCGGCTCGCCATCTCGGTGGATGCCACCAGCCCCGCGCAGCTTCGATTCAGGACGCTCGAGCTCACCACCGTCACCGCTCGCGTGACCACGGACCTGGCGGACTCGCAGGTCGTCGGGCAGGTCTCGATCGAGCCCGAGGACGTCTCGATCACGATCCCCAAGGACGCGCTTTCCTCCCTGCCTGAGCTGCGCCCGATGGCGATGGTCGATACGGCTGCCCTCGAGCGCGGACGCCGGCAC
The DNA here is from genome assembly GCA_964555705.1 of uncultured Isosphaeraceae bacterium. Lineage (GTDB taxonomy): Bacteria > Planctomycetota > Phycisphaerae > Phycisphaerales > SM1A02 > ZLKRG44. The sequence goes on along the minus strand of CAZKTN010000032.1, from coordinate 5,944 downwards.
TCGGTGGATGCCGACGTCACGCTGTGGAGAGTTCCTGCGCGATGGGCCGATGCGGTGCGCATCTCGCCAGCGCGGGTGCGCGTGGCCTTCACGCTGAGGTCGAACGTGCGCACTGCGACACTCGCGTCCGTCCCGGTCCAGGTGGCAGCGCCGCCGGCGCAGCTTGCAGCATTCGACGCCGCGCCGGCGCCCGGCTCCGAGACCCTGCGCCAGGTTGTGGTCTCTGGACCTGCCGAGGCCATCACCGCCATCGAGGATGGCTCGGCGCGCGTGGTGGCGGTCATCTCGCTCGGGAGCGATGACTTCGCGGCGGGCACGATGAGCAGGCGTGTCGCGGCGTGGATCTCGCCGCCGGGAGTGACGGTGCTCCGGGTCGGCGAGGTGCCTGCGGCGGCGATCGAGGTGTCGGTGAAGGTCGCGCCGCGCTGAGGCGCCTCGTCGAATCAGACGCCGCGCACAGCGGCCCACTGGCGCTTGCCGCGTCGCAGCAGCGCGTGCGTGCCGTGCAGCAGATGCGCGGCGGTGAGCGTGGACTCTGCCCCAACCTTCTCGCCGTTCACGGAAACGCTGCCGGCGGCGAGGAAGTCGCGCGCCTCACGCTTGCTGCCGGCGAGCCGCGTGGCGACGAGCGCATCCGCCATCGGGACGCCCGTGCCCGCGAGCGCGTCGCGCGGGAACTCCGCGGTCGGGAGGTCCTCGGCGACAGCGGCCACGCTCGCCGCGTCGAGCGCGCGCACGTCGCCACCGAAGAGCGCATGGGCGCACGCGTTCGCGCGTGACGTCTCGTCTGCGCCGTGGATCATCGTCGTGAGCTCGTCGGCGAGCCTGCGCTGCGCGCCTCGCGCCTGCGGCTCCGAGGCGTGACGCGCTGCGACCGACTCGATCTCCTCGCGGCCAAGGAACGTGAACCACCGCAGGTAGCGCACCGCATCGTCATCCGAGGAGTTGAGCCAGTACTGGTGGAAGCGGTACGGGCTGGTGCGGTGCGCACCGAGGTAGATCGCGCCCGACTCGGTCTTGCCGATCTTGGTGCCGTCGGCCTTCGTCAGCAGCTGGTTCGTGATCCCGTAGCAGTCCGCGCCCTCGATGCGTCGCACGAGGTCGATGCCGCTGACGATGTTGCCCCACTGGTCCGCGCCCCCAAGCTGCACGGTGCATGCGTGCGCGCGGTGGAGGTGCAGGAAGTCGTATGCCTGCAGGATCATGTAGGAGAACTCCGTGTAGGAGATCCCCTGCTCCCGGCCGTGAAGGCGCGTCGCGACCGAGTCGCGCGCGATCATCTGGTTCACCGAGAAGTGCTTCCCGATGTCGCGGAGCACCTCGATGTAGCCGAGCGAGCCGAGCCAGTCCGCGTTGTCGACGATGCGCGCCGCGCACGGCCCGGAGAAGTCGAGCACCCGCTCGAACACCGGGCGCTGCGCCGCCATGTTGGCGCGCACCTGTTCGCGATCGAGGAGCGAGCGCTCCGCGCTCTTGCCCGAGGGGTCGCCGATGAGGCCGGTCCCTCCGCCCATCAGCGCCAGAGGTGCATGTCCCGCCCTCTGCCACCGCGCCAGCAGCAGCAGCGCGACAAGGTTGCCCACCGTCAGGCTGTCGGATGTGGGATCGAATCCCACGTAACCGACACGTCCGGGAACTGCCAGATAGCTCCCGAGCGCATCAGAGGTGGTCTGGTGGAGCAGGCCCCGCCACGCCAGGTCATCCAAGAAGGCCTCAGGCATCGTGGGCGGCAATGTAATGCTGCCCGAGCCACTTGCGCGCCGGGGGCAACCGCCGTACATTGCCCGGCTCTCAATTCCAGCCGCATGCACTACTTCGACGCGCGGGATCTTGGCTGAGCCCGCGCAGCCCCCACGGAGGGGCCGTCGAGGTGGGAGGTAACGACCATGGCCAAGAAGGTTTCGAAGGTATTCAAGATCATGGCCCCGGGCGGGAAGGCCACTCCGGCCCCGCCGCTCGGTCCGGTGCTCGGCGCCAACGGCGTCAACCCCGGCCAGTTCATCACCAAGTTCAACGACGCGACTCGCGAGCTCAACGGCCGCGTCGTCGGTTGCATCGTCACGGTCTACGCCGACCGCTCGTTCGATCTCGAGATCAAGAGCTCGCCGGCGTCAGTGCTGATCGCGGCAGCGCTCAAGGTCGAGAAGGGCTCCGGAAAGCCAAACACCGAGAAGATCGGCACGATCTCGAAGGCGCAGCTGCGCAAGATCGCGGAGGAGAAGATGACAGACCTTGGCGCGGGCTCCGTGGAGGCCGCAATGCGCACGATCGCAGGAACTGCCCGCTCGATGGGCGTGACGGTGGAGGCCTGACCCATGGCAACCAAGGAAAAGACGTTCGTCGGCCACAGCAAGCGTGTGCGAGCCAACCAGGGCGTTGCCTCGCCGCTCCGCAAGGTGGTCAAGGCCCCCGCGGATGCGATCAAGACGCTCCGCACGTTCAAGGCCCCCAAGTTCGACCAGACCGTCAACGTCGTGGTGCACCTGGGCATCGACCCCAAGGCCGCAGACCAGACGCTGCGCGGTTCCACCAGCTTCCCCAAGGGCGTGGGCAAGACCGCCAAGGTGATCTGCTTCTGCCAGAGCGACAAGGTCGCCACGGCGAAGTCCGCTGGCGCGATTGAGGCTGGCGGCGATGAGCTCGTGGCCCAGATCGAGGGCGGCTGGATGGACTTTGACGTCGCCATCGCCAGCCCCGACATGATGCGTGTCGTCAGCAAGCTCGGAAAGGTGCTCGGCCCCAAGGGCCTCATGCCGTCTCCCAAGGCCGGCACCGTGACCCCAGACATCGCGACTGCCGTCAGGGAGTTCGCGGCAGGCAAGGTCGAGTACCGCAACGACGACGGCGGCAACGTGCACTGCATCATCGGGAAGATGAGCTTCAGCGATGCCGACCTGCTCGAGAACTTCGAGCACTTCATCGGCCTCATCCAGAAGTCCAAGCCGGCGACGAGCAAGGGCACCTACATCCGCAAGTGCGTCGTCTCCGCGTCAATGAGCCCCGGAGTCCAGGTCGCCGTCTGAGGCGACCGAAGGAGAAGCCATGAGCAAGCCAGTCAAGGACCTCATCGTCAAGGAGTACCGCACCCGGTTCGCCGGGCTCGATGGAGCCGTGCTCGTCGAGATCCGCGGGATGTCCAACACGCAGACCGCTGCGATGCGCGGCAAGTTCCGCGAGAGCAAGGTGCGCGTCACCATCGTGCGCAACGCCCTCGCCAAGCACGCCTTCAAGGGAACGTCGCTTGAGGCGCTCGGCCCTGGGCTCGCGGGCCCGACGGCCGTCGTGTACGGGTCGGACTCCGTGGTCAACGTCGCGCGCGACGTGATCAAGTGGGCCAAGGGCGTCGAGCAGATGACCCTCAAGGGAGCATGCATCGAGGGCGAGTGGTACGCCGGCGAGGCGGGCGTCAAGCGCCTCTCCGAGTTCCCCACCAAGGAGGAGTCGCAGGCCAATGTCGTGCTCATCGCGCTCTCGCCCGGCCGCAAGGTCGTTGGCGCAGCCGTGGCACCCGGCCGGCGCGTCCTCGGCATCGTCAAGGAGATCCAGACCCGCCTGGAGAAGGGCGAGGCGATCGCCGCCAAGGCGTGAGCCGCGCGCTCGAGGCATTTCACAGACTTCCCGCCGGCCCACTGGTTCCGCAAGGATGAAATGACGCCATGTGGCGTCACCTCTGGACGGCACAACCCAAAGTGGAGATTCACATGTCAGAAGAGACGAAGACGTTTGATGCGAAGATCACCCAGCTTGGCGACTCGATCGCGGCCCTCACCCTCAAGGAGGCCGTCGACCTCGCCGACTACATGAAGGACAAGTACGGCATCGAGCCCGCTGCCGGTGGCGCCGTCATGATGGCCGCCGCTGGTGCCGGCGACGCCGCTCCCGCTGCCGCTGCGCAGACCGAGTTCGACGTGATCCTCGACAACGCCGGCGCGAGCAAGATCAACGTCATCAAGGTCGTCCGCGAGGCGACGGGCCTTGGCCTCAAGGAGGCGAAGGACCTCGTCGACGGCGCCCCGAAGGCCGTCAAGGAGAAGATCTCGAAGGAGGACGCCGACAAGCTCAAGGCTGCCCTCGAGGCCGCCGGCGCCAAGGCGACCCTCAAGTGACCGACGGGGGCGCCTGCCCCCTCCAGCACGAACTGTCCACGGGTCCCGCCCCACAAGGGCGGGACCCGTTTTCTTTGGTTATGGACAGGCTGTGGATGACCGGTGCGCAAACGGCGTGCCAGCCTGTACCACAACGAGTTGCACAAATGCTCAAGTTCTGGCTAGACTGCGGGGCTTGGCGGCCGGCCCCTGCGTGCAACTGAAGACCTGTGGCGAACGTCCCGACTCGTGTCGCGGAACGTCCCGCCGGCTTCGCTCCTGCGCACACTTGCCTGCCCCCACGAGGTGACCATGGCCACGAAGAACGTCCGTGACTTCTCCAAGCGCGGCGACGCGATTCCCGTCCCCAACCTTGTCCGCGTCCAGAAGGCCGCGTACGACCGGTTCCTCCAGAAGGACAAGGCTCACGAGCAGCGCGACGGCTACATCGGCCTCGAGGCGCTGCTGCGCGAGGTCTTCCCGATCGAGAGCTACGACTCGGCGATGAAGCTCGAGTACGTCTCCTACATGTTCGGCGAGCCGCAGCACACCGAGGAGGAGTGCCGCGAGCTCCGCCTCACGTACGGGCTTCCCTGGCGCGTGCGCCTGCGCCTGCGCCGAGAGGGCGTGCAGGAGGTCATGGAGGAGGACATCTACCTCGGCGACATCCCGATCATGCTCGGCGGCGGCGAGTTCGTCGTCAACGGCGCAGAGCGCGTGATCGTCAGCCAGCTCCACCGCTCGCCTGGCGTCGACTTCTCGATCGCGTCGAGCTTCGGCGACCGTCCGCTGCACAGCGCGCGCATCATCCCCGAGCGCGGATCGTGGATCGAGCTTGAGGTCAACAAGAAGGACGTCCTGGCGATGCGTATCGACCAGACGACCAAGATCGCAGCGACCACCTTCATGCGCGCGCTCGACGAGCGCTTCTCGTCGACCGAGAGGATCCTCGAGGAGTTCTACGAGGTCGAGGACGTCAAGGTCGAGAAGCTGCGCCCGGAGCACTACTCGGCGGAGATGATCGTCGACAGCGACTCGGGCGAGGAGCTGTGCCGCGTGGGTGCGCCCTTCGGCGACCGCGTCTCCGACATCCAGGCGAGCTCGCTCAAGACGGTGCGCGCGATCACCAACCCGAGCGACCCGCTCATCCTGAACACGCTGGCGGAGGAGAAGCTCGACTTCCTTGCCGAGGTCACCGAGCACGAGGCAGCGCTGCTGCGCATCTACGGCCGCCTGCGCCCGGGCAACCCGCCGCAGATCGACAAGGCGAAGGACCTCTTCCACGAGAAGTTCTTCGACGACAACCGCTACCGGCTCGGCCGCGTCGGCCGCTTCCGCATCAACCGCAAGTTCCTCGACGACCCCGACTACTCGCCCACCGACGAGCGCGTGCAGCGGCTGCGCGCGGAGGACTTCCTCGCGGTCATCCGCTACATCATGGAGCTCCGGCGCCCTGCGGACCCCAACCGCCGCAGCCGCGCGATCGTCGACGACATCGACCACCTCGGCAACCGCCGCCTGCGCACGCTCGACGAGCTCGCGACGGAGGAGATGCGCAAGGGCTTCCTGAAGCTCCGGCGCACGGTGCAGGAGCGCATGAGCATGCGCGACCAGGCGGAGTCGGCATTCAAGATCGCCGACCTCGTCAACTCCAAGTCGATCTCGAGCGCGATCGAGTTCTTCTTCGGCCGAAGCGAGCTCTCGCAGGTGGTCGACCAGACGAACCCCCTCTCGATGCTCGTGCACGAGCGCCGCATCACGGCCCTCGGCCCGGGCGGCCTCAACCGCAAGCGCGCCGGCTTCGAGGTGCGCGACGTGCACATCTCGCACTACGGCCGCATCTGCCCGATCGAGACGCC
>CAZKTN010000031.1:0-24667 GCA_964555705.1 uncultured Isosphaeraceae bacterium | reverse complement strand
GGAGCTGGCGCAAGCCGCTGGATCAGGTCCTCAAGATCTGGCGGCGGCGCAGCGGGCGCAGCCGGCGCCGGCGGGGTTGTGCGCGCTGCCCCAGGTACCGAAACCGCTGCGGTGCCTGAACTTGCGGAGCCAGGCGGTGATTCTGCCTCGCCGCTGCCCTCGGAGGCCGCCGAGTCGCTCGGTCGGATCGGGCGAAGCACGTAGATCTTCTCGCAGGAGACGTCAATTCCCCCAGCGAGCGCCACAGCCTCCCGCACAGACAGATTCGGCCGGTTCAGCGCATAGAGCCCGGGATTCCGCACCGATCCGTAGATCGTGAACTCGAAGCTCCGGCCCTCGCGAAGCTCGATGGAGACGACCGGCCTGCGGATGAACGGCTCAAGCTTGCGGCGGATCTCGTCCTCAAGCTCCGCGATCGTCAGCCCGCCCGCCTGCACCTCACCGATCGTGGGCAGGCGGATCTTGCCGCCCTGGTCGATCGTGCGGGTGGACACATCGGTCTGGCCCTGCGAAATGAGCTCGAAGATCTGGAGGACGACCACATCCCCAGGCGACAGCCGGTACTGGAGTACGGAAGCCTCGAGATCGCCCAGCTCTGGCCGGCTGACAATGCCCAGCGGCTGCGGTGCAGGCTCCACGACATCGATCCGGTCCAGGATCGGCATGGTGGTGGGCGTATCGATGAAGTAACCGGTTCGGCTCGGGTCGAAGAAGCTGTTGACGTCGCAGCCTGCGCCAGCCCCCGCTAGGGTCGCCAGCACCCACGCGCCAATCCGCTTCAGGCGCCTTCCCGGTGCACCTCGTCCACGACTGGTCTCAGCATTTGAGGTGATCATGGGCAAACCGACACCGGGAACCGCGGTGCGCGGCGAGTGTACATCGGCATATCAGCCCCGGCGGTTGATAAGGAGATGCTCGAGAACAGCCATTCGAGCGGCAACTCCATGCGTGACCTGCCGAAGGATGCGGCTGCGGATGGGGTCATCGGCCACGTGGTCGTCGATTTCCATGCCCCGGTTCATGGGACCGGGGTGAACCACGACCACCCGGGGGTCGAGAGCTGCCACGCGTGCGGGGGTCAGCCCGAACATCGCCCGGTAGTCGCTGGCGATCGCGCCACCTGCAGCGCGCTCGAACTGGATTCGGAGCATCATGACTGCGTCGATGCCCTCAAGCGCACGGTCCAGGTCGTACATGACGGTGACCGAGCCGGGCCCGGCGGCGATCGACTCGAAACTCCGGTTCACCAGCGGCGGCGGACCCACGAGGCGCACCGAAGCGCCGAGGGCCACCAGCGCGTGCGTCGTGCTGCGCGCCACACGGCTGTTGGCGATGTCGCCGACGATGGCGACCGTGCGGCCCGCCATCGAGCCGTAGACCTCCATCAGGGTCGACACATCGAGCAGCGCCTGGGTGGGGTGCTCGTGGCGGCCGTCGCCGGCGTTGATGACAGGCACGCTGACGGCATCGGCCACCATCTTTGATCCGCCTGAGATGCCGCAACGGACCACCATGGCCGCAACGCCCATCGCCTCGATGTTGCGTGCGGTGTCGACCAGCGTCTCGCCCTTGCTCTCGCTCGAGCCGCTTGCGGAGAGATTGAAGACCCTGCCGCCGAGCCTGTAGACCGCGGTCTCGAAGGAGCACCGGGTGCGCGTGGAATCCTCGAAGAAGAGGTTCGCGACGACCTTGCCCTCGAGCGTGTCGCGGCGCGGGGCCACACCCTCCGCGACAGGGATGTTCAGGCGGGTTGCCTCAAGCAGCGCGCGAAGCTCGGCGACCGGCAGTCCGGCGATCTGCAGGAAGTCGTTCACGGGGGCGAGAGGATAGCCGCGGGAAACCGCTGCACTGCGCTCGGGCCCTTGGGCCGGAGCGGCGGCTCACTGCGCTCGCGACTTGGCGACCGGCTCGAGAAGCTCGAGCGCCTGCGAGATGCCGCGAAGCGGGATGCACTCTGCGCCCGAACGCGCGACCGCATCGGCCTGCGCGGCGGGGACGGCCACCGACGTGCATCCGCGGCGGAGCGCCTCGGAGACGCGCTGCTCGAGGTTGCGCACGGGACGAAGCTCGCCGCCAAGGCCGACCTCTGCCGACAGCGCGGTGCCCGGCCGCACTGCCCTCCCAAGGAACGCGCCTGCCACGGCCATCGCCACCGCCAGGTCAGCCGCCGGTTCCATCACCCTCAGGCCGCCTGTCACGGATGCGTAGACGTCCTGGTCCGCGAGCCGGAGCCCACCGTGCGTCTCGAGCACCGCGATCATCATCGCCAGGCGCGACGCATCGATGCCCGATGCCTTGCGCTTGGCGCTGCCGAGGAATCCGGTGGCGGTCAGCGCCTGCACCTCCGCGAGCAGAACGCGGCTGCCGGCGAGCACTGGAGCGACCGTCGCGCCGGGCCGCGGCGCGGCCGCATGCACTGCGGCGAGCGCTCCCTCGTCGACAGGCTCGAGGCCAGAGCCCGTCATCTCGAAGAGTCCCAGCTCGTGCGTCGACCCGAACCTGTTCTTGATCGATCGCACCAGCCGGTACGCGTGGTGCCGGTCACCCTCGAAGGAGAGCACCACGTCGACAAGATGCTCGAGGAGCTTGGGCCCTGCGAGATCCCCCTCCTTCGTCACATGACCGACGACGGCGACGACGATGCCTGTGGCCTTGGCGGCCTGCACGAGCTCGAGGCAGCAGCGGCGCAGCTGGCTGACTGATCCGGGCAGCGCATCGATGTCGTGCCGGTGCACGAGCTGGATGCTGTCGACGACAAGCACGCGCGCCTTCACGCGCAGCGCCTCCTGGATGATGCGAGCGACGCTCGATTCCGCGAGCAGGTAGAGCTGCTCCGGGGAGTGGCCCTCGCTGATGCGCTCCGCGCGCAGCTTCACCTGCTGCGCCGACTCCTCGCTCGAGGCGTAGAGCGCGCGCACCCCGCGCTGCGCCAGCGACACCACGGCCTGCAGCAGCAGCGTGCTCTTGCCGATGCCTGGATCGCCGCCGAGCATGATGACGCTGCCGGGCACTAAGCCCCCGCCAAGGGTCCGGTCGATCTCGCCGATGCCTGTCTCGAGGCGCGGCACGTCGAGCGGCTGCACGTCGCCGATCGGGGTGGCGGCCATCGGGGCGGCATCGCCCACCGACCATGAGGGGGCGGAGCCCGCGAGCGCTGCGCTGCCCGCGCCCGCGTCAGGGTTGAAGGGCTCCATCGCGTCCCAGGCGCCGCAGTCGGGGCACTTGCCGGCCCATCTCGACTGCACGCCCCCGCACTCGCGGCACACGAAGCTCCTCGCTGACTTTGTCTTGGCCACGAGGCGATGCTACGGAGCGCGTGCGCAGGTTCCCGAAACCGAGCGGATTTGCGCTGGAATTCAGGGGGGGTTGCGCGGCCGCGCACGCGTGTGCGCGCGGCCCGGACACCTTGCTCGTGCAGCGCAGCGCGACCCAAAAAGGACAGGCGCCGATCGGGTCGGAGATCGATCGGCGCCTGAACGGTCGCGGCGCAATCGATGCGTCACGCGAGTGCTTCGGATGCTAGAGGGGCTCGCGCGTCACGGTCAAGAGCACGCGCGTCATGACCTCGTGCGGCATCGCCCGACGTGCGCCTTCGTGAACGGTCGCCTGCCGCTGCCGGTCAGCGGCGCATCATCGCGCGCATCCGGTGCACCCATGCGCCGTACTCGATGATCGACCGGATGCGTTCGCCGCGCGGCGGCATGCGCGCGGGGTCAGTGCCGAACGCGGTCTCCATGCGCCAGCGCCAGTACGCGCCGCGCATGCGGAATCGCGTCTGCACGCCAAGTCGCGCCAGCGCCAGGAGCGCGCGGCACGTGTCGGCGAAGGTGACTGTGTGCATGCGGGAGCGGGCGCCGCGACGGCGTCAGTGGATCGACAGCGGTCCCTGGCGCGGATCCGGGATCGCGGCGTCGTCGAGCGCGACCGGATTGGTCGGCGCCGTGCGGACGGCCGAGTCGCGCAGCGGCGAGAAGCGGCTGCCGATCATCGGGACGCGCTGGTTTGGGTTTGCCTGCCTCGGCAGCATCGGGCCCACGACCCAGATGATCGCCAGGCATGCGAGCGATGCGACCCACATCCATGTCTCGAGGCCGAGGTAGACCATCACGCTCACGCCTGCGAGAAGCAGGATCGATGCGGGGATCATGCCCTCCCACGCGAGCTTCATGAGCTGGTCGAAGCGGAACCGCGGCAGCGTCCAGCGGATCGCCATCGCAAATGCCACCAGCAGGAACACCTTGCCGCCCATGACCGCCACCTGCAGAAGCGCCATGCCGATGCTGCCCTGCGCGGGCAGGTCAAGGCCCGGCAGCAGCGCGCCGATCGGGTTGACGCTCCAGCCCCCAAGGAACAGCAGGCTGAAGAACGCCGCCCCCGTGATCATGTGGAAGTACTCCGCGAGGAAGAACATCGCGAAGCGCATCGACGAGTACTCGGTGTGGTAGCCGCCCACGAGCTCGCTCTCGGCCTCCGCAAGGTCGAAGGGCGCGCGGTTGGACTCGGCCAGCATGCAGGTGTAGAAGATGATTGCCGCAAGCGGCTGCTGCAGGAGGTTCCAGGATCCGGTCTGCTGGCGCTCGACGATCACCATCGGGTCGAGGGTGCCGGCGGCGAGCACGACGCAGAGCAGCGCGACGCCCATCGGGATCTCGTAGGAGATCATCTGCGCGCTCGCGCGCAGTCCGCCGAGGAAGCTGAACTTGCTGTTGCTTGCCCATCCGCCGAGCGCGACGCCGTAGACGCCAAGGCTTGCGGCCGCGATCAGGTAGATGACGCCGACATTCACGTCAGCGCCCACGAGCTTGACGGTCACGCCCTCGAGGCCGAGGAAGTCGACCACCACCTTCGGCAGCGAGGAGAGGTCCACGATGCCGCCCCACGGGATGATCGCGAATCCGAGCATCGCCGGGATGATGATGAGCGCGGGCGCGAGCGTGAAGATCGAACGGTCGACGCCGGCCGGGGTGTAGTCCTCCTTGACGAGGAACTTGAGGCCGTCGGCCAGCGGCTGCATCATGCCCTTGGGGCCCGTGCGGTTGGGGCCGACCCGGTCCTGCATCCATGCGCTGAGCTTGCGCTCGAGCATGATGGAGTAGGCGCATGCGACGAGGATCACGTGCAGCGCAATGACGATCACCAGCACATGGGTGACCAGCTGCGCGATGGTGGCGACGCTCATGGGACGGGGATAGTAGCCGCGGTTGCGGCGGCGATCCCGCGTTCGCCTCTCGCGAGGGCTGCGGACGGCGCGGTATGCGCAGTGGATGCCCCGTCCTGCGCACCCTCAGGGAGCGGTCCGCGCGCGAGGTGCGGGAAGTAGTCCTGGATCGCGGCGACGTCCCAGTTCCCGGCCCTCATCGCCGAGATGGCCTGCACGGCCGCGCGCGCGCCCGAGACCGTGGTGACGATCGGCACGCCCGATCGGACCGCCTGCGCGCGGATCTGGCCCTCATCGGTCCGGCCGCCCTTGCGGGTAGGAGTGTTGATGATGAGATGGATCTCGCCGCTTCGGATCGCGTCAAGGATGTTCGGCCGCTGGCCCTCGGCGATCTTGGCGATGCGCTCGGTGCGCACGCTGTGCCTGGCGAGATGGTCATGCGTGCCTTGCGTGCACACCACGCTGAAGCCCATCGCGACGAGGCTGCGCGCGATCTCGACGGCGTGCGGCCTGTCGGACTCGCGCACGCTCAGGAACACCTTGCCCTGCGTGGGAAGGAACACGCCTGCGCTCATCTGCGCCTTCGCGAACGCGACGGGGAGCGAGCGGTCGGCGCCCATCACCTCGCCGGTGGAGCGCATCTCGGGGCCGAGCACCACATCGACGCCAGGGAACTTCGCGAACGGGAACACCGACTCCTTCACCGCGTAGAAGCCGGTGTCGTGCACCTCCTGGATGCCGAGCTCGTCGAGCGACGCGCCCATCATGACGCGCGCCGCGATCCGTGCCCACGCGACGCCCTTGGCCTTGCTCACGAAGGGCGCTGTGCGCGACGCGCGCGGGTTCACCTCGATGATGTAGAGGCGCTCGTCCTTGCACGCCATCTGGATGTTCATGAGTCCGCGCACCCGGAGCCGCTCGGCCAGCGCGCGGGCGTTGCTGCGCACGCGCTCGACCACGCTTCGCGGCAGCGAGTAGGGCGGCACCGTGCACGTCGAGTCGCCGGAGTGGATGCCGGCCTCCTCGATGTGCTCCATCACGCCGCACACCACCGCGCGCCCGCGGGTGTCGGGAAGCTTGATCTGGTGCGGCCGGCTCGCCTCGTCGGGCTCGAAGTCCGACACCACATCCACGTCGATCTCGATCGCGTCGGAGAGGAAGCGGTCGATGAGCACCGGACGGTTGGCGAGTTCGCTCGCGTCCACGGCCTCGGCCATGTAGCGGCGCAGCGACTCCTCGTCGAAGCACGTCTCCATCCCGCGCCCGCCGAGCACGTACGAGGGGCGCACAAGCACCGGGTATCCGATTCGCGCTGCGATCGACACGGCCTCGTCGAGGCTGCGCGCGATCCCGTTGGCCGGCTGGTCGAGGCCAAGGTCCTTCAGCACCGCAGCGAAGCGGTCCCGGTCCTCGGCGACGTCGATCGAGTCGATGCCCGTTCCGATGATCGGCACGCCGGCCGCGTGAAGGCCGTGCGCGAGGTTCAGCGGCGTCTGGCCGCCGAACTGCACGATGCACCCGACGACGCTGCCCGCGCGGTCGGGCACGTCGATGCCGCCGCCGTTGAGGCGCTCCACCACATTGAGCACGTCCTCGAGCGTGAGCGGCTCAAAGAAGAGGAGGTCGCTGGTGTCGAAGTCGGTGGAGACCGTCTCCGGGTTCGAGTTGATCATCACGCTCTCGAAGCCGGCCTCCTCGCACGCGAACGCGGCCTGGCAGCAGCAGTAGTCGAACTCGATGCCCTGCCCGATGCGGTTGGGCCCTCCGCCGAGGATCACGATCTTCGGGCGGCTCGTGAGGCGGATCTCGTCGTCGCGGACGGGGATGCCGCCCTCGCGGTGCGCGCTCTCGTATGTGCTGTAGTAGTAGGGCGTCGCCGCCTCGAACTCCGCGGCGCAGGTGTCGACGAGCTTGTAGACGGGCTCCACGCCGAGCCGCCGGCGGTGCGCGCGGACCTTGAGTATCGACGGCGTGCTGATGTCGCCGAGCCATAGGTTGGCCATCTGCGCATCGCTGTAGCCGAGGCGCTTGGCGCGGAGCATCAGCCCGTGCGGGACATCCTCGAGCCGCTTCACGGCGCAGAGCTCGTCCTCGAACTCCACGAGCTGCCTGATCTGGTCGACGAACCAGGGGTCGTAGCCGGTGAGCTGCGCGACGCGCTCCGCGGGCATGCCGCCCTTGAGCGCGTATCGCACGTAGTAGAGGCGGCCTTGGCTCGGCACCGTGAGCTTGCGCAGCAGGTGCGACTCCGCGATCGGCCACGCGGGCGCGGACCCGTCGGCCATCTCGGTCTGCGACGCGCGGCGTGCGGCGAGCCACTTGTCGTTGCGGTCGAGGCCGAGGCCGAAGCGCTTGACCTCCATCGAGCGAATGGCCTTCTGGAGCGCCTCCTTGAAGGTGCGCCCGATCGACATCGCCTCGCCGACCGACTTCATCTGCGTGGTGAGCGTCTCGTCGGCCTCCGGGAACTTCTCGAAGGTCCAGCGCGGCATCTTCACGACCACGTAGTCGATGCTCGGCTCGAAGCAGGCGCTCGTGGTGGCCGTGATGTCGTTGCGGAGCTCGTCGAGGGTGTAGCCGACGGCGAGCTTCGCGGCGATGCGCGCGATGGGGAAGCCTGTGGCCTTCGACGCCAGCGCCGAGCTCCGCGAGACGCGGGGGTTCATCTCGATGACGACCATCTCGCCCGACTTGGGGTCGATGCCGAACTGCACGTTGGACCCGCCCGTGTCGACGCCGACGGCACGCATGATCGCGAACGCCGCGTCGCGCATCGACTGGTACTCCTTGTCGGTGAGCGTCTGGATCGGGGCGACCGTGATGCTGTCGCCGGTGTGCACGCCCATCGCGTCGAGGTTCTCGATGCCGCAGACGATGATGCAGTTGTCGTTGCGGTCGCGCACGACCTCGAGCTCGTACTCCTTCCAACCGAGCACGCTCTGGTCGATGAGCACCTGGCCGATCATGCTTGCCGCGATGCCGCGGCGCACGATGTCCTCGAACTCCTCGGTGTTGTAGGCGATGCCGCCGCCGGTGCCGCCGAGCGTGAACGCCGGGCGGATGATCGCGGGAAGGCCGATCTCCTTGAGGAACTCGCGTGCGTCCTCGACCGTGGTGACGGTGCGCGCGCGCGGCTGCTTGAGGCCGAGGCGCTCGACGATCTGCCGGAAGGCCTCGCGGTCCTCGGCCCGGCGGATGCTCTCGCGGTTGGCCCCGATCATCGCGATGCCGTGCCGCTCGAGCACGCCGCGGTCATGGAGCGCGCAGGCGCAGTTGAGGCCGGTCTGCCCGCCGAGCGTGGGCAGCAGCGCATCGATCGGCGTGCCCAGCTCCCTCTCCTTGAGGATCACCTTCTCGACCGCCTCCGGCGTGATCGGCTCGATGTAGGTGCGGTCGCTGAAGGCCGGATCGGTCATGATCGTGGCCGGATTGGAGTTCACCAGCACGACCCGGTACCCCTCCTCGCGGAGGGCCTTGCACGCCTGCGTGCCCGAGTAGTCGAACTCGCATCCCTGCCCGATGACGATGGGGCCGGAACCGATGATGAGAATCGTGTGGATGTCGTCGCGGCGTGGCATGGTGCGGTGGGGGCGTAAGGCGATCGGCCGGTCGGGTCCGGGTCATCTCTCTCCGCATCCGTGCGGAATCGGCAAACTTGGGCGATCATAGCGGGCGATGCCCGGACCGATGCGACTCGCATATCGCGGATGGCTCGGATGTGCGGAAGCTGTCGCGCGGCCGCTCTTCTGGCTGCTGCACCGTCCGGACTACAGCCGGTTCCGGGAGGCCGACATGCCGGCGGGCGGCTTCGTGATCGTCGCCAACCACGCCAGCGGCACCGATCCCCCGCTGCTGCAGATCGGGTTGCGCAGGCCAATCAGGTTCATGATGGCCGTGGAGCAGATGCGCTGGCCGCTCGGGCCCTTCTGGAGGGCGCTTCGCGTGCTGCCGGTCACGTTCAGCGCCGAAGATGCGGGGACGCTGCGTGCTGCCGTCCGGCATGTGAAGGATGGCGGCATCATCGGCGTCTTCCCGGAGGGCAGCATCGAGCGGCCGTCGAGGTCGGTGCAGGCGTTCGCGCCTGGGGCCGCGGCCATCGCACTCATCGCCAACGCCCCTGTCGTGCTGTGCTGGATCAGCCAGCCCTTCTCGACGCGCGTGGTGCTGCTTGACTCGTTCCTACCGCGGCGCCGCGCGCGAGTGGAGGTCATCGGGGTGATCGACCTTCGTGCGGAGGGGTTCCGGGATGCGGATGCGGCAACGGAGCGGCTCAGGCGCGCAGTGCTCGAGCGCAGCGGATGGCGGGATGCGGCGCCAGCCCGCGCAGATACGCTGCGGACCGATCCATGATCACACGCATCGACGGGATTCTTGAGCAGGCCGGCGACGGCACCGTGCACGTGCGCGTGGGCGATGTCACCTACGAGCTGCTCGTGCCTGCGTGCGACGAGGCTGAATGGATGTCCTCCGTCGGCTCCGGCGTGACCCTGCACACGCTGCACTACCTCGAGAGCCAGGGCCAGGGTGCGAGCTTCTGGCCTCGCCTGATTGGGTTCCGCGAGCCGGGCGACCGCGACTTCTTCGACCTCTTCACGTCGGTCAAGGGCATTGGCATGCGTCGCGCGCTGCGGTCGATCGCGATCCCGCCCGCGCGGATTGCCGAGGCAATCGTGGTGCGCGATACGGCGCTGCTGATGAGCCTGCCTGAGATCGGCAAGAAGACCGCAGAGACGATGGTGCTCGAGCTGCGCGACAAGGTCACGTCGTTCGCGATGCGCGCGAGCGAGCTTGGGGGCGCAGGCCCCTCGGGTGCCTCGCCTGGCGGCTCGGGTTCGGGCGTGACTGCGCGGGGTTCCAGGGGCGCTTCGGCTGCAGGCAAGGCTGGGGCAGGTGCGCGCGCATCGGCGAAGGCTGCTGCGGCTGCCGGCCCTGCGGGCACCGCGTCACCTGCGCAGCCGCAGGGGCCGAGCCGCGCGCAGGTCATCATGGATGCGTCGGCCGTGCTCGTGCAGCTCGGCGAGTCGCGCATCGATGCGCGCGAGCTCGTCGACCGCGCGCTGCAGCGGAACCCGGACCTTGCGACCGCTGACGCGATCGTCGCGGCCGCGCTCGCCACCCGGCAGGCCTCGACATGAGCGCGCACAGGCACGCCGTGGTGATGGCTGGCGGATCCGGCACGAGGCTGTGGCCGATGAGCCGCATGGCGCTCCCGAAGCAGCTTCTCCCCATGAAGGATGGCCACTCGCTGCTCAAGCTCGCCTACGAGCGGCTTGAGGGGATCGTGCCCGACGAGCGCAGGTACATCTGCGCGTCGCGCGCGCATGAGGCACCGATCCGCGCGGAGCTTCCGCAGCTTCCTGCGCTCGGATTTCTCGGCGAGCCGATGGGCCGCGACACGCTGAATGCGGTTGGGCTTGCCGCGACCGTGGTGGCCAAGGGCGATCCCAACGGCGTGATGGCGGTGCTGACGGCCGACCACCTGATCGAGCCCGTGGGCATCCTGCGCGAACGGGTGGCGGAGGCGTTCGAGCTTGTGGAGCAGGACCGCCGCAGGCTCGTCACATTCGGCATCACGCCTACCTATCCCGCGACCGGGTTCGGATACGTGGAGAGCGGCGATCCCGTGCCGGGCGCATCGCACGCGCGCTTCGCGAGGCGATTCGCGGAGAAGCCCTCGCTCGAGACGGCGAAGTCGTTCCTCGCGGCCGGCAACTTCTCCTGGAACAGCGGCATGTTCGTGTTCAGCGCGCGCACGGCGCTCGAGGCGATCGGCACATACCAGCCCGAGTGCGCGGCTGGCCTTGCGCGCATCGGCGCCGCATGGGGCACGGAGGCGGCGGCGCGGACGATCGATGCGGTCTACCCGACGCTTCCGCGCGTCAGCGTCGACCGCGCGCTCATGGAGCCCGCATCGACGGACCCCAACTACTCGATCTGCGTGGTGCCGCTGCCTGTCGAGTGGCTCGACATCGGAAGCTGGCCTGCGTTCTCGAGCACGCTTGCCCCGGACGCCTCAGGCAACCGCACCAACGCGCGCGCGGTGCACCTCGACTCCCATGACGTCACCTGCGTCAGCGACGATCCCTCCCACGTGATCGCCACCGTCGGCTGCGAGGGGCTCGTGATCGTGCGCACGCGCGATGCGACGCTCGTGTGCCCTGCTGCACTTGCGGAGCGCGTCAAGGAGATCGCGGGGCTGGTGCCTCCCGACGTGCGCTAGTGCGCCGCCCCCATGCGCTACCTCGCGATTGACCTCGGCGACGTGCGGACCGGCATCGCATCAGGCGATGACGTGCTTCGGCTGGCCACGCCAGTGAAGGTCATCGAGGCATCGGGGGATGCGCTGCTGCGTGCGCTCGATGCGGTGATCGGGGAGCACGGCCCAGATGCGCTGGTGATTGGCCTGCCGCTCCACATGGACGGTCGCGAGTCGCCGCGCTCCGCCGCGGTGCGCGCGTTCGGCGCGGCGGCAGGCGCGCGCTGGTCGCTGCCCGTGCACTTCCAGGACGAGCGGCTCACGAGCTTCGACGCGGACCAGCGCATGGCCCGGTCGGGCCGCACTCATGCGCAGAAGAAGGCGATCCGCGACGCGCTCGCGGCATGCGCGCTGCTCGAGGACTTCCTCGCGCCGCGCTAGTGGCCGCACGCCTCGGCGTCGAGGTACCAGTGCACCACGCCGCCCGCCGGATGGATGCCCTTGATCGGGAGCTCGTGGTAGTCGTCGCTGCCGCTGTCGACGCGGTGCAGCATCTCCGCCTTGCCCTTGCCCATCACCAGCACCGCAATGAACCTCGCCGCGTTGATGAGCGGGTAGGTCATCGTCACGCGCGGTGGCGGCGTGACGTCCGCGCCGTCGCAGTACGCCATCAGCCGGTCGCGCACGTCGAGCACCGGGTTGCGCGGGAACAGGCTCGCTGTATGGCCATTGTCGCCCATCCCAAGCAGCACGAAGTCAAGGCGGTCGTGGCCTCGTTCGCGCTGGCCGAGCGCCGCGCGCAGCTCGCGCTCGTAGCGCTCTGCGGCATCGGGCAGCGTGGCCTCGATCGGGTGCTGCTGCGACGGCGGGATGCCCGCGTGGTCGCCGAGTATGGAATGGATCTGCCGCCAGTTGCTCTTCTCGTGGTCGAAGGGCACGCGACGCTCATCGACCACCCACAGGTGCGTGCGCGACCACGGCATGCCGCGCCAGCGCGGGTCGATCATCAGGCGCTCGTAGAACGGGAATGGGGTGGACCCGCCGGACACCGCGAAGTGGAAGTCGCCGAAGGTGCGCACGCAGTTTGTCGCGTGGAGCATCAGGTCCGCGGCGAGCGCGTCGTAGACATCCTCGCGGTCGTGCCTGACGTCGACGGTGCCCCAGAGCTTGGGCGCCGAAAGCGCATCGGCATCGGGCTGGAACGGGATCGGCGCGTCGCTCATGCGCGCAAAGGTAGCCGCTCGAGGCTGCTACGCCATGCGATGCGCACTTGCCGCGGCGCGAGGGCGCTGCGTGCCGCACGCGTCAGTCATGCCACGAGCGGCCGTCGCGGCGCATGAGCTCGTTCGCCGACTCCGGTCCCCATGACCCTGGCGTGTAGTTCGATGCGATGCCCCGGCGCAGCTCCGCCGATGCGGCACCGAGGAAAGGCTCGACCGCGTGCCATGCGCCCTCGACCTCGAGCCTGTGCTTGAAGAGCGTCTGGTCGCCACGCATCGAGTCCACAAGCAGCGGGCCATATGCCTCGGGGTTCGTGCTTCGGAACTCCTTTGCGTAGTCGACCTCCATCGCGACGGGCGCGATCGCGCTCTCGCCAGGCACCTTGCTCTCGAAGGTCAGCAGCGTCCGCTCCCGCGGCGCAATCTCGATCACGAGCCGGTTGCCCCTGAGCCCGCCGCTGAAGTGGCGCAGCCCGCGGAAGAGGTTCGCGGCAGGCGGCTTGAACTGCACCACCACCTCGGTGCGCTTCTGCGCCATCCGCTTGCCGCTGCGCAGGTAGAAGGGCGTGCCTGCCCAGCGCCAGTTGTCGACGTGCAGCCTGATCGCCGCATAGGTCTCCGTCGTCGATCCTGCGGCCACGCCAGGCAGCGACACGTACGCGCCCTCGTCGGTGCCCGCCGCGTACTGCCCGAGCGCTGCGGCACCCGCAACCTCAGCCGGCGCCGTGGACCGCACCGCATCAACGACCTTGATCTTCTCCTGCCGGATCGCGTCCGCGTTGAAGGACGTGGGCGGCTCCATCGCCACGAACGCGAAGATCTGCATCAGGTGCGACTGGATCATGTCGCGGATCGCGCCCGTGTGGTCATAGAAGGATGTGCGCGAGCCCACCCCCACCGTCTCGGCGGCCGTCACCTGCACATGGTCCACGTAGCGGTGGTTCCAGATCGGCTCGAAGAGCATGTTGGCGAAGCGCATCACCAGCAGGCTCTGCACCAGTTCCTTGCCCAGGTAGTGGTCGATGCGGTAGATCGACTCCTCCTCGAAGACGCGTCCGAGCGCGCGGTTGAGGCTCGCGGCGCTCGCGGCGTCGGTGCCGAAGGGCTTCTCGACGATGATGCGCTGCCAGCTGCGCGCGCTGCGGTCGATGCTGCACCAGCGCTTGCCCTCGGTGACGAATCCCGCGTCATCGATCCGCGCGATGATCGGCTCGTAGAGCTCCGGGGCCACCGACAGGTAGAAGAGGAGGTTGCCTCGCGTCTGGCACGTGGCGTCGAGCTCGGAGAGCCGGTCGCGAAGCGCCGGGTAGCACTCGGCCGTCACCGCATCGCCAGCGAAGTAGTGCAGCCGCTGCGCGAAGACGCTGTAGGCATCGGCATCGAAGCCCTGCGCATGCTCGCGGACCCACGGCTCGAGCTCCGCGCGCCACTCATCGTCGCTCTTGGCGCGGCGCGAAACGCCCACGATGCGGGTCTCGTTGGCGAGCATCCCTGCGCGGTGCATCTCGTACATCGCGGGCACGAGCTTGCGGCTCGTGAGGTCGCCCGATGCGCCGAAGATGACCAGGATGCAGGGGTCGCCGGTGCGCATGGCGTTGCCGCTCAGCGCAGCGAGCCGAGGAGACCGGCCGACGCAGCGGCCACCTCGACCACGCGGTTGCCGGCAGGGTCGATGAGCCACAGCCAGTCGTTGAAGAGGAACTCGATGCGCGCAGCCAGCAGCGCGATTCGCCCCATCACCGTGAATCCGAAGGCCGCGCCGAAGGTGATCATCAGGTACCAGATGCCCGTGCGCGCGACGCGCCCGACCACACCCTTGTGCTCGACCGAGAAGAAGAAGTACGTAAGGCAGCAGAGCACGCCGATCACGATCAGGGCGTTCGCGATGCTCGGCCACAGGATCGCGAAGAACTTCTCGACGCCGGAGAGGTCCGCGATGCCCGGCGGCTCCGCGTAGACGCTCCGCACGGTGGCGGCGGTCTGCGCGAGCAGGTCGCTCTCGATGTGGCTGACGAGCTTGAGGCCGGCGGTAACGCCGATGATGAACGCGAGCGTCCATCCGCTGAGCCACGCGCCCTTGGACCCGAGGCGCGTCAGCAGCATCGCGCCAAGTACGAGCGCAAGCCACATCGCGACCTGGTCTGGCACGCCCACAGGCTCGATCGACGGCTGCACCCATGCCTTCACGAGGCCGGGCGCGAGCGCGCCACCGAGCTTGGGCACGATCGTGTCCCAGAAGCCCACCACCATCCAGTATCCCGCGGAGACGCCCACGACCACCGCCTCGGCGAACTTGTAGGCCGGGTTGTCCGCGTACAGGAACGAGAAGATCGCGAGCGTGAAGAATGCGGCGACCCACAGTCCGATCGTGCGGGGCCAGCTCAGCTGCACGGCGGTCTGCGACGGGTTCGCCTGCTCCGCCGCGAAGAACGCCTTGGGCGGCACGGTGTCCACGCGCGTCCAGCGCACCACGGGCGCACCCTCCGCTGGGGTGGCGCCCTCGTCGACCTGCGCCCACTGGAGCGCCGGGTCCGCATCGGCCGGTGCACCTGCTGCGGGCGGCACAGCCACCTGCTGCATCACGACATTGCGCTCGGTCACGTAGACCTTGCCGAAGCCATTGCCGATGAGGCCGCGCACCACCAGCAGCGCCACGATCACGCCGACGATGATCGCCCACGTGCGGCCCGAGGGCTGCGGCACCAGCGTCGGATCGCTCGACTGCATCGCGCTCATGCGGCACCTCCCGCCACCTGCGCACCGCGCCGCGATGCGCCGCGCTGGCGGAAGTAGATGACGTTTCCGGCGATGATGAGGCCCACCATCAGCAGGTGCGCGAAGAGCTGCGGGCCCATGCGCCGCTGCGCCTCGAGGTACTTCGCGGGCGGCAGCCTGTCGCCGTCAAGCTTGGCGTTCACGAGCGCCTCGTACTCCGCGGCGCCCTTGATGGCGCCGAGGATGCCGGTCATCTGTCGCGGGAAGTAGGGGTAGAGCTGCGGCGCCTGCACGCCGGTGCTGCCCGCGACGATCTCCATCGTGCCCAGGTTCGAGGAGATCACGTACTGAATCCACTCCTTCGCGCCCGGGTAGCCCGCGCTGACCGCGATCACCATCGGGAAGTCCGTCGCGCGGGAGATCCCCTTGAGCACGGGGATCTGGCTCGCCGGAGTGCCGCGCGAGTCGCTCGGGAACGCGCGCGCGAAGTCGGTGAGCAGCAGCTTCATCACCGCCTCGTTGCCGGCCTGGAATCCCATGCTGACATAGTCGGTGCCGTACACCAGATTCGGGAAATCCGGCTCGATGACGCGCCTGATCGCGCTGTCGGCCATCGCGCCGCCGAGCGGCCAGAGCGAGATGAAGACCATCTTGAGCCTCTTCGCCGCGCAGTGGCGCACGAAGCTGGTGGCCATCGGCTGCAGCTCGCCCGCGCTCGCGGGGTCGAAGTCGAATGTCAGCAGGATCGGGGTGCCCTCGGGCAGCTTCTCGATGGCGTCGAATGCGGCGCGCGCGGCGGGCGTCGGCGTCTCGGGGAAGGTCCGCCCGGTGAGGCCGATCACGAGGATCGGCACCGACACGGCGATCGCCATCATCAGGAAGATCCAGCGGCGGTCGAAGGGTCGCTTGCTCATTCGGAGCCCCCCCTCCATGAGCGGTCGATGCCGAGCAGGATGCGCAGGCTTGTCGCCGCGACGCCGAGCGCGATGCCGATGATGATCGCGCGGTTGCCGGCGGTGTTGAAGACCTGCATCACGTACACCGAGAGGTTCTCCAGGCGCAGGCCGCTCAGCCAGTCAGGCAGCCATCCGGTGAGCACCACTCCCGCAAACGTGCGGCCAAGCAGCATGATGAACGCCGTCACGAGCAGCAGGATCGCCTCGGTGTTCTTGGCCCGGAATGCCCTGAATGCCGCGCTGGCGACGAAGAATGCCAGCAGGGCGAAGAGCGTGCTCGTGAGCGGCACCAGCGCGTACTCGTAGATCCACCCGAAGGCGCTGCCGGTGGCGTCCTTCTCGCCCGAGAATGGGATGTCCGCGAACTTCGGGTTCGGGTGCACGCCGACCTTCGCAAGGCCCACGCCGAGCGTGATCAGGAAGCAGGCCACCGTGATGCCCGCGTATCCCCATCCGGGCTGGCGGCTCGAGATCTTCGAGAGGTTCACCTTCAGCAGCGACCCGCCGCCAAGGATGAAGGCGATCGCGGCGATCACGTTGAAGGAATTGCTGACGAGCTCGCCCCAGTCCTGGATCATGGGGACGAAGTAGCTCAGCACCATGGCGAAGCCGGCGAGCGTGGCGATGAAGAGCGGGACCTGCCGTCTCATGCGCCAAGCCCTGCCATGATCCATGCCGCGGCGGCGGCCGCACCGCCGACGCCGAGCGCCGCAAGCGTCTTCGCCGCAACGCCCGCGATGATGAAGCTGCCTGCGGCGGCCTTGCACACGTCCTGCCCGCGCAGCGACCCGATCTGGAGCGGCTCGCCGGAGAGGTACGCGCTGGCCGCGAAGAACTCCTCGCCGATGAGCGTGTAGTCGCACGCGGCGACGAAGAACGGCAGCTGCGCGCTCTCTGCGGTGCCCGCGATCTGGATCGCACCGATCGAGTTGCCTGTCTCCGCGAAGATCAGGCTCTCCGCGAAGAAGCAGCCCATGTAGAAGCACGCGGCCGGCCGCTCGCGCACCATGCGTCCGCTCACGTACGCAACGAAGCCGAACTGCTCGTCCGTGATGTAGCGGATGAGATCGGGGTTGTAGCTGTCGGAGCGGCCCGCGGAGAGGTACGACGCCTGCACCGCCTCGCGCGCGGCCTCCATCACGAGCGAGCGCGACGTCGGCACCTCGACGGTCGCGTCGTACTCGGCCGCGGTCTTCGAGACGCGCGAGAGGATCGTGATGCCGGCCACAGTCTGGACGTTGTCCATGTCCTGGATGCCTGCGATGAAGAGCACAGGCCTGCCCATCTCTGTGGCGCGGCCGACCGCATCATCGACGGCTTCGAGCGCTGCGATGCGGCGCACGCGCATCGGCACGCCTTTCCAGGCCATGAGCACCGAACCGATGATGGCGACACTGACGCCGACGATCCACCACGCGAGCGTTGCCTTGCGCGCGATGAACCAGTTCATCTGAGGCTGGGCCGGCTCGGCTGCAGTGGCCTCAGAGCTTGCGCCCGCAGCCCCGAGCGCAACGACCTTCACGAGGTACGCGCTGCCGCGCTCGAGCTTTGCGACCTTCATCGCGCGCGAGTCCGGAGTCGCCTCGCCCGCGACCACCCACTCGCTCACCTGTGCGTCGCCTGCGCCATCCGTCACCACCCGCATGTGCATGATGCGGAACGCGGCGACATCGCCTTCGCGGCCCTCCCACGCCCACGTCACGTCAAGGGCCTGTCCGGTGTCGCCAGGCGCGTCAGTCGCACGGACATCGGTGGGAGGCGGCACGGCACCCGCCTGCGACGAGGCGATGCATCCGAGCAGAGTGCCTGCGACCGCGAGCATGCGCACCTGTGCCGTCACGGCGCGCACGGTAGCCGCTCGCGGCAATCCCGGCAAAGCAGCATCGCGCACCGAACTGACCCCGTCCATGAGACCGATGCGCCTCGCACGTCGAGAGATCGCCCTCCGGTCAGCGACCGCTTACCCCTCGATGAGCTCGACGTTCGCGCGCGGCACGGTCACCGTGCGTCCGTCGCCGAGCTTCACGTCCAGCACGCGCGCCTTCGAGCCCGAGCCGAGCACTGCGGGCTGCTCCGGCAATCCCGCGACGGTGCCCAGCATGCCGAAGTACGGGTCGCGCACGATGCGCACCGCAGTGCCGATCTCAAGCACGCCCGCAGTCGCGCCGCCCTCGTAGACCACGTGGCCGCTGCCCTGCCCCGCGCCACCCTCAAGCGGCACCACGATCTCCGGGCGCATCACGCCTGCGCGGATCTGGGTGGCGCCGTTGACGCTCGCCACGCGGCCCGCGTGCGACGCCAGCAGCTCGAACGTGCGCGTGGCCATCGCGATGTCGCCGAACCCTTCCGTCACCATCAGCGTGATGCCGAGCTTCTCGGAGCCGGTCACCGCAACGCCAAGGTCATGGCCGAGGATGTCGCGCAGGTCCTGGTCGTCGATGCCGCCGGCCACAAGCGCCGCCGCGCCGACCTTTCGCGCTGCAGCGACCGCCTCCGCGGTCATGCGCGCGCCGCCGACCACCACCGCGCCCTTCATCTGCGGCGTGATGTCAGATGCGTGCAGGGTGGCGTCAGGCGACGTGCTGGCCATTGCGATGGGGCCGTGCGTCTCGCCGCCGACCCCGAAGATCCCCTGCACGAGCGATGCGGGCGTCTCGATCACCACACCCTCGTTGGGGAGCACCTCGATGACGCGCCCCGCCACATAGGCGCGCACCTGCACAGGCTGCGCAGGACCGCGCACAATCACCATCCCTGAGGTGTCCGACACGCTCTCGACGGTGCCGGTGGCGGTGCTCTTGGCCTCGGTGCGGAACATGCCGAAGATGCCGGCGCTGCGCGCGATCGGCTCGCCCTCTCGCACCGCATCGCCCACACGCTTGAGCATCAGCTTGGGCAGGTCCTTGGGGTTCGCGCTGAGCTTGGCCGCGATCTTCATCGGGAAGACATCGCCCTCCATGAATGTCTCTGCGGCGACAGTGTCAGGCTGCACGCTGTCGCCAGCGGCGACGCGCACGTCTCCGTGGACGGGGAGCAGACGGCGCGCGCGGTAGGTCGTGCGTGCGGAGACGGTGAGTCCTGGTGTGTATGCCTTGGCCATGGCGTCGTCTCGTCAGTCGGGGTAGAGCTCGAGGGCGGTCACTTCGGCGAGCGCCGCTCGGCGCATCGCGGATGGGTCGGCGGGAAGCGGAAGCGGCCTGCCGCGCGCATCGATGATGACGCCGACGCTGCCGCCGCGCACCTCGCGCGTGACCGGCTTGCCGGCCCCGGCACCCATGTCGAATCCGCGCTCGGGCTGCACTTCAACGGTCGCGCGCTCGCCCTCGGCAAGCCGGATGAGCTTCAGCTCACCGCCGGACATGGTGCCCGACTCCGTGCCGCCGCCGGAGCGCGCCATCGACCACTTGAGCACCGGCTTGCCGGGCTTCGCCTCGCCGCGCGGCGCGACACACCAACCCAGCGGCACGAGGCAATCCCTCTCGAAGACCTCCATCGCCGCGCGCGGGTGCACCGATGCGAGCACGCCAAGGTGCGGCATCATGAAGATCGAGTCCTTCGCGAGTTCCGTGAACCCGCAGGGCTCGAAGGCGTCGATGAGCATCGCTGCCGTCTGCTCCATGCGCGGCGCGTGGCTGAGCACGCCGCCGGAGGCGACGAGCAGGTCCAGGTGCATATCGTCGACGAGCGACTTGCCCGACTCCTCCTGCGAGAAGGCGTCGCCCACGCCGCGCTGCTGCTGCACTCCCTTGAGCGTGGTCGCGAACGCCTTGTGCTGCACGTAGGCGAGGCGCAGCGCCTCGCGGGAGACCGCCTGCTCGAAGACCAGCGCCTCGCGCGACTGCGGGATCGTGGTCGGGCGGATCATCTTGTTCTTCACGCGGTTGCGAAGCTCGCGCTCGTCCATGTCCAGGTGCACCCAGCGCAGCACGTTGGGCATGCCGGCCTCCGCGCACACGTTGGAGATGGAGTAGCTCATGCCCAGGTTCGCGCTCACCGTGCGGTTGAAGATGCCGCTGAAGACGCTGAAGACGTCGGTGGTCGCGCCGCCGATGTCCACGCCCACCACGTTGATGCCGCGGCCCTTTGCGATCGTCTGCAGGATGTCGCCGACGGCGCCGGGCGTGGGCATGATCGGCGCATCCGTCCACGCGATGAGCTTGTCGTACCCGGGTGCATGCGCCATCACGTGCTCAAGGAACACGTCGTGGATGCGCTCGCGCGCGGGACCGAGGTTCTCCTGCTCCAGCGTCGGCCGAAGATTGTCGACGATGCTCAGGTCGAAGCCTGGCCCTCCGAACACCTCGCGGATGCGCGGCTGCGCCTCGCGGTTGCCCGCGAAGATGACGGGAAGCTGGTACTCGCTGCCGAAGCGCGGCCGCGGGCGCGCGGGCGCGATGAGCTCCGCGATCTCGACGACCTTCTTTCGGTCGCCGCCGTCGGTGCCGCCCGAGATGAGCACCATGTCGGGACGCAGCTCGCGGATGCGCTGGATCTGCTCGTGCGGCTTGCGGCGGTCGTTGCTGGCGATCGTGTCCATCACGATCGCGCCTGCGCCAAGCGCCGCGCGCTTCGCGCTCTCGGCCGTCATCTCGCGCACGACGCCCGCAACCATCATCTGGAGGCCGCCGCCTGCGCTCGATGTGGAGATGTAGACGTCGCAGCCATCGGGATCGTCGGGCGACGAGCGCCGGATGATGGTGCCGTCATCGTTGATGAGCCGGTAGCCGGAAAGCTCCTGCAGCTCGGTCACCGAGTTCGTTACGCCGATCGTCACGTCGGCGAATGGGCTCTCCACGGTCGTGGGCGCCTCGGCACGGAACGTCTGGCGGAACACGCCGTCCTTGCTCTCGATCAGGATCGCCTTTGTGGTGGTGCTGCCGCAGTCGGTGGCGACCACGCGGTGGATGCGCTCGATGGGCGGTGCCATGGGACGATGAGGCTAACTCGCCCCGGGCGCGCCGTCCCCGGGACCGCAGGCGCCGAGTCCGCCATCGCTCCCCGACGCACCTCCGTGGCGTCCCCCTGCACTTCCCTGGCCGGACCGCCGCGAGTTACCGGCATCGCGCTCAGACTCCGCGTCCTCGATCGCTCGGCAGATCCACTCGATGCTCCCTCGCCGCTCGAGGAACGCGGCGATGCGCTCGTACGCCTGAGGCTGCACAATCACGCTCGCAAAGGGATGCAGGAAGTGCATCGCCTGCGCGCCAACGCCATTGAGCGGGCGCAGGCTCTCAAGGAAGAGCAGCGCGGGCTGCGCCATGCCACGGCGCACAACCTCGTCGGTCATGCGCCGAAGCAGCTTTTCCTCCTCGGGCGCAGGCACTGCGATGCCAGGCGGCTCGACATGGAACGCGTGCTTGAGCGCGGCGCGAATCCGGGCGCGCAGGGACGGATGCGGATCACTCATGGCATCCCCCGGGCACTGCAGCTGCGGCCGCCGCACGTGATCCCCTGACCCGCTAGCCGCGCATCACCCACGCGACGCCTCCTGCACCAGAGGCACCGCCGACTCGACCTCGCCCACGTTCTCGCGCACGATCGCGCGGATCTCCATCACCTTGACGTCGTCGAGTCCCGCGAAATCGACCGCGAGCGTGCGCGGCCTCGTGCCTGCACGCATCGACAGGAGCATGCCGCGAGGCGCGATCCGCGCGGACTGCACATCGGGCCAGCGCACATCAGCGGCGCCGAGCGGAAAGACCGCACGCACGCGATTCGCGTCGACGAGGAACGTCGATCGCATCCAGAACCGGATCGTCGCCGCGAACAGGATCACCATCGAGATGGACCCCCAGATCCAGTCGCCTGCGGCCGCACCGATCGCGAATCCAAGCGCCATGATCAGGAGCGCCGCCATGACGGCACGAGCAGGAAACTGCCGCAGAGGATGCACGCTCCACGTGATCACGCTCCCTACGGTACGCGGCGCGCGAGGCCACGCGGACCGCGAACATCCCCGAAGCGACTGTCGCGATGCACGAGGGCGCAGTTTCGCGCACCCCCGATAGCCTTCCGCGCATGGCCAGAAGAGCTGCCCCGAAGCGCACGTCCACCCGGTCCCGTCCCGCGACACGAAGCGCCGCGACCTCGGGGGCGGAGCCCTCCATCCCGCTGACCGAGTTCGCGTCACGGCGCGACGCGCTCCTCAAGCAGCTCAAGAATGCCGTGGGCCTGGTGTTTGCGGGCGACCAGGACCCGTCGCTGCACCACGAGTGGCGGCCGCATCCCCACTTCGAGTACCTCACCGGAATCGCTGACGAGCCCGGCGCCGCGCTGCTGCTCGATCCGCTGCATCCCGTGCCCGCGCGTCGCGTGCAGCTGTTCCTGAGGCCGCTGAATCCCGAGGTCGAGAAGTGGGACGGTCTGCGCGACACGATCGCATCGCCGCTGCGAGCGCGCTACGGCATCTCCACCATCTTCCGCACCAACGCCCTTCCCCGCTGGCTGCTCGAGAGCGCGTCGCGCGCGAAGCGTCTCGCGTGCCTGCATCCGCTCGCGGCGCATACCGCGCCCGTGTCGCCGGACCTCGCGGTGTTCCGCGAGAGCGCCGCACGCATTCCAGGATGCGCGATCACCGACGAGAGCCAGCTCATCCCGAAGATGCGCGCACGCAAGAGCTCGCGCGAGGTCGCGATGGTCGAGCGTGCGCTCTCGATCTCGCGCGAGGGGTTCCTCGCCGCGATGCGCACGATCCGGCCGGGCATCAGCGAGTTTGACGTGCAGGAGGCGATGGAGCACGCATACCGCACGAATGGCTCGCGCCGCACCGCATACCGCACGATCGCGGGCACCGGCCTCAACGCCACAGTCCTCCACTACCACGCGAACGACGCCACGCTCGAGGCCGGCCAGCTCATGGTGATCGACTCCGGCGCCGCGTTCGGCAGCTACGCGAGCGACATCACGCGCACATTCCCGGTGAGCGGCACCTTCACCGCACGCCAGCGCGAGCTCTACGAGATCGTGCTCAAGGCGCAGGCCGCGGCGATCGCAGCGATCCGCCCGGGCGCGACGCTCTCCGACTTCGACCGTGCCGCGCGCCACGTGATCACGAAGGCCGGATACGGCGACTGGTTCATCCACGGCACCGGCCATCACCTCGGACTCGAGGTGCACGATGCGTCGCCCGATGCCCCGCTTGCGCCGGGCGCGATCGTCACTGTCGAGCCGGGCATCTACATCCCTGACGAGAGGATCGGCATCCGCATCGAGGATGACGTGCTGGTCACGCCGACCGGGCGGCGCGTGCTGGGTCCCGCGATCCCGAAGACGGTCGCCGAGATCGAGCGGGCGATGGCGCAGCGCTAGCGGTCAGCGCACCGTCATCGCGTGCCACGCCAGCAGGCCGAGCGAGTACGCGACCGGCATCGCGCTTACGGCGATCGCGGTTCCGATCAGGAAGTCAGCGCGCTTTGGGTTGCGGCGCCCGATGATCTCGCACACGATGATCACGAAGAGCACCAGGCTGAACTTGAAGCCGATCGCGCCCCACAGGCCCCATGCCTTGATGACGACGTCCGCGATCGGGTTCACCTCGGTGCCCCCGCGGCGCTCGAGGATGAACCACGTGAGCATCACGTCGCCCGCCGCGAGGAACAGGAACCACACGTACGCGTCCTGGTAGCGCATCTGCGGCACGCGCCAGAACCCCTCATGCATGGGCGGCTGTGACTGCGGCGGCTGCACGTGCGGAGTCTAGAGGTGGGCATAGTGCGCCGAATCGCGGTAGTGCTGCTCGTACCACTCCGCAGCGGGCAGCGACTGCAGCACCCCGGTCCTTGCCCGGCCTGGCGGCTCAGTGCGGCGAGTCGCCGTACTCGCGCTCGGCGGCATCGAGCCATTCGGCAAGCCGAGGCCTCAGCGGCTCGGGCACGTGCGCGATCCACGATCGGTCGATCGCCTTGGCGCGCCACAGGTCGGCGATGTGCACCTTGTCGTGCATGCGGCCTGCGATCAGCTTCATCGTCAGCAGGCGGTCAAGCTCCACACGCGCCCATGGGAAGCTCGCATCGCGAACGCCGGCGGCGACATCCGGCACCGGCACCTCCCCGCTTCGCGCCACCTCTCCCGCCAGCACGATGTGCACCGCGTGCTTGGGGGTGCTGTCCGGCCCGTCAAGGAACATCGGCACGCCGGACACCTCCGCGAAGATGAACTCGTGGGGCGCGAGCGCCTCGACGGCACGGGCAAGGTCCGCACGCCGCATGCACACGTCCACATCCTTGGTGTTGCGGACGTAGTCGGGGTTGGATGCCGACACCCACGCGATCACCGCCATGCCGCCACACACGCCGTACGGAATCCCTGCGGCATCGAGCGCTGACGTGAACCTCTGGACCCGGTCATGGAGAAGCTGCTGCATGTAGCCCGCCGCAAGGATGCCGGGCATGCTGCTCCAGACCGCGCGGTCGAATCGCATGCC
>CAZKTN010000030.1:14822-24734 GCA_964555705.1 uncultured Isosphaeraceae bacterium | reverse complement strand
GCACCGGCCTCGACGCCCTCGCGCTCGCCGTGCGACGCGCGCTCGTCCCGGACGCCGACATCGAGTGCGCAGATCCCTGGATCTTCGATCCGGCGCTGGCGTAAGGGTGGCCAGTATCCGCAGCGCACGGCCCTCCGGTCAGGACATGCGTGCTGTCGAGCGCTGCGCTCGCCTTCAACGCACGAGGCGCGCGCGGCCGGGAACTGGTTCGGTTGAGAGCCGGTCAATGCAATCGAGCAACTCCAGCGCCGAAGTGCCGCCCAGCGACAAGGAACCCACAATCGCCGCGTCGAGCGTCACCTGCATGCCGTCGGTGATGGCCACCGCCGTTTGGGGCGCGTACACCGATCCATCGAGTGTGAGGGGACCGACTCCGCCGAGAGTCCAGGAACCCGCCGCATCCCGCTGGATGATGCACATTCCTGCCCAGTCTCCGGTCGACATCGGCGTACCGGACAGCATCCCCGTTCCGCTGACGAGGAGCGATGCCGCGGCATCAAGATGGATAGTTGCATCCTCAAGAAGCAGTGCGCCGCCAGTGACTGCAAGATCGCCCGCGAACTGGTGCAGGCCGGCCTCCAGCACCACCGTCCCACCCGCGAGCACAAGGGACTGGTGGACGCCCGGCGCGACGCGGGTGACCTGCACATCGTCGTGCGGAATCGGCGATGCGGACAGCGCGTCGATCAGCGGAAGCGCAGTCCCCGCGAACGGGTCAGGTGGCACCTCGAAGCCGTCCACAATGAGCGCATCGACCTGCGCTGCGCTTTCCGGATCGACAGCTCCGGCCACGCGCAGCACGCTGGCCGACACGTACGCGCCGACCGCCACGTGCGCCGCGTCCGCGTCAGCGGATGCGAGGCTGATGCCTCCATCGGCGATGAGCGACGCCGTGTCAGTCAGGCTCAGCGTGACAATGCCAGCGCCCGCCACAAGCAGCGACGTAGTGTGCCGTGCCGGGACATGAACTGCGACACTCACGCGCTCGATTGACATCGAGTCGGCACCGAACAGCCCAGACAGCA
The DNA here is from genome assembly GCA_964555705.1 of uncultured Isosphaeraceae bacterium. Lineage (GTDB taxonomy): Bacteria > Planctomycetota > Phycisphaerae > Phycisphaerales > SM1A02 > ZLKRG44. The sequence continues at coordinate 23,709 of CAZKTN010000030.1, read as the reverse complement.
TCGGACTCGTGGTGCCGTTGGGGTGGTCCGCGGCAAATCTGACCCGCACCCTCACCGCATCCCCCCCCTCGGGATCGGGCACAAAGGCGCGCGCCGAGTCGTCCCACCGACCAAACTCCACGTCCTGTCCGCCGGCAGGCCCGTCCCCAATCGAGACCTGCACGGGACCATTGGGGCCTCTACTGGCCGCGGCGGCCGCGAGCGCGTCAGCCCTAGCGGCAGCGTGCCCGTCACGACTGCGCGCCGCTGCCGCAAGTGCGATCGAGTCGGCGGCGCTGCGAGCCTGACCCACTGCCCTCGCGGCAAGCCCGACCTCCGCACCGAGCCACGCCATCATGATGACAGCGGGAAGCGCCGCCATCGCCTTTATGGTCGATAGGCCCCTGCGGCACTTGGACATCGGATATCGCGTCATTGGGTCGAACTCGCGGTTTCCGATGCTATCTTCTCAGGTAATGGATCCTGCGCCAGCGCCCTCATCCAATGCGGGGCACGTGTGGTGGTGATGGTCGCCGCCGCGGCCTCGCTGGCCCTCCCCGGCGCGCCAGCGTGGGTGTGGACGCTGCTCGTTGTCGCTTGCATGGTTGCATGCTTCACTGACTTGCGCAGCATGCGCATCCCCAACTGGCTCACGCTCCCCCTCCTGGCGGCAGGACTGGCCTTCGGGGTGTCCCGTGCGGGTTGGGGCGGACTTGCCGACGCCGCTACGGGTGCAGCCATCGCGGGAGCGATCTTCATCGCTGCCTATGCGATCGCTGGCGGTGGTGCAGGCGATGCCAAGCTCATGATGGCACTCGGCGCGTGGGTCGGCACCTACCCGTCCGTCGTACTCGTGCTGGCAGTGACGATCTGCGGCGCGGTGTGGGCGATCGCTGTCACCCTCTATCGGGACGGACCTGCGGCGGTACCGGTGCTCCTGATGCACAGCGTGCTATGGACACGCATGAAGGGCCTTCGCCTTTTCCGTGGCGTGATGACCGGTGCGATCCTCACGCAGAAGTCAACCCTCGTCGTCGAGGTCGAATCGACGCCGAAGCCCCGCCCCAAAGGGTGGTTCCCGTACGCGCCCGCAATCCTCGCGGGCACAGTCGCCGCATGGTGGTACTGGGAGAACCACGGGAGCGTGATATGACTCGGACACCTCCACGCGCCCGGCGCGGTGCAGAGAGCATCGAGGCGGCAATCGTCCTGCCGATAATGCTTCTCGTCTTGTTCTCCGGCATCGAGTACGGATGGGCCGTCCTTCGATCGGTCCAACTCGACCACGCGGCCCGACTCGGTGCCCGCGAGGCTGCACTCTCCGGCGCAACCGCTGCGGACATCCAGTCTCGGGTGAACGCATCGCTCGCGGGTCTGGGCATACAGGGTGCCCAAGTCGTCGTTGACCCGAGCCGACCTGAAGCCGTGGCGCCCGGCACGCCCATTACGGTGAGGGTGGAAGTCCAGTACTCACAGGTTGGCCTACTTGGACTGAGGAGCCTCATGCCGCTTCCAGCCTCGCTCGAGGGCCGAGCTTCGATGGTGCGCGAGCCAGAGCGGTAGCGCCGGAGAGTTTCGAGGAAGATCTCCCCGTACTCAAGCCATCGTGCTACTCCGCGACTTGACGGGGAGAACCCTTCAGGAGTTTGCGCCGGAACAGTGATCCCCGACTCTGAAGTGGACCGTAGCGGTCACGTCGTGCGTCTACTAATCTCCCACGTTCTGAAGGTGCGTCATGGATGGGCGCGCCCCAGGCGCAGGCCGCGCCGGCACCACCCTCTCGTGGGAGTCCCCGCATGCCTGCGCCGAAGATCCTGATTGCTGGAATTGTTGCGGCCGCACTGTCGGCCGCGCTTGCGGTGGCGCTGCAGATGACGCTGAGCGGCTCGGCGGTCAGCGGCACGCAACTCCGCTCGAGCGCAAACTGCGTCACCGCAGCGCGCGACCTTCCTGCGGGTCATCGAATTGCCGAGTCGGACCTTGAGGTTGTCGAGATGGGTGCGCGTCCGACTGGGGAGTTGCTCGTCGGCAGCCGGGCGCTCGCCGTTGGCCGCACCACGGCTGTTGCCCTCGCGAAGGGTCAGGCCATCCGGAGCGGAGACCTCGTGACTCCGGGCTCGGGTGCGGCGATCGCATCGCAGCTCGCCCATGGAATGAGGGCGATCACCGTGAGCCTTCGCGACACAGGACCCGAGGTGGTCCTCTACCCAGGTGCGCTGGTCGACATGCTCGCAACGCTCGAGCGACCGGGATCGGCACCGAGCCAACGCGAGTCGGTCACTGTCACCCTACTCGAGGCGGTGAGGGTCCTCGCGGTCAATGACGAGGCTGTGGGCACACGTGTCGCACCCGAGGCTGCAGGCGATCGGAGGCCTGCCTCACGGCGCCTGACGGTCACCCTTGCTGTAACCCCTGCCCAAGCCGCGCAGCTTGAGCTCGCAAGTGCGCGCGGCACCATTGGCATCACGCTTAGGCCTGATGACGCGGGTCTCACGACTGGCGATGCCGTAGCCACAGCGACGACACTGTCCCTGCTCGGCCTCCCCGAATCCGCTCGCGGCGCCCAAGAACCGCGATCCGCAGCTGCACAGAAGGGCGCGGGATCAACCGCATCTTTGGGAGATTCCGAACCGCGCGCGGCTGCGGCAGACGCACCGCCCGCAACGCCCGAGCGACGCATCTGGCGCGTCACCGTGATCAGAGGCGAATCGACAGTCACGCACCAGCTGGCTGACACCGCGTCACCAACCGGTCCGGCGCAGAGCCCAAAGGCACGCCCATGAAGTCCCCTCCGTTTCACCTTGCGGCACTGGTCGCGATCGCCCTTACACCGATCGGGATCCCGTCCGCGCATGGGTGGCCGCAGTCAGAGACGCCTGCGCCGGCTGCATCGACGGTGCCCGAGTTGCCGGACCGTTTCGAGATACCGGTGGGAGGATCGACGGTGGTGACGCTGCCTGAGCGGGTCCAGTCCGTCATCATCACGCTGTCCACGGTCGCCGACGCGAATCCCATTGCGCCGAACCAGGTAGTGCTCATCGCGCGCAGGCCGGGAGTCTCTGACGTGGTCTTCCAGCTCGAGTCGGGAGAGACGCTCGTGCGGCGCCTGAGGGTCACCATCGACTGCCTCGAGCTCCAGCAGCGGCTGCGCCAAGTGTTCGGCGTCGACCTTGAGGCCGCAGATGTGAATGGCACCATCACGCTCCGCGGCATCGTGCCTGATCTCCAAACCGCCGTACTGCTCAGGAAGTTCATGGACGCAGTGTCGACCAACTGGGTGGACCTCACCCGCATCCCCGGCGTTCAGCAAGTGCAGTTGCGTGTCCGTATCGCGGAGGCAAGCCGCACCGCACTTCGCGAACTGGCCTTTGGCGGGGTGGTCGGCGGGTCGAGCGCGTTCGGCGGATTCCAGGCGCCAGGTGGGACCCCGTTCCAGCCGGTCTCCATCGGTCCGACGCCTTTCGCGCCCATCGACAACGCCCGATTCATGTTCGACGGCAGTGCGGTGAGTTCGGCCACGACTCTGTTCGGCGGAATTCCAGGCTCCAACCTTGAGATCTTCATCCAGGCGCTCTCGGAGAACCGGTACGTCCGGCTGCTGGCCGAGCCGAACCTCGTTGCCGTCAGCGGTGAGGAGGCCACCTTCCTCGTCGGCGGCGAGTTCCCGGTTCCGATCGTGCAGGGCTCCGTGGTCGGCGGCGGAAGCACGGTTACGGTGCAGTACAAGGAGTTCGGCGTACGCCTCAAGTTCAGGCCTGAAGTGCTCGGCGAGGGGCGTCTCCGCCTCGAGGTATCGCCGGAGGTCAGCGAACTCAGCGAGATCGGCGCCGTGCAGGTGAGCGGGTTCAAGATCCCAAGCGTGGTCACCCGCCGGTCGAGCACCACTGTCGAACTCGGAAGCGGGCAGTCCTTCGCCATGGCAGGGCTGCTCCGCAGCAAGGACCAGGCGCGGGCGTCGCGTGTGCCTGTGCTGGGCGACCTACCCCTGCTCGGCACACTGTTCAGGAGCGTGCGGTACGAGCAGGACCAGACTGAGCTGGTGGTCATGGTCACTGCCGAGCTCGTCGAGCCGCTCGATGATGGCATGGAGCGCCCAATGCCGGGAGACCTTCACCAGACACCAAACGACTGGGAGCTCTTCGGGGAGGGGAAGCTCTCTGGTGCCACGGACGTGGGGAACCCGCTCGCTCGGCTCAAGTTGCTGGGGCTCGGTTCCCTCAAGGGGCCAGGCGCATGGCGACGACCCGATGACCCACGCATTCCCGCGGCAGACTCACTTCCGCCTGCCGCCGCGGCATCGAGAGCGCCTGCTGAGCCGGAGTTGCAGTCGGCTGCGTCCTCTGCGGCGACCCCGACATCGCGCCTGGAGCCGCCTCCCGCGGGCTCAGGACCATCGGAGACCCGCGCGCCGTGACCGTGGCGCCCCAGACAACTGGCGACCTCGCGCAACTTCGTCGCGAGCTGCACCAGCGCCTGGTGTCGACGCTCGACTTCCGCGAGCTTGATCGCGGCGAGCACTCGCGACTCGAGAAGGAGTGCCGACGCAAGGTGGAGTCGCTCCTCGACGAGGCTGCGCCACGGATGCTGCCCGACGACCGCACCCGCGTGATCGAGTGGGTGCTTGACGACGCCCTGAGGCTCGGCCCGCTCGAGCCCCTCCTTGCCGATCCCGAGGTCAGCGATGTGATGGTCACAGGACCTCACAGCGTCTTCGTGGAGCGGCGTGGCCAGATCGAGCAGACGGAAGCGAAGTTCCGCGACGGAGCGCACCTGATGCATGTCATCCAGCGGGTCGTCCGCAACGCAGGACGCCGCATCGACGAGCGGAGCCCAATGGTGGACGCACGGCTGCCCGACGGATCCCGGGTGAATGCCGTGATACCCCCGCTGGCGGTCGATGGCCCGCAGCTGAGCATCCGGCGGTTCCCCCCGATGGCTCTCACCATGGAACGCCTCGTGGCCATCGGCACGCTGCCGGAGGCGACGGCGCACCTGATCAGCGCATCCGTCGAGGGCCGCCTGAACATCGTGTTCTCCGGCGGCGCAGGCGTCGGGAAGACGACCCTGCTGAACGCCGCGTCCGCATTCATCGGGGCTCGCGAGCGGGTGATCACCATTGAGGATGCGGCTGAGCTGCAGCTCTCCGGCAACCACGTGGTGCGGCTCGAGACGCGCGCCTCGAACATCGAGGGTGTGGGTGCCGTCGAACCGCGCGATCTCCTGCGGAACGCGCTCCGGATGCGCCCTGACCGCATCATCGTCGGCGAGTGCCGTGGACCGGAGGCCTTCGACATGCTGCAGGCCATGAATACCGGTCATGAGGGCTCCATGACGACCATTCACGCGAACAGCGCGAGGGAGACGGTGACACGCCTCGAGCTGATGCTTGCGATGGGTGGGCTCGACATGCCGATCCGCGTCATCCGTGACTACGTGGCTTCTGCGATACAGCTCGTCATCCACCTTTCGAGGCTGCCCGACGGGCGTAGGGTGATGACCGAGGCAGTGGAGCTTGATGGCGTCGACGCCGACGGAATCCGAATGCGGACGATCCATACCTTCGCTCCAGGCGACCCCGAGGCACGCGGAGCTCGTGGCGGCATGTTCGTGGCCACCGGCGAGACGCCCTCTCTCGTGTCCCGCCTCGAATCGCGCGGGGTGCGCATGGACCGGTCGGTGTTTGAGGCCGGCAGCTTGGCGGGACCGGCGCCCCGATGACAACGACGCTCACGAGCCTCGCCATCCCGGCGCTTGCAGCATCATCCACGCTGCTGGCCTGGTCAGTGCTCGCGCTCCGCTGGACGGCGGCCACGTCCCGCGGGCACACGGAGCGGAAGGCGATGGCCCGGCGCGCGCCCCCTCGCGCGATGGCGCCCTTTGCCGCGGGGCTCTCGATCGCAGGAGTGATGTGGATCGCCCTTGACCTTCCGCTGCTCGCCTCGGCGACGCTTCTGCTGTGGGTGGCGGGACTGCGCATCCTGCGCACCCGTCACGCGCGGCAGTGTGACGCGAGTGACTTCGAGTACGCCTTGGAGGCCATCGGATCCGCAGGGCGCGCACTGCGCGCGGGCATACCGATGACAGGTGTCCTGCGGATCCTCGCGGATGAGAGCCGCGGCTCAGCACAGACGGCATTCAGGGAGATCGTCGGGCGTGAGGCGCTTGGCGAGGAGCTCGCCACGTCGATCTCCAGCGTCCTGCTGAAGTCCCCGAACCCGGCGCTGCGTGCCTTCGGGCTCGCGATGATCCAGCAGCTTGCGGCGGGCGGCAATCTCGCCGAGGTGACGGATCGGCTCGCGCGTGCACTCGTCGATCGCGCGCGCATCCGCCGCCGGGCGCGCGCGATCCTCGCGTACGGGCGTGCCGCGACGATTGCGCTAGCGCTGGTTCCGCTGCTGATCGTGCCAATGCTCTGCCAGATCGTCGACGGGTACGCCGACCTGCTCCTGAGGAGCAACACGGGCCATGTCCTGCTCATTGTCTCCGCATCGCTGCTTGTCATGGGAGTCGTCTCCATCCAGCGACTCACGGACATCGATGCCATGAGGCCGGAGTCACGGCCATGATGGCGACACCAATCATCGCAGCCGCGCTCGCGTTCGCAGGTGTGGTCGCTGCAGGCCGTTCGCAGCAGCGACGGCTACGCGCCCGATTGACTCCCAACCCCATGGACATGGCGGGACTCCGATCGGCACAGGAGCGCCGCTCCTTCCGTGCCCTGCACGCCTGCATCACAGTCTCGGCCGCCATCATGTCAGGTGCCGGCGCGGCTCTTGCGGGCGTTCCTGCCGCCATGTGCGTCGTGGCGCTTTTGGCGGGCGGCACGGCGGGGTGGTCGTTGCCGCGAGCATGGACCCGAGCGCGCGCGGCGCGGCTTAGGCGGGAGATCTCGGCGGAGTTGCCGATCATGCTGGACCTCCTCCAGATCTCGCTGCGGGGCGGTCTTGGGCTGCCCGCAGCGTGGTCCTCCGTCGCCGCAAGCATGCAGGACAGCGCGGAAGCGCTCGCCGCGGAGATGCGTTGCATCGACCTCGAGGTGTCCTTCGGCAAGAGCTGGTCCGCTTCGCTCGCCGACGCGGCCGATCGCACGGGCGTGGCCGAGCTGCGGTCGCTCGGCTCGCTCATGGCGCAGGCGGAGCGCTTCGGGAGCGAGCTCGCCAGCACACTTGAGGTGATGTCCGATTCGCTCCGGCACGAGGAGATGCAGTCCTACGAGGAGCGCGCGCACCAGGCCTCCGTCAAGCTTCTCTTCCCGCTCGCAGCGTTCCTGCTCCCGGCGACGCTGCTGCTGATCGTCGCACCACTGCTCCTACTCCTCTTCCAGGCTCTCCTGAGGGCAACGACATGATTCCGTCGCGCTGCGCACCTGCCACCACTTCCCCAGCGGACGGGGCGCTCCGGTTCGCCCCAAGCCGACAGCACCATCGAGCCGCGCCCGTCTCTGCAGCGTGTATCGCTGCCGCACTCCTCGCGTCGTGCGCTTCCCCACCCTCTTCCGACGCCGACAGAGCGACGGTCAGCGACTCAGTCCAGCGATCTGCCGATCGCCAGTTCGTGGGTGAGCCCTTCAAGGACCAGGCACGGCAGGGAGTGATCCGGCAACGCGCACTCTTCGAAGCGCACTTCGTTCCCGAGTCGGATCGGCTCACCTCGCTTGGCCGCCGCGACATTGCAATCCTTGCCGACGCGATGCGCACCAGCGGCGGGGGAATCTCCATCCGGTGCAGCCACGCGAGCCCGACGCTCTACGCTGCGAGGGTCGAGCGCGTCCGGAACGCGCTCATCGCCTCAGGAATCGACGCATCACGGGTAAAGGTGGATGATGCGCTGCCGGGCGGCACCGGGACGATCACTGACGATGCGCTGTTCATCCGGGCGGATATCCGCGCGATGCCGATGACCCCCATCTCGGATGGTGTCGTTCCGCCTTCCGGCAACCTTCCACAGCAAGGGAGCACTCCATGACACGCAACTCGCTTCCGCCACGACGTCCGGCAAGGCTCGCGCTCGCTGCACTCATCGCGCTATCGGGGCTGCTCGCCGCATGCCAGGCTGCACCGAGCGAGGACGCCGACTGGTTTGATGGCGGCCCTCTCAAGCCTGCCACCGCCGAGACCCTGCAGCTCACCGCACGAGTGCTCGCCGCGAAGGGAAGTACCGCACAGGCGGGCTTCCTGCTGAATCGCCTTGCGGCCGAGTACCCCGACCATGTGGGCACCTACACCGAGGGCGCCGAGGTGCTTCTGATCGAGGGGCGCGTCGCGGAGGCAATCGAGTGGCTCGACCGCGGGCTCGCAAGAATGCCCGACCAGCCGGTGCTCCTGAACGATAGGGGCCTCTGCAATCTCCTTGCCTCCAACCTTCCTGCCGCAACCCGCGACTTCGAGGCCGCCTACAGCGCCGATCCTGGGGACGCGGACTACGTATGCAACCTGGCGCTCGCAAGAGCCCTGGCCGGCAACGAGGAGGCAGCCTCCGAGCTGTGGGGGCGCGTGCTTCCAGCGGGCGATGTCAACGCAAACTTGCAGGTTTCGCGAAAGGCGCGCGCAAACTTCAAGCAGCAGCCGTAGGTTCCGCGGTTCTGGAACTCGCCAGTTTCGTTTGTAGAACGTGTGCTGATGGGGTATATTGTCGACCGTAGTACTCGTGCGACCAGAGCGTTCTGGCCGCAGCACATTCCCCTCTGCCCCCTCGTGGGGACATTCTGAAATCGAGAAGGCACCATGAAGAACTGGATCATGAATTTCATCGCTGACGAGCGCGGCGCGGAGACCACCGAGGTCGCGATCACTGGCGTCGTCGTGGCCGGCGGCGCTATCACTGGCTTCAACAACCTGAAGACCAAGATCGGCGAGAAGCAGGACGAGATCATCGACGCGCTCGACGTGACCGACACCGGCGTCGGCGC
>CAZKTN010000030.1:0-14722 GCA_964555705.1 uncultured Isosphaeraceae bacterium | reverse complement strand
AGAAGCAGGACGAGATCATCGACGCGCTCGACGTGACCGACACCGGCGTCGGCGCCGGCACGGGTGCGGGCTGACGCGGAACGGATTACCTGACCGTTGGCGCGGCCCTGCCTTTGGCGGGGCCGCGCTGCTTTTTGCCGGATCCGTTGCGCGCAAAGACCTCTCCTATCCTCACAGCGATGGGATCGGATGACACGATCGTGGGCCCGGACTCGGGCCCGCGCGCATCAGGCACGGGCGAGACCCCTGGCGAGGTCATCGGCCCCTACACGCTCGTGAAGATGCTCGGCGAGGGCGGCTTCGGGTCGGTGTGGCTTGCCGAGCGCAAGCTGCCTTACGTGCAGAACGTTGCACTGAAGATCATCAAGCCGGGGATGGACTCGCGCGCGGTCGTCGCGCGCTTTGAGCAGGAGCGCCAAGCCCTCGCGCTCATGAACCACCCGCATGTGGCGAAGGTGCTCGACGGCGGGCTGTCGCAGTCAGGCCGCCCCTACTTCGCGATGGAGTTCGTGCAGGGCATGCCGATCTCCGAGTTCTGCGACTCGAAGGGGCTTCCGCTGCGCGCGCGCCTCGAACTGTTCCTGCAGGTGTGCGACGCGATCCAGCACGCGCACACCAAGGGGCTCATCCACCGCGACCTCAAGCCGGCCAACGTGCTCGTCGCCGATATCGAGGGCGAGGGACCTTCTGCAAAGGTCATCGACTTCGGCATCGCCAAGGCCCTGACCCAGCAGGGTCCGGGCCAGGAGCAGGTGACGGAGGCGGGCGTCATGATCGGCACGCCCGAGTACATGAGTCCGGAGCAGGCCGAAGGCGATGCGCAGCGCATCGATACGCGCACCGACGTCTACTCGCTTGGCGTCATCCTCTACGAGCTGCTCACCGGCACCCTCCCCTTCGAGCCCACGGAGCTGCGCAGCAAGACCTACCGCGAGATGCAGCGGACGATCAGAGAAGACGATCCCCCGCCGCCAAGCGCGCGCCTGACCACGATCGCCACACGCGATCGCGACCGCGCATCGCGCATCGAGGTGGCCCGCGGGCTTGCCATGGCCGCGCTCGCGCGCGACCTCAAGCGCGAGCTCGAGTGGATCCCGCTCAAGGCGATGCGCAAGGAGCCTGAGGAGCGATACCAGTCCGCGATCGCCCTCGCCGAGGATGTGCGCAACTACCTCGGTGGCCGGCCGCTTGTCGCGGCGCCCGAGTCCGCGGCGTACCGCATCCGAAAGTACGTGCGGCGAAACCGTGCGCTCGTCTCCGGAGCCGCTGCGGTGCTGCTCGCGCTTGTGACCGGTCTTGGCCTTGCCACCTGGCAATGGCGCGTGGCAGTGCGCGAGAAGCTCGCCGCAGAGGAGGCACGCCGCCGTGTTGAGGCCGCGGCCTACATCGCCAACGTGCAGATGGCCGACTCCTGGCGCGAGGCGCGAAAGACCGATCGGCTCCAGGAGCGCCTTGCCGACTGCGTGCCGGCGCGCCGCGACTGGGAGTGGGGGTGGCTGTCCGCGAATGCGGATGCATCGCTCGCCTCGATGCGCGGGCATGCGGGCGAGGTGCTGGCTGCCCGATTCCTGCCGGACTCGCGAGCCATCACCGCGTCTTACGACGGGACCGTACGCGTGTGGGACATCGCGCGCGCAGTGCCCCTTCACGTGCTCGCGGGCCATGCAGGCCCAGTCCTTGCGCTGGCCACCACTCCTGATGGCAAGACTGCCGTGACCGGATCGGCTGACTCGACCGCGCGCGTGTGGGACGTGAGCTCAGGCCGAGAGGCTGCACGCCTCGAGGGGCACGTTGGCGCTGTGACTGCGGTGGCTGTGTCGGCTGACGGGACCCGCACGGTGACGGGGTCCGAGGACGGCACCGCTGCGCTCTGGGACGGCGCCACGGGAAAGCGCATCGTTGCGCTCGCCGGCCATGCGCAGCCAGTCGATGCGGTCGCTGTGGATCCCAGTGGGATGGTGTGCGTCACAGGATGTCGTGACGGCGCGGTGCGCCTGTTCGAATGCGCCACGGGTGCCCCGCGCGCGACGCTCGCGGGTCACGAGGGCCCTGTGCTTGCGCTCCGCTTCTCGGGCGATGGTTCCACGCTGCTGTCCGGCGGCGCCGATGGCTCCGTGCGTGCGTGGAACGTCGCCACGGGCACTGCAGGTCCGGTGATGCGCGGGCACTCCGGCGCGGTGTACTCGGTCCGATGGAGCGATGGAGGCACGCGTGCACTCAGCGCAAGCGCCGACGGGACCGCCCGAATCTGGGATCCTCGGACAGGCACGTGCGTCAGCGTGCTTGAAGGCCATGATGGCGCGGTCATCTCCTGCGACTTCAGCCCCGACGGGCGCCGTGCGGTCACAGGAGGCACCGACGGGACTGTGCGCGTGTGGGACACCGCCACGGGCGTACCGCTCGCGGAGCTCGCGGGCCATACGGGCATCGTGTTCTCAAGCGCATTCAGCGCAGATGGCTCGCGCATCCTCTCTGGCTCCCAGGATGGATCCGCCCGAGTGTGGGATCCTGCGACCTCGCCTGCACTTGAGGATGCAAGCGGCTCCCGCAGCGTGATCGTGTCAGTGCTGCCGGATGCCCGCGGCGAGCGGGTACTGATCATCGCTGCTGACGCGCTGCCACGAGTGCATGATGCGCGCACCGGTGCCGTGCTGGCAGAACTGCACGGGCATACCGGGCGTTTGATTGGGGGAGATCTCAGCTCGGACGGGGCTCGCGCTGTGACTGCATCGGCGGATGGCACCACGCGCGTGTGGGATGCGCGAACCGGCCAGGAGGTCGGCCGCATCGGTCCTGATGACCTTGGTGCCCGCACGGCCCGATTCAGTCCCGACGGTGCGCGGATTGCGACCGCGGGCAAGGATGGCACCGCGCACATCTGGAGCGCATCATCCTTCGAGCTGCTGCGCACGCTTGATGGGCACGCGAACCGCATCAGTTCCATCGTGTTCAGCGGGGACGGGTCGCGCGTGCTGACTGCGTCGCAGGACCAGACGGCGCGCATCTGGGACGTGCCGACGGGTGCGCTGCTTCACGCGCTCTCGGCTGGCGGCACGCAGGTCTCGAGCGCCGCATTCTCGCCCGACGCCACAGTGGTGCTGACGTCGCACGCCGATGGCACGGCGGCGCTCTGGAGCGCTTCCGATGGACGCCTGATCGGGCGCCTCGAGGGGCACACCAAGCCGATCATGTCCTTCGCCTTCACGCCGGATGGCTCGCGCGTCGTCACCGCATCGCGCGACGGAACTGCCCGCATCTGGCGCACGGCAGACGCGCGTCAGGTCGCGAACCTCGCCGGGCACGGCGGCATCGTGCCGTCGGTGGCCATGCACCCCTCGGGCCGGCGTGTCGCCACCGCATGCTTCGACAAGATTGCCCGCGTGTGGGACGTCGAGTCCGGCACACAGCTTGTGGTCCTGCCCGCGCATGAGGAGGCGGTCACTGCCGTGGCCTTCTCCCCTGACGGGACGCGCCTGTTCACCGGTGACGGAAACGGAAACGCACGTCTCTGGGACGGCGTGCCCCCGAAGGACAGGCCCGCGTACTCAGGCGCTGTCGTGAGGGGGTCGCCTGAGTCACAGGAACTGTCTGGCGCGGCACGCAACAGGCTGCTTCGCCGGGCGCTCGACCGCAAGCAGTATGCCGAGGCGATCGAGGCTGCACGCGTATGGGGCATCGAAGGTGTCGATCCGCTAGCGCTGAATTCCCTCGCATGGAACGGCACCACCGCCCTCGCGACCGATGACCGTCGCCGCGACCTTGACCTCTTGCTCGAGTGCGCCACTCGCGCCGTACGACACACGCGGCGCGCAAATCCTTCCTACATGGACACGCTTGCGCGGGTGCACTGGGAGCGTGGCGAGCGCGATGCCGCAGTCGCCACCCAGCGCGAGGCGATCGCCGTGCTTGATGCGCAGCCCGTGCCGACCGACCCTGCCCGCAAGGGGCAGCGCGAGAAGCTGCGTGCGGACATGGCGGCGGCTTTGGCGGCATACTCGGAGCCATCCGAAGCCACCAATCCATGATTTTCTCGGACGTTCGGCGAAACTGACTAGTTGACTCGTCACTTTTAGAAGTGACTAGTAGACTAGTCACTATGGAGCCCACGCAGCTTCTGGCCATCGCTCGCGACTGGAGCTTCTGGGATGCCGCCCCGCCTGCATCGGTGCCTCGCGAGGTGCGGCTCCCTTCGGAGCTGCGCCCCGACATCGCTCTCGTCATCCAAGGTGTGCGGCGTGGCGGCAAGTCCACACTCATGCAGCAGCTGATGGCGCACTATGCACTCGACCGCTCCAAGTGCCTCTACCTCAACTTCGAGGATCCCAGACTCTCTACAGCGCTTGACTACCGCACCCTCGACCTCGTCGCGGCTGCGTTCGAGGCGGATCGCGGCAACGGCACGACCTACTTCCTTGATGAGATCCAGTGGGTGGAGGGATGGCAGCGCTGGCTGCGGCTACAGCTCGACCGGCCAAGGAACCGCCGATTCGTGGTGACCGGATCAAATGCGCACCTGCTCTCAGGTGAGCTTGGGTCCACGCTCACCGGCCGTCATCATGTGGTGGAGCTCTTCCCTTTCAGCTTCGCCGAGTTCAGGCTGGCACGACCGGGCGCCACGCTTGCCGACTACCTCGACGCGGGGGGATTCCCAGCGGCCGCATTCAGCCCCGACCGCGACATGATGCTGCGTGGCTACTTCTCCGACATCATCGAGCGCGACATGCGCGAACGCGTGGCGGCGCGCTCGGCACTTCCGCTGCGCAAGCTGGTCCAGATGATCTACGAGTCCGCGGGATCCGAGACGAGCACGCGGCGCCTCGCAGCCGCACTTGGCCTCGCGCCAGACACGGCGGGTGCGTATCTGGATGCCGCCGAGAGCTCATACCTGGCGATCGGCGCCAGCTACTTCGCCTACTCCGCCCGGCGCCAGCTCGGCCGCAACCGGAAGTTCTATCCCGTGGATCCCGGCCTCCGACGCGCCGTGGTGACGGCATCGGGCGCCGACCGCGGCAAGCAGTTCGAGTGCGCTGCCTTCCTGCTGCTCCGCCGACGCTTCCGCACAGTGCACTACTGGCGCGGTCACGGAGAGGTGGACTTTGTCGTCGAGCACGATGGCAAGGCCGTACCCGTGCAGGTCTCGTGGACCGGCCCAAGCGAGCGGCACCTCAGTGCGCTCGATGAGTTTCACGCCGCGCATCCGCACGCCGCGGAGGCAGTCATGATCACTCCCGAATCGTTCGAGGCGGGCGTGCCGGAGCTGCCGGGCGAGTAGCCGCTACCCCAGCCGGCGCACCAGGATCGCGGTGCGATCGTCGTTCGTCGCGGGCGTCCTGCTGAACGCGAGCGATCCGCGGTCGAGCTCGTCGAGGATCTCCGCGCATGGGCGGTCGCGCAGCGATCGCACCACCTGCTGCACCGCCGCATCGCCCCACTGCTCGCCCTCGGGGTTCATCGCCTCGAAGTAGCCGTCGGTGATGATGATGAGGATGTCGCGCGGCCCCATCTCGACGCGCTGCGCGGGACCCATGATGAAGCCGTCCGCCATCAGGCCGAAGGGCATCGAATCGGTCTCGATGGCATCGAACCGGTCGTCCGCATAGCGGTAGATGTAGAGCGGCCCCTGCCCTGCACTGAAGCTCTCGACCGTGTGCGATGCGGGATCGAGCAGCCCATACCACGCCGTGACGAATCGGCCTGGCGGAAGGTCCTGGCAGAGCTGCGCGTTCACCTCGCGCACGATGTCGAGGAGCGCCTGCCCAAGCCGCGCGCCAAGCCTCGTCATGCCCCGCGCCTGCATCGAGGAGAGCGCGGGACCCACGCCGTGCCCCGTCGCGTCGCCGATCATCAGGAGCGCGCGCTCCGCGGTGCCGCCATCCTCAGCGATGCCCGTGCCCATGAGCCCGATGCAGTCGAAGGCATCGCCGCCGCAGTGCTCCGCAGGCGTGCTGCGCGCGGCGATCTCGTAGCCGGCCACCTGCGGCAGCGCGCTCGGGAACGAGCCCTGCTGGATGCTGCGCGCGACGCCCATCTCCTCCTCGAGCTTGAGGCGCGCGAACTGGTCCTCGGCGAGCGCCGCAAGCTGCGCGACCATGTCCACGAACGGAATCGCCGACTCGCCCATGCTTCCCCCCGCCCGCGTATCGGCGTAGAGGAATGCGCCTGGCGTGTCGCCGCGCGGCAGCGGCGCGCACACGATCGCCGTCGCACCGGATGCCACGATGCTCTGCGCGCCCGCAAGGCTGCCCGCGCCTGCTTCCACATCGAGCCTCACTGTGCCCTTGGTGTGCAGCGCCTCCTGCAGCACGGTGCGGCTGAGCGGCAGGTTTCGCACGCGCTCGTCGCTGCCCCACAGCGCAACCGGGGCCCATGTGTCGCGTTCGTTCTCGCGCGAGTGCCGCACGAGCACTGCGCGGTCGAAGTCGCCAGACTCGCAGAGGATGTCCACGACGGCCTCGGCTACGGCCTTCTCGTCGCGGCACGTGCCGATGCGCCGAGCAGCCGCAAGCAGCGCCGAGAGACGCACCTGCGCGGACTCGAGCCGCTGGCGACCGATCGCCTCCGGCCTGCTTGACGACGGCGCATCCGCGAACTCGACGGTCTGCAGGTTCGGAACGCTCTCGGAGCCGATGCCGAGCCGCATCCTGAAGGTGGCCACGCCCATGGTGGCGCCGTGGCCAATCTCCTTCCACTGCTCTGGCACCATGAAGTGCCCGTCGAGGATCGTGCCTGCCTTGCCGAGGCTGCGCGCGTGCCAGCGGCCGTCGCGCACCGCGATCTCCACGTGCAGGCGCGACACCGACGCATCCTGAAGCGTGATGGACGGTGCGGGTCCCGACGTAGACGGCCGCCCGATCGTCAGCGGATGCGACTCGTCGGTGGGGTCGAAGCGCTCCACCGCGCGGTCACCGCCCGGGAACGACACGAAGAGGGGTGCAGCGCTGCTCATATGCGCGGGCTCACAATCCCATGATCGAGTAGCCGCTGTCGACGTAGATCACCTGGCCGGTGATGCCCGCGGACAGCGGCGACAGCAGGAACATGCCGGTGTCGCCCACCTGCTCTGTGGTGATGTTGCGGCGCAGCGGCGCCTTCTTCTCGACCCAGTCGAGGATGTCGCTGAACCCGCCCACCGCCATCGCGCTGAGCGTGCGCATCGGGCCTGCAGAGATGCAGTTGACGCGGATCCCCTTCTCGCCCAGCTCCATCGCGAGGTATCGGTTGGTCGCCTCGAGCGCGGCCTTCGCCACGCCCATCACGTTGTAGCCGGGCACGGCCTTCTCCGCGCCGTAGTACGAGAGGGAGATGATCGACCCGCCATTGGGCATCAGCGGTGCCGCACGGTGCGCCATCGCCGCGAGCGTGTACGCGGAGAGGTCCATGGCCTGCGTGAACACCTGCCGCGGCGTCGCCGTGAACACACCCGCCTTCAGCCAGTCCTTCTCGGCGAACGCGATCGAGTGCACGATGAAGTCGATGGTGCCGAAGTCGGCCTTGATCTTGGCGAACGTGGCGTCGAGCTCCTCATCCTTGCCGGCATCCATGGGCACCAGCCATGGACTCTCGTTCCCGAGCTGCGCGATTGTCTTGCGCACGCGCCGCTCCATGTTCGCGCCCAGCGGAAGGTAGGTGTAGATGCATTCCGCGCCTTCGCGAAGCAGGCTCTGCGCGATGCCGTACGCAGCGCTGTAGTCGTTGGCGATGCCCACCACCAGTCCACGCTTTCCCGTCATGATTGCCATAGGGGCGCAAGGGTAGCGCGAGAGCGGTCCCATCCGCTTGAGGGCGGCCATTTCCGGAAGGTCCGCGGCTCAGCCCGCTGACGGGCGCGACCTACGCGCGCGGACTTCCCTTCGCCGAAACCGGGATGACGACATGCGACGGATCGTCGAGGTCGGCATCGAGTCCCTCCTTGAGGCGCACCGCGCGGAGCCCCTCGACCACTGCCTGCTGGGCAGCGATGCGCTCAGGAGCCACGTTGACTTCAGGTGGCGCCTGCTCCAGGTACCTCAGGAGCCGCAGCGCGATATCCCACCGGATCTGCGACGTGGTCGGCCGCGCGCGCCCCGCATCCTGCTGCGCAGCATCGAGAAGTCGAAGCGAGTCTGCCCAGCGGCCCTGCATGACCACAGCCTGCGCGTGATCGATTCGCGGGCGAAGAACGGCGAGATCACCAGGGTCGAGGCCCGGCCCATCGCCCGTGGCACGGGTGCGTCGCCCGATCACGACTGCGAGGATTCGCTCGGCCTCAGCGGGCGATCCCGCGAGCATGTGCACGGACGCGAGCGAGATCCGCGCCTCCAGGACAAGATCGTCCATCGGTCCGGAGCGCGACTCCATCATCCGCACCGCGGCATCCGCAAGCCGCACTGCCTCTTCGAGGTCCACCTCCTTGGACTGGGACCCGATCCCGCCCGCACTCCTGGCGATCGTCACGGCCAGTCCGATCAGACCCTCATAGTGCGCGCGCGGCCTGAACGGCATGCTTTCGCCGATCGCGCGCGAACGTCGCTGGATCGCGAGTGCCTCGTTGCGCAGGGATGCATCGCCATCGGCAAGCTGCTCGATCCACGCGGCCAGATTCCCCCGGCTCTCGAATGAGAGCGGGTGCGTCTCGCCGTTGACCGACTCGTCGATGCGGTTCGCCTCGCGAAGCGCGTCGATTCCCTTTCGCACCTTGTCGGCATCCCAGTGTGCGCTGACCTGCGCGAGCCCAAGGTTGGTGAGGACAGCCGCGCGCAGGCGCGGCAGCCGTGATGGCATGCGGTCGAGACGGCTGAGCGCCTCCGCAAGCCGAGCCTCGCTCCGCTCGAGCTCCCCTGCCTCGCGAAGAAGGTCCCCAAGCGACGCAAGGTCCGCAATGGCGTAAGGCGCGAGCCCGTCCTGCGATGTGGTGGTCGCCACCACCTGCTCCATCAGCGCGATCGCCTCGCCGCGCTGCCCGGCGTCAGCGTGCGCGATGGCGAGCGCCCGCATCGACGCAAGCGTGTCGGGGTGGGCATTGCCCAGCACCTCGCGCCGCGCCGCAAGCAGGCCCACGAGGTCCGTGATGATGGCGCTGCGGTCATCGCCGACGAGCATCCGGGCACGAATCGAGTACTCGCGGGCCTCGAGGCTGCGACGGTCCGACTCGCCGACGCTCGCAGCGAGCACGGAGGCTGCATCATCAAACAGCGTCTTGGCCGACTGCCCGTCTCCGAGCTCGAGAAACGTGCGGCCGAGCGCAACCATGAGTCCAGCCTGCACGTCAGGGCTCGCCGGGTAGTCCCGGCGCACACTCTCGGCGCCCTGCCCGAGGATGACGTGCCTGATGAGGTTGTACGCGACATCAGATGGATTGACAGCCTCGAGCGCCTCCGCAAGCGACCTCGCAGACTCCTCGACAGCAGCCGCATCCACTCCGCGAAGCGCGAGATTCGTGCGGTGCTGGCGAAGGACCTCCGAGAACATCGCGATGCCTGACTGCTCCTGGCCGACAGTCGCGAGCTGAGCGTGCTGGAACTCGAGGACTTCGCGCAGATTCCTCTCACGAAGCTCCGCGATGGCACGGGCCCGCGCCTCGTCCATCCATGCGATTGTGCTCACCACCGCAGCCGCGGACACGGTGACCGCCAGCAGCGCCGCAACCGACACCGCCACGCGGTGTCGCCGCACGAACTTCCGCGCCCGGTAGCCGGCCGACTCGGGGGCAGCGACGAGCGGGCGACCCTCGAGGTAGTTCCTGATGTCCTGCGCAAGGTCGTTCGGCGAGGCATACCGCTCCGACCGCTCCTTGCGCATCGCCTTGAGCGGGATCCACTGGAGCTCGCGCTTGAGCAGCGCGGCAAGCGAATCGACGCGCTCGTTGCGCGCAGTCGCGATCTTGCTTGCCAGCACCGAGTCGCGCGTTGCGACCGTAGAGAGGCGCGTCGCGGGCGCCGGCGGATCGACCTCGCGGATGATGCGCTGGATCTCGCGGAACGCGCGGCTGCGGAGGTCCTTTGGCTCAAAGGGCAATGACCCGCACAGCAGCTCATAGAGAACTGCGCCAAGGCTGTACACGTCGCTGCGCGTGTCGATGTCCGTGGCGTCAGGCTCCGCCTGCTCAGGGCTCATGTACTCGGGGGTGCCGAGCATTTGCCCCGTCTCGGTGAAGATCGTGCGCTCAGTCAGGCGCTGCGTCAGGGCCTTGGCCACGCCGAAGTCGATCACCTTCACCACTGGGGCATCGTTCTCCGCCCGGAATGCGAGGATGTTGGATGGCTTGAGGTCGCGGTGGATGATGCCCTTCGTGTGGGCATGCTGCACCGCATCGCACACCTGCAGGAACATCTTGAGCCGGTCGCGAATCGTCATCTTCCGCGAGTCGCAGAAGCTCGTCACGGACGCGCCCTTGACGTACTCCATCGCAAAGAACGGTCGCCCGTGCGCAGTGAGCCCACCGTCGATCACGCGCGCGACATTCGGGTGGTTCATGATCGCGAGCGCCTGCCGCTCCTGCTCAAAGCGCGCGACCACCGCGTTGGAATCCATGCCTGCCTTGACGACCTTCAAGGCGACTTGCTGCACGAAGGGCTCGCGCCGCTCCGCGAGCCACACCACACCGAACCCTCCCTCCCCAAGCACCGAGATCAGCGTGTACGGCCCGATCTGGTCGCCCGGAGACTCACCGGCGAATCCGCCACTGCCACCTGACGAACCGCCCCCGCTCCCCGAACCGATGATGGTCTCGTCGGGCGTCGAGGAGCCGGGTGTCTTGCCGGCTCCCGGCGCGCTATCGCTCACGGGCAGGGTCCCCAGTTGGCGAGCAGGAAGGCGAGGTCGACGCCGTCGACGGATCCGCTCGAGTCGATGTCCGCGCTGCCTGCCGTGCCCCACTGCGCCAGCAGCGTGCCCAGGTCCACTCCGTCGCGCTCGCCATCTCCGTTGACGTCACCCGTGCACGTGGGCACCTCCGGGCTTCCCCGGAAGGGCCGCACCGCCGGACCGCCGCCGCCCGCCAGCGACAGGCTCGAGGATCCCGAGTCAACCAGGAAGAGGTCCTCCCCGCCGACGCCATCGAGGTTGCCCCGAGTGCTCAGGATCGGGCGCGACGCATCAAGCTCCGTCTGCGCGCCGATCGTCAGCGGCGCGCCAGGCCCAGGCGTGTCGATCTGGATCAGCACCGCCTTGCTCTGGCCCACCACCGTCTGGTGCACGCTCACAAGGTCCCGGTCACCGTCGGAGTCCGCGTCGATCAGCGAGATGTCAAGGCCCGCCGTGCTGCCTATCGGCGCGATGGGCACCGCCTGGCCCACCTGTACCGGTCCGCCACGGAAGAGCGTCAGCACCGGAAGCGCAGTCCCCGTGCCCTGCACCTGCGGGCTCGAGTTCGCGCTCACGATGTCCACGTATCCGTCGCCGTCGATGTCCGCCGCGTCCATCTGCCGGGGAACTCCGGGCACCGACACCTGCTGCGTCACCGCGTACTGGCCCTGCGCGTCCGGCGTCAGCAGCGCCAGGAATCCGGGAAGGTCCGACCCGCCGACCGTGGTCGAGTTGTTGCCGCCTGTGCCAAGTTGCCGGCCACGACGCACCAGCGCATTCGGCGCGCCTCCTGTCGCCACGTTCTGAGTCTGCTGGCCGCTGATCGGGTTGAACACCTTCACCGACGTACCCGAACCGCCAGAACCGCCAGAGCCGCCGCTGCCCACCCCCACGCCCGGCCCGCTCGGGCCCGCCACCAGCGACGATCCCCCTGCCGGAGGAATCACGATCGCGCTCAAAGGGTCGCCGCCCACAGGAAGCGTTGCACCCGCGGTGAAAGGCACGCCCTGCGTGGAGCCCGTGTACGCATTAACGTAGATCTGCGCCGTCTGGTTGCTACCGATGCACACCACAGCATCGGTCTTGCCGTCCTCGTTGACGTCGCCCACCGCCAGGCACTGCGGGCCCGCCGGCGTGTTCACCTGCACGCTCGTGCCGCCGAGGTTCCCCTCCCCGTCATTGAGCAGCACCTGCAGCCGGCCAGACTGGCTCGTGCCGAAGTCGATCGCCAGCGCGAGGTCGTCAAACCCGTCCCCGTTCCAGTCCATCGCCTCCGCCGCCACCGCAGTGCCCACGAATGTCCCCGACGAAGCGCCCGTCAGCGATGCCGACCCCGGCAAGTCCAGCAGCCGCAGCGAGTACGTCGTCCCCCCGCCAAGCGAAGAGCTCGGCACCAGCGTCAGGAACTTTCCCGCCGGCGGCGGCACCGTCGTCTGGATCACGTCGAATGTCCCCTGCGGGTTCCCTGTCACCACCACCGGGATGTTCAGGTCCGCAGGAAGCGTCGAC
Source organism: uncultured Isosphaeraceae bacterium (assembly GCA_964555705.1). Taxonomy (GTDB): domain Bacteria; phylum Planctomycetota; class Phycisphaerae; order Phycisphaerales; family SM1A02; genus ZLKRG44. The sequence goes on along the minus strand of CAZKTN010000030.1, from coordinate 2,431 downwards.
GCGCCGGAGCCAAGAAGCCACACGCGCCCCGCCATCGTCGCCGCGCCCGACACGCTCACCGAGTGGTTCCCCCACGTCGAGGCGTCAGCCAGGTTCGCAGGCACGATCAGCGTCGACCCGCTCCGGGCCACCAGCGTCGCGCACTGCGCGTCGCACGTCGAGCCCACGCTCCCGAAGTCGCCAAGGTCCACGTTCGTCAGCAGACCAGGCACCTGAGGGCCGCCGCCGTCCGACCACGACCAGATGCTCACGTTCTCCCACGCCGCGCCGCTCACCGCAAGCGTCGCCGTCCCAGCCCCACCAGGGTTCGAGCACGAACTCGCGGAAGGCGAAAGCAAAGCGTAGGTGTGACTCACACCGCAAACGATCTGTGCGACAGACCTCAGATTCGCGGGCGTCGCAGTCTGACCGAAGCTATTGAACCCCCAGCCGCGCACGGTCCCGTCTGATCGAAGTGCGTAGGTATGGGCGTCTCCGCATGCGACCTGCGTAACGGTCCCAAGGTTCGGGGGTGTGGTGGTCTGACCATTCAGATTGTTGCCCCATCCACGCAGTGTCCCGTCTGATCGAAGCGCGTACACAAAGTCCGCCCCACACGCAACCTGCGTCACAAGCCCCACGTTCGCGGGCGTGTTGGTCGTATTGAACGAGTTCGCTCCCCAGCCGCGCAGGGTCCCGTCTGACTGCAGCGCGTACGTGAAGTAGTTCCCGCACGCAACCTGCGTCACGACCCCGAGATTGGCGGGCGTAGTGGTCTGACCGACCTGATTCAAACCCCATCCACGAAGGGTCCCGCCTGACTGCAGTGCGTAAGTGTGTGAAGCGCCGCATGCGACCTGCGTCACGATCCCCAGGTTGTCGGGCGTAGTGGTCTGACCGTCCCAATTCGCGCCCCAACCTCGCAGTGTCCCGTCCGACTGCAGGGCGTAGGTGTGAGACCCACCGCACGTGACCTGCGTGACGACCCCGAGATCAGCGGGAGTGTTAGTCGAACCCGACAAGTTCGATCCCCAGCCGCGGAGGCTCCCATCTGACCGAAGTACATAGGTGCTACGTCCGCCCGCTGCGACCTGCGTCACAACTCCAGTGTTCTCAGGTGTCGCAGTCTCACCGAACTGGTCGCCACCCCAACCTCGCAGCGTCCCGTCCGACCGAAGTGCGTAGGCGTGACCGCCGCATGCGACCTGCGTCACGATCCCGAGATCGGCCGGCACGACGGTCTGCTGTCCGGTTCCGTCCTGATGCATGCCCCACCCTTGCACAGTTCCGTCAGCCTGAACCACACAAGTGAGAAGGACGCCGCACGCAACCTGAGTCACGACCCCGAGATTGGCGGGCGTGCTTATTTGAAGACTGGAGTTCGAGCCCCACCCGCGCACGGTCCCGTCTGATCGAAGCGCATATGTGTGTGCACCTCCACACGCGACCTGCATCACGGCCCCGAGGTCTGAGGGGGTTGCCGTCTGACCGAAGCCGTTGCCGCCCCACCCGCGCAGGCTGCCGTCTGACTGAAGCGCGTAGGTGTGTGCACCTCCACACGCGACCTGCATCGCGGCCCCGAGGTCTGAGGGCGTTGCAGTCTGACCGAAGCCGTTGTTGCCCCACCCACGAAGGGTGCCGTCTGACTGAAGTGCGTAGGTGTGATCACGCCCGCATGCGACCTGCCTAACGACCCCAAGGTCTGAGGGCGTGTTCACCTGCCCGCTATTGTTCCTGCCCCATCCGCGCAGGCTGCCGTCTGACTGAAGTGCGTAGGTGTAGTACTCGCCACATGCAACCTGTGTCACGACCCCAAGGCTCGTGGGAGCGCTGGTCTGACCGTAGTTGTTCCAGCCCCAACCACGTAACGCGCCGTCGGCTTGGAGCGCATAGGTGTGATGCATGCCGCACGCGACCTGAGAGTTCCGAGGCAAGGTTGTGATCTGCGGGGAAACCTGCCCATTGGTGTTTTCGCCCCACCCTACGACTTGACCTTGCGCCATCGCTGCGTGCGCGACCGCAACGGCCGCGATGCCGCTGAGCAGCGTTGCTGCACCCCGCCGGGCACGCGCTTGAGGACCACCCACGCTGGCGACTACGGAACAGGTCATGTCAAGCTTTCTCACGATGGCTCAAGGCACAGATCGACAGCCCAGCACACGAGGAGCCATCGCCCCGAGAAACGGGATACCTGCGCGGGCGCCTGCCACGAAACTCCAGGATTTGTGCCGCGGCGCCTCGGTTTGACCGGTGCCCCGGGGCAGTCCGAGACGGTCTAATCACGGCATCGTGGATCCGACCCGTCCGACCGAGCTTCGACTCCCTATGGCCGATCATCCAGCAATTGAGGCTGCCGGCTCGCTCATCGGGCCATATCGCCTCATCAACCAGGTCGGCCGCGGCGGGTTCGGCACTGTGTGGCGCGCGGTGCGCGAGCGGCCCTTCGAGCAGC
>CAZKTN010000029.1:21302-25737 GCA_964555705.1 uncultured Isosphaeraceae bacterium | reverse complement strand
CCGCCGCGGGACAATGCGGGCGTGGCGCACCTGGACGTCATCTCTGGACCCGACCGGGGCGTGCGGCTGGACCTGCCGCCGGGCGAGCCGCAGATGCTCGGCCGCTCGACCGAGGCGCTGCCGTGCTCGGACCCCACCGTCAGCCGCCGTCATGCCGAACTGACGCCCGCCCGCGACGGGTGGATCATCCGCGATCTGGCATCCCGCCACGGCACGTGGCTCAACGGCGTGCGCGTGCGCGATGCCGTGCATCTGCGCGATGGCGACCGCATTCGCTGCGGCGACAGTGAACTGATCTACCGCGTGGGGGCCGCGGCCGCAGCGGGAAGCCTTGCGGCGCCGGCACAACCCATCGGCGACCGCGACGGCCACGCCCTCGCCGAGCGCATGGCCGCCGTCAGCCACGCCATCAAGAACATCCTTCAGGGGCTGCGCGGGGGCGCCGACGCCGTGGAAATGTCGATTGCGCGCGGCGATCTCGCCATGGCCCGCCAGGGCTGGCCGATCCTCGCCCGCAACCTTGACCGCATCGCGGCGCTGACGCTGAACATGCTTGCCTGGAGCCGCGAGCGTCCGCTCGACCGCGAGCCCATCGACCTCAACGCGCTCGTGCGAGAAGTCGTGGCCTCGGTCGCATCGGAGAGCCGGCGCATCGGCGCCACAATCGAGGTCACGCTCGATGAGTCGCTGCCGCCCGCGCACGTGGACCCGACCGCGATTCATCAGGCGCTCATCAACCTGATCCTCAACGCCGTCGAGGCGGTGCCCGCCAAGGGCGGGCGTATCCGGATCACCTCGGCTGCATCGGCGGCGGGCGATCACGCACTCATCGGGGTCGAGGACAACGGACCCGGGATTCCCTCCGACATCCGCGACCGCCTCTTTCAGCCATTTGTCTCGAGCAAGGGCCAGCGCGGCACGGGGCTGGGTCTCGCCGTCACGCGCATGCTGGTGGCGGCGCATGGCGGCACAATCTCGCATGAGGATCGAAGCGGCGGCGGCACCCGCATGAAAATCTCGCTTCCGCTGAACGCACCCGCTGATGACCCCGGCGACACGAAGGCGCCGCGATCCGTGCCCGATACGGGAATCGACTTCTAGCTGACCAATCCGGTCGACGGCGCGCCGCGGATTCCCTAGCCTTCGCGCTCCATGACGAACATCCTCGAACTGCCCTCCGGGCCATTCGGACTCGGCGACCACGGACGGACCCCTGCCACGAGCGACGCGCTGCGCGCGCACCTGCCGCCTGAGGTGTTCGCCTCGGTCCAGTACCAGCGCACGCGCGAGATGAGCATCGATGAGCTGCTCCTCGAGAACCGCGTCGTGTTCCTCATCGGCGCGATCAACTACTCGTCGGCCGCCCGCGTGATGATGCAGATGCTCTATCTGGAGAACCAGAAGCGCGGCCAGAACATCAACTTCTACATCAACAGCCCCGGCGGCGCCGTCGACGACACGCTCGCCGTCTACGACACGATGCAGTTCATCTCAAGCGAGATCGAGACCTTCTGCATCGGCCGCGCGTACTCGGGCGCTGCGGTGCTGCTGTGCGCGGGCCAGCCCGGCAAGCGCCACATCCTGCCGCACGCCAAGGTGATGATCCACCAGCCCTACGGCGGAGTCACCGGCCAGACCACGGACATCCAGATCCAGGCCGAGCAGATCATCAAGAGCAAGCGGCTCCTCAACGAGATCATCGCGCGCCACTGCAAGCAGCCGATCGAGCAGGTCGCCAAGGACAGCGAGCGCGACAAGTACTTCACCGCCGAGGAGGCCAAGACGTACGGCCTCGTCGACACCGTCGCGCAGTTCCCCGAGAAGAAGTGAGCGGAGCTGCCGCACGCACGATGTCGCCTGTGCTGTCCATCCTCCAGGGTGCCGAAGGGGGCGCACCCCGCCTCACCCGCGCCGCCGAGGAGGCGCTGCTTCGCCAGCGCGGACTCCTTGCGCCGGCGCTGTGGTGGCAGGGCGCGACCTGGACCTGCGATGACGACGATGATGATGACGACCTCCCCGAGCCCGAGGAGGAGGAAGAGGAGCACGAGCCCGAGCCTGCGGTGATCCCGGTGGTACCGGACCGCGTGCACGGCGCAGAGTTCCTGATCGACATCTACTCGCGGCTGATGCGCGACCGCATCGTGTTCGTGGACGGCGTGGTGTCGGACTCGGTCGCGCGCCGGGTGGTATCGAGCCTTCTCTATCTCGCGGGCGAGAACCCGCAGGGCGAGATCTCGCTCTACATCAATGGTTCCGGCGGCAGCGTCACAGCGGGTCTCGCCATCGTCGACACGATGCGCTCCGTGCCGTGCCCCATCTCGACGGTGATCATGGGTGTCGCGCCGAGTATGTCGAGCGTGATCGCCGCGGCTGGCACGACGGGCCGCCGATTCGCGCTGCGCCATGCATGGAACCTCATGCACCAGGGCCGCTACACCGGCTACGTGCAGGGACAGGCCACCGACATCGAGATCGAGGCGCGCCGCATGCTGCGCCTTGAGGACCAGTGCAACCGCATCTACGCCGACGCGACCGGCAAGCCGATGGAGCAGATCGCGCGCGACTGCGAGCGCGACCTCTGGCTCGACTCGGCCGACATGCTCGCGTACGGACTCGTCGACCGCATCCTTGACACCCTTCCGGCTGCCGGCGCTGCGCCTGGCGCCGCCAACTGAACTACAGGAACAACCATGAGCCTCATCCCCATCGTCATCGAGAAGACCGGCCGCGGCGAGCGCGCCTTCGACATCTATTCGCGGCTGCTCTCCGACCGCATCGTGTTCGTGGGCGGCCCGGTGTCCGACGGCATGGCCAACCTCATCGTGGCGCAGCTGCTGTTCCTTGCGAACGAGGACCCCAAGGCCGAGATCTCGCTCTACGTCAACAGCCCGGGCGGCAGCGTGACTGCGGGTCTGGGCATCGTGGACACGATGCGATTCGTGCCGTGCCCCGTCGCCACGTACATCATCGGACAGGCCGCGAGCATGGGGTCGGTGATCGCGTGCTGCGGCACCAAGGGCAAGCGCTACGCGCTGCCCAACGCTGAGAACCTGATGCACCAGCCGCTCCTCGGCGGCGTGATGGAAGGGCAGGCGACTGACCTCGAGATCGAGGCTCGCCACATCCTGCGCCTTCGCGACCAGCTCTACTCGCTCTATGCAGAGGCCACGGGCCAGCCCAAGTCGCGCATCGCGGATGACTGCGAGCGCAACAAGTGGCTTCCCGCGAAGGAGATGCTCGAGTACGGCCTGATCGACCGCGTGCTCGACAAGCTGCCCACCAAGGCATGATGGCGTGAAGGTCCTCGTCACTGGCGCAGCGGGGTTCATCGGCAGCTTCGTCGCGAGGCGGCTGCTCGAGCGCGGAGACGAGGTGTGCGGCGTCGACTGCCTGAATGCGTACTACGACCCGGCCCTGAAGCTGGCGCGGTTGCGCACGCTCGAGGGGATGCGCGGGTTCTCATTTGAGAAGTGCGACATCGCCGATGCGGCGGCGCTCAATGCGGCGTTCGCGAAGACAAAGCCCGGCCGGGTAATTCACCTTGCGGCGCAGGCCGGCGTGCGCCACTCGCTCACGCATCCGCAGGACTACGTGCAGAGCAACCTTGTGGGCACCGCGAACCTGCTCGAGTGCTGCAGGCACTCGAAGGTCGAGCACCTCACCTACGCGAGCACCAGCTCGGTGTACGGCCTCAACCGTCATCTGCCCTTCACGACTCGGGAGCCCGCAGACCACCCCGCGCAGTTCTACGCCGCAACGAAGCGCGCCAACGAGCTGATGGCGCACAGCTACAGCCATCTCTTCGGGCTGCCGACGACGGGGCTGCGCTTCTTCACGGTCTACGGGCCGTGGGGCCGCCCCGACATGGCGCTCTTCTCGTTCACGAAGGCGATCCTCGAAGGCAAGCCCATCCCCGTCTTCAACCGTGGCCATCACACGCGCGACTTCACCTACGTGGAGGATGTCGCCGAGGGCGTGATCCGCGTGAACGACTCGCCGGCAGTGGCGAGTGCGACGTTTGACCCAAATGCGCCAGTGGCGGACTCAAGCAGCGCGCCGTGGCGCATCTACAACATTGGCGGCGGCCAGCCAGTGCCGCTGATGCGCTACATCAGCGTGCTCGAGGAGTGCGTCGGCCGAAAGGCAGAGCTCGAGCTGCTGCCGATGCAGCCGGGCGACCTGCCCGACACCGAGGCCGACGCGACAGAGCTCGAGCGTGACTTCGGCTTCAAGCCGACGACGCCCGTCGAGGTCGGCATCCGCCGGTTCGTGGACTGGTACCGCGACTACTACCGCGCGTGAGTGCGGCGGCGGCGGCGTGCAAGCGCGCCCGCGAGCGCCAGCGTCACGAGCGCACCCGGCGCTGGAATCGCCTGCGGAAGCGCGGGCGAACCGAACACCCACGCGTCGCGCGCCCCATCCACAAGCACGCGGT
>CAZKTN010000029.1:6305-21202 GCA_964555705.1 uncultured Isosphaeraceae bacterium | reverse complement strand
AGCGCGGGCGAACCGAACACCCACGCGTCGCGCGCCCCATCCACAAGCACGCGGTCTGCGGCGCCGATCATCGATGAAGTCCACGAGCCCGGCGCATCTGTGGGCTGCGCCGTCCAGTAGTGCCAGTAGTTCTCGATCGGCCAAAGGTCGCCGGTGCCGTAGTCGTGGTCCGCGCCGATCGAGATGCCGGTGAGGAACACGCCGAAGGAGAACGTCTGGTACTGGATCGCCATGTCAGTGATCGCAGCGTCGATAGCGAGCAGCGCGCTCCAGCCCGTCGCAGGACCATCCCAGCTGTAGTTGATGACGTAGCCATTGCCGTTGGCGAAGTCGATCTGGATCGTCGACGTGGACGCGCCGGTGCCCACGCTGAACGTGTCGATGATCGCGGCGTGAGCGGGGCTCGTGAACGAGATGACGACGCACGCGGCCGAAGCCGCGCCAATGGTGGCGGTGTGACGCATGGGGTTCTCCTGGCAGCCGTGTCGCGCGGGTGCCTGATGTCGGGAGCGAAACGGCCCTTCGCCATCGGTCGACCCGGCTCGGCAGGGTGTCCTGCCTCACGGTGACGCGATCGCCGCGGATTTGCACCGCGTTCCTCCGAAAGCGGAGGGCACCGGCGGAACGCCACCGGCGCACGGAAGATAGCGCGACATTCCGCAGCGCGCGCCGCGCAAATCGGGGATGATGCGCCCCATGGCCGAGACCGCCACGATCGAGCAGTACGCCGCCCGCTTCAAGGCCGACTTCGCGAAGGTGCGCGGCGAGATCGCCAAGGCTGTGGTCGGCCACGCCGATGTCGTCGACGGGGTGCTCGTGTGCCTCTTCGCCAACGGGCACGCGCTGCTCGAGGGCGTGCCCGGTCTGGGCAAGACGCTGCTCGTGCGATCGCTCGCGCAGGCACTGCACCTTCAGTTCAACCGCATCCAGTTCACGCCCGACCTGATGCCCGCCGACGTCACCGGCACCACCATCGTGGTCGACACTCCCGAGGGCCGCGACTTCCAGTTCCGCAAGGGACCCATCTTCGGCCAGATCGTGCTCGCCGACGAGATCAACCGCGCCACGCCCAAGACGCAGAGCGCGCTGCTCGAGGCGATGCAGGAGCGCAGCGTCACCGTCGGCGGCACCACGCACGTGCTCGACAAGCCATTCCTGGTGATGGCCACGCAGAACCCGGTCGAGCAGGAAGGCACGTACCCGCTGCCTGAGGCGCAGCTCGACCGCTTCTTCTTCAAGCTCGAGGTCGGCTACTCCACGCGCGACGAGCTCGCGGAGATCCTCAACCGCACCACTGCGGGCGAGCAGACGCCGATCGAGCGCGTGATGGATGCCCCGACGATCCTTGCGTACCAGAAGCTGGTGCGGAAGGTCGCGATCGCGCCTCACATCCAGGACTACGCGGTACGCCTGGTGCTGGCCACGCACCCCAAGGGCCAGTTCGCGTCCACCATGACGAACCGGTTCCTGCGCTTCGGCGCGAGCCCACGCGCGGCCCAGACGCTGGTGCTGGGTGCGAAGGTCTACGCGCTGCTCGCGGGGCGCGGCCACGTGGGCGTCGAGGACATCCGCAAGTGCGCGCTGCCTGCGCTGCGCCACCGCATCCTGATGAACTTCGAGGGCGAGGCCGAGGGCGTCGCCGCCGACCAGGTCATCCAGAACATCGTCGAGACGCTGCCCCCAGACGCGCGGGCGGGGTGAGAGCGGTCGCGCGGACGGTTCGAGGTCCGCGTGCAGCGCCACGCCGAAACTTTAGAAATGCCGTGACAATCCGGCGTTATGTCGGTTGCGCGGGCGATCCCAAAACGGACCTTCTGCGTATCGAGGCTTGAGTCGGGTGCGATCCCGGCCGATGCCCCTGCAAGGAGGCTCCCATGGACGACCGCAACACGTCTGCTGAGTCGAGGACCGCGGGTCATGCACGTATCGCGCCGAGCGGCGAGAGCGGTGTCACCCACACGAGTACTGCGTCAGACACCGGGACGGGCACGGGTCACCTGCGTCTGGGGCCGTGGCCCTTCGACGCTGACGACGGCTTCTGCGCCGACCTCGACGCTCCTGCCGGCGAGCGCGGCATCGTGGTCCGTGCCGGATGGCACATGTCGGGGCCGGGTGCAACAGGTGCGGGATCGACCGGTTCGCGCGGAGGTTCGGGTGCCTCAAGTGCCTCGAACCCCGGATCCAACGACGCCAGCCGCACCATTCCGGGCAGCGTGGCCCGGGCCATCAATGACGCGGCGGATGCCGAGCGCGCACGCGCTGCGCAGGCTGACATCGCCATTCGGACCGAAATCGATCCCCACGCCGCGGGACTTCCCGCATCTCAGGTTGGACCCATCCTCGCAGGGCTCCTCGCCCGCGCAGTGGATGCGTGCCTTGGCGCGGCCTCGCGCGGCGATGCACCACTCGACGGTGATGAGATTGTGGTGGTTGCCCGCCTCGACGGAAGCTGGCTCCACCTGCATGTGATTGACGGCGCCGCCGCCCCCTCGGGCTGCACGACCGACACGCTCGGTCTTGGCTCCGGCGCCGGCGCCTGCGCAGCTGGCGGCCACGATGCCAGCACCCCCCTCTCGATGGCCAACTCCACCGCCCGATCCATCGGCGGCACCCTCGAGCTCCGCAACGTCCCGTTCGGGCCCGGCACTCTGGCCACGGCCCGGCTCCCGCTCACGGCATTCGCTGCGGCAGGTTGAGTTCGCCACCCTCCGCTGACGCGCCTCGACCGTAGCTGCCTCTCGCTGGCGCGGCGCCTGCAGGCCGCTCGCAACCCCATCCGCACAAAAAACTGCCAAAACTGGCTTGGGAATGCGGCATCTGCTCCGCATCCCGCGTTTCCTGTATTGGATACTGTGCGTATTGGAGTCCCGCATGCCCCTACCCCACCTATTCGCCCGACTCATCACCAGCATTGCGGCGCTGGGCGCCATCAGCGCCACCGCCGCAGCGCAGTCCCCAGGCCTGCTTGAGCTTGGTGGCGCCGATCCCGGCGAGCCCGCTGGCTGGCAGGTGCCAGCGCAGATCCTGCGCGCGGTGCCTAGCACATCAGGCGACTCGTTCGGCTCGGTATCCGCGATGAACCGCGAAGGTGACGTGCTTGTCGTCGGCGCACCGAACACGAGGCTTGCAAACGCCAATGGCGTCGGCGCCGTGCACATCTTCGAGCGCAACGAGTCAGGCGCATGGGCGCACGTCGCACGCATCTTCTGCCCGCTCATCATCCTGCCCGGCGGCGCCGGCACCCAGACTGCGGCCTTTGCGCAGTTCGGTTCGAGCGTCGCCGCAAGCGGCAAGACGATCGTGGTCGGCGCGTGGGGCTACTCGGGCCTCACAGGCCCATCGTTCGGGGGCCGCGCATTCGTCTACACGCGCGCGAAGGACGGCCAGTGGGGCGTGCTTGGCGATGAGGACGAGATTCGTCCCAACGCCGAGCTGGTGTCGAGCGAGATCGCTGCGATCGATCTCTTCGGGTACTCGGTCGGCGTGCATGTCGATGCAGGCGGTGCAGGCTGGATCGCTGTGGGTGCGAGCCTCCAGGGCGCGAGCGACACGGGCGCGATCTATGTCTTCGAGGGATCGGGCAGCGACTGGACCCAGGTGGCCAAGGTCGCGCCAGCGGGCCTGCAGCCGCGCGACAACTTCGGATCCAAGATCGCGGTAGGCGACCGCACGCTGGCCGCGGGAGTGCAGAACGCGGACACCGACAACGGCGGCGTGAACGCTGGCCTCGCGTACCTCTTCCGACGCGGCGGCGAACGCATCGGGTCGGGCACGTGGCCGAGTGCGCCTGTGGCCGTGCTTGAGGTGGATCCCGCATCAGCCAATCCGGGCGATGCGTTCGGATGTGCGGTGGCCGTGTCGGCCGACGGATCCACTGTCGTCGTTGGCGCCACTGGCGTGGACAATGCGCCGGACGGCACGATCAAGTCCGGCAACGGCGCTGCGTTCGTGTTCGCCGCGACGGACAAGTCGAAGTCGAGCTGGAGCCGCACCAGCGCGCTCTACCCCCGAGAATCCAACGCGAACAACTCCTTCGGCTTCTCGCTTGACGTGAGTTCCGACGGGCGAGCCGCGGTCGTCGGCAGCCCCGGCTACGACGCATCCGCGATCAACTCAGGATGCGCGTTCGGGTTCCGGGTGAAGGATGCCGTGTGGATCCTCGAGGATGCGGACCTCTGGTCAACGAGCGCGCTGCTCAACCAGTCGATCGGCCGCAGCGTCACGCTCTCCGGCGATGGCCAGCGCGCGACCGCAGGCAGCGAGTACCCCAACGCGGATCCCAGTGCAGTGTTCGCATGGACGTACGACCCCACGAACCCGCCCGGCGGCACAGACTCCGGCACGCCCCCCACTCCCGATGCGCCCGGCGCTGACCAGGTGGCCGGCGGCGGCAGCGGCGGCAACACCTCGGGACCACCCTCGGGTGGAGGCACTCCGACCACCGGGCTCGGAGGCGGCGGACAGCAGACGGCGACGCCAGTGGCACCCACGGTCTACCCATGGGGCGTCGCGCGCAACTCTGTGGTGCTCGTGAACCAGGGCGCGCGCGCGATCGGCATCGTGCCGACCGACGGCCTGCAGCGCGGCGGCGACACATCGTTCATCCCGATGGGCACCTACCCCGAAGGCCTCGTCCCGCTTGGCGTGGGAGACATCAACGGCGACCGCACCAGCGACGTGCTCTTCCTCCAGCCCGCCACAAACAAGGTGTTCATGTGGGAGCGCGAGGGCGCCGAGTGGAACAGTCCTGCACCGCGCGCAATCGGCAACGCGCCTGCGGGCGCAGTCTTCGCCGGGATCGGCGACTTCAACAGCGACCGAGTCGATGACCTCGCGTGGCTCGTGGACGGCCAGATCTTCGTGCAGCTGACCAGCGGCAGCACGTTCGGCAACAGCTCCGCGCGCGAGTTCCCCGCGGGCAACTGGCGGTTCTTCACGAGCCGCGCGCTGCTCGCCGTCAGCGGAGGCGGCAGCACAGGCGGCGGAGGCGGAAGCGGATCGGAGATCGTGGCGTTCGATGTCGGCCGCGGCGTTGCGCTGCGCATGACCGTGTCGTCCTCGGGCGAGATCTCCGAGCCCCAGCCAGTGCCGACGCCGGGCGACGGATGGGTCCTTACCGGAGTCGCTGACGTGAATGCCGACGGCACCCCCGACATGCTCTGGACCGAGGGCGACGGCGGCCGCGAGTGGCGCTTCGTGATCATGCGCGCCGACGGCACGTCGACGAACACCGTGCGCTGGGATTCGCAGAAGCGCGGGTGGCGGCTCGTGGCGATCACCGACTGGGACAACAACGGAACCGCCGATCCCATGGTCGCCCGCGACGGCTACATCATCGTGCTTCTGAACCAGTGGAACACCCAGGCATCGGGCTTCGGCTACATCAGCACCCCGGCAGTCGAGTACATCCAGCAGGATGTGCCCGACGGCTACAGCGTGCTCGGCTTCGGCGCGCAGTGAGCTAGGCGGAACCAGCGCCCGGCGGGCGCGCCTGCGTGACGAGCGCGCTCAGCGCGTGCCGGCGAGCGTCCGCGCCGACTTGCCCACGAACGACACCACCTGCTGCGCGACATGCGCGCGCTGCTCGGCCGTGAGCTCGGGGAAGATGGGGAGCGCGAGCGTCTCCTTCGCGGCGGCCTCGGTGTGCGGCAGCAGCCCCTTCACCGCGGTGCCGAGGAACTCGAAGCACTCCTGAAGGTGCAGCGGCAGCGGGTAGTAGATCTCGGTGCCGATCTTCTGCTCCGCGAGGTGCGCCCGAAGGTCATCGCGCATGCCCTCAGGCACGCGGATCACGTACTGGTTGTAGATGTGGCGCGCGGGCGCCGCCGGACGCGCGGGGTACCGCATTGGCGTGCCGCCAGCCGACAGCGGCGTGCGCGTATCCGCGGCGCCGGCGGCCTTGAACGCTGCGTCGTAGAAGTCGGCGTTGGCGGTGCGGCCAGCGTGCCACGACTCGAGGTGCGGCAGCTTCACGCGCAGCACGGCGGCCTGCAGCGCATCGAGGCGGCCGTTCATGCCGATCGTGCGGTGGTAGTACTTCACCTTGCTGCCGTGCACGCGCAGCACCTTGAGCTGCTCCGCCACATGCGGGCAGCTGGTGGTGATCATGCCGCCGTCGCCGAAGCAGCCGAGGTTCTTCGAGGGGAAGAAGCTCCATGTGGCCATCGCGCAGCGCGCGCCGACCATCGCGCCTGTGGCATCGCGCGCGCCGATCGCCTGCGCGCCGTCCTCGATCACCGGCACGCCGAGCCGCGCGCCGAGCGCCGCAAAGGCATCGACATCGGCTGACTGGCCGAAGAGGTGCACCGGGATGATGGCCTTCAGGCGCGTGCAGCGCTGAGCAGCCTCGGCCGCGGCACGCGGGCACATGTTGTACGTGACGGGGTCGATGTCGACCCACACCGGCTTGGCGCCAAGCCTGCACGGCGCGCTGCCGGTGGCGAAGAAGGTGTAGGAGGGGCAGAGGATCTCGTCGCCCGGCTTGATGCCGATCGCCATGAGCGCGAGGATCAGCGCATCGGAGCCCGACGTGCAGCCGATGCCGTGCTTCGCATGGCAGTACGCCGCGATCTCCTGCTCGAGAGCCTCGACCTCGGGCCCGAGGATGAAGTACTGGCTTTCGACGACGCGTGCCATGGCGGCATCGACCTCGGCCTTGATCGACTGGTACTGGGGCTTAAGGTCAAGCAGCGGGACGTTCACGGTCGTCATGAATGGCTCCTGGAGACCGCATTCTGCGGCCAGCCGCAAAGAGTATCAGCCGCTCCCCGCCGCCACGCGTAGATTCACGCCATGACCGCCGTGTGCTTCTACTTCCAGGTGCATCAGCCCTACCGGCTGAGGCGGTACTCGGTCTTTGACGCGGACCCCTTCTACTTCGACAACGACGCCAACGTGTCGATCCTCCGCAAGGTGGCCGACAAGTGCTACCGGCCCGCAACACGCATGATCCTTGACCTTGTGCGCCGGCACGAGGGACGGTTCCGCGTCTCGTACAGCTTCAGCGGCACGGTGCTGCAGCAGCTCGAGGACTGGGCGCCCGACGTCATCGAGACGTTCCAGCAGCTCGGCGCGACGGGCGCGTGCGAGTTCCTGGCGGAGACGAGCCACCACTCGCTCTCATTCCTCTTCTCGCGTGACGAGTTCGATGCGCAGGTCGCGATGCAGGAGGAGGCGATCCGCCGCATCTTCGGCGTGACGCCGACGGTCTTCCGCAACACGGAGCTCATCTACCTCAACGAGCTCGCCGGGCACATGTCGTGGAAGGGCAGGCACAAGGCGGTGATCTGCGAGGGCGTCGACAGGCTGCTCGGCGCGCGGAGCCCCAACTACCTCTACGCGCCGCCGGCGCGCGCGATCCCGGCGGGCGCGACGCCAGTGAAGCTGCTGCTCAAGAACCACCGGATGTCCGATGACATCGCGTTCCGGTTCGGCAACCGCGGATGGCCCGAGTGGCCGCTCACCGCGGAGAAGTTCGCGCGGTGGGTCGACCAGATCAACGGCGACGGCTACGTCTGCAACCTCTTCATGGACTACGAGACGCTGGGCGAGCACCAGTGGTCCGAGACGGGCATCTTCCAGTTCCTCGATGCGCTGCCGGAGAAGATCTTCGACGTGAACCCCGGGCACAACAGCTTCCTCACGCCATCGCAGGTCGCTGACATCTACAAGCCTGTGGGCGAGTACGACTCGGAGACTCCCATCTCCTGGGCCGACACGGAGCGCGACCTCAGCGCGTGGCTCGGGAACCCGCTGCAGGACAATGCCGTGGCGGAGCTCTACAAGCTCGAGGGCGCCGTGAAGAGGCGCCATGCCGAGGGCGACCCGTGGATCCTCGAGGACTGGCGCAAGCTCACCACCAGCGACCACCTCTACTACATGTGCACCAAGTACTGGGCCGACGGCGACGTGCACAAGTACTTCTCGCCGTACGACTCGCCGTACGACGCGTACATCAACTTCATGAACGTGCTCGACCACCTGCGCGCGCGCGCAGGGCTCACGCCGTAACAGGCGGATGGGCGGCCGGCGTGACCGGCGCTCACACCGTGATGCCGAGGTCGGCCACCGTGAACAGCGCGTCGAAGGCGATGCCCGCCGACTCCACGTTCTGCCGCGCGCCCTCCTGGCGGTCGATCGTCGCGATGATGTGCGTGACCGTGGCGCCCTGCGCCTGGATCACCTTCGCGGCCTCGAGCGCCTGACCGCCGGTCGTGGCGACATCCTCGACGATCACCACGCGGTCACTGGCGTCGAGCTTGCCCTCAAGCTGCTTCGCGGTGCCGTAGTCCTTCTTCTGGTTGCGGATGAAGACGCACGGGAGCCCGCTCGACATCGCAGCCGCGCTCACGAGCGGGATGCCGCCGAGCTCCGCGCCCGCGAGGCGCGTGGTCCCTGCGGGCACGCGCGCCGCGAACGCGTCGCCGAGCGCGCGAAGCACGTCGGGCTGCGTCGAGAAGAGGTACTTGTCGAGGTAGTAGCTCGAGGTCTTGCCGCTGCGCAGCGTGAAGGTGCCGCGCAGCAGCGCGCTCTCGGCAATCCGGCGCGCCAGTGTGGATCGGTCCATGGGATGCGGATGCTAGGGCTGAGGCGGCGACCCCTGCGACGGGGCCTGCTGGTCCGCGGACGGCGCGGCCGGCAGCAGGTCGATCGGCATGGGCGCGCGCGACGGTGCACGGCCCTCCTCCTGGGCCCGCTGCGCGCGCATGGCGGTGCGCAGCCGTGCCGCCACGAAGGGCAGCGCCGCGAGCCCCAGCGGCACGCACACGACGAGGTCGCCCGCACGGTTGACGATGTCAGCGGCGAGCCCCGCATCCATCGTCCACAGGTGCATCGACGAACCCATGATGCCCACCAGCCACTCGCGCACGCCGAGCCCGTTGCCCACGAAGGGCACGAGGTTTGCGGCGCCTGCGCCCGCGGCAGCCACAGCCGAATCCGAGAGCGACAGCGAGATGCCGGTGATCGAGAACGCGGCGTGGTAGCGCACGACCCATGCCGACATGTCCACGCACCGCCATAGCCAGGCGACCGCGATCGTGCGCCGCCACGATCCTGCGGGAGCAGCCATGATGCCTGCGACGCCAATCGCCGGCGCGAGCGCGATGACCGCGATCGCCACCTGCGGACCGCCGAGCCCGCCGGTCGCGCGCAGCAGCCACGCGGCGCCGACGAGCCACGCGATCCCAACCAGCGCAAGCGCCATCGACTGCACCACCGTGAGCATCGTGGCCATCAGCGGGATGCCGTTGACCACATGGTGGTACGCCGCGCGGCTGGCAAGGCCGGGCCTCAGTGGCGCGTAGTTCAGCAGCGTCGACGACGCAATGACGGCCTGCATCTCCATCGCACCAAGCTGGCCGTGGCGAAGAAGCAGCGCACGCAGGCCCGCGGCGCTCGCGATGACGTTGACAAGCGCTCCGCCGACGAGAAGCGCCACGGTCCACGGGCTCGCCTCACGCGCCGACGCGATCGCCGTATCAAGGAGAGGGCGGTTGCGCACGACCGCAACGATCGCCGCGACCACGAGCACCGCACCGATGACCGATCCGACGATTCGCCAGCGTCCCCGCGACGGCATCAGCGGCCCGAGGGGGTGCCTGCACCCATAGGAGGCTGCCCGGCCGGTCCGGTCTGCGTCTGCTCGCCCATGCGGAGCCTGTCGGCCACACGAGAGCGCTCACGGTCGAACCGTGACACGACCACCTCAGCCAGCGCTCGCTCGAATGCGTCCTCGGAGGCAAGCGACCGGATGACCTCCTCCTGCCGCGGATCGGAGGCGAACACGAGCACCGCGGCAGCGCGCACGCGCGGATCCGGATCCGCATAGGCCACCTTCAGGAACTCCTCGGGAACCACCTCGTATGCGGGCGCGACGAGGGTGATCCACGTTCGCGCAACGACCGGCCACCGCACGAACGCCGCGAGCGCCGCGTCGCGAGCGCGAACGCGGTCCTCCTCTGCCGTCTCCTGCGACTCGGAGATGTGCAGCAGCAGCGCGGTACGCACCACTGCATCCTCGCTGAACTCGCCGCCGACCACCGCGATCGACTGCTCGAGCCAGTCGGCGGTCCTCGGCACTCCGTCCACCCGCATCATCTGGCTCGTGGCGTCTGTGCCGAGCGACCCGTGGCGCACCGATCCTGGCATCGCAAGGAAGTTCAGCGAGCCGCGCAGCGCGACCTGCGCGCCGTCAAGCGGCGACACGATCAGCCGCCGGCCAGGCCCAAACCACATCAGGTCCACCCGCACAGTCACGGACTGGCCGCCACCGAGCTCGAGCATGCGGTCGATCGGCAGGATGGACGGCGGAAAGCGAAGGACGTTCGATTCGCTGGTCAGCGTGAGGCGCGGCACGATGGCCACCGTGCGCTCGATCGGGCCTTGCGCATCGATCGCCATCGGGATTGCGGTCCGGTTCTGCACGCGCACATCGACCAGGATGGGATCGAAGGGCCCAGCGCGCACGCTCACGGGCTCGATGATCAGGCCCAGTGCACGGTCGGATCCGGCCAGCATCCGGTCCACGCTCGGCGGGATTCCGGCGACCACCGCATCGAGGCGCGCGGCAACCGCCTCCGGCGGAACAGCAGACCCGATGACTCGTCGCACCTCCTCCGCCGCCAGCGCGCCGGGAAGCACGCTTCGCGCACTTCGCGCGAGCTCGAGCAGCGCGCGCATCCCCTTCTGGCGGTCGCCCGCAGCGGTCTCCGCCATCGCGGTGCCGTATGCGGACAGGGCATCGCCTGATGCGTGGGCGGCGAAGAGCTCGAGCGCCTTTGCGGGCTGTCCCGCGTTGAGGAGGATCCATGCCTCGAAGCGTGCCCTCGCCTGCTCCGTGAG
This sequence comes from uncultured Isosphaeraceae bacterium, assembly GCA_964555705.1. Taxonomy (GTDB): domain Bacteria; phylum Planctomycetota; class Phycisphaerae; order Phycisphaerales; family SM1A02; genus ZLKRG44. Next base: position 10,360 of record CAZKTN010000029.1, on the reverse strand, counting down.
CGGCTTGATCTTGTCGGCCGCGGTGACGAGCGAGCGGACCTGCTCCTCGGTGCCGCCGAGCAGCGCGAGCGCGTTCGCGGCCTCAAGGAGCGACTCAGCGGCGACATCCGTCATCGGCGGCGTCTGCTCGAGCGAGAGGCGCGTCGAGGTGACGATGCCGGTGATCAGACTGTCGCGGCTCGCTGCGCTTCCAGCCTCGTCGCCAAGCGCCCTCATGAGCGCGATCTCCATGGAGGTCGCCGCCACCGGAACCATGGGCGGGATCGCCGCAGCCTCGGTGCGGGTCAGCGTCGGGTTCTGCTGCATCACGGACTCGAGGAATGCAGCTGCACGGCGCTGGCCCCGTCGCTTCATCACCTCAAGCCCATCGGCCGGTCGCCCCGACATCCACAGCGCGAGCGCCGCATCCGACGCGATCACGTCCTGCACGTTCTGCGAGCGCTCGGCGGCGGATGCGGCATCGCCGGCCATCCGGAAGATGCGCGCCGCCGAACCGTAGGCGCCGTACTGCAGCAGCAGGTTGCCGAGCCGCTGGAGCGTGCGCTCATCGCCAGGGTCGGCCATCACCGCAGTGACAAGGAGCTCCGCCTGCCCGATCGGGTCGTCGGAGCGCTCCGCGAAGAATCCCGCAGCCGTCTGCGCTGCCGCCGGGAACGCCGGCGAGAGCGACAGCGCGAGCGCTATGTCCTGCGCGAAGGCATCCATGTTGCCGCGGCGTGACTCCAGCAGCGCAACGTCAAAGGCGAGCCGCGCCGCGACCGGCGCGCCAATCGAGTTCACGACATCGGGCGCAAGGAACGAGCGGATTGCGCTGATGCGCTCCTCAGCGGTGTTCCGCTGCTCCACTGCATCGACGATGCGCTGGAGACGCACAGCCTGGTCCTCGGGCGCAAGTTTCGCGAGCATGGCGAGCGCAGACCTGCCCAACTCCTCCGCCTCGGGCATGATCGGACCGGCAAGCTGCGCCGCGCTCACCAGGTGCCTCCACATGGCTGCGTCCCCGGGCCGGAGCTCCGCAGCCGCCTTGAACATGGCCAGGCCGCAGGCGAGGTCCGAGGGCACCACATCGGCAGGCTCGAGGATCAGGAAGCCTTCGCGCGTCCAGGCATCCGCAAGCCGCGCAGCAACCGCGAGTTCTGCCGCCGACTGCCCCTGCGCGGATGCGCCCTGGACGTGCCCCGCGGCTGCCTCCGGAGGTGCCGCCACGCACGCGGTGACTGCAATGAGGCATGGGGCGATCGCCATCTTCGATGAAGTGTAGTGCGGCGAAGCGCGTTTCCTTTCGGTAGGATCGTTCCCTTCATGCGATGGGCCCACGCCATCATCTGTGCATCATGCATCGCAATTGCCGTGCCAGCGACAGCGGCGCACGCGCAGGCCACGCGATTGCCCTCGTCGATCGTCACGGCCACCCGGCCGCTCACCGCTGACGAGTCGCGCGCGCTAGGCCAGTTCCTGGACACGAATCTCGTGAAGCTGGCAGGGTCCGACCAGGACGATGTGCGCTCGGCGCGATCGGACCTGATCCGCGCGCTCAGCCAGTCGACCGCGACCCCCCTCTTCCGGTCGGAATGCTCGAAGGCGCTGCTCCCGAGGCTCAACGAGATCGTCGACTCCAAGGACCTCTTCTCGGCGACCAACGCCCTCGAGGTGATGCGCGCGGTCTGCACCGCCGACTCGGTGCTCGCGCTCTGCAAGGCTGCCGACCCTGACTCGCAGCGCTCCCCGGCCCTGCGGCTCGTGGCCGCCAGCGGGATCCCGTCGTCCATCTCGAAGACGACGATGAACGACGCGCAGGCCGCGATCGTGGTGCGTGCCATGAGGCAGGCGATCCAGGCGGAGTCGTCATGGATGGCAGCGACCTACGACTTCCAGGCGCTGTTTGCGCTCGCCACGAGCAAGACCGTTCCCGCGCCCGCCCAGAAGGAGGCTCGCAAGGCGCAGGTCGACGCGATCAAGTCGCTCACCGATCGCGTCAGCAAGGGCGGCGACGATGCTGCGCTCGTGCATGCGCTGTGGCGCTCGCTCGGCGTCGTGCTGCAGCAGCAGGTTGCGCTCACGCCGGCAGGTGAGCTCGCCGCCATGAACAAGGGACTCTCGCCGGTGCTCGCGAAGGTGGTGGCGATGGGGGATGCGCCGCCCAAGGGCGCAGGCGCCTCGGACAGCGACTTCCGCGAGGTGGCGTCGGTGGCGGAGAACCTCCGCACGATCCTGGGCCGAACCTCAAGCCGCCCGCGCGGCCGCTGACGCATCATGCTGCGCGCGCTCGCGCCCTTCGCCCTGCTCGCCCTCCTGGTGGGCGGGATTGTGGCGCTCGACCGGCCGCTGCCGCGCGCGGAGATCGTGTTCGTCAGCCCGGACGTCTTCACGCTCGATCCGCAGCGCATCACCTACCAGCAGGATGTGCGCGTAGCGCAGTCCATCTTCGAGGGGCTGTTCACGGAATCTGCGGATGGAAGCGACCCGGTCCCCGGTGTGGCCGAGTCGTGGACCGTCTCGCCCGATGGCCGCACGTGGACCTTCACGCTCCGCGAGGGCGCACGGTGGTCCAACGGCGACCCGGTGACGAGCGAGGACTTCGCGCAGGCATGGATGCGGCCGCTGCTCCCCGACATGGCATCGGACTACTCGGGGTTCCTGTTCATGATCCGGGGAGGGCGCGAGTTCTTCGAGTGGCGCCAGCGCGAGCTCGAGCGCATCGCGGCGATGCCCGCCGATGGGCGTGCCGATGCGGCCCGCGAGCTGTGGGCGCGCACGCCGCTGCAGTACCGGGACATGGTCGGCGTGCGCACGCCCGATGCGCGCACGATCGAGGTCGACCTGGTGCAGCCCACGCCCTACTGGCCGAGCATCCTTGCGTTCCCCACGCTGTTTCCGGTGCACCGGCCGACGCTCGAGGCGCACCTCTCCATCGACGGCGGGAGCGGTCGCGTGAAACTTGATCCAAAGTGGCTCAAGCCAGGCACGCTTGTGAGCAACGGGCCGATGATGGTCACGGACTGGCGCTACAAGCGCGGCATGCGGTTCGAGCCGAACCCCCACCACTGGAACCGAGGTGCGGCGCGCCCTGCATCGGTGGAGCTGCGGCCGATCGAGGACTCGAACACTGCGGTGCTCGCGTTCCAGTCCGGCGACGTCGACTGGATCAGCGACCTCACCGTGGAGTACCGCGCAGACATGGCCGACGAGCAGCGCGCATGGCTCGAGCGGCATGCGTCGCAGTGGCGCGCGCTGCGCGAGTCCGGCTTGGGGGAAGACGAGGCGATGGCGGCGCTTCCGGATCCGGGGCCTGGCGAGCGGCGCGACGTGCACGTGCTCCCTGCGTTCGGCACCGACTTCTGGAACTTCAACTGCAGGCCGGCGCTCGCTGACGGGCGGCCGAACCCGTTCGCCGACGCTCGTGTGAGGCGCGCGTTTGCGCGTGCGGTCGACAAGCGGGCGATCACCGAGAAGGTCACCCGCCTGCGCGAGCGGGTGGCGGGGTCGCTCGTGCCTGCGGGCGCATTCGACTGGTACGAGCCGCCCGCAGGGCTCTCGTACGACCCTGACGCGGCGCGCGCGGAGCTTGCCGCCGCGGGGTGGAGCGACCGCGACGGCGACGGCCGCGTGGAGGACGCGCAGGGCCGGCGCTTCCCGGTGGTCGACATCCTCTACATGACCGGCAACCCGCGCACACGCGACAACGCACTTGCGATGGCGCAGATGTGGCGCGAGACGCTGGGGGTGGAATGCGAGCTGCGAGGCAAGGACGGCAAGTTCGCCAAGGAGGACCTGCGCACGGGCAACTTCATGGTTGGACGCGGCGGGTGGTTCGGCGACTACCCCGATCCCACGACGTTCCTCGAGCTCAACCGCTCGACCGACGGCAACAACGACCGCGCATACAGCAATCCCACGTACGACGCGCTGCTTGATGCGGCGGCAGCCGAGCTCGACCGGCCGAAGCGCGCCGCGCTGCTGCGCGAGGCGGAGCGCATCCTCGTGGAGGAGGACATGCCGCTGATGCCGCTGTGCCAGTACGTGACGGCATACATGTACGACCCTGCCCGGCTGCG